>NZ_JARXYU010000016.1:0-136000 GCF_029893715.1 Paenibacillus sp. LBL | reverse complement strand
AAGTCCGCTCGACTTGCATGTATTAGGCACGCCGCCAGCGTTCGTCCTGAGCCAGGATCAAACTCTCCAAAAAGGTTTGACTTGCTCATTTAGAAGCTAACGTATTAACGTTTGCTTGTGTTACATTGACGTGTTCCATTTGTTCAGTTTTCAAGGAACTTGTTGGCTGCTTTGCCGATTAATCTCAATCAGCAGCGCAGGTTTATATCTTATCAAGTATTCAACTTGATGTCAACACTTTTTTTCGACACCGTTCGACAAGCTTCAAAAGCTTTCGTCAAAAGCGACAGTTAGTAATATACCATGCTGAAAGTGATATAGCAAGCTTTTTCATATATAATTATGCTACTTTTCTCATAACAACGGATTTATACGTATTTCGGTGTTTTAAGACTCCAAACTCCCCCCATTTATCTTTTATCCTTTACCAAAACCAATCGAATTTCAGACTCGCATTATTCTTCATTTCATCTCGAAATGTCATTGATTTCCTATTCAAAAGGTTTTAAGGTTAGTTCATCGCTTTTCTACAGCCCGACTACTTACATAAGAAAGGAGTTCGCCAAATGGCAGACAAAAGCATAACTCTCCAGAAACCCAAGGATACGCCAAGCCCTGCCCATGGAGAGGCACAACAGGCCACGGTATATAAAATACTGCTCGCTATCAGTTTTGTACATTTGTTCAATGATTCGATTCAGTCCGTGATTCCTGCTATTTTTCCTATATTAAAGGATAATCTCTTTCTTACCTTCACGCAGATTGGCTGGATCTCCTTCGCCATCAACTTTACGTCTTCCATAATCCAGCCGGTTATCGGCTACGCCGCGGATCGAAGGCCGACACCGATTCTGCTTCCGATCGGCATGTGCTTCACGTTTGCAGGCGTGTTCATTCTGGCCTATGCGCATACCTATATCCTGGTGTTGTTTGCCGTCGTCCTGATCGGGTTAGGCTCTGCGACCTTCCACCCTGAAGGAATGCGGGTCGCCCATATGGCTGCAGGCATGCGAAAGGGACTGTCTCAATCCATTTTTCAGGTAGGGGGAAATGCCGGTCAGTCGCTGGCTCCACTACTTACGCGATATATCTTCGTACCGTTTGGACAGTTTGGCGCGATCGGGTTCACCTTCGTTGCCGCTGCGGGCATCCTCGTGCAATCTTATGTTGCCTATTGGTATCACGGTATGCTGAAGGCAGGATACACGTTTAAAAAGAGAGCCGCCGGGCGCATGCTCGATCCCGCCCGCCGTAAAAGCATTCGCAACGCAACGCTGGTGCTCGTCGTCCTTGTGTTTATCCGCTCCTGGTATGGCGCAGCCATCAGCAGCTATTATGCCTTCTATCTCATGGATGCTTACCAGATCAAGCTGGATAATGCTCAGATTTATATTTTCCTGTTTCTCGCTTCAGGAGCCATAGGCACTTTCTTCGGTGGACCTCTGGCAGACCGGTTCGGACGCAGAAACATGATTATGTTCTCGATGATTGGTACAGCTCCGATTGCTCTGATCCTTCCATTTGTCTCCTCGTTCTGGGCGGCCGTTCTGCTCGTGATCGGTGGGTTTGTACTTCTGTCGAGTTTCTCGGTTACCGTCGTCTATGCTCAAATGCTGCATCCGGGCAATATTGGCACGGTCTCCGGACTGATTACCGGGTTCGCTTTTGGCATGGGCGGTATCGGTTC
Source organism: Paenibacillus sp. LBL (assembly GCF_029893715.1). Taxonomy (NCBI): domain Bacteria; kingdom Bacillati; phylum Bacillota; class Bacilli; order Caryophanales; family Paenibacillaceae; genus Paenibacillus; species Paenibacillus sp. LBL. The sequence goes on along the minus strand of NZ_JARXYU010000016.1, from coordinate 134,313 downwards.
GCTTGTACTCGGTAATCTTGGGGATGCCTGGGGAATCGGCAATGTCATGATCTCGATTGGTTTTCTGCCTCTGCTCGGTCTCCTTGCCCTGCTTCTTCCTGGCGATGACAAGCTGGACGAATGGTCCAGAGAATAACCCTCATATCGTAAAAAAGACACTCATCAACTGCACAGTACGTGCATGGTGAGTGTCTTTTTATTTGATTTTTCTAACGAGTTTGACGAACCAGTACAGAAATATCCATGGCAGTACGTACTTCGTCAGCCATTCGATGCTCATGCGAAGATCTTCCGCTTCCCTCCCGGGCTGAGTCAATCCACTTAAAACCAAAATGATTATAAACAACGGGAATAAGAGTATGGCCAGATAACCGAATGTTTTTTTACTCTTCATGTCTATCCCTTCCGATTAAAGATTGACTAATCCATATAAAATATACCATGACACAATGAGAATATATAACCATATTTTACAGTTTAAAAAAGAAAGGAGCTGGCCCGGTTCTTTTTAAGACCCAGGACAACTCCCTCGATTCTACCCTATCTTACTGCATATAATCACTAGCTCGTAGATCATCAGATTTTATTCAAATAATCCAGCAAGCGATACACAATCACGGATACCTGCGCCCGAGTGGAGGTTTCGTCTGGAGCAAAGCGGTTGCCGCTTACGCCCTTAACCAGACCTTCCTTCACAGCAAAGGCTACAGCCGCACGTGCATCCTCCGAAATCAGATTCGCATCGTTAAATGACAAGGAGCCTGCTTCAGAATCAATCTTCAATGCTTCAGCAATCATGACTACCATATCCTCACGGGTTAGCGGATTCTTCGCACCCGCTTCTGTGCTGCGTTTCTCCCAATCAATGCCTGTCTCAAAAATACGATCAAGCAGCGTCGCAAATTCGGCGCGGGTCACTGCATTGTTCGGAGAGAACCGGCCTGCACCGGTACCGTTCGTAATATGCTGCGAAGCCGCAACTTCGATCTCATCTTTAGCCCAGTGGCCTACGATGTCGTTGAAGGTTGCGTTATTCTCAGCGGCTGCATAAGATCCCGGTCCGTTGATACGGAACGTGATCGATCCGCGTGACGCCGATTGCAGCAATCCTGCGGATTGCAGGTCTCCTTTTTCCGACTGAACGTAAGCTCCAACCTTACGAGTATCTTTCACTTTGGCCGGGTCATAGTTCAAGGTCAACAGAAGCGGATGTTTGAACTTGGCGGCGTGTTTAACCGTAACAATGGAAGATACAGCGCTCAAGCTGTTTCCGGATCCTGCTTTGCTCGCAGCTGCCGAGACCGTTAAGCTGAATCCGCTGGTCGTTGTGAAATCATCCAAGGCATCGGCAGGCACTGTCAGGGTAAAGCCGTTACCAGTTATAACAAGAGGCTTGCCCGATGCTTTCAGTTTATCAACGGTTGCCTTGCCCAGTGTAAGAGCTACATCGCTATATTTACTGAAATCAAGCTTGGATACGTCCAGCTTCACTTCTTTGCTGTCACCAGCAATTCCAGCTGTAACCGCTGCTTCGGACAGGGCTGCTGTTGCAGACTCGGTGCCGTCCGCATTTTTCTTCGTGGTTACTTTGGCATCACCCGAAACTTCAGGAGCTGGAGTGGATGGTGTGCCTGTGGATCCGCCACCGGATGATGAGCCGCCGCCAGGATTACCTGGATCTGGAGTGCTTGGTACATTAACAGATACCGCAGCTTTTCCTTCCAATCCTTGATGGTCCTTAACCGAAAGCTCAACGTTGTATTTACCTGAGGACAGTCCATCTAACGCAATGTTAAATGCGCCATCCTGTTCGACGTCGAAGCTGCCTTGCTTGGCAACGGTCTTGTCGGCTTTTTTGACAACATAAGTGGCATCCAGCCATTCGCTGACATCAAAATCAATCGTCCATTCGTCCATTAAAGCCGGAACAGCCGTAACATAAAGATCGTTGATGGTTCCAGTTAATGCGAGAGGGGAACCACTGGAAGCCTGCACATCAGATTTTGTGTTAATGATAGGTGCTTTGGTTTTGACAAAGAACGGAATGGTTGCGTAATCGCCGTAAACGACTTTATTGGTACCGAGGGACTTAAGATCTACCGAGTACAGACCGTCTTTAATCAATTCAATTTCTTCGGTTGTGTAATTGAAGTACTCCCCATCAAATTCGAGCGTATATTCCGTGTTGGCTTCGAAAAGAAACTTATCCGAGCCAAAAATCTGCCCAATCAACCCGTCACCATCTGGTCCTGATTCAGGATTCAGGCTATCGTACAAATCAATGATGACAACTTGCATAGGATTATAAAATTCGAAACCTACAGACACTTCACCAAGCTCCCCCTGTTCATTCAAAGGAAAATGCGGCAGGTAGGTTTCCGTGTCGTTATAGACCTTCGTATATTTGACACCCGTCATTTCAAGATTAAAGTATGCTACAAAAGGTACAGAATAAGTGCGGGTACCGTTTACAAAGTTAATATAGCCCTGCTGTTCCGAAACTCCGGTAATACCGGCTGGTACTTCTAGCGTTACGATCAATTCTTTCTCCCCGCTTAAGTCAAAGGAGGATTGATCCACCATAACCGCTACTCCCGGGGTCGATTGTGTTGTATGAACCTCAACCTCAAACGCTCCGCCAATACCACCAATCTGTTCAACCTTTATTTTCTTCTGAACGGTTTGAGCCGTTGCTCCCGTAAAATTACCGAAGTTAATGCTTCCGGTAATGTTGTCCTGCTCTTTACTTGTTCCGTTTTCCAGATAAGAGGTCTTATCCAGAACCTTGACCAGAGCTTCGGCCTGAATGGTATCAACTGCCTGAATACGTCCGGCTCCTTGATCCGTGACATCATAGGAATCCGTATCCAGCACTTTGGCATTGTTCATCAGTGCGACTTTCACATCAAACGGAGTCCAGTCACTGTGTTTCTCCAAGACGAGTGCGGCAAGCCCCGCTACGTGTGGAGCAGCCATGCTTGTACCCGTTAAACGGTCATAGGATTGACTGTAATCCGCGTCTGGATCGTTCTTCCCGTAAGCCGGAACGGATGATAGAATGCTTGTTCCCGGTGCTACAACGTCAGGTTTAATATCCAGCGTCTTTTTAGCCGGACCGCGGGAACTTGAGTCATTGATCTCGTCTCCGGCTGACTTGTTTCTCATAAAATCGGAAAAACTTACTTTGAGATCGGGGTTGGCGTCGAGCAGAGATTTGATGGCATCCCCATCTTCTTTACTCATACTAAGCGTCGGAATAAAGTTAAAGCTGTCACCAAGCAGGACGCCGATCGGTCCCGGATTTTGATTAAATACGATCGCTCCGATGGCACCTGCTGCCTTGGCATTGGCAATTTTATCTACGAATGCGAGTTCTCCGCGTTTAATCAACGCGATTTTGCCCGCCACGTCTTTGCCTGCAAAGTCCTCAGGTTTACCCAGGTCCGCATAAACGAGGCCAAACTCTCCGTTAAGGACTACTTCCGGATCCTCGGCGAGATTCCAAGCCATCAGTTCAAGTTTATACGTAGCGTCTACTACGCTCAAAGGTGCATTTGTGTCTGCTGCAGGAACAGCTTCTTCTTCGGCAGATTCAACAGGGACCGCATCCGCTGCCGGAGCTTCTTCGCCTGCTGCATTCAACGGGTTCTCATCCGTCACTGCCAGTTGGGCTATATCATCTGCTTGTACACCAGGCGGTTCTTCAGGAACAGTCGGTTGTTCAGGCTGAGCCCCAGTATCTACTGCGCTCTCATCCACGCCGATTGGCGCCGCAGGCGGTACAGCATCCGTGTAAAAATGCGTGGTTGCCGAAATTTCATCACTTGGCCCTGTAGAGTTACCTACGGTAATGGCAAATGCTGATGCCCCCGGGGATCCTACGGTCCACCGGTTCGGCCCCGAGTTGCCGCTGGAAACGACTGGCGTAACACCAGCCAGCGCAGCATTATTAATAGCTACGGACGTGACGTAGTCCGGATCATTGCGGGCATTGCCAAGCGAGAGGTTAATGACATCCAGTCCATCCTGAACTGAACGGTCGATACCTCCCAGTACCCAGCTGGACTTACCACTTCCATAAGGTCCAAGAACACGATAGGCGTATATATCCGCTTCCGGAGCAATACCCACAACGCCGAATTCACCCGCATCCCGGGCTGCGATGGTGCCCGCCACATGTGTTCCGTGTTCAGTCCAGTACGTGCTTCCTCTATCATCCACCTCTGGCGGATTGGTAGGATCGTTCTCCCAATCAAGCGGTGTCGTTTCATAAGGATCATTATCGTTATCCACGAAGTCATACCCACCCTTATAAGCATCCTTCAGTATAGGGTGAACGTAATCGATTCCCGTGTCGATTACACCAACTTTAACCCCTTTACCCGTATATCCCAGATCCCATACCTCCGGAGCGCCAATGAACGGGCCTGTATCCTTCATATGCGGGCTAACTTCACCTTTTGGTCCTGCCGTTACTTCCAGATCGGGATATACCCCGAGCACACCCGGGATCTTGAGAATGTCTTCAAGTTTATTGCTGTCCATCTCCAATGCTACCCCGTTAAAAGCATAGCTATATTGGTTTGAAACCTCATGATTGATATGGTTGGTGCTCAGATTGTCAATGAAGGTCTGCTGCTGCAGTTCTACCTTCTGCTCAACCCTTGCCTTCATGGAAGAACTAAATGATTTGCCCGCTATCGAGGAAATCCCCTTCGCCAGTGCAACCGGCTCAGCAGACAATTCAACGATGACATCAACTTGACCCGTCCCCAAACTTTCCAATTGTTCATCAAGCACAGGCGTCTTGGCAAGCTCAGCCCGATCCTGCAGAATCTGCTTTAATTGCAAAGCATCTTCCGCACTTAACGGGTTGTTCAGCAGTTGCTTGGACTCCGATGGAGCAGCAGCTGCCGGAATAACCAATGAAAGCATTAATATCAAACTTAATAATATGGACAACACTCGTTTACTCAAGACTTTGCTCCTCCCTACAACTCAATTTTCTGTTATAACAACAGGGTCTTAAAACTAGCAGTAAACGACTTCACTACCACCTCTTTCTATTGGATGACTGACCCATGGTAAATAACTTCTAGACCACAAAATTAGATTCCTCCATCCTTTTCTGTATGTTTTTGTTAAAAAAAGTCGATTTCATAGGAGGTTTTGACGAATGAGAGAAAACGCAATAGATTCAAGAAAAATCAAGCTTACAAGGGAAGTAAGAGAGGTTGAATCGAGCGAGTGAAAAAAAGAAAACCGAGGCTATTGATAGCCTCGGTTTATATAGGGTTTTATCTGCTTCTGCAAGATATATCCAGATTAAGATGTTATTCGTTCAGCAAGCGCACGAACTCTTCTTCATCCTCCAGGATGTCGATGCCGAGCTGCTGGGCTTTGGCCAGCTTGCTGCCGGCTTTTTCGCCTGCGATGAGGAGATCGGTTTTCTTGGACACGCTGCCGGTGACTTTGGCACCGAGTGCTTCCAAGCGTTCCGTTGCCTCTTCACGGGTCAGCAGATGAAGCGTGCCTGTCAGCACAACGGTTTTGCCGCTGAAATAGGAATCGCTGCTGACCGGCTTCGGTGCTTCCGGCGCTTGTGCTTGAACGCCCAATGAAAGCATCTTCTCGATACTCGCCTGCGCAAAAGGGTCGGCAAAGTATCCGGCGATACTATCGGCCACGATGCCTCCTACGTCCGGAAGCTCAACGAGCTCTTCTGCGGTCGCTGCCATCACGCGATGCAGATCACGGTAGTGATCGGCCAGCATCTTGGTTGTGGATTTGCCGGTATTCGGAATACCCAGGGCGAAGAGGAACGATGCAAGATCCCGCTCCTTACTCTTCTCGATGGCGTCCAGCAGGTTCTGTGCTTTTTTCTCGCCGAATCGCTCCAGCTTCACCAAGCTGTCAAAAGAGAGGGTATACAGATCCGCAGGCTCCCGAACGCCGAGCTCCTCATACAACTGAATGGCGGTTTTGTCGCTGAACGTTTCTATGTCCATGGCGTCCCTGGAAGCAAAGTGCGTAATTCTCGCCACGATCTGCGGTTTGCAGCCGGTCTTGTTGTTGCAGAACAGATGCGCCCCGCGCTGCTCCAACGGGAATCCGCATGACGGACACTCCACCGGGAACAAAATCTCTTCGCCGTCGTTCTCTTCCGTTACTTTTCCAAGAATTTCGGGAATGACGTCATTCGAACGGCGGATGAAGACACGTGAGCCCAGCGCGAACTTGAGGTTCTTGCGTTCAATATCCCCGATATTGTTCAGCGTACAATTTTGCACGGTAACACCGGCAAGCTCAACAGGCTCCACGCGCGCGAGCGGCGTGATTTTACCCGTTCGTCCCACGTTCCAGGTGACCGACTGCAGTACGGTCGTAGTTTCTTCCGCTTCGAACTTGTAAGCGACCGCCCAGCGAGGGAACTTGTCGGTGTATCCCAGCGCCTCGCGGATGCGGAAATCGGTCACCTTCACAACCGCTCCATCGATGAGATAGTCCAGCTCGGAACGGCGTTTCTCGATATCGGCCAGCTGCTCCATCACATCATCAAACTGCTCAAAGTAGAAAATGTAAGGATTGACCTTAAGGCGGTTCTCACGCAGGAAATCCATCATTTCCTTGTGGTCGGCAAAAGTGATTCCATCCGAGTAGCCTACATTATAGAAGTAAGCGTTCAGCTTGCGCTCGGCCGTCACCTTCGGATTGAGATTGCGAAGCGCCCCTGCCGCCGCATTGCGCGCATTCTTGAGCGGCTCGGCTGCGGTTTGATTGTATTTTTCCAGCACGGACAGGTTCATGATGCCTTCGCCCTGTACTTCAATCGTGCCCTCATCATAAGGAATCGTCAGCGGGACCGATTTGATGGTCTTCACCTGGGGCAGTATGCCTTCGCCTACTGCACCGTTGCCCCGTGTCGAAGCTTGAACCAGTTTGCCGTCCTGATAGGTAAGGTTCAGCGTTAACCCGTCAAACTTCAGCTCCAGCGCGTAACAAGGATTCGGCAGAGGATTGCCGGGATTCTTCGTATTGTAGTCATTGACCAGCCTGACCACCCGATCATGCCAGGTACGGAGCTGCTCGATGTTCTGAGCCTTATCGAGACTCCATAACGGAGCCAAATGACGGTGCGGGGCAAAACCCTTCAGAATCTCCCCTCCCACCCGCTGGGTCGGAGAATCCGGAAGCGTCGCTCCGGTCTCTGCCTCCAACGCTACCAGCTGATCGTACAGGGCATCATACTCCTTGTCGCTCACCAGCGGCTGATCCAGCGTATAGTAGTGGTAATTATAATTGTTCAGCTCCGTGATGAGCTTCCCCATCTTTTCCTTGAAATCCATACAGGGGCAATCCTCCTTCAATAATATAAGGGCATAACAGGTTGCGTTTCGTTCATGCTGATGCTCCTAGTTCTTCCCTTATTCCACCTTCGTAATCGGCGCGAAACCGGCAAGAAGACGTTTTACGCCAACCGGTGCCGGAAAAGCAATCTGCAGCTCCATGTCATTGCCGCTTCCCTTCACCGCCACAATGGTGCCGGTACCCCATTTGCCATGGGCTACTTTGTCGCCAGCTTTAAATTCCCCGCTGCCCGAAGCAGACGCTGGTCGGGATGCGGCACCGGTTGTCATGGTCACCCGGCTCTTCGGTGCAGCTTGAGCGGAAGCCGTCGATCCACTTAGGGAGAGGTCCACGCTGCGTCCACCGCCAAAGTTGCTGCCTCCGCCTCCACCGAAGCCACGTCCTGCATAAGATCCGCCTACACTTCCGCTTCCACCGCGGCGGTAGCGGTCATGCGCCATCTGCGTGTCCTCCTTCAGCTCCTCCGGGATTTCCTCCAGGAAGCGTGAAGGCGGGTTCGCCGTCGTGCGGCCAAAGAGTGTACGCATACGCGCACAGGACAGGAACAGCTGCTTCTCGGCACGCGTAATGCCGACATAAGCAAGGCGGCGCTCCTCTTCCAGCTCTTCGTTATCCATGAAGGCACGGCTGTGCGGGAATACCCCTTCTTCCATGCCGATAATGAACACCACCGGGAACTCCAGACCTTTGGCGCTATGCATGGTCATGAGCACGACAGCGTCGTCGCGGTCTTCTTCGTCATCGTTCATCGAATCGATGTCCGCGATCAGCGCAAGATCCGTAAGGAAGGAGATGAGGGACTTATCCTCATTATTCTTCTCAAACTCTTGCGTAACCGACAGGAACTCGTCAATGTTCTCAAGGCGGGATCTGGATTCGATCGTATTCTCATTTTGCAGCTCGAGCCGGTATTCGGACATCTCCAGTATTTTTTCCGTAAGCTCGGTGACCGAGAGAAACTCGACCATTCGACTGAGGGCGGCAATCATGTCGTAAAAGCCCACCAGCGCATTGCGCGTCCGTCCGGCAAAACCGAGGTCGTCCACGATTTCCAGCACGCGGAAGATCGAGATGCCCCGCTCTCCGGCTGCTGCAGCCAGCTTCGCGACGGTGGTGTCACCGATGCTTCGTTTGGGCACGTTGATGATCCGCGTCAAACTGATATCGTCATCCGGATTCGAAATCAGGCGCAGGTAGGCGAGCATGTCCTTGATCTCTTTGCGATCATAGAACTTGATACCCCCGACGATCTGGTACGGAATGTCCGACTTGATCAGAATTTCCTCGATAACCCGGGACTGCGCATTGGTCCGGTACAGGATCGCATGATCCTGATAGTTCTTGCCTGCATTGATGTTCTTGCTGATTTCCGAGGTAACAAAATATCCCTCATCATGCTCCGTATCCCCCCGGAACACCTTGATCTTCGGTCCTTCACCTTGCTCGGTCCACAGATTCTTCGGCTTGCGGCCCGTGTTCAGGCCAATCACATTGTTGGCAGCGTTCAAAATGTTCGCTGTAGAACGGTAATTCTGCTCCAGCAGAATCGTCCGCGCCTCGGGATAATCCTGCTCAAAATTCAGGATGTTCGTGATGTCCGCACCGCGCCAGCGGTAGATGGACTGATCGCTGTCCCCGACCACGCATATGCGGTGATGGCTGTCCGCCAGCATGCGGCAGAGCATGTACTGCGCCCGGTTGGTATCCTGGTATTCATCTACATGAATGTACTGGAATTTGCGCTGGTAGAAGTCGAGGACCTCCGGCACTTCCTTAAACAGCTGGATCGTGGTCATGATCAGATCGTCGAAATCAAGCGAGTTGTTGCTCTTTAAGCGCTTCTGGTATTCGGTGTACACCTTGGCTACAAGGGATTCAAAATAGTCCCCGGCTTTCTGTTCATACTGCTGCGGGGAGATCAACTCATTCTTGGCCGCGCTCATGGCCGCTTGAACCGCCTTCGGCTCGAATTTCTTCGGATCGATGTTATGATGCTTCATCACGTTCCGAATGACCGACAATTGGTCCGTTGAATCCAGAATGCTGAAATTGGAGGTAAAACCAATCCGCTCGATGTCTTTGCGCAGAATGCGCACGCACATCGAGTGGAATGTCGATACCCAGATATCCTGGCCTTCGCGGCCGACCAGCTTGGATACCCGCTCCTGCATCTCGCGGGCTGCTTTATTCGTAAAGGTAATCGCAAGAATGCTCCATGGTGCGGCTTTACGGGTGGCGATCAGGTAACCAATCCGGTGCGTCAGCACCCTCGTCTTGCCTGAGCCGGCTCCTGCCATAATGAGCAGAGGTCCGTCCGTAGCTTCAACGGCCTTCCGCTGCTCAGGGTTGAGACGCTTGACCGCCTCGTGTATGTCAATGGGCTGCATATTATTTTGCCTCCTAGATTTGTAGATTCAATAAAATAGAAATGATTGCAAACAGAGAAGATTTCCGATCCGGTCAGTCCTTCACAGCCTTAACCGTCTCAAGCGCCTGCTCGAGATCATCGTACACTACGTTGCCTACAATGATCGTATCTGAAATAGAGGCGGCTTCCAGCGCTTGCTGGGCGTTGGTTATTCCGCCACCGTAGAACAAACGGGCATTATCCAGCCATCTTCGGACCGTACGAACGGTCTCCATATCTCCAAAGGCTCCGCTGTATTCCAAGTAAACAATCGGTAAATTCATCAGTTTGTCCGCGATCTGCGCATAGGCGGCGGCCGTGCCTGCTTCAATCGAAGTCTCTGCTCCGGTCAGCTTCGCCACCGCCGCATTCTCGTTTAATACGATATACCCTTCGGTCACAACCAAGTCCCACGGAATCATATAACCATAGCGTTCGATTCCTTCACGATGCCGCCCCATGATCCAGGTCGGATCCTGTGTGTTCAAAATCATCGGGATCATGTACAGATCAAATCCGGGTACAACGGCTTCCAGATCGGATACTTCCTGTACGCACGGCAGCTCATAGCGCCTTACACGGGACAGAAGATCCACGGTATTTTCATAAGTGACTCCGGTTGAACCCCCAACCATAATGGCATCGGTTCCTGACATGCATACCACATCAAGGCTGTCGTCACTGATCTCCTTGTCGGGATCCAGCTTAAACACATGCTTCCAGGATTGTATCATCTCTTTCAAGCGTCATTCCTCCACGTTCACGGGTTACTATTATACTAAAATAAGTCTATGCTAGCACGGTAATCAAGTCAATTTATGTTCGTATAAAATGCGAACATTTTTTTGGTAATTGTGATGTGTGACCTAATGGCCGCGGTACTTACTGCTGTGAAGGGAAAGAAAAAGCCCGTCCGAATTCACTAGAGTGAATCCGACGGGCGGAGGAGATTATATTGGCCTCATGTTTAGAGCAGGCTAATTAGTAGTCCCGCCAGCTGTTTAAGAGACGCTATTTTAACATCGTTTTGGCTGCCAACTCTTGCTTGCATCGCAGCATCACGAGCAGAAATCAGCTCCGTCAAGCCAGGATCATCATGAATTAGCTCATCGGCATCTTCAACAGCCTCTTCAATCAGGATATCCAGCGTTGGGACAATAATGGAGATGGTTTGTGCGATTGTCTGCTGCGACCCACGGACCAGCTTAACCTTTGCTTGATAAGTAACGTATTGATTTCCGTCATTGTAATTCTCAAGAAGGATAGCACCTTGATCTTGCTTGAGATATACGCTGCCAATCACGGTTGCTGGAGTTGTCATTTCCAGATCCTCAATGATCACTAAAGTATCATCCAATAGAGGATTATTTCGATCTGTAAGATAAACAGCCTCCCCAACCGTTGTAAGATAGGAAACTCTCGACTCTAACGATAGTTTGGCCTTCTCTTCGTTGAGAAGTTCAAGCTCTCCGTCTTTAATGTCCAGCGTATCGTAAGTCGTATCCAAAACTTGATTACTGCTTACATCAATAAACTCAGTTTTAAGTGTATATCTTCCCGCTTGCTTGAACTTCAGCTCATACTGGAGTTCAAGATTGGACACATCATATCCGTTATCATTTGAACCGTGGTAAGCCTCAATCGAATTATTCAATGAATTGGTCTGGAACGGTAACAAAGCTCCTTCACTTGACTTGAGTTCAATAAGAGCCGGGTTCAGCGGACCCTCAACAGAAAAACGAAGGAAGACCTTATCTTGCGTTGGATAATACCCTGTACCCAATGTAAGCTGTAAAGCGTTATCTACTAACTGATTTCCTTCAATGGATGAGTAAAAATTATAATCTATGGCTGGCTGAAGATCGGATTGAGGCTCATCCACAACAAGTTTGTTATGATCCGTGAAATTCAGTTCCGCACCGTTAACTTCCATATCGAATACATACCAGTATAACTCGTCTCCGCTTCCACTCGGGATATGATATGTTTTCACAGGCTGACCGCTATTCCCGCTGTATATCTCAACCTTAGCAGATGAATTACGCAGCGTTTCCGATCCGTCATATCCGTTTCTGGAGTAGTTGTGAATATAGAACTGATACTTGCCGTCTACGCGCTTGCGGATTGTCGTTGTCTCTGGGCCATAGGAGTCTGTATCATCATGGTCCAGATCCGCGAACTTTTCTCCTTGATAATAATATTCCCGGTCACCAAAATAAGTGTGGAATGATCTTTCATCAGGTGTTGGTCCAAGCAGATGGGAGTCTTCATCCCGTGGCTTCTCTCCCCATGTCAACACGATGCGAATCTCATCGTTTGCCGGGATTTTGATTGCAGTCGCATCTTCATTCCGGTTAAAGCTGTCACTAAGTGAGACGCCTACTACATAAGTCGTAATAAAGCCGGCTTTTGTGAGTTGTCCAGTATATACCCCGGCTGGCAAATTAGCGGTATATCGTCCATCTGCATTCGTAAGCGTCGACGTCGCAATGCTGCCCGTTGTATTGCCTAATCCTCTGCGGAAATCAATTCTCATACCTTCCACAGGGAGTTCGTTAACATCGGTTATTGTCCCTTCAAAGCCTTCGAGTTTAATGCTGCCTGTTAAACTTGTTGTGAATTTGGAGCTGCCTGCTGCAGGAGTAACATTAAGAACCAATGTATCACCATAGTGTTCATCCAGCGAAATCGGTGTAAATGTCAGTATCTTAGTCGCGTTATTAAACGCAATGTCCTCCAACTGATAAACAGCACCTGCAACCGTTGCGCTGATGTTAAAATCAATTAGTTCCAGAGACGGAACTGCATTCACAAACTGCAGTACTGCCTGTCCGTTACTCAATTGAATACGGTCCGTAACCGGCGGCTGGGTAGGATTAGGATTCGTTGTATTCCCGCTCTCTCCGGTTCCAGCGTTAGATCCAGAAGTAGAACCTCCGCTACCAACGCTTACGGTAACGTTATCCGCTAACACCAGACTGCCAGGGCGCTGAGTGAAGGATACGCCAGCAGCATTAACTTGAGCACTGCCAATGCTTCCCTGACCACTCACAGACGCTGCTGCATTAAGAATCAGGGATAGAACAGATGCGGAAGATCCAACATTCAGACTCGTGCCGGAAGCATTCGCCGCAACATTTAGCTGAGCTACAGAGCCTGAAGTAAGATTCACATTCAGCGAAGCTGCTGTAACATCCACTGTTTCAAACTGCCCTGCCAAAGTCACGTTGGAGCCAGATGGAATAAGATTGGACAATAACAGATCTTTAAACCCTTCACCTGTCAAACCTGTTTCTTCCAGAATCGCACCGGATTGCAGTGTAACCTGTGACACAGAGCTGCCACCTTCGGTAACGATACGGACACTGCCATCCTTTTTGTTCACAATAACGGTAATAAGCACGGAGTCAACCACATGAATACTGTTTTTGCCTCCGCCTTTTATGGTTGTACTTCCCTTAACCGTTACCCCTTTAAGCGTGACGTCCCCTTCACCAACGCCTTCGCCAATGACAAGATTACCTTCTATGGTCATATTTTGAAGCGTGATATCCAAGGCATTAATATGTACGGATCCCGGAACGTTCTTGGTTCCTGTAACAGGACCGTATGTACCTGCCGTATCGTAACTCGTAACTTCCTGAGATTTAATCTCTTCAAGAGCACGATCGAGTACAGTAACGACTTCAGCACGGGATGCGCTTGCTGTCGGTCTGAACTTGCCATTGCTCCCATTCATGATACCGCTAGAAGCAACGGCTCCGATCGCTCCTTTGCTCCATGCCGGACTACGATCCGTGTCTGTAAATTTATTAGCTGCATCACTTGGCTTGAGCTCCATTAGTGAACTCAAGATGACAGCCAGTTCCTGACGTGTTACCTTGTTGTCTGGTTTGAAGGTTCCATTGCTGTAACCCTTCATATACCCCTGCGAAGCTGCCACGGACAAGTCATTATAGTACCATGATGTACTTTTGACATCGCTGTATGAAATGCCAGCCTTGGTCTCGAACTGAAACGATCGATTAACGACCGCTGCCAGTTGAGCTCTAGTTATTGGAGCATCCGGATTAATCTTTCCGGTTTGATCCCCGTTAAGATAACCTTGTTCATTCCATTTCTGAAGTGTCTTGCTCGCCCAGTGTCCTTCAATATCACTAGCACTGGAAGTGGTTTTTGTTTCACTCTTTGCTGTTGCAGCGTAGGCTCCACCTAACGGAGACAGTATGAGGGTTATCCCTAATACAGCACTTAAAGCCTTTTTGTAAAATCCTAGTCTGTTACCCAAGTTGAATTCCTCTCTCTCACCTAATAATTTATTCATACTATAAGACTATTTGACTAAAAATCTATCAATTTATATCATTAGACCTAAATCATAATAGTCTTTAAGTTCTAATAACATTACCACTTCCAGTAAATAACACAAGCCAATTACTGGTATAAATAAAAAAATATGTCCTTTTATAGACATATTTTTTCAAATTCTGATATATGGTTATTGGCTAATACAAGTATCTCAAGCTGTTCTGCTCTATTTCCGGCTCGGTCAGCAAATCTGAGTATACACCATAAACACCCCATTTTTCATAATTGTTAACGGTATTGGTGTCGTTGATCGTATGCACATAAGTTACGGCCCCGGCTGCCTTCAGCTTTGCCACAAAATTCGGGCTGACTTTATACTCTGGCATGGTTACGGCGTCAATCTTGTTCTCCTGAACAAAGGCCGTGATCTCGGCAGGCGAATCCTGCGTGGCATAAAGCGTATAGATAATGGATTCAAAAGGATAGATCTCGTGGACCATATCAAGCATCGGTTCATTATAAATTTGGATAACGACTCGATCCAATAGTTCCGGGTCTCGCTGCTCGGCAGCATTCACGATCTCTGTCAGCAGGTGCTCAATATCCTTATCCTCCTGCTCCTTCGTATCCGTCACAATGTACATATCCGAATAGTGCTGCATCATGTCCATAATGGCCTCTATATCCATCGGTTGATATTGCTCCAGTATCGGCGTATTGATAAATTCCTCATGGGTTAGGCGGGCAGCTTGCTTATGATCCGGAAGTTTATCCTGCTGACCGAGCTGTTGGGTCATGCTCTCCGTCCACTCATGACGCGCAACAACTTTACGATCCTCAGTCAGCATCAAGTCAATCTCGAAGACACGAGTGCCCTTCTCGTAATTGGCAAGCATCGCTTCATAAGCATTGGTATACGGCTGCTCGCCGATACTTCCCATGGCATGCGCAATCAAGCGATAGGCCGTGAATCCCTGCGGTTCTTCTTCGTTCTCATGATAAGTGAGCAACAGAATACTGATGGCGGAAATTAAAATAAGGACAGCAATGATCCGTTTCATGGTATGCCCACCTTTTGCATAGTTGTTGCTAGTTAACTACCCTTTTGAATGGTTGGCAAAACAAAAAAAGCGCCATTCGGCGGCTGCCAAATGACGGAATGTTCTTTATGGATGCGGTAGTTATAGTACGCTAGCCCTTAGCCTTCAAAAGATGAATATACCATTTCAATCCTGCATTGTGATTAAACACACTCACTTTATCCAAGACGTCAAACCATCCGCAGCTTTCGATCTCCTCGATTTTATGTTCTACCATCGTATAATCCGGATCCTGGGTGTTCTTATGAGAATAAAGAGAAGATATGATGACCCCGTCCGGGGTTAGATAACGGGCATATTCAAGCAGCTTGCTTGGTGTGCTGGGCACGTATTGCAACGATTCGTTAAATACAATGACATCATAGCGTTTGTGTGGAACATAATGATTAATGTCTGCACAATAGAAAATGTGCCTCGAAGTTTTGCTGGATGCGATTTTGACAGCCTCTTCGGATAAATCCACGCCGGTGTAATTAGATTTTTCGCCCTCCAGAAGCATATCGTACAATATTCCGGCCCCGCATCCCATATCCAGGATTCCCTCGTCCGCAATATACTTTCTTATATAACCATACACGACCGAGTATCTGGCATATTCGGTGATGTCCGATAAATAATCCCACATGCGGGATCGGTACTCCTCGTCCCATTGCTGCTGGTTGCTTTCGATGAAATCCTGAACCTTCGCATTTTCCATTGGGATTCCCTCCTAGTATTGGATCTTTAGCTTCCACTTGCTAATACAATGACTGGATTGAAAACACGACAAATCGAAAAAATTTAGCGAACTCAAGAAAATCCTCTTCAGGCACGCGGTATAATAATGGCTGCTGCATGAGGTGCGGAGTCAGCGCTTGGAAGACGTTGGGTCATAGGCTGCACGGGCACCCTACGAAGAAACATATTCTCAGTGCGGTACCGCAGCAAGCCAACATTTCATTATAATAGTATTAAAGTTATATATTGTAAATATATCCGAGTAACTATTATCTGATGGGTGTGTTGCATTTCCAGCTTTTAAAAAATGAACCCATCGTCCTCTGGTATGTCATATTTTCACATGAAGCGACAGTATTCGATATCTTTTCCTGTATCCGCTTCGTGGGACACAAGTAAAAAAACGCCATTTGGCCCATGCCAAATGACGTCTTCATTGATTACAATCAGTATGCGTTCTTGAACCCGTTGCGGATCGTGCGCAGAATGATTTTGATATCAAACAGGATTGACCAATTCTCGATATAGAAAATATCGTGTTTGATCCGCTCCTCAATCGAGGTGTCACCGCGCAGGCCGTTGCTCTGCGCCCACCCTGTGATGCCAGGGCGTACGTGGTGTTTCACCATGTACTTCGGAATCTCCTCTTTGAACTGCTCCACATAATAAGGACGCTCCGGCCTAGGACCCACCACGCTCATATGTCCGAACAGGACATTGAAGAACTGCGGCAGTTCATCCAGACTGGTCTTCCGGAGAAACGAGCCGAACTTGGTTCGGCGGGGGTCATTCTCCACGGTCCAGCCCGTATCCGTTGCCCCTTCCGGCAGCGGCTTCATGGAGCGGAATTTATACATATAGAAGTTCCTGCGGTTAAGCCCGACCCGCTCCTGCTTGAAGATGACGGGGCCGCGGGAGGTCAACCGGATTCCGAGGTAAATCCCGATCATTACTGGCAGGGTCAGGATAATCGCCACTAAGGAGAATACGATATCAAACGCACGCTTAAACAGTCTGTTTGCCGCAAGATCCAGCGGAATATCGCGTACGTTGATCATCGGCATACCCGCAAAGTTATCAAATACCGGCCGTGCCGGGAGGTAATCAAAAAAGTCGGGAATGATGAGCGTACGCACACCGGCTTTTTCACAAGCAGCAATGATTTCAGGATACAAGTGGTGTGCATTTAGCGGAAGGGCCAGCACGACTTCGTCGACAAGTTTCTCATTTAACACCTTATGTAGATCGCCGACTGAACCTAGAATGGGTTTGAGCCTTCTGGCTTCGATCTCATCCCACTGCTGGTAATCATCCAGGAAACCTATGACTTCATAACCAAGCTCCGGGTATTGCTTTAGATTTTTGAAGAAGCGTTTGCCCAGCGTACCTGCACCCACGATGAGCACAAATTGGCGATTGTAGCCTTTTTCCCGAAAATGCTTGAGGGATTTCTTTAGGAAATAACGGTACAAGATGATAAAAGCGACGTTAAAGATCATGTAAATGGCGAGATATCCCCGTGAAATATTAATCTCTTTCACATAGAACATGAAGCTCAACAAAATAAACATCCCAATAAAATGTGTCTGGAATATCTTCATAAACTCATCGGCAAAACGCTTTTTCCGTTTTGGTGAGTACATTGAGAGCATGACACCGACTGCGACTGCTATCAAGCCATAAATAATACTCCATATGGCGTATATTTCAATTGGGAGCGGGTTATGAAATAAAAGCCATCCACTCTCGAATTTAATCCACCATGCAAGTAAGAATGCTAGTTGGATAAAAGCAAAATCAGTGATCATATATAATTTAGTCAGGAAACCCTGATTTTTACGGATCATGATTTCACCTCTACTCCACCTGAAGCTTGCGTTATGGTCGCTGGACGAACGGGTTTGAGCCGGTTCGTAAGCAGGGACAGGAGCAATTTTAAACCAACGCCCGCATACACGGCTCCATTAACGAATATGTTGTATTTCTGCCGGTAATGCTTCCTATGAAAAAGAATCATCGCACGATGGAACTCATAAATGATCTTAAACGGCCTGCGCCGGGCGCTACCGCCTTTATGATGGATAATCGTCGTCCGGGGATAATAGTGAATTCCCCAGCCTGCCTGTTTGATTCGATAGCACCAGTCAATGTCTTCCCCGTACATGAAAAACGTTTCGTCCAGTCCGCCCACCTGCTCGATCGTCTCGCGGCGCACCAGCATGAATGCCCCCACCAAGCAATCCACCGGGTACTCTACGTCCGGGTTCAAATATCCCAGCTGATACTGGTTAAACTCCGGTTTGTTCGGGAACAGCTTGCTGAGCCCAAAAGCATAATAAAAGGACGCCGAAGGCGTTGGGAACCCTCTTTTACAGGCCTTATCCAGCGAACCGTCCGGGAGGACGATTTTGCAGCCGGAAGCACCGATGATCGGATTATAGTCCATAAAAGCTACCATCGTCTGGATCGTATCCTGCTGGATAATCGTGTCGGAATTAAGCAGCAGCATATAGCGACCTTCCGCCACTTCCATCCCCTGATTG
This sequence comes from Paenibacillus sp. LBL, assembly GCF_029893715.1. Taxonomy (NCBI): domain Bacteria; kingdom Bacillati; phylum Bacillota; class Bacilli; order Caryophanales; family Paenibacillaceae; genus Paenibacillus; species Paenibacillus sp. LBL. The sequence goes on along the minus strand of NZ_JARXYU010000016.1, from coordinate 115,870 downwards.
TTGGCTTTGGCAAAGCCGGTATTCTCCGTGTTCTCGATCAGCTTGACCTGCGGGAATAACTCTCGGATGGTCTGAACGGACTCGTCCTTCGAGTTGTTATCTATGAGGATGATTTCGTATGTAAATTCGGTCTCCGATGCGTATACCGATCGCAAACAATCCACCGTCAGCTGACAGGTGTTGTAGTTCACGATTAAAATGCTTAAATCCATTGCATAACGTCTCCTGACAAATATAGTAATCTATCGACATTATAGCATAGTTCGTGGGGAAAGAAGGAATATCAATAATATAGTGTTTCATCCTATCTATCTCATATAAAACCGATCAATATAAAGAACTTAAATAACAGGCTCTCTGCTTTGGATTGTCTGTACAACTTGCTCTTACGTGCATAATGCAACCTGTCTATAAAACTTGTACGAGATGCAAGGAATAACTCCAACTGCTCTTTTTTTAGGCCAGTTAAACGTGATCCATAGATTCTATCAAACTCACTCGCTTGTTTATGCAGCAAATCTTTGCCTGTATGTCTCTTAAAGCTCGCCCATTTGCTCTTTAGCTTATCCGCGATTGAGTTGCTACCTCCCACCACATTGTTACTGTGCTGACGGTATAACATCGATGGCGTGTTGTCGTAAATTACGGTTCCAAATGCGGATACAAGCAAGTAAAACCACCAGTCGTGCATAAGAACTTTTTTACTGTCCACAGATTTACTATTCATAAAAAGGTTCCTTGCTGACCGATTCATGGTTAACGTCGCGCCAATAGCGATGTTCTCATATAACGCATTAAAGAAGGATGGCTCCCGTGCCGGAGGCTTGGGCCATGTACCTTTTTGATTTAATTCGTTATCCGTTAGGTAGGTCGATGTAAATACCATCGCGGGTATTTCTGTATGTACGGAGGAATTTAAGCGAGTTATAGCTCCCTCCACCTTATGATCAAGCCACACGTCATCCTGGTCGCAAAAACAGTAGTAATCAGCTTCAGCGTCTGCAGCACGCAGCAGTTCAAAGAAACTGGAGACAACGCCGACATTCGTTCCTTTGATGAGTTTTATGTTATCCGGATGTATCCTCATCAATTGTTCGAGTACGTCTACTGTTAGATCCGTGGATCCATCGTCTCGTATCAAAATCGAAATGGAGGGGTGTGTCTGATTGAGAATGCTCTGGATTTGTTCGGAAATATACTGTTCGCCATTGTAGGCGGATAACAATACTTGCACTTTATTCATCATGAAAGAACCTCCGGAAAACATTGGCTTCATACTATCGTCATACATTAGATCTATGAGTGAATTAAAAGATAGACCAATAAAAGACCTGCTCCATACAGATCAGGTCTTTTACATCGCTGTATTTACTTTAAGTATAGTTCAGGGTGCTGCTTCATATCCACCATAAACTGCTTCAGTCCTTCGCGCCAATGCGGTAGATCCTCTAATTGGTTTAGGCGGATAGCCAGGTGATCCATTGTTGAATTAGCCGGACGCGGAGCGGGCCGTGGAAACTCTGCTGTCGTGCAGGGCTGCAGTTCAGCCATGATCTCTAGTCCCAATTGTTCTCGTGCTTCTTCAAAAATAGCCTGAGTGAATTCATACCATGTACAAGAGCCGTTGTTGGAGGCATGATATAAGCCGTATTTTTCGGTGGAGATGAGGTTTAACAAAAATTGTGCCAGATCTACCGTGTAGGTGGGAGAACCCTTTTGGTCATTAACCACCTTCAGCTGAGGTTTTTCCTGACCTAGCCGGAGCATCGTTTTCACAAAGTTATTCCCGTGTAACCCAAATACCCAAGATGTCCTTACGATAAACCACTTGGAGCAGAAGTCCCGGAGCATTTGCTCGCCTGCCAGCTTGGATCGACCATAAATCGTTTGCGGGTCGGTGTCGTCGTACTCAACATAAGCCGTCTCACTAGTACCATTAAAAACATAATCCGTGCTGATATAGACTACGGCGGCACCTATCTTTTCGGCGGATACTGCGATATTTCGCGTACCTATCGTATTCACGAGATAAGCACCGTCTGTATCGGTTTCGGCTGCGTCTACAGCCGTATAAGCCGCACAATGGATGATGAAATTCGGATTATGAGATGAAATAACCTGTTCGCATAGCTCCATATTCGTAATATCCAGTTCTGCTCTTCCACAGCCGATAACCTGATGCCCAGCTTCAGCAAGAACATGCGTTACATCCTGGCCCAACTGACCGTTGGCTCCGGTTACGAGTACCTTCATTCAGCTTCACCCAACCGCTTCCCGTACTGCTGGGTCATATAATCCCGGTAAGCTCCGGACTGGATACGTGTCCACCAATCCTTATGGTTCAAATACCACTGAATCGTTTCCTTAATGCCTGTCTCGAAGTTATGCTTGGGCTTCCATCCCAGCTCATTCATGATTTTTGTGGGATCAATGCCATAACGACGGTCATGGCCTGGGCGATCTGCAACATAAGTGATCAAGGATTCCGGCTTGCCGAGCTCTTCCAGAATCGTTTTGACAATATGCAGATTGGTCCGCTCGTTGTTTCCCCCGATATTATAAACCTCACCTATTTTCCCCTGATGAATAACCAGGTCGATCGCACTGCAATGATCCTCGACATACAGCCAATCGCGGATGTTGAGGCCATCGCCATAGACTGGCAAAGATTCATCATTTAGGGCACGAGAAATAATCAGAGGGATCAGTTTCTCTGGGAATTGGTATGGTCCATAATTATTCGAGCAACGGGTGATGTTAATCGGGAGACCAAAGGTCTCATGATAAGCTCTTACAAGCAGATCCCCGCCTGCTTTGCTGGCTGAGTAAGGGCTGTTAGGAGCAAGTGGTGTGGTTTCAGAGAATAATCCCGTATCCCCGAGAGAACCGTATACTTCGTCAGTGGATACTTGAACAAACTTGGTCACGCCATATTTTTTGGCTGCATCCAGAAGAACCTGTGTGCCCATGACATTGGTGTTTACAAAGATTTCCGGTTCCAGGATGCTGCGATCCACGTGGGATTCTGCTGCGAAATTAACTACGACGTCGATGCCTTGTTGAAAAATGGCGTCTACTGCTGGTTTGTCAGCGATGTCTGCTTGGACGAACGAGTAGTTAGGATGGTGTTGAACGGATTTTAAATTTTCAAGGTTGCCCGCATACGTAAGAGCATCCATGTTAATGATCTGGTAATTCGGATACTGCTGAATCATATATAAAATAAAGTTACTGCCTATAAAACCGGCCCCGCCGGTAACAAGAAGTTTCATCCAAACTGCCCCCTAGTCAAAATTCATCTCTGCGTCTTTCAGCAGCGGGTGCTGCTGGTCTTTATCCGATAGAATCGGATTCGACGTTGGCCAATCGATCCCCAAAGCCGGATCACTCCATAATATGCCGCGGTCATTTTCGGGGGAATAATATTCGTCCACTTTATAGAGAACCTGGGTATTGGGCACAAGCGTACAAAAACCATGGGCAAAGCCCTTAGGAACAAGCAGCTGACGATGGTTGTGTTCGCTTAAAATGACACCAACCCACTGACCAAAGGTAGGAGAGCTTTTTCTGATGTCTAAGATCACATCGTAGATAGCACCTGTTAAGACACGTATGAGTTTGGTTTGAGCCTTAGGGTTGAGCTGATAATGAAGACCACGCAGGACACCCGGTTCGGCGGATAAAGATTGGTTGTCTTGGATGAAGTTGTATGTAATGCCGTGTTGCTTAAATAGCGAACCGTTGTAACTCTCCATAAAAAAACCCCGGTGATCGCCGTGGACCACCGGTTCAAGTACAAAGGCGTCTGTGAGTTTTAAAGGAGTTACGTTCATCGTTCAATTCCTCCCTAACTACAGTTTAAGTTTTCCGAAATCATCACCGAATCGAACATCTCTAGCCAACTCATTGGCCCGAGCGAGCGACGCATGCGTTCCCGCATCCGTCCACCAGCCCTGAAGCACATCAAAGGTAAGCTCCCCTCGTTCAATATATGCATTGTTGACGTCTGTGATTTCCAGTTCGCCACGAGCTGACGGTTTCAATGTCTTAATAATATCAAATACCGTATCATCATACATATATATTCCCGTGACAGCATAATTGGACTTAGGCTGTTTAGGCTTTTCTTCAATGGAAACGATTTGACTGCCTTGGATTTCCGGAACACCAAAACGGTTAGGATCAGGAACTTCCTTGATTAGGATCTTGGCACCCGATCTTTGACTTTGGAAGTTGACCACATAGGTGGAGATGTCATCCTGAAACACGTTATCACCGAGGATAACTGCTACTGGTTCGCCACTTGCAAATTGCTCCGCAAGGTTCAACGCTTGAGCAATGCCTCCTGCTTCATCCTGCACTTTATATGTAAAGGAGACCCCCATTTCGCTACCGCTGCCTAATAGGTTTACGACATCCCCCATGTGGTCCTTCCCCGTCACAATGAGTATATCTGTAAGACCTGCCTGACGGAGTTTATATACTGGATGGAAGATCATTGGATATGCGCCAACTGGCAGAAGGTGTTTATTGGTGACTTTGGTTAAGGGATAGAGGCGTGAGCCTGTTCCGCCGGCTAGGATTATGGCTTTCATGAGCTTTTCCCTTCTACTAAAGAATACTCTACTGCTATTTCTCTCTTTAAATGATTGACAAACTCATAATAGCTTGAACGATCAAATTCAATAGCATCAGGCTTCTGCTGTGTTGCCTGTTCTATAAGCGCTAAACCCTTCTTTTCCTGATTTTGATATCTTGGTATTAAATGGATATGAAGATGCCTTACCGCCTCACTAATTGTCACAGTATAGAGTCTTTCTAACTTCAAAATCTTCCTTAGTACTTTCTCTAACATTGGTAGAATTATTGTCATTTCTTCAAGTTCGTCAGCACTAAAACTTTGCCATTCTTCCACATGTCTTATAGGCTCTAAATAGATATAACCCAAAACCTGTGAATCAAATGGTCCCGCATATAGAAACCAGTAGTTGCTTTTATATAAAAATGCGTCTTGATCAATTAGACGATGTTTCTCACAAATTAAACATTTCTCTACTCGCTCCATTATTCTACACCCGAGTTTTCATCTAAATAATCTTCCACTCGTCTCAAATCTTCAGGAGTATCCACACTAATCAGAATATGATCCGTATCTACAACTTTAATTGAAATACCATTTTCCAACGCTCTTAATTGTTCTAGAGATTCAGCTAGTTCTAGTGGGGACTGCTGTAATTTAACAAATTGACTTAAGAATGACTTTTTATATGCATAAACACCAATGTGTTTATAATAATCAACATCGTCACGCATATCTCTGTTATACGGGATTGGAGATCTTGAGAAATAGATAGCCTTACCGTCACTATTAGCAATTACCTTAACTACATTAGGATCATCAACATCACTTAAATGTTTAATTTTCGATTTAAAAGTAGCCATTTGAAGTTCTGGATGCTCTTTAAAAGATAGGATCAACTCATCTAACATCTTTCCCTCAATAAGAGGCTCATCCCCTTGGACATTAATGATAATATCAGCATTAATTACGCTTAAACATTCTGCTATCCTATCAGTACCGGTCTGGTGATTACCGCTTGTAAGTATACACTTACCACCAAACGCCTCTACTTTATCAATAATGCGCTGGTCGTCTGTCGCCACCCAAACCTCACCGATGGATTCAGCCTGTAGAACATTTAAGTATACATGCTCAATCATGGCCTTTCCTTTAATGTTGGCTAGCGGCTTACCTGGAAAACGTGTCGATCCATACCTTGCTGGAATAACTGCAACAACCTTCATATTTTGTGACCTCCGGTAATTGTGTCAGTAATCACTTTCTTTAAATATCCCTTTGTATTATCTGTAAGTTTGAGAGAACTACAATATCTAAGGTATTTATCATTAAACTGCATTAAGCTCTTTTCTTTAGTGAATAAATGTCCTTCAAACGCCTTAGTAAGTAATAGTTCCAGATGTTCCATGTTATTTACAACCTGACCTAAACCTTTTCCCGTAAATATGCTATGACCTAGCACGAATACATTTTTTCGATACTGTAAAGCCTGATAACCAATACTAGAATTTATAGTAACCACTGCTATGGCATTTTGTATTAGTGAGGATGTATTTCCAGACCTTATAAACCTTACATAAGGAGAGCTATACCTTTTCTTTAATTTCTGAAAATAACCTCGAGTTTCTTGCCTAGGATGATCCTTAATTAATAAATAAATTGATTCATCTTGGTCCCTGTTTAGGTGCTCAACAATTTTGATCAAATCGGATATTGCTGATTCCTGACTACCGTTATAATTATCCAACAATTGGGAATCGGTTATAACCTGAAGCGGGAAGAAGATAAAACGATCTGGAAGCTTTCTTGAAGTTGTTAAAACATCAAATTGATTCATTATCTTCCTATAAATGGATTGTGAAAATTCATATCTGATAATATCTTTATATTGTTTATGTGACCGAGAATTAAAATACAACTTGATCCTTAATAGAAAATAAAGAGATATTTTATTCTGCATAATTTTTCTCTCTCTATTATGTTCAACCAACGCTCTTGATTTACCCTGTAGATAATCCGAACTCAACGAGGTAAATCCGCTTTTTGAATTCACACCTTGACTATCCAAAACAAAGGTTCCATTCTCATAACCGTTTTCGCAAAACAAAATAGGAATAGGAGTATAATGATCTTTGGCCGCTTTAGCTAAAGCTAGTTGAGGTAATAAATAACCATTCCAACTGATTATCACATCGACTTGGTGTTCGATTAAAAACTCTTCCCAATATCGATAGTAAATTGACGCTTCTAAATTTATATTTTTCTCGGGCATTTCCTTATTTCTGACTCGCCAAGTATGCTCTATCTCAATTTTCCTTAGCTCATATTGAACTATATTTTTAATTGTTTCATCATTTATTACCGACATTATGCTATGTTTGCAACGGCCGACATCACTGTTGATTATTTCAGGTATAAATATGCATTTGTAAATTTTCTTTTTTTTTATATAGTGCCAACTACTAATTGATGGACACACAAATATTGCTTCATCAAACACTCCCTGCTTAATCAAATATTCAGCAATACTACAAAATAGCTCTGCTTGGTATCTAACAATAGGAAAAAAACAAATTCTTCCCAAATTAATCACAGCCTTTATGAATTTAACCGTTATTTGCAAACCTCGTTAAGATGGTTTAAGTTGATAATAATTTGGAATACACCTTAGTGTACTCACTAATTATATAGTCCCACGTGTGTAAGTTCGTTGTATTTATAGAATTCCGACCTAATGTCTCAATTTTTTCCGGTTGATTAATAAGTTCTATAATTTGGGCTGCAAAATCATCTGCTTCGTTGAGCAGAAATCCATTCCAACCGTTAACTATAAAATCTGGTACAAAGCCACAAGGAGTTGATATCACTGGTAAGCCAGAAATCATAGCCTCGGGCAATGAAGCCGGCCCTCCCTCAGCCTTTGAGGTAATCAAAAATAAATCCATTTTACTATATAAGTTAGGATAAAGAGAATAATCTAAATTTTCATATACTTCAGCCTCAATTCCTAAGTCACTACAATATTGGTATTCCATTTTGCGTCCTTCGCCAATAAAAATAAATTTAACAGGATGACCATTAAGTTTATCAATTATTTGATATAATAGCTCCTCCCCTTTTACAAGCCGTTCGTATCTCTTACTACAAAATCCAATAACCAGCTTTGTTTCTTCATCAAATTTAGTTTTATAAGTTCTATTTAATTTGAATGAAGGCTCGTAACCATGGGGAATAATTGTTATATTTTCTATTCCGTATTTCTTTAGGTTTTCTTTTTGATTCTCATTCAAACATACAACTATATCTGCTGCTCTATAACTATCGATAAAATGTCGAAGACTTAAAGATTCCTCATCCTTGAGAAAATCATGGTGCACAGTGACAATTGAAGGTGATTTGATATCCATAGCACTTCTATGCGGTCTCCAATATTGATAAACATGAGCATTAGGTATTGAATCCTTTGAAATCACAACTCTGTAATCCGTACCAAGGTTTTTTTTGAATTTTTCTAACATGTCATCGAAAATTTTACTTTTTGTAAGTTCACCCATCACCATATTGACTATTTTTTTTGATGATAGCATTGATGTGCTGACATCAAATCTATATATAATTTTTTTCCTAACATGTGTTATTGCTTTTCGCGGATTTTTAACACCTTTCTTTAACAAGCTTATAAATCTGCTATTAAGATATATACTTTTCGTATTGTTAGTTACTGTAATATTTTTGAATTTTTTATTAAAATTCGAATCCATCTCGTTACGTGTAAAACAATGGTTATGTAACAAATGATATAAAAATTTCTTGACTTCAATAGCTTCGATATGTGTTAATTTTGGCTCCTCCATAGCTAACCTTATACTATGTTCTAATAATTTTTTATGAGTAACATCGATCGTCCAACCTTTATAACCATAGAATGCATTACCAGCCTGAACCACTCTCTTCCCAGAATACAGCATTTCTATTCCCGCCTGACTGCAAGCAGTAATTCCAAACTCTGAAACTTCTATTAAAGAATCAATATTTACATCATACTCAATAGTAACATTATTATATTTATTTTCTTTAATATAATTAATTAAAACTATCTTTGTGATACCATCTTCATTATTTCTCTTCTCCCAAGGGTGGAGTTTGATAAACAAATGATATTTCTTATTTAACTGAAAAAAATCTACAACTCTTTTATAAAATTCAATACTTGACTCATAAATATTTAAATCATAAGTTAAAGAATAATCATCTATAACTTGCCCAACTAACAAAACTATTTTCCGCTCTGGATTAATGTTATAAGACGAATATATATCTTCTTTGCTAATTACTGACGGCTGAACCACATTAATATTAGTTTTTTTTTCCATCTCTTGTTGCAACCATAGTTCTTGCTCATTTGTTAAAACGAGTGATTTAAGTTTGACCCATTCACTTCTATTTGAGTAACTATGATTATTTGTTATGATACCAGAAGCATTATCAGCATAATGAAACTTTTTTAGAAACGTGCCTTCAAACGATATTACATTCAAATTCCTCCATTGGGCTACTAGAGTTGCACTTCTTGAATAAATAGTAGTACCACCAAATACACAAACATTGGCAGGTTTTCTCTTATTAAATTCTGCAGCCCAATAATCAATCCAAAAAGCAGCAACACAATAATTATTAATCAACAACTCACTAAGTGATTGATCAGTTGCATTCTGTGACAGTAATTTATTAATTCTACCGCTATCCTCTTTCTCATTTGAAAATGAGAACCGCTGATCAATTGAATAAACTCTGGGTATTAAATATCTCTTTAACTCCGCCTTTACTATATCCCATATTATGTACCCTTTATACGTAAATCCTTTATAGTTATTCAAAGTTACTGAAGCGAAAATTTCTTCATACTTCTTAAAGTTTTTCAATCCGCTAATATTCTTCAGTTGATAATTCCCTTGCATAGTTTTTAACCTTGGAAAGGCAGTATTATAGTAATATCTATACTTACTTTCAGTAAATCTCAAGAAATTACCTAAATTTTTTTTATTGAAATTTATATCATCCACAAAGTAAAAATCAATATTCAATGTCTATATCCTCCTGTTGCTAGCTCGTATAAAATTCTCCTTCAATCAAAAATAATGCCTCGGTATGTTCATCGCAGCAGCCTATTTCAAATGAGCAAAAGTGATCCACTCTTTTAACTAATTTCTTCTCACCATTAATTAACATATAGCCTAGCGAGTAATCTCCGTCAGCTAACATTGACATATCTATTTTACAAATGTACTTCTCTATGTTGCCACGTTTAACAGTAAAGTGGCTCAACCTAACAATGCTTTCATTTGTATTTCTGCTTAAAATTATAACGAGTTCTTCTACATTTTCAATTTCAAGGACCGCAAAATTGATATCTATAAATAAATTTCGGCTTTGCAAATCAAAATTTTTAATTCCAAAAATTTCGTCACATTCGATATCAATACTAATGCCGACTGTATATGGAAGTCTAATAATTCCTTCTAACTTGTAATCCAGCTTTGTGTCTTCAATTTTGAAAATTAACCCTTCATTTACAATCTGCTTTACTTGATTGTTCTCGAATAGTATTAAATCGATCTCATATATACCATCATAAAGCGGAATTTTATTTATACTAAATTTAACCTTTTCCGAAAACTTAAGTAGGTATTCTGAATATATAACAACTAAATCAGTGACCTTCGAATCCTTTGGTCTGATTCTTATTCCTAACTTAGGATTTTGTAGTTTTCCTAAATTAATAGCTACATCTATCTCTATATTTTCACCATGAGTTATTTTATCCCTGATTTTGTCTGGCAACAACTTATTTAGATAGGCACTTTTAATAGAAGGTTTGTTACTATTCAAAAAAGACTGATAATAATCAACCTTCTTATTCAGAACTTCATCTTGATAATATGAAATAGCTGACTCAGTATCACCATCAAACTTTAAAATTCCATTATCAATCACTAAACAACGAGTGCAGATCTTTTTTATTTGGTTTAAATCATGAGAAATAAACACTATTGTTTTTCCCTGCATATACTGATCCATAGCTTGCAAAGCTTTACTTCTAAATTTCGAGTCCCCTACTGCCAATACCTCATCCAATAATAAAATATCATTCTCTATTACTAGTGCTATAGAAAACCCTAAGCGTACCTTCATACCTGACGAATAATGTTTTAATGGCATATCAATAAAAGAGTCGACCTCAGAAAAACTAACGATATAATCTAATTTTTCATCAATCTCTCTTTCGCTTAACCCTAAAATCGCCCCGTTTACATAAATGTTTTCTCTTCCAGTTAATTCAGGGTGGAATCCAGCACCTAATTCAATTAAACCCCCAATATTTCCGTTTATTTCTATTTTACCGGAATTAGGTACTGAAACACCGGATATTAATTTCAGTAACGTACTCTTCCCCGAACCATTTTGACCTAAAATTCCTACTTTTTCACCTTTATCAATACAAAATGAAACATTATTAATTGCTAAAAATTCTTCTTTACCCATCCTTCTAGTTTTGAACAAAGCTAGTAATTTTGGTTGATTAGTTAGTTTATTTGTTATTAGGTTATATCGCTTGGTTACATTCTCGAAAATTATAGCAGTGTTATTATCCATATCATTCTCCTATAATACATCCGCAAAATTTTTCCCTATTTTTTTGAAAATTATTATAGAGGAAATAAATACTACTGTTGCCGTCAAGAAACAAAAAATCAACGAATTTAAATTAGGATATTCCTTATATAAAACAACATTGCGATACGCTTCTATAATTGGTGCCATTGGATTAATATAATATAGCCAATAATAATTCCCTAGACTCTCCTTAGAATATATAACTGGACTTAAATAAAACCATACACGAAGTATAATTGGCATTATTAATGAAACATCTCTGAAATAAACATTGACAGAAGATATGATTAACATAAATGAGAACATGAGATATATTTGTAGAAGTAATACTGGTAGAACAAAAAATATATGCATCGATAAATCAACTTGATAAAACACTATAAGTGCTATATAACCTAGCAAAGAAAACAAAAAATTTATGACTTCATTAAATAATCTTTGAATAACTAGAGCCGGTCTAAAGAATGGCCGCTGTTTTATCAATGAGGCATTGGCAGTAAATATCCCTGCCGAATTTCCTACCGAGTTGGTAAATAGCGTCCATGGCAAAAGAGCAGTATAAAGAAAAACCGGATAGGGAACAATCCCACTTGATATGTTAACAATTCGAGAAAAAACAATGGATAACACAATCATTAATAAAAAGGGTTGAATTACTATCCATAATTTTCCTAATATTGATTGTTTATACTTAGCTTTCAACTCTCTTTTTACTAATGCTTTAATGAGATTCTTATTTTTTTGAAATTCCTCTTTATTAAACACATTCTACCTCTTAAAAGTTTTTTAGTCTTTCTTTAGATCATAATCCCCTCAAAACATCATGGATTCTTAATGTCCCTAAATATCTACTTCCATCCAGAACCGGTAGCACAGAAATAGGGTGATCTCTTCTTTCCATTATTCTGATAGCATCTATTACTTTAGTTCCTTTTTGAATGGTGGTAGGTTTTGATTCGCTAATATTTTTAGCTACAAGTTTAAAACTCTCCTCTTGGTATTTTTCCAACAACCTTTTTAAGTCGCCATCTGTTATTATACCTACAATATTATCATTCCTCATAACCACAGTGGCTCCAATTCTCTTGGTAGTCAACTCAATAAGTATCTCTTGGAAAGAGCCCGTCTCCTCAACAGCCGAATAATGATTAACCGTTAGCAAATCTTCAACTTTCATGGTCAATCCCTCTCCTAATGCTCCTCCTGGATGATAAACAGCAAACTGTTCTTCAGAAAACCCCTTCATTTCTGCGACAATCGTCGCTAATGCATCCCCTAATGCCAAACTAGCAATAACACTGGAAGTCGGAGCTAAATTTAGATGCCCCGCCTCTTTCTTGATTCCAATTCTAAGAACAACATCAGAATACTGAGCCATTTTGGAATAAGGATTAGCAGTTATTGTAATTATGCTGGCTTTCAAGCTTTTAATAGCAGGATAGATTGCAATCAACTCTTTGGATTCACCGCTCTTGCTGATACCGATCACAATATCATTTTCCTGAACAATACCTAAATCGCCATGAACGGCTTCAGCCGGATTAAGATATACAGCAGTAATTCCTAGACTCACCATGGTAGCGGCCATCTTTCGTGCAGCATGTCCGGATTTACCAATTCCTGTAACAATCAATTTCCCTGTACATTCATTCATTAATGAAATAGCTCTAATGAAATTATCATCAAGTAGTTCTTTAGTTTGTTGAATAGCTTCAATCTCTTCTTCTAAAAGATCCTGTGCTTTCTGAAATATCATATCTGTTCCATCTATATAACTAGTATTCATATACAACAGTCCCATCAATTAATCGTTTAATATCATTTCGTCAATGAATTCACGGATTGCTCCTTTACCGCCACCAGTGTTCAAAATGATATCTGCTGCTTGCTTAGCTTTCGGATGAGCATCACCGACTACTACGAATAAACCAACTTCATCTCGCACCACTACATCGTTTACATCATCACCAATATAAGCAATCTCTTCTTTAACTAATTGGTGTTGTCTTTTCAATGTTCGGATAACTTCATCCTTATTACCACATTTTTGATATACAGAAGTAATCCCCAGTTCTTTTGCACGCTTTAATACAATATCGGATTCACGACCCGTTATAATTGCAAATAGGATACCTGCCTGCAGCGCAAGTTGAATGCCCATACCATCTTTGACATTAAATCCTTTGAATATTTCTCCATCCGTTCCAATGTAAATAGAACCATCTGTCATAGTACCATCAACATCTAAACAGATTAATTTTATTGAAGACGACATATTAAAACGACCCTTTCGTTATCTTGTCATACTGTTGAAGACGCTCTAGTAAGTTTTTCAACTCATGAAGTGGTACCATGTTCGGCCCATCACTAAGAGCATTATCAGGATCGTGATGGATCTCCATAAACAGAGCGGCGACACCAACACTAATGGCTGCTTTAGATAATGTAGGTACATACTCACGTTGTCCTCCAGATGATGTTCCGTTCCCACCTGGGATCTGAACACTGTGCGTAGCGTCAAAGATAACAGGATAATCCATGCCTTTCATAATTTCCAATCCACGATAATCCACTACTAGGTTGTTATATCCGAAACTCGTACCGCGTTCAGTTAAACAAATATTATAATTACCCGCTTCCTCTACTTTCTTTACGATATTTGTCATATCCCAGGGTGCTAAAAACTGCCCCTTTTTTACGTTAATCGTTCTACCCGTTTTGGCAGCAGAAACTAATAGATCTGTTTGACGACACAAATATGCAGGTATCTGTAGTACATCTGCAACTTCTGCCACAGGTTCAGCTTGATACGATTCATGAATATCTGTAACAACTGGTAATTCAAAAGTTTCCTTTACTTTTCGAAGAATCTTCAGACCTTCTTCCATGCTCTGTCCACGGAAGGAACTTCCAGAGGATCTATTAGCTTTGTCAAAAGACGCTTTAAAAACGTACGGAATCTGTAATTCTGTTGTAATATCTTTGATTTTTTCAGCTAAATGCATTACGACATATTCTGACTCAATTACACAAGGGCCGCCAAATAAAGCGAAGTTATTATGGTTTGAAAGTGACACCGTTTTGGATACATTAACAGTTCTCATTAATATACATCTTCCTTTTTAGTTGATGAAATAAACTACGTTATTTACTATTAATTCTACTTTATTTAATACTACTTGTCTGCAAAACCTAATCAAATTCTCTACGCAAGCTTGGCTGTAACTAGTAACCTATAAATCCCTATGCTAAAATAAATGTCGTATCTACTAGAAAAGGAGATTACCAAGTTGTCGAAATTCGTCTACGGGAAAAGAAAAACCGAATCTGCTAAAGCCACGACAAAACCGGCTTTATATTGGTTGTTAATCATTGGAATCATTCTGTTTTTAGTCTGGACACCTTTTCAGACTGCACTATTTAATGGGCAACAACTGCAATTTGAAAAACCGATCTTTTGGACTGCTTTATTAGCATGTCTTCTCATGTTGGTTTGGATAGCTCAATTCTATAAACGCATCCAACTAAGAGATCAGAGAGACTGGCTTGCTGTTGGCGTTATTTTACTCCCCTTAACGTACATAATCTCACTTATTAGTGCAGCCTCATTACATTTAGCCATGAATATGGTAATTATTAATTGTATTTATGCTATCATGTTCATCATCGGTTTATATTTAATTCGTGATAATTTGGGTAACCGTATCATTCAAATCACATTTATGGCAGTCGCTTATTCAATTGTTGGATTTGGTTTGCTTCATTGGTTTGGACAAGGAAAAGCTGCGGGTGCTGTAGTGAAGTGGTTTTCTAATACCGTTTATAACGGTATATACACAAATGCCGTCATGACAGATTCCAACGGTCTACGACTGACTTCTGTATTTCAGTATGCTAATACCTATGCTGCTTTTCTGATGGCTTTTTTGTTCGCTGCAGTATTTTTCGTCACGATTTCACGAAAATGGCACGGACAGTTTTTCCACGGTTTTATGCTAGTTCCCATCATTGTATCATTACTTCTAACTTTATCCAGGGGCGGACTTGTTATGCTCCCTGTCGTGTTTATTCTGTTGCTTCTATTCTTAAAACCAGTTAAACAACTGCTATGGATTCTATACTGCGGAATATCAGGCTTAGCTTCCCTTCTCATTTCCAAATCCGTTACTGAGCTAGGACTTGATTTAAATAAAACTTTTAGCGGTAATGATGCCATTAGAGGTTGGGTGATTCTGATTGGAACTTCCGTTGTAGTTGGTTTACTAGTGTTAATAATTCAACATATCATTGTTCCTAAACTAGAAGGAGTTTCTAATGGGCTGTCCGCAAGAAAAGGTTCTAACTTATGGATTCCACTTGGCTCCATCGTTCTCGGAGGACTAGCGATTCTGTTATTGATTGGAACTAACCTTAAAAGGTTGCTCCCTGAGAACGTTAGTATTCGACTAGAGAATATTAATTTCAATCAGCACAGTGTTCTGGAACGCATAACATTTTATAAAGATTCTATGAAGGTTCTTGCAGACTATCCCATTATAGGGGCAGGTGGCGGTGCATGGGCATCACTTTACCAGCAGTATCAGAATAACCCCTACACCAGTCTTCAAGCACATACCTTTTTCTTACAATATCTGATTGAGGTTGGTATATTAGGGTTCCTCATATTCATGTCCTTTATATTATTTATTTTTTACAAATATGTCCGAGGTTATATCAAAGACAATGAAGAAGGCCGGAACAATCATTTTTTCTATCTCATTATCGTGCTTTCCATTCTGATGCACAGTATTCTGGATTTCAATATGAGTTATGTATTTATGGGCATTCTTGTATTTCTAGGCCTTGGTGGTATGGCCGCTGTGATGGACAGCAAACCTTTAATTAAATGGAGTATTAAGGATTCCACCGCTAAGAGTGTATATAGTGCTGCCATTGGGCTTTGTACGGTCATCATACTTATTACTTCTGTTCGCTATGTTCAAGCAGCTGATTATGCTCAAAAGGCTCTAGTCACTGCGCAATCAAGCCGGTCATTCGAAGAAATCAAAACACCTCTTGATAAAGATTTAAGTATACGGCCAAGTCGTCCCGAGTCAGTTCTTTTGTTGGATTCATTATATCTGACTGCTTACCAACAGACGCAGAATGAGGATTTCTATCGAGTGTCAGTGAATTTATTAAACAATGCATTAAAAAATGAGCCCTTCAATAAAAATATCATGGGACGTTTGATACAAGGTTATGAGTTGAATCAACAACCAGAGCAAGCATATAAGATACTTATCGATAATTCCTATAAATTCAAATGGGATATCGAGTGGTACGAGCAAATCATTACTAAGGGATACGATCTGGGAATGAAGGCATTGGGTACTGGTGATACAGCAGTAAAGGAAAACTACTTCAAACAAGCAACCGCAGTTTTCACCGAAGTTCAGGAAGGTATAGAACACCTAACTACATTACCTGAAGGGCAGCTACAAGGTAACCCTTTCGAGAACACCCCCGACATGATCCTCCATGCAGGCAAAATGTATTTCATGTTGAATCAACCGGAGCAAGCAGCGGAAGCACTTAAGCTTGGCATACAAGAAGATCTCTCGCAAACAACCCAACAAGAAATTGTTCGTTGGTATCTGGCAGCATTGCAAAAGCAAAACTTAAGCGATGATGCCCTTATGGGGAAACTAACCCAAGTTGACCCGAATGCGAAGGAAAATGTGCAACAGCTTGCTAATCTTCAGTTCTAAATAAGTAAGGGACAGTTCGTGGTAGAATAATTCTACCCAACTGTCCCTTTTTTTCTTATGGGCTATGAAATCGTTCCCTACCGTACCTTCGCCAAAACCCCACTCATATAAGCAATCAAATCATCTCTCAACTCTTCCCGCTGCAATGCGTAATGAATACTGGTTTCAATAAAACCCAGCTTCTCGCCGACATCATGGCGTATGCCATCAAAACTGTAGGCTATAATCGGACTCCGGCAAGCTAGTACAGACAGCGCATCAGTCAGTTGAATTTCATCGTTCTTCCCAACCTCCTGATTCTCCAGCAAGTCAAAGATCTCCGGCGGCAAAATATAACGGCCCATGATGGCCAGATTGGATGGTGCCTCTGCACGGGACGGCTTCTCTACCAATCTTGATGTTTCATAAATTCTTTCCGATTTCCTTAAGCCATCCACGATCCCGTATCGATTAACTTCGTCCCACTCGACAGGCTGAACGCCCACAATGGCGGATTGATAGGTATCGTAGACCTTCATCATCTGCCTCAGGCAAGGCACCTCCGACTCCACGATATCGTCACCGAGCAATACCGCAAACGGCTCGTCTCCAATGAACTTACGCGCACACCAGATCGCATGCCCAAGACCCTTGGGCTCTTTTTGCCGAATGTAATGGATATCCGCCATATTGGACGGCTTGCGCACCTCTTCGAGAAGCCCCCACTTGCCCTTCTCCGCTAAATTATGTTCAAGTTCAAATGAGGAATCAAAATGGTCCTCGATCGCCCGCTTTCCTTTACCCGTCACGATGATAATGTCCTCAATGCCGGAAGCCACAGCTTCTTCTATGATGTATTGGATAGTAGGCTTGTCCACAATAGGAAGCATCTCTTTCGGCATTGCTTTCGTGGCCGGCAGGAACCGCGTGCCCAGTCCCGCGGCCGGTATGATCGCTTTACGAATGTTCATCCTATCTTCTCCATTCTCGTAAGTCTCCCACATATTGATGACATTGTACCATGAGTCCGATCAAACCTTCGATTAAAACCGATTTTTATCAAAGACTGGCAGCTTCAGCGTAAAGGCCGAGAACGACTCCTTGGAGTCGGGGAGCACGACGGTCACTACCCCGTCATCAAAAACATGGCTCGGCAAGGCTGAGGTCGTCGCCTGGTACTTATCTTTCATATCGACCGGAAGCTCCATGAGCACCTTGCCATAATCCCTGCTAGTGATGATGACAGGAATTATCTCTCCGTATTCACGGTTAGTCTGCATGCGGATGCTCAAGCTCCGGTCATGATTAAGCACAACTTGCACATTCCCTAATACGGCGCGATCCGCCTCGGTCATCTCCCAAGCAAGATCACCCACAAAACCACCGGATCCATCACCCGCCCGCTGAAGCCGCTCCACGATAGCCTGAAAGGCTTGAGGCTCCGTCTTCATAGCCGCCTCCGTCTTACGCAGCTCATCGCTGATTTGCAGTGTAGTGTTCATGACGTGTCTATTGGCCAGGGCAACCTTTAATCCCAGTTCCTTATTCCACTGTCCGAGCGGCAGGAACACCTTTCCGTCGACGACCACTTGCTTGTTCTGGCTGGCTGCAAGTTTGCTCGTTCGACTTTCCCGCTGGAACAGCAGTTCCTTACCCTTCACCTCATATTGGATATGGAATGCATCGGCGAACTCCTTCAGTGGAACGTAATACAGGCCGTTCATGTGGAACGCGGGCTGCCCTTCATAAGAAAGCACGCCGTTACCGGATGTCACCGCGACCGGAAGCGTCAAATAGAATAGGCCCTCATACGAGAAGGAGTCCCAGTAGTTGACCCAATCCCGGTACTGGTCGTACTCGATTTTGAAATGTTTCCCTTCCGGGACGTAATAGAAGGACGGCGGATAGGCGCCCGGATTAGAAAAATAGTATTCGATGACATAGAGCTCATCCGATGCCCACCGAATCCCGGTAACATACGCTTTATATAAGGCGTCGTATTGCTGTACCAGCTTCAAGGTTTTAAGATCATACATGTACACTTTGCCGTTCTGCGTCTTGTTGACGCCTCCTGAAGGATCCGCAATGATCACCAAGTACTTGCCGCCGGGGGAAACAAAGGTTTTTACTTCCTTGACCAGCCCCTTATAGAGAGAGACGGTTTTGCCGCCGCTGCGACTTCCCTCCACGGTCCATTGGTAGGTACCGTTTTGGTAACTGTTCTTCCATTTAATCCTGGTCCCTCCGGCCATAAAACTCTTCGTGGACGTGGATTGCTTGGAATCATATGCCACCCGGTTCTCCGTGACTTTGACCGCGCTGCCCTTCCCTCCGCCGAATGTAACGTTATAACAGCCGGTCAGTTGGCTATTAGGGCAATATACGCCAAAATTCTGTGAAGCCGGAGCCGGCGAGAGGCTGTAATCGGTTTCCGTCACATCCTCCGAAGTGATTAACCGCCCCCCGGACAGCTTTCGCTTGTTGTCCACCAGTGAGTAATACTGGATTCCGGTTTTTTCCGAATATAAGGAGTACAGGCCGAGCTGGGCTTCAAGCCCAACTCTTGGCCCCGGCTGGATCTCCTTCACTTTTCGCAGCGACAAGGTGGTGTAATCAAATTCATAAATAATAGTAACTTCACCTTTTCCTTGGACAGGGCTCTGTACCGCTACCGTATAGGCTTTGAGTCCTTGAGGCGTGTCCGCGACAACCCCATCCTGCATATTGAAGCCGTTCGTGGACCAAAACCGGTAGTGCGACGGCAACAATGTCTTATCGGTAAAATCATATTCACTCACCTTTTTCATCCCGATATCAAAGCTGATCCGGGTTGTACGGACCGTGACTTGATTCTGGGTTCCATCAAAAATGTAGGTTGCCCGGTGCCTTACCTTTTCCTTCCCATCGGCAGCAGCTGCCGACGTAATCCCCTTCTCTGGCAAAACGATCAGCAGGGCACATAGCAGCAGAAAAGCAATGCACCTTCTTCTTCTTGTGTTCGTGATCATGCTAAAGTCTCTCTCCCATCTCAAATCGTATATGAAGTAGCCAAGAAATGACTCCCTTGGACCTTTATCGGTTCTTGGTGCGACTTTGGAAAGCCAAGGCCGATATCTTGAGATAGAGAATTCGAGCATTTACCCATGGAACGGGCAGCCCATCACTTGTACAAAACTTCATTCGACAAAAAGCCAAAAAAGCTGATTGCTGATGATAGAAAGAAACGTCTACATCAATAATCTCGAAATTCACACTGATCCTGTTGGTGGACGTAGGGAACGCTAATCTCGCCGCGCAAAGCGCAGTTATAGAGATCGGTGGCCTCAAATTTGGGCGCAGTGCAGCTAAATATAATCCTGTTAAAAGTACACCTGCGATCGTGAGACCAGTGAGTGTACCGGAGTAAAGTGTATTTTCAAAGACGGTTTCATATATGGATTGCATCCCATACTTGACTACCACCATCACTAACACAAATTCAAGGACCAGCAACAACCAGCTCCCGCCATGTCCAAGGGTCCTTCTGCTTCCAAGTCTCCGTTCTGCTCATCATCCATTCCTCCAGATTCTCTGTGATATAATTCCACTATAGAGAGTGACGTGACGTCACCTGCAAGTTTTATGTTCAGGAGGAACGGCATGAATCGATGGACAACCGGGCAAGTAGCCAAACAGTGGAACATCTCGGTCCGAACGCTGCGCTACTATGATCAGATCGGTCTCTTAAAGCCAAGCGAGAAAGAGGATAACGGACGCCGTTACTATTCGGAAGACGACCTGTTTACGCTGGAAAAAATCACGCTTCTTAAATCGTTGGCGCTGCCGCTGGAGGAGATCCAAAATGTGCTGGATAAGTTATCCTACCGCGATATTTTGACTGCGCATCACAATCATCTGCAGGAACAGCTGTCTTTGTTACAGACCCATATTTCCAACACCACCTCCCTGATCCATATGATCGATCTGGAGGGTTCGCTCTCCTGGGAGCGAGTATCCCACCTTGTACAGAACGCACAAGCGAGCGCGAAAAAATGGACGGATTATTTCGAGGAAGAAGAGCGTGCCTTTCTACAGCAGGCACTCCCGAATCTCAGCCACAATGACCGGATGACGCAGCAGTACGTCTCACTGCTCCGGAGAATAGAGTGGTGCGTACAGCAGGCTATCCTGCCGGAATCCGATGAGGGATATAATATAGCCAGCGAATTAATGGCGCTGTCCAATGAAACTTTTGGCGGAGATGAAGACTTGATGGACAAGTTCTGGGAAGTGCGAAAGCGCCCGGCAGAAGAATCCGGGCTGTATCCTGTCTCGGAAGAGGTGCTGGAATTTGTGGAGCGGAGCATTGCATATGTGGAAGAACGAAATAACATTAAAGAGTTGAGATAGGATAGAAGTTATATTCATATTCTCCAGACAAAAAAAGCACATGTCAGCCCAATCGCTGGCATGTGCTTATATATTTCATAAAGATATCTATTCCTTACTTCACCAACTGCCCCCGCGTTACCCCAAGCTGGTTGGTTGCCTTCAGCTTCTTCCATACCTGGGTACCGTTGATCTCACCGCGCAGAGCGCGGTTGTAGAGATCGATGACCTCATGGACTTGCTCCGGCGTCTCTTCGAGAAACTCCACGCGGTAGCTGGATACGCCCAGCTCCATGAAGTTCGCGAGATACTCGGCGCCGGACTGCTCGATGGCATTGTATACCGTGTTACGGCAGCCTTCGTCTACCCGAACCGGGTGGGACATGCCGATCCGGTCCTGTAGGGACACGCGGCTCTCTTCGCACGGACGACCGCAGTTCGTAAAGTCCGTTCCTTCGCTGAGGAACGTGCAGTACACGCAGTGCTCCGTATGGAACATCGGAAGATGCTGATGGATGACAATCTCCATCTTGGACGTGTCGGCCTTACCGAGAAGATCCACCATCTGCTGGATGTTCAGGTCATAGGAAGGCGTGACGGCATCGCATCCGGCTTCGACGAACAGGTCAACCGCCTTATGGTTGGCGATGTTCAAGGAGAAGTCGCCGATCAGCCGGGGATGCTTCGCCCCCGGGTTCTCCATCCGGTGGCGCAGGTAGAAATACAGCGCACCGGTGTTGCGCACCAGCACGGCGTCCGGCTGGAGGCGCAGGATGTTGTTGTGGTAGCCGTTCTCGCCCGGCATGTGAATGCGCGGCGTTGCCAGCGCAATCTGTTTGCCGGCTGCACGCACGGCTTCCACCGCTGCCGGGAACTGCTTGATGAACTCGAAGTCGGCGTAGATCATCTCAACGCCGGCCTCGAGTGCAGCCTGCACCTGCGGCAGGCTGCGGCACAGCGCGGTGAGCTTCGCCTCACCGCGGCCCACGGGCGCAGCGGGCACAGCCGCATCGCCATACACCGCCACCGCCCGTTTCACGTACACGGGCGGTTTAGGCCGCTCGCCGGCGAGCAGCTCCACCGCACGGCGGCGGATGCTGTTGAGCTCGCGAATCGGCACGATGACGTCGCCGTACAGGTCGACGTCCAGTGCCTCAAGCTGGAACACCGTTCCGCCCAGGCGGCCAAGCTGCTCCTCCAGGATTTCCTGGCTGAGCGGGCGCTTCTGGGCAATCTCCAGTTCCAGCTCCGAATCCACCTGGACCGTCGTGCCCTTCTGCACATCGGTCCACCAGGTTGACAGCAGCTGTCCGGGACGGCCGCTGACACGTACATGTACCGGGAATACCCGGTACGGCTTCTCCGTCTCGTACGTCTGACGGAGGCGCTTGTCCAGTGCCGGATCATTGGTCTTCCAGATCCGGTCGCCGACATGCAGCTTGCGCAGGTCCACGTCGCTCCGGCCGGGAACAATATCAATGATCCATCCTTCCTCCGCTTCACCCTCCAGCTTCACGCCCTTGCGCCGTACGTCGTAGACGCGTCCGCCTTCTTCTTTTTTCGTAGGATCTCCAGCATCGAACACGATGCCGTCCCCGCGTTTGAGCGGCGCATCCAGCTTGCAGACAACACCGTCGCGCAGAATCTGCTCTACCCGGCCGAGATACACGCCGCGGCTTTTTGGAAACGTACCCTCAACCAGCTTTTTATTGTTCGTTCCATCCAGGAAGCCATGCGTGAAGCCGCGCGAGAAACTCTGCTGCAGCTCACGCACCTCTTCCTTGCTCGGTCTCGCATCTTCCCCGTCGAAATACCGGTCAATGGCCTTCCGGTACTTGCTCACGACGTTGGCCACATACTCAGGGCTCTTTAAACGGCCCTCAATCTTAAACGAAGTCACGCCCGCTTCGATCAGCTCCGGCATCAGATCAATGGCGGCCAGATCCTTTGGCGAGAGCAAGTAGGCGACGTCGCCCATCGGCTTCTGCTCGCCATCCACGATCAGATCATACGGCAGACGGCAAGCCTGCGCGCACTCGCCGCGGTTCGCGGAACGACCTCCCCACATTTCGGAAGTCAGGCACTGACCCGAGTACGATACGCATAGCGCACCATGCACGAATACTTCCATCGGCAGTTTTGCCTGCTCCCCGATCTTCTGGATTTGCTTCAGATTGTTCTCGCGTCCCAGCACGACGCGCTCCATATTAAACGGCTTTGTGAACTCGACTGCCTCCGGCGAAGTGATCGTCATCTGCGTAGAGCCATGGATCGGGAAGTCCGGCGAGATTTCGCGAATCATTTTCACCAGACCCAGATCCTGCACAATCACCGCGTCCACCCCGGCATCCACGCAAGCATCAATCAGTTCCTTGGCATCCTCCAGCTCGTTCTCAAACACCAGAATATTAAAGGTCAGAAATCCCTTAACCCCATAACTGTGCAGGAAGGCCATAATTTCGGACAGCTCATCCATCCGGAAATTATTCGCCCGTGCACGGGCATTAAACTTTTCGACTCCAAAAAAGATCGCGTCCGCCCCATTCGCCACGGCAGCCCGCATACAATCCCAATCCCCTGCCGGTGCCAGCAATTCCACGTCTTCTCTTTGTATTGCTTTCGTGTCCATCTATATCCTCCCAGACCGGTTCATGCCGGTATACTGTGTACTACTATTCTTTCATTGAAACCAACAAGCCATACTCTATTTTCATAGAACAGGACGTTTCACATCTATATCAATTGGTTGTTAACACTTGAATAGCTCTTCAACTTATCTAGTGTACCAAAAGTCCGGCTTCTCTTCTACCTGCTAGCTTGATTTCCACACATTTGATAGTGCTGCCATAATCCGCATGGCGCTCAGTTTTGCACAAAACAAAAACAAGCCCTCCCCTTGGAAGGCTTGCCTCACATGACCTGCTACGACCGCTGCCTGGCATGATCACCGTGCGGGGCTAGTATTATCATCTCTTTCTTTTGCATACGGGGATTACTTCCTCTTTCCTCAACCAGGGATCTGGAATACTGCATGTTGATCTCCGTATCCTTTAGTCAGAGCCTTCTTAACATCTCGGCGGTCGACAGCCATCCAAGCCTGCCTCGGACCACGCACCGTGCCGTGCGCCAGGGAGCAGTTGCCCACGATGTACAAAACTTTGGAACGGAACTCTCCCGTACCGTCAACCCGATTCAGGATTCCTTTGCCAGAGGTTTCCAGTGCAACGTCCTGCACCCAGGGTTTGCCGGTATACGTCCTGCACAAGTCCCCTACGCTTACTCCGCGCCCTCCAGCACAAAGTCCATGCTGGCCAATCGCTTGCCGTTCACCACAATGTGAAGGCGGTGATCACCGGAGTAGAAGCGGCGCGTCGAGATCGGCTTAAAGGATTGCTTTTTCTCGACCTTCCAACTTCCCGATGAATAGATCTTGTCCGAGCATTTATAGCGTTTCGGCGCAAGCTTGCCGTTCGCCTTCATATAATCAATCTCATAATCGATGCGCAGTGCCATCGGATTACCGGTTTCATTGACCACCTGAAAAACAAACTCCAGGTCGTCGCCCATCGCGATCACAGATCGCTTGATCCGAAGCTCGCGGACTTCAAGTCCCTCAAGCTCTTCCAGCTCCACATATCCGAAAATAGCCAATGCCCGGATGTCCCCTTTTCGCAGCAGAGAACGCAGCGCATGACGCACGATCCAATCCGTGAGAGGATGCTGGCCATACCACTTCGCGGCAATCTCAAGCACAAGCTCCGGGTGGTCCTTAGAGATATCGTTCAGGTGATTTGCCACGCTTTTTCTTACATAGAGGGAAGAGTCCTCTTTCAGCTGCTCCAGGATCGGCAGAGCCGGACGCGGATCCTTAATCAGCGCCGGCAGCTGCGGGGCCCAGGGCAGGCGCGGTCTGCAGCCCTCGCTCGCCAATCTGCGCAGATGCTCATCCTCAGACCGAGCCCATGTCATCATCTGGGTCAGCATCCGTTCCTGATCCTGCATAATAAAGGGGCGCACGGCAAACTCCGCCGTAGAAGAATGCGTGAATACCGCCAAAGCCTCCATCGAGGTCTCCAGGTCTTCCATGCCATTAACCTCAACATAATCCGGAAAAAACACATATTCCACGCCTCTAAAATGCGGTGCCACCTGTTTAAGGATCTGCACAGCATCGGGGTAGGAAGCGGGCAGCGTGTCCGTTAAGGCCATTGTAATATGACGAATGCGCTGCTTGAACTCCTCCCGCTCCCAAGCTTCATCATGAACAAGCCCCATGAACCGGTTCACATCGAATGCCGGATAGGCTTCCTTTAACCGGTCGGTCACTTGTTGGAACAATGTATTCGAATATAGATCCTTCAGCGTTTCTCTCATATCAGTTCTCCCCAAAAAAATAATTTTACGATATTATGTCAACGTCTTATCGATTCCTGAAAACCCTTTATTTATGCGATGACCAGGGGATTCCAAGCCATCCTGAAATGAGCCCTTAGCCTCCATACACCCGTACCCAGCCTCTTCCCATTCCATATCATGTGGTGTAGGATGAAGTTGCACGCCTTTCGCTTTAGTGCGGTAGTCTGGGTGATTCCAGTTTACCAAATTTGGGGGGCGTTTTGCTTTACCCGAATTGTGATATCCCTTTTGCGGGAATGACCGAAGTTAAGATTTTGATATTTATAAATAACCCAAGAGACCGTGAACAACTAATACATACACCATTATCTATTTAAAGATTGGAGGGGAAGCCCGAAGGATTACAACAAATCGCACATCAGGAGATGAAGAAGACATGGAAAGTTGGAAAAAGAATTTATGGATACTATGGTTCGGCTCCTTTATTGTTTCATCAAGCTTCTCAATGGTCATACCATTTCTCCCGCTTTTTCTGATTGAACTCGGCGTTACCAAGAATACGGAAATGTGGTCGGGACTGCTGTTCAGTTCCGCTTTTTTTGCGGGCGCCTTGTCCTCTCCCTTCTGGGGAGCTGTAGGGGACAAATACGGGCGCAAGCCGATGATTATCCGTGCAGGGCTCGTGCTCTTTGTCATCTATGTTCTGATGGCGTTTGTAACGAATGAGTACCAGGTATTGATTCTCCGCCTGCTGCAAGGCCTTCTCTCCGGCTTTATCCCGGGAGCTATCGCAATCGTCGGTACCAATACCCCTGAGAAAAAGGTCGGTTATGCCCTCTCGATGATGTCCACGGCAACCGCCACCGGCGGCATCATGGGTCCCATGATCGGCGGCACGCTGGCCTCCCTGTTCAGCAACCGAATGGCATTCGGATTGGCAGGGATGCTCTGCTTCGCAGCTACGCTGCTCGTCATATTCTGGGTCAAAGAAGAGAAATTCGTACCCAGCAAGGAGCGCGTCTCCGTCATGAACACCTTCAAAGTCGCCGGACACAACAAAGCGCTCATGACCGTGCTCATGCTCACCGTTCTGACGCAGTTCTCCGTCATGACAATCGAGCCCGTACTGCCACTCTATATCGCTCAGATTGGCGGCTCTTCATCCCATACTTCGATGATTGCCGGCTTCGTCTTCTCCATCGTCGGGATCGCGAGCATCCTGTTTGCAGCTAGGTGGGGGCGCTTGGCCGATAAAATCGGATTCCAGAAGGTGCTCCTGATCGGCCTGCTGGCCGGCGGAGTCGGATCGCTCGCTCAAATCCTGTTCAGCAATATTTGGGCGTTCTCAGCCATCCGCTTTGCCTACGGTGCGTTCTTCTGTGCCGTATTCCCCGCACTCAACGGCCTTGTTGTCAAACATACGCCAAGCGAATTCCGCGGACGGGCGTTCAGCCTCAACCAGACGGCCAACCAGATTGGCGGCATGGCCGGACCGCTCGTTGGCGGTTTGGTCAGCGGCGTTTTTAACATTCATTCGGTATTCCTGATGACCGGCGTCTTAATGCTGATTACAACCGGCATCACCTATTGGACGATGCGCCCTTCGCGCCAGCAGCCAGTAGAAAAAGGATCCCTCTCTTCATAATCCACTTGGACTGCGCACGCGTTAAGATCGATATGATGCATGCGCAGCACCTTCCGGACCTAAATAAAGCCTTGGTATCCCTTATTTGCCCATATTACTTGTCTGCACTGCTGGACGCATTATCACTCGATTTCCTAGCTGTACGCCTATTCGCTTCCGCTGAGCTACACATGCATATGTCGGTCCGCTTCATCCCAAGGCACAGCATAACCGCTACCCTTCGCACAAAAGATGGAGGAGGAGCTGTATTCAGGATCGGCATTCTTATCGTATCCTTTACGATCAATGACATCTGCCTCGTTATGACAACGGTCATAACCGCCGTAAACAAGGGATATCGCACCTCTTCCTTTGGTATAGGCGGCTAATTCCATACTGTAATTCATCATGGTCGATACAGGAGCTGACCCCGTGACCGTTACCTTGTCCCCTGATGTTTCCGGCGGCTCAAAGTTGGCTTTCGCCTGGGTCAGATCCGACATCAACCGTCCAATATGCTCCACATCCACCTTCACCTTGAAGTGATAGTAAGGCTCCAGCAGCCTATTGCTTGCTTTCTCCAGGCCCTGGCGAAGGGCTCGGTAGGTAGCTTCCCTGAAATCCCCGCCGTGTGTATGCTTGTTGTGCGCCCGCCCCTTGAGCAGGGTTATCTTGATATCAGTGACCGGAGAGCCTGTAAGCAGCCCGTGATGATCCCTCTCACCGACATGCTGGGCAACCAGATGCTGATAGTTGACCGGCAGAACATCGGGATGACAAGCATTGGCAAATACGATGCCGCTGTTGCGCTCTCCGGGCTCCAGCCGGAGATGCACCTCCGCATAATGCTTCAGCGGTTCGAAATGGCCGCAGCCCACAACATCCTCTGTGATGGTTTCTTTGTATAGAATCTCCGGTTCACCGAATGAAATCCGGTATCCGAACCGCTCGAACACGATGCGCTCCAGTACTTCAAGCTGAATGATCCCCATCACGTGAATATGAATCGCCTGGGCCGGCTCGTCCCACTGCACGGACAACGAGGGGTCCTCCGCATCCAGCAGACGAAATCCGCGCAGCATATCCTTGGGATGAATGGAGGATTCAAACAGCACCTTCGACTTCAATGTCGGTACAAGCTCGTATGCCGTCCGTCCGCTTAAAGCCCCGAGTCCGTCTCCTGCCGCAGCCGCAGAAATACCCGTCACCACAAACAGATCACCCGCATGCACCCGGTCGGTATTCATGACCCGTCCCCCGTTGATCAGGCGGATAAACGTCACCTTCTCCCGGATCATCTCGGCTCCGGACACATAAACGATTTCATCCCGCACCTGCAGCGTTCCGCCCATGGCTTTGATATAGGTCAGCCTCGTTCCCTGCTCATCATGGCGAATCTTATATACCCTCCCGGCAAACTCCGCCCCGGGATCATAATCCGTAACGGTCAGCAGATCCAGCTGATGCAGAAAATGAGTCACCCCCATATTCTGCAGAGCAGAGCCGCTGAAGCAGGGGAAGAGTTGTCCTTCCCGTATCATCGCTGTCATCGTATCCAACCACTGCGAAACCTCATATCCCTGCTCCATATAGAGCTCCAGCAGCTTCTCGTCCCGCTCTGCAATCGCCTCTATAAGAGAGGACTGCATCACGCCTTCGTGCAGCACATCCTCCTCTGTGATCATGCAGGCGTCCTCGGTAAGCTCATGTCGAATCTCTTCAAGCACACGCGGCACATCCGCGCCCACCCGATCGATTTTATTAATAAAAAAGAACGTAGGCACCCCATGCTTGCGCAGCAAATGCCATACCGTCTCGGTATGACCCTCGACACCCTCCACGGCACTGATGACAACAATCGCGGCGTCCATTACCCCAATGGCCCGCTCCATTTCCGGGGAGAAATCGACATGACCCGGTGTATCGATCAAATAATAGGTAGAGCCGTTGAACTGCATGGTCGCCTGATCGGCGAATACGGTGATCCCGCGTTCTTTTTCAATATCATGACTATCCAGAAAAGCGCTCTGATGATCCACGCGGCCGCGCTCCTGGATGGTATCGGTCATATATAACAGCTGCTCTGCAAGCGTGGTTTTCCCAGCATCCACATGAGCGAACATGCCTATTGTTTTTTTCATCCGCTGTTTCCCTCTTCTACAAGCCGATTTCATTGATTATAAATACACTCACTATTTTAATTTTAACATATCGAACCGCAAAAACGGCACATACGTTCTATATGTCACCAAATAATTTGGCGACATCCCCGCTGTCTATATCAAAACAGCTGCCCCTCTGCACCCCATGGATGCAGCTGGACAGCTATAAATGATGCCGATAATGAACCCTATTGCAATAAAAGGATCAGATGAGTTCCTTCATGTCTTCTATCATTTCACCAGTTCAAATGATGACAGCGCACGTTCAATCGCGGCTTTCTGCACGTCCGTTGCATTGGCATCGTTCAGCGTTGTCGTAATCGTGTAGGCAATGTTCCCGCTCTCAAAGACGATTTCCTGTGTGGTGAAACCTACACCGTTCTTGACCTGATGTACCTTGAACGACACGGCTGGGACACCGGCGTAAGTGATATTTTCAACCCCAAGCAGCTTCACCTTGGTTCCCGAGGCTGAGCTCGCTTCGTTATAATATCGCTTCAGATTGCTGACGATGTATTCTGCAGCGACGTCCCTTTGTGCAATAATCTCAAATCCGCCCCCGGCAAAACCATACTCCACGCTTCCCTGCTCGAACTGATCGTTCAGCGGCTCCCAATACCTTGGGATATCGATATGATAGCGATAAGCTTGAGAGTTTTTGGTTCTCATTTTGGATTTATCCGTCAGATAGCCTTCCTCGCCAATACGGCCGAAGTTCTCCGGCACGACCTCATAATCGATTTCAATCGATTCCAGAACCTTCTTCCAGTTGGAAGCCGCCCGCTCCTGGCCATCCGGTACCGCGTACTCCAGATAATAACGATAGCCGTTCTTCTGAATCATCACTTCATACTCGGTTACCCATTTATCGCCGAAGTTGTACCGTACCTCCTGAATCTGTCCTTTTACACCCGATATTTCAACAGGCGTAAGTCCGACATATTCGTATGCATCCTTGACAAAGGATTCCGGCAGCCAGTCTTTAAGCCGCTGCGCCCAAGCCGACAATGTAGAGTCGGCCCCCGTCGGAGCGGATGTCACCGAAACGGACAGGTAGCCCTCTCCTTCCCCGCCATACAGCATTTCCTTGTTGTTGATCTCCCAGCCTGCAGGAACGCCGAACCATATTCCGTATTCCTCACTTCCTGCTTCCCGGAGACCATTGACAATGGTCGATACATCTTTTGCTGATTTGTCCCCCGCACTATAGGTCGTTCTGAATGAGCCCAGCAAGCCCGCATGTTTGTCCATATCCTTGTAGTGAACCGCTTCTGCATCGGCAAAATACAGCTCATACACGCGGTCGTTGGCATAATACTGCCGCCCTTCCCATAAGACGCCGTCCACATCGCGGGAGATGACTCTGGCGTATCGTACGGTTCCGCCGGAGACCGTCTCCTGGTGAAGCACAACATCCCCGGAGTCGTTTACTTCCTTCAGAAGACGTTCCAGCAGGTCATCGGGACTTTGCTTCACCTTCTGGGAGGAAGCATGGATTTCCAAGTAGTAACGGCCCGTCGCGTCATTGAACGCGGCTCCGCTCTCGTCGTCCGTCCCTCTTCCAACCATCATCCAGGAGGGATAATTCATACTCCATTCATAATAACTATTCCCGATCCGGGTCTTTCCCGTGGTATTGTTGATTTCGCCTTCGCCCTGCTTCTCTTCCTTATCCATAACCATGAGGCTAATGGACAGCTTGCCTTGGGAAGAGCTTACCTTGGCGCCAATCCCTGCCGCAACCGGGCGCAGAGGCACCATCAGCGTGCCGGCTACCATCGTTGGTTCTGCCGGAAGCTGCACCTTTTTCCCATCGATCCAAGCCGTCTTGTTGTCGATCACGAGCACAACGGTATGCGAGCCTTGCAGCAATCGAACCCGATTCTCCCCTTCGAGCCTGATCTCGCTGCCAAAAGCTTTCTTGAACACGCCAAGCGGCACCATGAGCACCCCCTGTTTCAATTGGGGTTTGGCAATCGTGTAGGCTGTGCCATTCACCGAAGCTGTACTGCTGCCGCTCTGCACCGTCAATACCCGCTTCTCGGGAACCACGTCATCCCCCCATACCGGAAGTGACAGCGACGTAAATAACATGAAAGCCGCTACCGTACCCGCTGTAAACCGCTGCAGACGTCGGCTTGACTCCGTGCTTGCTCTCTTAACCATTACTCAGCCTCCCCAACGCTTGACGAAACAGCTTGGCTTCCATCCTGGCTGAGCGTCAGTTTAAGATTTACGATATCCCCGTCACGCTGCATCAGCAATTGAACATGCTGGCCCGGCATGAAGGACTTTAACCGTTCGTTTATATCCACAACGGAATATACGCGCTTTCCGTTAATTGCGTATAACACATCGTCTTCTTGAATCCCGATTTTGCGTGCCTCTGCAGACAGCACCTTGGTAACCGTCAGTGGGTCATCTGAAGGAAGCCCCACAATGGCCGACCAGCTCTCTTCCAGCTCCAACCCGAGTGCCGCTCTTCTCACTTCACCATATTTCAATAAGTGATCCGTCACATAACGAACGGTTTCCGCCGGAATGGAGAAGCCCATATTTTCAATGCCGACCGCGGCGAATTTCTTGCTGTTGATCCCGATAACCTCGCCCTTCAGATTAACCAGCGGGCCGCCGCTGTTTCCAGGGTTGATCGCTGTATCGGTCTGAATCAGACGGTAAGAACCGTCCACGCTGCGGTTTAGACCGCTAACCACACCGACCGAGGCTGAATTCCGCAGCGAGAATGAGATCGGGGTGCCGATGGCAACCACGGTTTCCCCCACCAGCGCATTTTGCGCGGTAGCGGCAAACTTGGCCGGCTTCAAGGATTTGGCATTGATTTTAACCAAGGCGATATCGCTCATCGGATCACTGTATACGCCCTTGGCTTTATAGGATTTGCCATCGGAGGTCACAATCGTGATGCCGGTTAGACCATCCACTACATGGGCATTCGTCACAATCCAGCCGTCTGACTTCCAGATGACCCCCGTGCCATGAGCGAGGTTATATCGATCGTCCACTTCCCCGCCTCCTGATGCAGCCTTCCCGATAATGCCAACGACCGACGGCGACATCAGGCTGATGACCTGTGGCACCGCGTTTTGTTCATATGTACTTTTGTTCTTTGATGCTGCAGCTGCCGCAATATCGGTATCCATAACGACACCGCAGCTTCCCGCCAGAATCACGGTCCCCAGCAGAACAGCAGCTAATCGCTGCTGCCAATGTATATTCTTCAATTGTTCGGTTCCTCCCCCGGTTCCATCCTCTATCCAACTTGTACTCCTCAATTTATCATGTTTTTCCATATACAGCCATTGCTTCTAGACCTATTTCTTTTTTATTTTCTTGCAGATTGTGTAACTTTCCCTCGAAGCAACAAAAAGACGCCTTCATCCTGCAAGAGCAGAAGGGCGTCTTGTTTGTATGTATTTCCTTCGTCAAATGAAGCCGCTTTAATAACGTACGAAATGCAGCCTAATTGTTAAACCATCCCGTAATCATGGCATAGTCAGAATACAGGAACACAAATAAGCTGACGAGGCCGAAAGCGATTGCGAATTTATTTTTTTGGCGGGCCATCAGCAAGCGAACCACACCAACCAAGATCAAAATCGTAAACAAAATCATAAAGATATCAAATGTCTTGAATGTTGCGCTCGCATCCGATGCTGCTGCAAGGATCATGAAACGTACCTCCTCGTGGGTTTGTTCTCGGGCAAATTTACATATCTTCTTATATGTTATCCATGTGCCCGTCCAGATGCAAGCCCTCTGTCCCCAAAAATAAAAAAAAGTCATAAAATTTTCTCATTTTTAACCAAATTGTCAGACTTCAGCATGACTTTCATCATGGCTGTGGCCCGTTATTTTAGGGAATGTAATCGGGTTGGGGCTGCTTGGAGCTCTCAAGCGGCACATCTGCAGGATCAAGATGATGTCCTCCATCGTCCTCCGTGACCGACTCCGGTTCGGCTGTCGTTTCCTCTTCCAAGTCATCATTAGGCAAGGCTACGGACGGGTCCGTGATCGTGATCCGATCCTCCGGATCCTTTTTGACATCGAGGGCAACCTCATTGGAAGGTTCACTGCTTACGTTCAGTCCGTTAACAGCGACCACATAAAGGGTATACCTGCCAGACGGGCCAGCTAACATATTGAGATTTGAGATGAGATACGCACGGTTATCTAACAGATCATCATTTAAGCGTGATCTCGATCCGTCGGGTCCTATGTAGTAAACATTATATTTAACGCCTTCCTGTGCATCTGACCAGGTTAGACTAATGGATTCCTCTTCCTCATTTAGAATAGCCTGAAGACCCGATACTTTATTCGGCCGGCTCGAAACTTCGCTGGAATAACCGCTCTTGCCGATCCTATTGACAGCTTCAATGACATAGAAGGTCGGCTCCTGATGAGTTGCGTTCAATATCACATAAGAACCCGCCTCCACACTCGCTCCGTCTGCCAATAACGTATAGCCTGCCCCCGGCTGTGCACTGGAATAGACGTTGTAGGTCTCGCCCTGTCGCTGAGTCCAGGTCAATTGAACCTGACCATTCACATCATGAAATTTCACATCATTAGGAGCTGAAGGTGGTGTTGTCGGCAGCTGTGATTGTAACGGCCCCTGCGATTCCGTTCCCGATTGCGGTGAATGTGGCTGCGCACCTCCTGAAGGTACTTCTGCTGCTTCTCGGGAAGGCGTCGCAACTCCATAGATGATCGGTAGCGTATCCTCTGATTGAGTCTCCTGCTCTTTCTCTGGCTGAGAATCCAGCTCTTCCTCGGGAGTATCCAACTCGCTCTCGGGGGCATCCAGCTTGATCTGCTCTGCCGCTTGCAGCCATTTGAAGGTTGCCGCGGCGGCGGCTTCCCTTGTAACTGTCCCCTTGGGGCTAAAACCATTTGCGGTTTCCGGGAAGAGACCTAGTTCCAGCGCAAGTGCTGTAGCATCCTTTGCATATTCGCTAATCGAAGGATCATTAGACTTCTCCTGCAAGGTTCCCTCATGCAAAATTTCCTTGCCGGTAATCTCTTGCAGGGCTCTCTGGCATAACACGGCCATATCCTGCTGTGTCAGCGGTTGTCCCAGTCCAAACCTTCCGTTTCCGACTCCCATGACGAGTCCCTTATTCACCGCAGCTTCTATAGCGGAGAAGGCATAATGATCGTTAGACACATCCTTAAATGTAGCCCTCTCGGGAGGATTGCCTGTACTCAGATTTAACGCATTTACGATCATGATAACAAAATCCTGCCGGCTCACGCTTTCTTTCGGATTGAACTCCTCGTACCCGTCACCTTGGAGCAGCCCGCTGTCTGCTAACCGGAGAATGGCATCCTTTGCATAGGATGGATCGATATCTGAAAAAATAACGCCTGCTTGAGCACTAGTGGATGAGTTTATGTATAAAGCACTTGCTGCCAGAGCAATCAGCATGGAATAGGTGTACCTCTTCATACAATCCCCCCATTAATCAAAATCACCAAGATCATACCATATCCTGGAACGGGATGGTATTGGAGGAATATATGAAAATACACAGTATATTCCTTCACCGACTACTCCATTCTCTAAGCTGCTCTTGGATAAGAAAAAAAGAGCCCCCGATTATTCCATCGGGTGCTCTTTTCTCAGACAACCTCTTGTTCATTGGCTGAAGTTATTTGTTGATTACAATGCCAGCGCAATCCCCTTCAGCATGGGAAGAAAGCCGAACTACTATGAACGCGCAGCCTCAACCTTGTTCAGTTCCTTGGTTCGCTTCGTATCACGTTCCAAGACCGGCTTCAGGTACTTGCCTGTATAAGACTCCGGCACCTTCACCAATTCCTCAGGCGTACCTGTGGCAATGATCGTACCGCCACCGCTGCCGCCCTCTGGACCAAGATCGATCAGATAATCCGCCGTCTTAATGACATCCAGATTGTGCTCGATGACCAGGACGGACTCGCCGGATTCTACCAGGCGGTGGAGCACAACTAACAGACGGTCGATATCGTCCACATGCAGGCCGGTTGTCGGTTCATCCAGGATATACATCGTTTTCCCTGTGCTGCGGCGGTACAGCTCAGATGCCAGCTTCACGCGCTGGGCTTCACCGCCGGACAGCGTTGTGGCAGGCTGGCCCAGCGTAATGTAGCCCAAGCCAACATCCATCAAGGTTTGCATTTTGCGGTGAATCTTCGGAATGTTCTGGAAGAAATCCGTTGCATTCTCAACCGTCATCTCCAGCACTTCGGAGATGTTCTTGCCTTTATATTTGACTTCCAGCGTTTCACGGTTATAGCGCTTGCCCTTACATACTTCGCAAGGAACGTAAATATCCGGCAGGAAGTGCATTTCAATCTTGATGATTCCGTCCCCGCGGCAGGCCTCGCAGCGTCCGCCCTTCACGTTGAAGCTGAAGCGGCCTTTCTTGTATCCGCGAATCTTCGCTTCATTCGTCTGGGAGAAGATGTCCCTGATATCGTCGAAGACGCCTGTATAGGTAGCAGGGTTCGAGCGAGGCGTACGGCCGATCGGAGACTGGTCAATGTCAATGACCTTCTCGATATGCTCGAGACCTTTCATTTCACGGTATTTCCCTGGACGCACCTTCGCCTTGTTCAAATCGCGGGCCAGCGTTTTATACAGAATCTCATTCACCAGCGTTGATTTACCGGATCCGGACACGCCGGTTACCGCAGTAAACACGCCAATCGGAATTTTCACGTTGATATTCTTG
Source organism: Paenibacillus sp. LBL (assembly GCF_029893715.1). Taxonomy (NCBI): domain Bacteria; kingdom Bacillati; phylum Bacillota; class Bacilli; order Caryophanales; family Paenibacillaceae; genus Paenibacillus; species Paenibacillus sp. LBL. Next base: position 79,640 of record NZ_JARXYU010000016.1, on the reverse strand, counting down.
AGATTGTTTTCTTTCGCGCCCTTGATCTCAAGCCAGCGTCCATCAGTCTTGCGCCGCTCGCTGTTAACCGGAATGAATTTGCGGCCGCTCAGATATTGCCCCGTCAGAGAATTAGGGTCCTTCATAATCTCCTTCGGTGTTCCCTCCGCAATAACCTGGCCGCCATGGATGCCAGCGCCTGGACCGATATCGATGATATAGTCCGCAGCCATCATCGTATCTTCGTCGTGCTCTACCACAATCAGCGTATTGCCCAAATTCCGCATATGCTCAAGGGTGGAGATCAGTCGGTCGTTATCCCGCTGGTGAAGTCCAATACTAGGCTCGTCCAAAATGTACAACACGCCCATCAGGCTCGATCCGATCTGCGTGGCTAGCCGGATTCGTTGTGCTTCCCCGCCAGACAGCGTTCCCGCTGAACGGCTGAGGGTGAGGTAATCCAATCCCACATTGACCAGGAATCCCAGCCGGCTGTGAATCTCTTTCAGGATGAGGTTGGCAATCTGGGTTTCTTTCTCGCTGAGTTCCAGATGATCGAAGAATTTCAGGGAATCCCCGATCGACAGACTGGAAACGTAGGCCATATTGCGCTCATTGATCGTAACGGCCAGGCTCTCCTTCCGAAGACGATGCCCTTTACATACGTCGCATGGCTTGCTGCTCATGTAGCCTTCGATGTACTCGCGAATACCTTCGGAATTCGTATCCCGGTAGCGGCGTTCCAGATTCGGAATAATTCCCTCAAAGGTCACGTGCGCTTCCTTGCGCTGACCGAAATCATTCTCATAACGGAAATGAACCTTCTCTTTGCCCGTGCCATATAACAGCTTATTCATCTGTTCCTGGGTCAGGGTGCTGACCGGCTTGTCCTGCGGAATGCCGAAATGCACGCAGACCGATTTCAGAAATTGCGGATAATAGGTGGAGGTGCCTCCACTCCATGCGGCAAAGGCGCCTTCTTCTATACTTTTGCTCATATCCGGCACCAGCAGCTCCGAATCCACAATCATCTCCACACCCAAGCCGTCGCATTCCGGACAAGCTCCGAACGGGGTGTTAAAAGAGAACATCCTCGGCGTCAGCTCTTCCATGCTGAAACCGCAGATCGGGCAAGCGAAGTTGGAGCTGAAGCGCAGCTCCTCTTGTCCCATAATATCAACCAGAAGCTGGCCGCCCGACAGATTCAATGCCGTCTCGATCGAATCGGCAAGACGTGCCTCAATATCTTCCTTGACCACGATCCGGTCAACCACAACCTCGATCGTATGCTTCTTATTCTTCTCAAGCTCGATGCTGTCCGACAGATCACGCAGCTCCCCGTTGACACGAACCCGGACAAAGCCCTGCTTCGCAATATCGGCAAACAGATTCTTATGCTCGCCTTTGCGTCCAGAAATGACCGGTGCCAGAATCTGCAGTCTCGTCTTCTCCGGATACTGCATGATACGGTCTACCATCTGTTCGACCGTCTGGGAAGTGATCTCCACGCCATGCTCCGGGCAATGAGGATGTCCAATGCGAGCGAACAGGAGTCGCAGATAATCGTAGATTTCCGTTACGGTACCCACCGTGGAACGCGGGTTGCGGCTCGTCGTTTTCTGGTCAATCGATATCGCAGGCGATAAGCCGTCGATGGAATCGACATCCGGTTTTTCCATTTGTCCGAGGAACTGGCGGGCATAAGCGGACAAGGATTCCACGTAACGACGCTGACCCTCGGCATAAATGGTATCAAATGCGAGCGAGGATTTGCCCGAGCCGCTAAGACCTGTAAGAACAACGAACTTGTCACGAGGTATCGTGACGTCGATATTTTTCAGATTGTGTGCGCGGGCGCCTTTGATCACAATATTTTCACTTGCCAAACGATATCATCTCCTACTCCATATGGCATGCATGTATAGCTGTATTTATTTCACAAAGAGAACGACCGCTTGGCCGTCCCCCTTGACATTCTTCAACCCATATTCTTCAACCCATATTATTCAGCCTGCAGCTCCAGAAGGGCATCACGAAGCTCTGCCGCACGCTCGAATTGCAAATTCTTTGCGGCTTCCTTCATCTCGGACTGCAGACGCTGAATCAGATTCTGACGTTCTTTCTTCGACATCTTCTGTCCTTCGCCCACCAGATAATCGGTCTTGCCCTCTGCAACCTTCGTTGCTTCGATGACATCGCGGATCTTCTTGCGGATCGTCTGCGGCGTAATGCCGTGCTCCTCATTATAAGCGACCTGAATGCTGCGGCGACGTTCGGTTTCCTTGATCGCCCGATCCATGGAATCGGTGATCTTGTTGCCGTACATGATAACTTTACCTTCCGAGTTCCGCGCAGCCCGGCCAATCGTCTGGATAAGGGAACGGTCAGAACGGAGGAAGCCTTCCTTGTCCGCATCCAGAATCGCAACCAGGGAAACCTCTGGCAGGTCAAGACCTTCCCGTAGGAGGTTAATACCCACCAGCACGTGGAATGTACCAAGCCGCAGATCGCGAAGGATCTGCATCCGTTCCAGCGTTTTGATGTCGGAGTGCATATAACGAACCTTGATCCCGATCTCCTTCAAATAATCGGTCAGATCCTCCGACATTTTCTTCGTCAGGGTGGTCACGAGCACACGCTCATCGCGCTCCACCCGGTCATGGATCTCGCTGATCAGGTCATCGATCTGGCCTTCTGTAGGACGCACATCGATGATCGGATCAAGCAGTCCTGTCGGACGGATGATCTGCTCAACCATCGTCTCGCAGTGCTCCATCTCATACGGACCCGGCGTAGCCGATACGTAGATGATCTGGTTCACCTTCTCCTCGAATTCCTCGAACTTCAGCGGACGGTTATCCAGCGCGGACGGCAATCGGAAACCATGGTCGACCAGCACGGTTTTGCGCGCACGGTCACCGTTGTACATCGCGCGGATCTGCGGCAGAGTCACATGCGATTCATCAATGACAAACAGCATATCGTCCGGGAAGTAATCCAGGAGTGTATAGGGGGTTGCCCCCGCCTCTCTGAAGGTCAGCGGACCGGAATAGTTCTCGATGCCGGAGCAGAAGCCGACTTCCTTCATCATCTCAATATCATAACGGGTGCGCTGCTCCAGTCGCTGCGCTTCCAGCAGCTTGCCTTCCGAACGAAGAAGTTCGAGACGCTCTTCCAGCTCCCGTTCGATATTGACAAGCGCTACCCGCATCGTTTCTTCACGGGTAACGAAGTGAGATGCCGGGAATATGGCGACATGGTCGCGTTCTCCAACCAGCTCGCCCGTCAACACGTCAATCTCTGTGATCCGTTCAATCTCGTCGCCGAACAACTCAACGCGAACGGCATGCTCCCCCTTCGAAGCAGGGAAAATCTCGATGACGTCCCCCCGAACGCGGAATGTGCCGCGAACGAAGTTGATATCGTTCCGCTGATATTGGATGTCAACAAGTCGGGACAAAATCTGATTGCGAGGTTTCTCCATACCCACCCGCAGCGAAAGCAGCAGTTCACCGTACTCATGCGGCGAACCCAAACCGTATATGCAAGATACACTCGCCACAATGATGACATCGCGTCGTTCGAACAGCGAGCTTGTTGCAGAGTGGCGTAGCTTATCAATCTCTTCATTAATACTGGAGTCCTTCTCGATATACGTATCAGAGGAAGGGATATAGGCTTCCGGCTGATAGTAATCGTAATAACTCACGAAATAATCCACCGAGTTGTTCGGGAAGAATTCCTTGAACTCACTGGCCAGTTGAGCAGCCAGCGTCTTGTTATGTGCAATGACGAGTGTCGGACGGTTTACCTTGGCGATTGTTTGCGCGATCGTAAACGTCTTACCCGTTCCTGTTGCACCCAGCAGTGTCTGATGCTTCTTCCCTTGGTGCAATCCTTCGACCAACGCATCAATAGCCGTGGGCTGGTCGCCCTGCGGCTGGAATTCAGACTCGATCTCAAAGGATTTGGTACTGACAACTAAATCGCTCATTGCCCTTCATCACCCTCATACTCTAAAATTAAATTCATGCTAAAAGATATGTCGAAACTTCCCGATGATATATTATGGGAAATTAGTGGTGTCTACTTAGGGAATAAGAATATTTGTTCCCGTCTCATTATACCCCTTCCCTTTTTTTGATGCAAACAGTTTAATGAAAATTTCAATAAGTTCCAGTTCCCGTTGTCGGGATTTCAACTTATAGAGTCTGGCAGACCTCATGACCCGCATTGAACAAGCTTTATATCAAACTTATGACTTCATGAATTTAACTTCCTTAAAGGAGATGGTACAGCGTTATGGATATTACGATTATTTTTGGCATTCTCGCCGGTCTCGCCGCGTTGATCGGGGGATTCTTATGGGAAGGCGGTCATCTGAGCGGTCTGCTGCAAGGTGCGGCAGCCCTTATCGTATTCGGCGGCACCATAGCCGCCGTCATCGTCAGTTTCCCTGCCACCCGGCTCCGCACCATCCCTGCTGCGCTCAAACTGGCCTTCGGCCGCAGCGAGCGTTCGTCAGAGAAGCTGATTGACGACATCGTCGATATGTCGGTAACGGCCAGAAGAGACGGCGTGCTGGCGCTGGAGCGCATCTCGGCCGACCACGAGGATCCGTTCCTTCGGGAAGGCATGCAGATGGTTGTGGACGGCAACGACCCTGAAATGGTGCGGCAAATCCTGGAGCTCGATATCAATGCCGCCGAGCAGAAGCATGAAGGCTATGCCAAAATTTTCGAATCCGCCGGGGGATATGCCCCTACCATGGGCATCATCGGTACCGTCATGGGATTGATCCATGTATTGGGCAGTCTGCAAGACCCAACCAATCTCGGTCCTTCCATCGCTGTTGCATTCACCGCAACTTTATACGGTGTTGCGAGTGCCAATATTATCTTTTTGCCCATTGCATCGAAGATTAAAGCACGCTCCGAAGAAGAAATTGCAAACATGGAGCTGCTGCTCGAAGGAATTATGGCTGTTCAGAACGGCGAGCACCCGCTGTTGGTCCGCAAAAAGCTAGCCTCCTTCGCTTCCGCTGGCACCACGGATACTCCGTCCTCAAGGGGGATCGCGCATGAGACAGCCGAATAGACGGCGGCGCAACCGTAAGCAGGATGGAAGCGATCAGCGCGACCGCTGGATGATCACCTATGCGGATCTGATTACGCTGCTCCTGATCTTTTTTGTTGTAATGTATGCCATGAGTCGGCTGGATACGGAAAAATACAAACTGGTCACCCAGTCCCTGCAGGCCACCTTCCAGAGCGGTGACAGCATCCTGGAGATGGGTTCGGGCATTACGGGCACAGCCGATACGCAGAACCATAAGAATTCGCCGCCACAAACAGCCGTCACTGAGGATAAGGAGGAAGATAACGGGGAAGCACCTTTAACCGAGCGTGAGCTGGCCTTCCGAGCCCAGGAAGAGGAACTTGCGAACTTTATGGGACTCATTCAGCAGTACGTGAAAGACAACCAGCTGGAGGAGGACATCTTCATTTCGGACGAGCCCCAGGGGATTGCCATTACGTTAAGCGACCGCTTTCTGTTCGATGTCGGGAAGGCCGAGCTTAAATCCGGGGCTGCCCCGGTGCTCGGCAAGCTGGCAAGCCTGTTCGGCGATTTGAATACAACGGTAAGCATCGAAGGGCATACGGACAACGTGCCGATTGGTCGCCACTCCAGCTACAAGGATAACTGGGAGCTATCCGGCGCCCGTGCCATGTCGGTGCTGAGATTCTTCCTGGAGGACAGCAAGCTGGACCCGGCAGGATTCCAGTACGCTGGTTATGCCGATACCCGTCCGGCAGCGGACAACGCCACACCCGAAGGCAAACAGAAAAACCGCCGGGTTGAAATCACGGTGTTGAGACAGCTGAAGCAGTAGTCTCGTTCTACATAGTGAAGGGTGGATTCAGCTGATTCTTCACATATTCAAACAGGTCCAACACACTCAAGATGACTTGGGTACCGTGTTGTCCGCAGCACACTTTATATTCCATGTAACAAGCGCCCGGCAGACTGAATCCATGTACATTCAGATCTGGCCAGGCGCTCTTTTTTATATGATTTGATCACGAAACCCAATAATTATGCCGGCAACGACGATATCTCTGCAGTTAACAAGGATTTAAAGCCTTGCGCCTAGGCGCCATGCCCTGCCCCGCTCTCGCTTGGCCGCAAGACAACAGACCCTACAGCCAGCAGAATGACAGCCATCAGCCCAAGAACCGCAAGCGGCAAACCGATATCAGACAGCGTCCCCCCCGTAGCTGCCGTCTCCACCGCCTCGATCGCCCATTTTTGAGGAATGAAATTGGCGATTTTCTGCATGAAGTCCGGCATGATGGCAAGCGGCCAGAAGCATCCGCCCAGCATACAGGTCGGTGTGACGATCATGGAATTGATCATCGCCGCATTTTGCCCGTTCCGGATTAACCCGGCTACCGTGCTGGCAACCCCTAATGAGACCAGCATGAAAGCCATCAGAATGAGGAAGTGCAGCAATAACGGGATACCGTAATCATAACGGAGTACATACCGGCTGAGAACAAGCACAATCACCACCTGCAGCGAGCCGACTACCAAGCTGCCCAGGAAATTGCCCAGAGCAATTTGATAAGCTCGCACAGGTGCCGTATACATGCGCGATAATGTTCTCTGCCTGCGGTCATCCATAATCATGGATACCACGCTGGAGATCAGAGTCATCATAAACATCAGGGTAAATCCCGTAACGTTGGAGAGCCCCGGTCTGGCATATAAATTTAAATCGGTAACCTGCGTATCCACCCGGTTCTGTGCAGACTGCCCGATCACCTCTTCCAATGCCATCATGGGATTCACACTTGGACCTGAGGTCTCCCGGATCAAGGCCGCAGTGCCGCTCAGGCGCGTTGCCGCTGAATCCGCCGTCATTCGAATCATAACCGAAGCTTCCGAGGTTGATATTTCGTACACCTTCACCGTTGACCATTGTCCTTCCAACAATGCATCGCTGAAGCCCTCCGGTATATAAACACCTACCGTGCTTTTATTCTCTATCAGCTCTTCCTTGAGCGTACTTTCGGTCACAGATTGCTTCAGTACATATTGTCCACTACGCTCCAGTTCGCTTATCAGGTATTGACCCGCGGGCCCCTCGTCCTCATTCACGTAGGAGACCAGAATGCTTGCGGCTGTCGTCTGCCCCATGAGAAACACCGTCAAAGTAACGACCACGCAAGGGACCAGCAGATAAACGATCCAGCCCCTTTTTCGCCCAAGCGTCCGCCTTACCATATGCCAGGCAATGGTCAAGCTATGCATGGTATCCCACCTTCCTATACATAAACATGGCTGCAGCGGACAAAGCTGCGGTAATAGCCGCCAGCATGCCGACACAGGTAATAATCAAATGCACTTCGCTATCCAGCATCATCCGGAGCATGCTCTGCATAGCCCAATGATTAACGGTGAAGGCTCCGATCTTCTGGAAGAACTCCATGGGCAGCGGCATGAAGCCTCCACTGACAAACGTCATGGCGATAATGATAGCCTGCATCAACCCTCTGGCCCCTGCAGCTGTCGAAGAAATTAGCGTTATGAACGTGGCAATGGTCATGGACGATAATGCAATTAATACACAGACCATCGTGAGCAGAAAGGGGTGAGGGCCCCATTTCACGCCATACAGCCACATGGACCCTAGCACGATGGCCGCTGCCTGTGCAAGTGTAATCAAAGTGCAGCCGATAATTTTCCCTGCAAATATGGTTCCGGGGGTCACCGGTGCGCTTTGCAGACGATAAAGGGTCTTGCTTTCCCGCTCTCCCAGCAGACTGCTGCTTGCCATCAGGCCCGAATATAGCAGAAACATAATCAGCATGGCAGCTGCGTAGTATTGCGCCGCCGAATACGTGGATTCTTTCTCACTCAGCTGCCCGATCGTAATGTTCGGTCCGGGTGTGGCCTCAACAGGCGCTGCGGCTTGTGCCGCAAGAACCTTATCTCGGCCCAGAACAACGGCCTCCGCCTGTTTGTGATTGGCATCTGCAATAAAGGTTTTAAAGATGGTGTCAGCCACCAGATTGAGATTACGGTCCCTTCCCGGCAGCAATTCAAGTTTTACTTCGTCTCCCTGGCCCATTCGTTCATCAAAAGAAGCTGGGGTCACTACCGCATAATCCACCTCGCCCCTGCGCAGCTTTCCTTCCGCCTCTTCACGGCTCGCAACGATCTCTTGTACCAGAATGTCTTGTAGTGCCGGTGTATTCATCAGAGCCTGAATGCTTTTTGGCAGTTGGCCCCCATCCGTAGGACTCAAGACAACTCCTACCCTGACCGGTTGTTGTTTAAATTCCTGATCATTACCGAACCAGCCCGAAAGTGCGTTGCCTAATATAAAAATAAGGATCAGCGGCAGCAAAAATTGGTTAATTAGCACCGAGCGGCTGGTAACCATCCGCCTCAGCTCAAACCAGGCGATAATCATCATATTCATCTCCGGTATTCCTCCTTCATAGATTCCCAGACGTGCGCATGTGATTAATCCCGGAGCGTCCGCCCGGTCAAACTGAGAAACAACGTTTCGAGGTCCGGCTCCTCACACTGCAAGGTTCGGAGAATGGTATCATGTTTACTGCAGATGAACAGGATATCCTGCAGCTCATTCTGGGCCGAAGGCACATAGACCTGAATCTCGCTGTCATTCTGCGTAACGCGCCTTACACGCGGATGAATCGTCAGTTGCTCGATCAAGTCCTGCGTTATCCCGTCTGCGGTAAGGATGATTTTCTCCTCATGGGCGACACGCGCCCGAAGCTCCTGCTGCGTTCCGCAAGCGATGACATGACCTTGATCCATAATCGCCACCCGGTCACTGATCGCGGCAACTTCCTCCATGTAATGACTTGTATAGATAACGGTAGAGCCCATACGGTTCAGTGTCTTCACTGATTCCAAGATATGATTGCGCGACTGCGGATCAATTCCCACCGTTGGCTCATCCATGATAATAAGTTTCGGACGGTGCGTGATCGAGCAGGCAATGTTCAGTCTTCTCTTCATCCCGCCGGAGAAGGTTGACGGCCGTTCTTTAGCCTGGTCCTGCAGCCCGACAAACTCCAGTGCCTCCTCCACCCGTTCCTTCAGCAGATTGCCGCGCAGTCCATACAATTTCGCAAAAAAAGTGACATTGTCCCAAGCGGACATCTCTTCATATAGGGCCAGATCCTGCGGCACCAATCCGATTCTCCGCTTCACTTCCAGCGGCTGCTCTTCAATCGAGATACCGTCAACTTTAATGCTGCCCTGGTCCTTCGTGAGAAGCCCGCAGATCATGTTGATGGATGTGCTCTTGCCGGCCCCGTTCGGTCCGAGAAGCCCGAAGATCTCGCCTTCATTCACTTCCAGGTTCATATGGTCCACCGACAGCTTGCTACCGTATCGTTTCACGACATCTTTCATCTGCAGAAAGACCGCCATCATCACCAACTCCATTTCTTTCGTATCTATCCGTTAAGTTCATTTTATCTAAGACCCTCAGCTCTTGAAGGTAGAGGAAGTCACCTTGTACGGGTGACGAAAGTCATCTCCTTATGTAAAACATCCTTGTGATATAATGAAGCCAATCGTGTGTACGGTTTGATTTTATTATGGAAAAGGGTGCTGATCGCATTGTGACCTCCCCACTCACCTATCTGCGCTACGGCCTGATTCTCCTTCCCGCTGCGGCTGATATCTTTCTGCAGCAGCTCGACTATTATGGAGAATACATGGTGTACTTTCTGCTCTTTCTGGCCCTTACAGTGTTAAGCCGCTTTGTACGATCCCCAGCCTATCTAAGAGCAGCGGTGCTGCTGGAGATGGCGCTGTCCCTGTGGTTATGCCATCAATACGGCTTCATGATGGTCTTCCTGTCCGTGTCTGCATTATGTGTCTATCTGCCCTTGTTTCAGGAGCGGTCAAGCAAATTCTGGATGGCAACCGCCCATCTCGTGCTGCTGAACATCGCCATTACCGATTATGATCCACTGCTGATTACAACGGCCAATCTCCTCTTTCTGTTTCTGGCCGTAACGTTCAGTCATATCCATCGGATGAATCAGAAACAAGTTGACCATATTCAGTTATACGACGAGCTCAAGAGACTTCATTTCCAGCAGGATGAGGCAGGTAGACAATTGCTGCAATTCGCGCATCAGGTAGAGAACGCGGCACAGGTGGAGGAACGCCACCGCATCTCGCGCCAGCTCCATGACGACATCGGCCACCGGCTGATTCGCGTCAAAATGATGATGGAAGCCGCCCTCCAAGTCGTACCTCATGATCCGGCCCGAGGTATGGATATGCTGCATCAGATCCGTGACCAGTTAGGACAGAGCATGGAGCAAATGCGCACGGCTGTAAAACAAATGAGCCCCGGCAGACGTATTGCTGACGATTATTCCTTGAGTCGGCTGCTTGAGGAAACGGGGAGGGAGACCGGAATCGAAACCGAACTTATCCTGCACGGCATGCCCTATCCGCTCTATCCTAGTCAGCAGGTGGTTCTGTATAAAAATGCCCGAGAAGCCATAACCAACGCCATCCGCCATGGCGAAGCCGGACGGGTTGAAATCTTGCTTCACTACGGGGAACAGGAAATTCGAATGGAGGTTTCCAATAACGGGGAGGTCAAAGAGACGGTCGCCCATGCGGCTGTCCCTGAACGTCAAGGCATCGGTCTAAGCGGCATGCTTGAACGAACTCAAGTTGTTGGTGGGACGTTAGAGATACGGCGAATGGCACCTTTTACCGTCATCACCCGGCTACCTGTCTATCGAAAGAGTGAGATTGTGTAATTCGATATCTATATTTTAGTAAAGGTCGTGGACATCCATGATATCAGTTCTGATTGTAGATGATGACCCGTTTATTCGAGAAAGTCTGAAGTTGCTGGTAGGGATGGACCCGGATATTGAAATCTCCGGTGTCGCGGCACACGGCGAAGAAGCTCTGGCTTTATTGGAGGGTGGACTTACGGCAGACGTGATCCTCATGGACATCCGCATGCCGGTATGCGACGGCGTTGAAGGCACGCGGCGAATTCGCCAACAACACCCGGGCACTCGGGTACTCGTGCTGACGACATTCGATGATGATGATTACATTGTGGAAGCGCTGCGGAACGGGGCCAGCGGATATCTGCTCAAAAACATTCCGCCGGACCGGATCATCCAGGGTATCAAAACGGTATACGACGGTAACATGCTGATCCATCCGGATATTGCCCGCAAGCTGACCGGCATGCTCCGTCCTGCACCCCAATCGGTCTCCCAGTCTGATGTTCTTGGATCATTAGGTCTTACCCCGGCCGAGAAGAATATTGTCGGCCTTATTGCAGAAGGCCTGTCCAACAAGGAAATTGCCGGCCAGCTCTACTTAAGCGAAGGTACCATCAAGAACTACGTAACCGAAATATTAGGCAAGCTGAATCTTCGGGACCGGACGCAAATCGCTATTTTTTATCTAAAAAAAGTGCAGGCTTAGACCATTTCGCATTCTGCGTTAGCTTATAAAGTCAAATAAAACAGGCCCTTGTCCATAGGACAAGGGCCTGTTAATTGTTCATTCACGAATGGAATCCTGCATCTTCGGAGCCACCGGGCGTCTTGCCCTCAGATGATCCTCGCTTGCTGCGAAGATGAAGTTTATTCGCTAGCAGGGTCAGCAAGCTTACCGGCTTCAAACCTACCGCTATGCCATCCCTCGGATCCGGAGCAACGATGGCTCCCAACTGATGATGATCGCCCGCGTAAATCGCACGCTGCAGGAACTTGCTCTCGCCTTGATGGTTCTGAACCTCCAGCTTACAGAAGGCCGAATTCTGCCGCAGCGCTCCATGCAGCTGCTCCTTGCTGTGAATCAGTTTGCCATTCACCTTCAGAATCGTCTCTCCCGCAAGAATGCCAAGCTCGCTTGCCGGGCTATCCGGAAGGACTGCGAGTACTCGCAGTCCACGAATCGGATGCACAAAGATCGGGCTTCGCTGCTGCTCTTCATAACGGCTGTACCACACCAAACCTTCATGGAGCAGCAGCGCTGATAATGCAGCCACGATCATAAGCGGCGTCCACCACTCGGCCAGCAGGCTCAATGCCAGCACGGTCGCCGCATAGAATACAAGCCGTTTCGCCGTAATTCCCGCCTTCTCCTGCGGCAGCATGCTCTGCGTCATTTCCCCGAAGCCAATCACGACCGGGAGCGCCATCATCGTAAAGCCGCCGCTCCAGGCATCGCCCCCGAAGAATGGGGTCCACGGCAGCACACTGCCTCCGCCAACCGCGGGGACAAGCAAGAACAGGGGCAGCGGCCAGAAGCTCTGCATATGATAGCCGCCCACAAGTCTGCCGCGCTTTCCTTCCAGAAACAGAGGGGTTGCAAAGCCCGTGCCTTGGAGCCTGACCAGCATGGCTTCTGCAAAGTGCAATACGGCGGATAAAGCCAGCAATGCCGGGATATCCAGACTAAGGATTGTCGTCGTTACATGGCTGATCCAGCCGTCTGGCTGCCAGTTCGGAAACCAGCCTAGGACGAACTGGAGGATGCCAAGCAGCCCGATGGAATAAGCAAAGCATAAATACCGAATATGAAACAGCATCAGAATCAGCGAAGTCACCCAAATGCATAGGATGGCTTCCAAACTTAACGATATACCCAGGAAGGCCACAACGATGGAAACGGCGATGCCTGCCAGCACCCCACCGAGAAACGTCCGCCAGGTCTGAATTCCCCAAGAATGCAGCTTCACATGGAACAGCTTACGCTCCACCAGCACCTGCCTTCGGTAAAACAGCATCACAAACAAAATCGAAATATAATAAAAGGGCTGCGTCAGCAGTTGTATGCCTGCCTCTATCCCATACATAAGCAGTTGTTTCAATGTCTCCAACAGCTTGCCACGCTCCTTTCAGCTCTAAAACGTAGTTCAAAATTCAAGAAACACTTCAACTGAACATGCACCTTAAAAGAAAAAAGAAGGCTAAAATTCAGCCTTCTTACTTGTTCGACGCCTTTGTGGCGATTTCCTTCCGAACCTCGGCAATTCCGCGATTCATTTGATTATCCTCTTTCGGATCCTGAATCTTCTCGATCAATGCGGCCTCCAATGCCTCGGCTGTCGCGGTATTAATAATACCATCCGCTTTCAGCTTATTCTTGCTCTGGAAGCTCTTGACCGCCTTCTCCGTATTCCGATCGAAGTAACCATCCGAACGCCCTGTCTTATAACCAACCGCTTCCAGCATGATCTGTGCGTTCTTGACATCGGTGCTGTTTGCATCGTACGCATAGGTTTTCTTCTTATCGATTGGTGCAACCGTGAAGTACTCCGGCTGCGACACCTTAATATCCGGTTCAATCCCCTTCTCATGGATCCAGGTTCCGTTAGGCGTCAACCACTTGGCAATTGTCACTTTCAGTAAACTTCCATCGCCAAGCTGCTTGTCAAAGCTGGTTTGAACGGTCCCTTTACCGAAGGAATGCTCGCCCATCAGGGTAGCTCCTGCAGATTGCTGCAGCGCGCCTGCCAGGATTTCGGACGCGCTCGCGCTTCCCTTGTTCATCAGCACCGTGATCGGATAGGATTTGGCTTCACCGTTCGAAGGATGCTTCTCCCGCTTCTTATCCTTATCCTCTACCTGAACAATCAGTTCGCCTTTAGGCACGAACTGCTCTGCAATATCGATCACCACGGACAATACGCCGCCCGGATTGTTCCGAACATCAATCAGCAGTCCCTTCATGCCCTGACCTTCCAGCTTCTTGAGTTCTTCTTCAAAGCGTTTGCCTGTATTCAGAGAGAATTGGGAAATCTCAATGACGCCGATACCGCCCTTCTCCATCCGGGCAGATACGGTTTCCAGATCGACATCATCGCGAACGATCACATACTCGATCGGCTGTTCGGATCCTGCACGCTTAATCTGAAGAACGGCCTTGGAGCCCTTAGGTCCGCGAATCTTGTTTACGGCCGCATTCAGCTCAAGCCCCTGCAAGGACTCGCCATTAACGGAAAGAATGGCATCTTTCGCCCGAATCCCTGCTTTATCGGCAGGAGATCCCTTGATCGGTGATACGACGATCACATTGCCGTCTACAGAGGAGACCTCGGCACCGATTCCCGTGAAGGAGCCTTCAATGCTCTCTTCAAACTGGGCTGCCGTCTCTTTTCCCATATAGTTGGAATACGGATCCTCCAGGGCCTCCATCATACCGTTGATGGCGCCGTCAATCAGCTTCGACCGGTCGATATCCTTGTAATAATTGCTTTCGATGAGGTCAATCGCTGTCCCCAATTTCTTCGCTTCAGACTGCTCCAGTCCATTCTTGTTCGCTATACTGGCCAGCAACCCCTCGCCGTCTCCGGTCTGACTGGGAGCAGGTAGCTGAGTCAAAGCCATCGTTAACAGTCCGCCGCACAACAGGGCAGCTATGACCAGAAAGACAGCCGTTCGTTTTTTCAGCAAGTACTTCACCGCCTTTGTACGTTTCAACTGCTAAACACACGGGGAATCCCGTCCACCTAGTATATGATTGGCTTGCCGGGAATATTTATACAGCGGTCTGAAGGTTATATAGTATCGGTCATAAGAATCAGTTACAGATACGGCGAAGGATTAACCGGTGATCCGTTGACCCGAACTTCAAAGTGAAGATGCGGTCCTGTGCTCTGGCCAGTGGAACCCACCTCGGCAATCTTCTGCCCTCTGGACACCTTGTCGCCTTCGCTGACCTTAATGCCGCCATTGCGGATATGTCCATATAAAGTCCACACACCGCCCCCATGATCAACAATAACACAGTTTCCGTAACCGCTCCACCACTCGGCCAAGATCACCGTGCCGCTCTCGGCTGCACGGATCTCGGTCCCTTGCGGAACAGCAAAATCCTGACCTGTATGCATCTTGCCGACTTCACCCGTTACCGGGTGCACGCGCGGTCCATAACCCGAAGAAAGTCTGGCACCGGAGACCGGAATCGCGAATGGGCCACCGTTTCCTGTGTATCCACCGCCGCCCTTGCTTCCGCCGAGGGTTGTCGCTTTCGCTCTCTTCGCTGCGGCCGCTTTGGCAGCCGCCGCTTTACGGGCTGCTTCCTCAGCAGCCAGCTTGTTCTTTTCCTTCTGCAGGTCGGAACGCTTGCTCGCCAGGGCAACCAGCATTTTATCCTGCTCCTCAGTCAAGATGTCAGCATCCTCGATATCCTGATCGTACTGGGCCAGAAGAACGCGCTTCTCCTGTTCCTTCTCGTTCAGAATGCTCTTGCGGTCTTCCATCTGACCATACAGATCTTTGGCTGTAGCATATTGGCCTTCAAGTTCCTTCTTCTTATCAATGACCAGCAGCTTGTCCTGCTTATGCTGTACGAGCAGATCCTGGTCCTGATCCACGATGGATTTCAACGAATCCGCGCGCTCAATGAAATCACTGAAGCTGGTCGAGGAGAGCAGCACATCCAGATAGGATACCTGACCATCCATATAAATGAGACGAATCCGGGATTCCAACAGCTTTTCACGGGATGCGATGCGCTCCTCCGCCGCTTCAAGCTCCTTTGTTGTTTTTTTCAAGGAATCTTCCGTTTGGTCGATCTTCACGGAAATTTTGGTTAATTCATTACTGACGATACTGATTTGCTCCATGACGTATTTCAGGTTCTGGTTCGTTTTATTCTTATAATGCTGGGCTTCTTGTTTATCATCCGCAGCCTTGTTCTTCTGTTGCCGTGCTTGCTTGACCTGCTCCTGAAGCATTCTCAACTCTTTATCTACGTCGGCAGTGGTCTTCTTCTCAGCTTGTCCGACATTCGGTTGGATCATAACAGTGGCCAGTAATAAGGCTGCTACTCCTGCGGCGATTTTCTTCAAGTTTCGCTCCCCATCCTTTACCTTGTTTTATACTTTCAAAAATTTACGAATCGACATGGTACTTCCCCAGACGCCAATCACGATGCCCAGCCCAACAATGATGGAGCCAATCAGCGGCCACAAATCCCCCAGCGGGATTAGGCTCTGTGCCAGCGTGATATCGGTTTGCGATGCAGCGTACAAACGATCGTAACCTACAAACAGCAGAACAACCGTTACAATCGACCCAAGCAGGCCGATCATGGCACCTTCTACGAAAAATGGCCAGCGGATAAAGTTGTTCGTGGCGCCAACAAGCTTCATAATCCCAATCTCCCGGCGGCGTGCCAGAATCGTAACGCGAATAGTGTTCGAGATCAGGAACATGGACATCAGACCGAGTCCTGCTACGAAAATAAACCCGATATTCCGAACCGTCTTCGTAATCTTAAACAGGGTCTCTACCGTTCCTTCGCCGTACTTGACGCGCAGGATCGGCTCCTCCGTATACTTCTGGTTCAGCGCGGTAATCTTGTCGGCTACAAAGCCGACCGTTGTTGGCTGAATGACGGAAACCTCAAATGCATCCGGCAGCGGATTCTGGTCCTTCTCGCTGAAGCCTTCCACCCATTCCGAGCCCAGGCTTTCCTCAAGCTCCTTCATTCCATCTTCCTTGGACACAAACTTTACGGCACTAACCTCCGGCATAGCCTCGATTTCACCCTTGATGGTTTCACGAAGCTTTTCATCCACGTTGAGATTTAAGTAAGTATTGATCTGCACATTGCTATCTGCTTTATCGGCTAATGCGTTAACATTCATGACTAACAGCATGAAAACACCCAGTATAAACAAAGACACCACGATGGAAGTAATCGATGCGACCGACATCCATCCGTTCCGGAAAACGCTCTTCGCCCCTTCCCGCAAGTGCCGCAAGAAGGTTCTAAAATTCATACCCGTAATCTCCTCTCTGCTGGTCACGGACGATCTGTCCATGCTCAATCGCAAGGACGCGTTTGCGCATGGTGTTGACGATATCCCGGTTGTGGGTTGCCATCACAATGGTGGTTCCCCTGAAATTAATCTCATCCAGCAGCTGCATGATCCCCCAGGAGGTTTCCGGGTCCAGGTTGCCGGTAGGCTCGTCCGCAATAATGACGGACGGGTTATTCACGATGGCTCTTGCAATCGCGATCCGCTGCTGCTCACCGCCCGAGAGCTGGGAAGGCTCGCGGCCAGCCTTGGCTTTCAAGCCCACAAGCTCCAGCACCTCCATCACCCGTCTCTTGATGAGACGCTGCGGCGCCTCGATAACTTCCATGGCAAAAGCTACATTTTCGTAAGCAGTCAGCTTGGGCAGCAGGCGATAATCCTGAAAAATAACCCCGATATTTCGGCGAACATAGGGGATTTTGCGCTGCTTCAGCTTCCCCATATTAAATCCGTTAACCGAAATTTGCCCCTTGGTGGGCACTTCTTCTCTATAGATAAGTTTCATAAATGTCGATTTGCCTGCACCCGAAGGTCCGACAACATAGACGAATTCATTACGATTGATCTTAACGGAAACTCCTTGAAGCGCATGGGCGCCGCTTGGATAGGTCTTCCATACGTCCTGCATTTCAATCACTTCATCACTTCCCAATCCATAATTAGCCATTATACTTTCGACAGTATCCATCGAATTCCTTTAAAATCCATGAAAAATCCTCACGACATCGTCTATTGTAACAAATTTGTTACCTTTTGAGTACCCGAAAGTTTAAGCCCACCGTGACATATACATGAACAAGTGCACGAACTGCGGCCAATACGAAGTTAAGAAGGTGGTTTCCAATGAAAAAAATTCATCTCGGTCTCATCATTGTCATCAGTTTTGCTCTTCTCCTCTCCGTCGGATTCGGTCTGTTGACGATGTATGTGAATCAGAAGGAACTCCCGAAGGGGGTCGTTCTCTCCGGCTGGCAGGTAGGCGGCAAACCCGCCGATGAGGTGCTCGCCGAGCTGGATCAACGGCTGCAAGCGATGAGTACGATGAAGGTGAAGCTGGCGGCGGAGGCCTTGAAGGGTCACACGGAAAGTTTTAGTCTGCAAGATGCCGGTGTTCAGTTCAGCGCAGCCGATTTTCAGGATGCCATAGCCAAGATGTCTGAAGGATCACTGTGGGATCAGGTACTGTACAGACGCCATTTTCAATTGGAGTGGCATATATCAACCGACTGGAACCGCGATACGTTGAAGAAGCGGCTGAATGAAGACTGGCAAAAGGAGCGCTTTGGCGAACCGGTCAATGCGGTCCGAAGCATTTCCGGTGATGACGTTGTCCGCTATACCCCGGAGAAGACGGCCTACCGCATCGAGTGGGCGGCTTTCTATGAAGGGTTCAGCGCTGCGCTTCCGGATGAACGCCAGTTTACAGAGCCCAGAGGCGATGAAGAAATCACGGTACAGCTGCCCTTGATCCGTCAGAAGCCCCCGGTTACAGTAAAATCGCTGCAGGATGAAGGGGTGGAGCGTAAAATCATCGAATTCTCCACTGATCTTGGCTCCAGCGGACCCGGACGGGTTCATAACGTAACCGCGGCTGCCAAAGCCGTGGACGGGATGATTTTGAAGCCGGGCGATGAATTCAATTATGCTCATGTTATAGATACCGCGAAGAAGGAGTACGGATTTGAAGAAGCTCCCGTTATCGTTAACGGCAAGCTTGTCCCGGGCATAGGCGGCGGGATCTGCCAGGTATCCAGCACGGTCTATCATGCTGCTCTGCTCCTGGGCCTGGATATAACCGAACGGCGCAATCATTCCCTTCCGGTCAGCTACCTGCCCAAGGGGCAGGACGCCACCTTTGCCGAGGGCGCCATCAACTTCAGGTTCCGGAACAACACAGGCAAACATCTGCTGATCCTTTCCAGCGTGTCAGACGGAAAATTAACCCTGAAGATGTTCGGTACCTTCCCGGAGAATACGGAGTATGAACTGGTATCCACCACCATCGAAACCCTGCCTTCCCCAGAGAAGGTCATCCATAATACCACACTGCCGCCAGGACTCAAGCAGGTAGTCCAGAACGGGAAACCTGGCTATGTGGTCGAAACCTACCGAACCAAGAAAGTGAACGGCAAGGTCGTGGAGAACGTGAAGATATCCAAAGACACTTACCGCGCGCAAAACAGCATCGTTGCGATCAATCCAACAAACGAAGTCCAGATGCCGGAAGCAAAAGAATCGCCAAAAGAGGAAGTGGTTGAGGACGGAATCAGTACACCTTAAACATTGACATAACTGAAAAAAAGCCCGTATACGCGAACTCACGCGAATACGGGCTTTTAGCCTTAAAAATCATATGGAATCTATTTTATAAAAATCTTTGACAACGGCCTTGGCATCTGCACTGAAAGTCTCGGTATATTCCACCCGGTCTATGGTGCAGCCTTTACCAATATGCACTCGGCTGCCCCTGACAACAGACGCTCTCGTATTCTCCAAGCGAATCTCCTCGCCTACGATCCGCTCGGCATTCAGATGTCCCCTGCGGGATGAATGAAACAACTTCGCCAGCTTCGTCGGCGCTACCGTGATCATGCGGCTTCGAATTTCAGGGACACTTGAAATTTGCTTGATTAACGTTAAGTTCAATTCCCTGGCCTGTACGTGCCCATTCACGCTTAGCGTTCCCCGAACCGTCATCTGCTCTGCTTCCACATTGCCTTGAACGGTAACCGTGCCATTCACGACCCCCTTGACGAAGAACAGATCCATCCCTGTACTCAGATCTCCATTCATACCAATGTGGCTGATCCTTGCGTTTCTCCCAGCATCAAGACTCCCGTTAATGCGGATACGCTCCATTTCTACATGGTCAGAGACCTTTAGATGACCGTTAACCCGTGCCAGCCTTCCGAGCAGGCTTCCATTGACAATGGCACTTCCATTACAGCGCAGCAGATGGCAATCAGTATCTCCGTTAATGACACCTTCGCCGTTAATTCGCAGCCTTCCCACGACACCGCCGCCAACGGTTCCGTCACCCATAATAGAAATACCGGGTCTTTCCACAGCCGTATCATTAACCACTCTTCGCCGCCTCCTTGATTCCCACCTAATCGGCCTTAACCTGAATGCTTATGGCATGGTTAAACTAACTTAAAACCGCCGGGATGCTTTGACTTCTGCCTCCGGATGCTGCGTCAATTCGTCTCTGTATTCCACTTGCCTTACCTCGCATCCTTTGCCGAGAATCACCCGGTTACCGCGGACAATATCGGCCTCGATATATTCTAAATCCAAGATATCCCCTTCAATAATCCGTGCCTCTACCCGCGCTCCCTTTAATGGCAGGGACAGCATTTCCCAGAGGCGCTTCCCCTTCTTGCGGATGGTAATCCGGTCTCCCACGATTTCTTGAGCGGAACAGCGACCAAACACTCGAATATCCGCTGTTCCTACATGCAGACGGCCATCAATCTTAAAGCCTCCCTTAAGCGTGGCCGACTCACTCCGAACATCCCCACGGCTTCGCAAATTTCCGTTCACTTCAAGCCTCTCGGATTCCGAATCTCCGTGAATGCTGCAATGTCCGCCAATAACAATAGAACGGCAGCGCAACCCTTCCTTCAGACTCAAGCTGCCGGCAACATTCAGTTCTTCGGCGTCTACAGCTCCCTTGATGCTTCCCGAACCGTTAACGCGAATTGTACGTGCGGCTACAGCTCCATTCACACTCATCGTTCCGTTACCTATTAATTCCTCGCAATCCAGATATCCGTTCACCTGCCCTGCACCATCAATTCTCACCTTGTTATACTGACCGCCGCTTGAAGTTCCTGTTCCCGATATTTTCAGGTCAGACAAGTTTTCGTTATGTGGTATCATGTTAATCCTCCTCTGGATTTAAAAGTAATGACCGTATATATATCAGCTACTGCCTGCAACGTTATTTATTTCTCAAGTATTTTTCATTACTTTGCACCGTTTAAAGTCATAATCTCCCTCTAAGATACCATAGTGTTGCTATTCATAAAACAGCCCGATGACGGAACTTAGTCTCGGTCTTGAGACCGAGGCATTTTCATACGAATTTCTTGGAGAATGGGCAAATAATTATGATATGATTCTGATATGCACGTCGTTGATCTCTCATATGTAAAAATGAAAGGGGATACATATCATGGCTCTTATGACTTGTCGCTTTTTTTCGGAGGTTCTCGGTCTCAGCACGTCCATGACCGTCATTCTGCCTCAGCAAACCACATCACAGATCGGGATGACCAACCATGCCAAAAGCGGGCTTCATCCAACGCTGTTCCTGCTGCATGGTTTATCTGACGATGATTCCATTTGGCTGCGCAGAACCTCCATCGAACGCTATGTCGCCGAGATGGGCATTGCTGTTGTTATGCCGCAAGTACACCGCAGCTTCTATACGGACATGGAATACGGAGGTAAGTACTGGACCTTCATCAGCAAAGAACTTCCGGCCATAGCCCGTTCTTTCTTCCCGCTGTCGCATGCCAGAGAAGATAACTTCGTTGCAGGCTTATCCATGGGCGGGTACGGTGCATTCAAGCTGGCGCTGCGCTGTCCGGAATCTTTTGCCGCGGCGGCCAGTTTGTCTGGAGCACTCGACATGGCAGGTCATATCGAAAGAAATGAAGCCTTGTTTGAGCACCAATTAGTCTACGGAGAACGGGACATCACCGGCACCGACAACGACCTGCTGTGGCTGCTTCAGGAAGTGGACCGCATGGAAGGGCCAAAACCCCTCCTGTATCAATGCTCCGGAACGGAAGACTTCCTGTATCAGGACAATCAGGCCTTCCGCAAGGCTTGTGAAGGAACGTCCCTTGATTTCACATATCAGGAGGGACCGGGCGGCCATGATTGGGGCTATTGGGATACCCACATTCAGGACGTGCTGAAGTGGCTTCCACTGAAGGCCTGAGAAACAGAAACTATGACATGAGAATACCGGAGGCGCTGATTGGTTGAGCGAAGTATCCATGGAGCTATGCCTGCTTCGAATCGGGATTCGAAAGCCTGTACCTGCTGCCTGCTTCTCATGCTTATGATACAAAAAAAGATGGATCGGCACATGGTTTGTGCTGATCCATCTTTTTTATTTTAACCTTGCCCTCTGTGTACGTTACTCTACTTACTCTACGTTTCCTTGACGAACGTTCAGCCACTCTTCCGTCGCTTGTTGTGTCTGCACGGAACGCTCGATCGCAGCCTTCACCTGACTGGTTGCCGTACCACCGTACACATTACGCGCATTAACCACCGTCTCGGGCTGAAGCACATCGTAGATGGAGTCATCGAACAGCTCCGAGAACTGCTTGAATTCTTCCAGCGTCAGGTCCAACAAGTACTTGCTGTTCTGAATGCAGTACAATACCGTCTTGCCGATCACTTCATGCGCCTGACGGAATGGAAGTCCCTTGCCGACCAGGAAGTCCGCAATATCCGTTGCGTTGGAGAAGTCGGTATTCACCGCCTCCCGCATGCGGCCCTTGTTGACCTTCATCGTTGCGATCATCGGAGCAAACAGCTGCAGTGCACCTTCCAGCGTGGCCACCGTGTCAAACATGCCCTCTTTGTCTTCCTGCATATCCTTATTGTAAGCAAGCGGAAGCGACTTGAGGACGGTAAGCAGGCCCATCAGGTTGCCGTATACCCGACCGGTTTTGCCGCGGACAAGCTCAGGCACATCCGGATTCTTCTTCTGCGGCATAATGCTGCTGCCTGTGCAGAACGCATCGTCAAGCTCGATGAAATTGAACTCCGTGCTGCTCCAGAGCACCAGCTCCTCGCTTAAGCGAGACAAGTGCATCATGATGATGGATGCATCCGAGAGGAATTCCAGAATAAAATCACGGTCGCTGACCGCATCCAGACTGTTCTCGTAAACGCCGTCAAATCCAAGCTGCTCCGCCACGAAATGACGGTCAATCGGGAACGTTGTGCCAGCAAGCGCACCCGCTCCAAGCGGAAGCACGTTAATGCGCTTGTAGCTGTCGATCAAGCGGTCGATATCCCGCTGGAACATGGACACGTAAGCCATCAAATGATGAGCGAACAAAATCGGCTGTGCACGCTGCAGATGCGTATACCCTGGAATGATCGTATCCAGGTTATCCTTCGCTTGTCCGATCAAGGCGGTCTGCAGCTCATGCAGCATACCAGTCAACGCCACAACACGGTTACGCAGGTACAGATGCATGTCTGTAGCCACCTGATCGTTGCGGCTGCGGCCTGTGTGCAGTTTGCCGCCGACAGGTCCGACTTCGTCGATCAGATTTTTCTCGATATTCATATGAATATCCTCATCCGATACAGAGAACGCAATGCTGCCTTCACGAATGCGCTCCAGCACCTTGTTCAAGCCTGCCTTGATCGTCTCCACATCCTCTGCCGGCACGATGCCGCATTTGCCCAGCATGGACACATGCGCAAGGCTTCCCTGAATGTCCTCCTCAGCCAGCTGTTTGTCAAAACCGATGGATGCCGTATACTCCTCCACCAATGCGTTGGTCTGCTTCGTAAAGCGTCCGCCCCATAACTTGCTCACAACACTTGCCCCTCTCTGTTTAAGGCAGAGGGCCGCTTCCCGCTAGAAAGCTCCCTGTTTCCCGGTAGTCACGAGAAACATCGGAGCTCCCAAGCATGAAAACGGCCTTCAGCCTGTTCATTACTTCTCGATCCATACATCTGTACTTGGTCTATTGCCAAATCCATGAACAAACCATGCTGTATGCTTCAAGTCGCATGTCCCAGCCCGCGTGCTTAGTGCAAGCATTCTGTCTACACGGGCCCTTGCTTGCGAGTCTTATTGATTCTGGTTCACACCGGTTGCCACTTTCAAACGCAGCGCGTTCAAGCGAATAAAGCCGGTTGCATCGCCTTGATCATACGCTTGCGTTGGATCGGCTTCCATCGTTGCGATATCCGGATTGTACAAGCTGACCGGACTCTTCACGCCTGCTCCGATGATGTTGCCTTTGTACAGCTTCACGCGCACCGTACCGGATACGTTCTTCTGGCTTTCGGTTACCAGCGCTTGCAGTGCGAGACGCTCAGGCGCAAACCAGAAACCGTTGTAGACCAAAGTGCTGTAACGGGTAATGAGGCTGTCACGCAGGTTCATCACTTCACGGTCCATCGTGATGGATTCCATTTTGCGATGAGCGGTAAACAGGATGGTTCCCCCCGGAGTCTCGTAGACACCGCGGCTCTTCATACCCACGAAACGGTTCTCCACCATATCCACGCGACCGATGCCGTGCTTGCCGCCCAGCTCATTCAGCTTCTCCATCACCTGCAGCGGACTCAGAGACTCTCCGTTTAGGGCAACGACATTCCCTTGTTCAAAAGTAAGCTCCAGATACTCTGCCTCATCCGGTGCATCTTCGGGAGATACGCTGAGCAGGTACATATCCTTGCTGTCCTCTGCACTTGCATCGAACCAAGGGTCCTCCAGCACGCCGCTCTCATAACTGATGTGGAGAAGGTTGCGGTCCATGGAGTAGGATTTGGCTGCCGATGCCGTTACCGGAATGCCATGCGCTTCCGCGTAAGCAATCATCTCCGCGCGTCCCGGGAAGGAGCTGCGGAACTCCTCGATACGCCAAGGCGCAATCACTTCAATGTCCGGTGCCAAGCCAGCTACGCCCAGCTCGAAACGGACCTGGTCGTTCCCTTTGCCGGTAGCTCCGTGCGCAATCGCTGTTGCCCCTTCGGCGTGTGCGATATCCACCATGCGCTTCGCAATCAGTGGGCGTGCGATGCTGGTACCGAGCAGGTACTGCCCTTCATACATAGCACCGGCTTGGAACATCGGGTAGATGAAATCATTCGCGAATTCATCGCGCAGATCGTCGATGTATACTTTGGATGCGCCGGTTGCCAGCGCTTTTTCCTCAAGTCCGTCCAGCTCTTCCTTCTGGCCGATGTCAGCCGTGAAAGCAATGATCTCCGCATCGTAAGTTTCTTTCAGCCACTTCAGAATTACGGACGTATCCAGGCCACCGGAATACGCCAGTACGATTTTTTGTTTTGCCATGGTTAAACTCCCTCTCTTTGTTACTAACAACCCTATCGTTCATTATACTAAAGAAAACGTCCGCAGACATTTTCATAGAGAATGCACCCTCTGCTATAAACGGCGTTATGCCATCAAAGCAACCATCAAAGCCTTCTGGGCATGAAGACGATTCTCGGCCTGATCGAATATGACGGAGTTGACGCCGTCGATCACCCCTTCGCTGACCTCTTCGCCACGATGGGCCGGAAGACAATGCAGGAACAAATAATCCGGCTTCGCCGCCTTTACAAGTTCCTCGTTCACCTGATAGTCTGCAAACGCAACTTCCCGCTGTGCCTGCTCCTCTTCAAAGCCCATGCTGGCCCATACATCCGTATAGATCACATCCGCATCCTTCGCGGCTTCGATTGGATCCTGCGTAATCGTAATGCTGCCGCCGGTTTGTGCTGCGATATCCTCGCTCAGCTTCACAATGCCGGCATCCGCCTCGTAGCCCTTCGGACTGGCAAGGGCCACATGCATGCCCATCTTGGCTCCGCCAATCAGAAGGGAATGCGCCATGTTGTTGCCATCGCCGATGAAGGCCATTTTGAGGCCTTTCAGCTTGCCCTTGTGCTCCAGCACCGTCTGCAGGTCCGCCAGCACCTGACATGGATGTGCCATATCACTCAGACCATTAATGACCGGAATGGAGGCATATTTCGCCAGGTTCACCACATTGTCGTGTCCGAAGGTACGGATCATCAGGCCGTCCAGATAGCGGGACATTACCTGGGCCATATCGCTGATCGGCTCCCCGCGTCCAAGCTGAATATCATTTTTGCTTAAAAAGAGTGCATGTCCGCCCAGTTGGAACATTCCCGTCTCGAACGAAATCCGTGTCCGCGTGGACGACTTCTCGAATATCAAGCCGATCGTCTTGCCTTTCAGCGGCTGATAGACTTCACCGTTCTTCTGCTTGCGCTTAATCTCGATAGCCGAATCCAGCAAGAACTGAATTTCTTCCGTGGAGTATTCATCCAGCTCTATCATATCCCGCCCTTTCAGGCTTAATTCCTTCACTTGTCCGCTTGCGGTCATAAACTTAAATCCTCCTTGCCGTATACTGTTATTGTCAAAGCTACATATAGGATAACGGCTCTCGTTATGCTTGCTGAACCGCTGAATGCTCATGAATCAGTTCTGTAATAATGGATACCGCCTGATCGATTTCTTGTCTTGTCACGTACAGATTCGGCAGCAGTCGAATCACTTCCGGTCCCGCTGTCACGAACAGCAGTCCGCGGCTCTGTCCTTTCAGTACCAGCTCGCCAACCGGCTCCGCGCATTCGATCCCGATCAGCAGGCCTTTGCCCCGAATGGCCTTCACAAAGGGATGACCGCCCAGGCTCTCGTTCAGCTTCGCCATCAAATATTCTCCGGCGTCCGCCGCGCGCTGCGGCACATGATCCTCAATCATCGTCTCGATGGTAGCCTGGATGACGGAGCTCGCAATGGGTGTGCCGCCAAACGTCGTGGCATGGCTGCCTGCCGTGAAGGCTTCGCGCAGATAGCCTTTGCCCAGCATCGCGCCGACCGGGAAGCCGGAGCCAAGCCCTTTGGCTACGGTAAAAATATCCGGCTTAATGCCGTAATGCTCATGCGCAAACAGCTTGCCGGTACGGCCCATGCCCGTCTGAACCTCGTCAACAATCAGCAGCAGACCGTGCTTCTTGCACAGCTCGGTCACGGCTTGCAGGAACTCCGGCTCCACCGGATGCACGCCGCCTTCCGCCTGCACCATCTCGATCATGATGGCTGCGGTATTGTTGTTAATGGCAGCTTCAAGTGCCGGAAGGTCATGCAGCGGGACGCTCTTGAAACCAGCCGGCAGCGGAAGGAAGCCTTCCTTCACCTTATCCTGGCCGGTAGCTGTCAATGTAGCCAGCGTCCGTCCATGGAAGGACTGGGTAAACGTAATCACCTCGTAGCGCCCCGTACCCTTCACCTTCTGATGGTAGCGGCGCGCGAGCTTGATGGCTGCTTCGTTAGCTTCCGCTCCGCTGTTGCAGAAGAAAACGGCATCAGCACATGTGTTTGCTGTCAGCAGCGCTGCCGCTTTTTCCTGGCCGGGAATGTGAAACAGGTTCGAGACATGCCACAATTCATCCAGTTGGGCCTTCAGCTTCTCTTTCACTTTCACGGGAGCATGACCGAGATTCGTTACCGCCAGCCCTGCCATGAAATCAAGATATTTGTTGCCTTGATCATCCCATAGCCAGCTGCCTTCTCCTTTTACCAGGGCGATTGGATATCTGGCGTACGTCTGGAACAATGAGCTTTCATTCGCTGCTACGATACCGCTAACCGCTGTTTCTTTTCCCATGACCTTCACACACTCCTTTGCATTTGGACAAAACAGGTTCATCATCATGAACTCTGACTGCCCTTTCATCACTACGCATGCGGATTGTTCTTCCGATCGCTGTTGCCCCCAGATTTTCTATTAAAATGGCTACAACTGTTAAAATCCTGGGGCAAAGGCGACCGCGTTGCTTCTCCAGAACAATTCCGCCTCCTCCGTTGAGGTCGTTCTATTCGTAAAAACTCAATCTGTTCATTTATTATGACATCCGCACAATACGCGTTCCCAGCACTTCTCCACCAAGGACACGGCTCAGTACGTTCGGTTCGCTTCCGTTCACGATGACAACCTCGCTCACTTTGCCATGGATGCAGCTGATGGCCGCTCTGACCTTGGGAATCATCCCCCCGTAGATCTCGCCCGTGCCGATCATGTCTTCAATCTCTTGCACCGTCACGGTCGGAAGCACCCGCTTCTCGCCGCCCGTCCCCTTCATGATCCCGGGCACGTCGGTGACAACAATCATCCGCTTGACCCCCAGATGGGAGGCAACGGCGCCAGCAGCCGTATCTGCATTGATATTGTAGCGCTGACCGGATGAATCCACACCAATCGGCGCAACCACAGGCATGTATCCCATCTTCAGTACACCGCTCAGTATGGATGACTTCACCTTCGTTACATCGCCAACCCAGCCAACCTCCGCATGGTTCGTAACCGGTTTGGCCTCGATCAGTCCTCCGTCCGAGCCGGACAAGCCGATAGCAGAGCCGCCCACGCTTTGTATCCGTCTTACAATCCCTTTATTGATAGTGCCTGCGAGCACCATCTCCACAACGTCCAGCACATCCTCCGTCGTCTTGCGCAGTCCATTCACGAACTCGGTCTCGATACCGAGTTTCTCCAGATTGCCGGAGATGGCAGGACCGCCTCCATGAACAATTACAGGATGGACTCCCTTCTGCTGCAGCTCCTTCAAATCCTCGAAGAAGCTGTCCGGAAGTGCAGCGAGCGTGCTGCCGCCGCATTTCATGACAAAGGTATCTGCCCCCGATGTTTGGACCGGCAACGTATCCTCTTGATCGATCGTGCTCTTCATATCCGTCTCCTCCCGATCTATAGGTGATTTATCTACGTACGGTAAGCCGCATTAATGCGGACATAGTCATAGGTCAAGTCACAGCCCCACGCCGTGGCTGATCCATTCCCGATATGCAGCTTCACATCAATGTCCACGGAATCGCCCTGAAGGTAAACCAGTGCGGCATCCTCGTCAAAAGCAACCGGTCTGGACTGCTCCAGCACCGAAATTGGACCTATGGCAATATCAACCGTCTCCGGGTTGACCGGACGACCCGCACGACCTACAGCCGCAATAATGCGCCCCCAGTTGGCATCTGCCCCGAACACCGCGGATTTCACCAGGCTGGAGCCAATGACCGTCTTGGCAATCGCTTGGGCATCATCGTCACACTCGGCACCGTTCACGCGAACCTCGATCAAGCGGGACGCTCCCTCTCCATCACGCGCGATGGCCTTCGCCAGCTGCTGGCACACATAGTGGAAGCCCGCTGAGAACGCATCCCAATCGGGATGTTCCGGTGTCAATGCCTCGTGCTCCGCCAGGCCGCTGGCCATCGCAATCAGCATATCGTTCGTGCTCGTATCGCCATCCACGGTTATCATATTAAAGGTCAGGTTGGTCGTTTGGCGCAGCAGCAGCTGCAGCGCTTCCTGATCAATGACCGCATCTGTCGTCATAAACCCGAGCATGGTTGCCATGTTCGGGTGAATCATCCCCGATCCCTTCGCTGTTCCCGCGATGGTAACCTTTGTACCGTTGACTTGGACGGTGACGCAGGCTTCTTTTTTCACGAGATCCGTTGTCAAAATCGCCTGGCTGAAGCTTTCCGCTCCTTCACTCTCGCCACTGAGATGTGCCGGCAAGCTGGCAATGCCTGAAGATACACGATCCATCTTCAGCAGTTCGCCGATGACTCCTGTCGAGGCTACGGCCACATCGTCTGCATCCAGATTGAATTGCGAAGCCGTGTTGGAACGCATCGTATATGCATCCTCTTCACCCTGCTTACCCGTGCAGGCATTGGCGTTCCCGCTGTTGACAACAATAGCGCGAAGCTTGCCATCCTGCAGACTCTCACGCGTTACCTTCAGCGGTGCCGCCTGAAAAAGATTCGTTGTATATACCGCAGCCGCCACGGCAGGCACATCACATACGATGACACCCAGATCGTTACGGTCTGTTTTCTTAAGTCCACAGTGGAGGCCGGCCGCCTTGAAGCCTTGCGGCGTTACAATGCTACCCCCTTCAATTATCGCAAACGTATTCTCTCCCATGTCTGTATCCCCAGCCGCTTACGGATAAATCGGCGTAAACGTAAGTCCGAGGCTCTCCTCCCATCCCATCATCAAGTTCAGGTTCTGGATCGCCTGACCGGCCGCACCCTTCACCACATTATCAATAACCGATATAATGGTCACTCTGTTTGTTCGTGCATCCACCGCAAATCCGATGTCGCAATAGTTCGAGCCGCTCACTTCTTTTGTTGCAGGCCATACCCCTTGCTCACGGATTCTCACGAACCGGCGGTCTTTGAAATACTGGCGGTACAGCTCAATGAAATCCTCTTCCGTATAAGGACCGTTCAGCGTTGCATACATAGTGCTCATAATGCCACGTGTCATCGGTACGAGATGGGTCGTAAAGGTAACCGTGATCGGTTCACCCGCCACCTGAGTCAACACCTGCTCAACCTCAGGAATATGCTGGTGCTTATTCACCTTGTAAGCTTTGAAGTTCTCGTTGATCTCGGCATAATGGGACGTCAAACTCGTTCCCCTTCCGGAGCCGGACACGCCGGATTTGGCGTCGATAATCAGCGAAGAGGCATCGATCCATCCCGCGCTGATGGCCGGGATCAGTCCGAGCAGGGTCGCTGTCGGATAACAGCCCGGATTGGAGATGAAATCCACATCGCGGACCTCCTCGCCAAACACTTCGCATAGGCCGTATACCGCTTTTTCCAAAAGCTCCGCGCTCGGTGCCGGGTGCTTATACCACTGCTCATATATCCCTCCGTCTTTCAAGCGAAAATCGCCTGAAAGGTCAATAACCTTAAGGCCAACTTCCAGCAGCTCCGGCACCAGCTTGGCGCTAACGCCAGAAGGTGTCGCGGCAAACACCAGGTCAGCCACCTCTGCGATTTCCGCTGGATTTACACCATCCAAATTCCGGGTGACGATATTCGTCAAATGCGGAAAACCATCCGATATGGGTGCCCCCGCACTCGATGAAGAAATCACCGACGTAATCTCAACTCGCGGGTGTGATTGCAGCAAGCGGATCAGTTCCACTCCCCCGTAACCGGTAGATCCAACAATGGCAACTCTTAATGTGTTTGTGTCCGTCATATCCTCATCCTCTCCCCCAGGAACAGCTATAGGACCTTAGGCAAGGTCCCATTCAGCCAGTCCCTTCATCTCTACATCTTACGGATACGGTTCATGCTTCCGGTCGATTCCCGTTGTTCCCCGAAATCTGTATATCTTAGGTGTATAGAAACAAGTCGAGCCGCTGCGAATGCTCCTGAAATGCTTCTTCTTCATGAAGCTGCTGCTGTCAGGCGGCCCTTTACCTTGTTCGGAATGTTTCCGTGTCCCGCATTGAATTGTGGCTCTCTTACTAACAAGTTTCCCATTGACCTATCCGTCTCATAAATATGTATTATTATACGACCGTATTCATATAAATACAATGGATTATTCAAATTTGGTCCAATTTTCATGCATGCTCCATGATCCTTCAACCTTTAATTAGCCGATTCATAATCTTCTTTTAGTATGGAGAATAATTTAAGGTCCCAATGCTGCCCCTTGATCTTGATCCCTTTTCTTAACGTGCCCTCATAGGACATGCCGATCTTCTCCATCACACGCTGGGAGCCGATGTTCTCTGTAATGCAGCGGGCCTGGATGCGTACAAGCTCCATCTGGCCAAAGCCCAGCTTCAGCAATGCAGTGGCCGCCTCTGTCATAAGTCCTTGTCCCCAACAATCGCGTGCCAGTACATAACCGATCTCGGCACTCTGATGCCCGGGCTTCCACCATACAAAATCCACCGTCCCCACCATACGTCCGCTTTCCTTCAGCTCAATCCCCCACGGGGCGATATCATGCTTCGCATATTGGGCCAGTATAAATTGAATGAATCGCTTACTGTCATTAACGGAGCGGTGGGTTTCCCAAGTTACGTGTTTTGTAACCTCATCATCGGAGGCATAGACATACATCTCGTTTGCATCCTGCATCGATACTCTGCGAAGACGCAGACGTTCTGTCTCCAGCACTGGCAAATTACCATAGATCTGTTCAATCTCCATCATCCCCTACCCCCTACAAGTTTAGTTTCCATTATATGCTCTTTACTAGAAAAATAAAGGAGAATTCAAGCCTGCCGCTACTGGGGGTGGATGTTGGCCCCATAAGAAAACTATCTGTCATTGTATCTTCACAGAGGGCAGACTGCGTTAGGGAAGATTTTTTGCGATGATCGAACTTCCAGCTTCACTGAAATCGGATTCGTCTGAAAATAGAAAAAGAGACAGTGATATACACCGTCTCTTCCTATCGCCGAGAATGTCTCGGCCGCTGTATTCTATTGGCTTACGCCTTAATATTGCGGAATCCTTCACCCAATACCTCATGCGCATTGCTGATAATTACAAAAGCATTCGGATCTACCGACTGGACCACTGTCTTTAGACGGGGAATCTCGCTCTGCCCGACTACCACCATCAGGACGGTTCGATGTTCACCCGTATAGCCTCCCTCAGCGGTTAGCTTGGTTAATCCCCGGTCCAAATCCTCCAGAATAGCCTTCGTTATCGGCTCGTTATGATCGGATATAATGTAGGCCACCTTGGTAAAGCTGAAGCCAAGCTCAATGGCATCAATCACTTTGCCTGTAACATAC
Source organism: Paenibacillus sp. LBL (assembly GCF_029893715.1). Lineage (NCBI taxonomy): Bacteria > Bacillati > Bacillota > Bacilli > Caryophanales > Paenibacillaceae > Paenibacillus > Paenibacillus sp. LBL. The sequence continues at coordinate 47,404 of NZ_JARXYU010000016.1, read as the reverse complement.
AGTCCAATCAGTGCGTATAACGCCTGCTCCAGTGACAGCACCAGTGCTGCCGATGAGATCACAATCGCATCCAGCAGTACGACACAGAGGGAGAACGTCAGACCGCTGTATTTTTGCAAGAGCTGTGCCACGATGGTCAGCCCGCCCGTCGACCCCCGGCCGCGATAGACCAGCCCCATCCCGATACCGACCCCGATTCCTCCATAAATGGAGGCCAGAAGTGGATTGGAGGTTGGGATTGGCCAGTCCTTGGTCAGGAAAACAAACAACGGCAGAATCACGCTGCCCAGCAGGGAACGAATGCCGTAATCGCGTCCAAGCAGCCAAAAGCCGAGTACAAACAATGGGATGTTCAGTGCCCACTGCGTAAAGGCCGGTTCAATGCCGAGCCATGATTGCGCAAGAACGGACAAACCCGACACGCCGCCGGAGGCAATGTGATTCGGGAGAAAAAATAAATTGAATGACAGCGCCATGATAAAGGAGCCGATGATAATAAAAATTGCGTCCACCGTCTGCCGAAGGGGACCGTTGATCGGAATCAGGGGTTCTCTTTTTCTTTTGTTAATCGATGGATTGCCAGCGGATTGCGCCATAGTTCTTCAAATCTCTCCTCAACGTCCTACTCGACTTCCTGCTTGATCTGACTGCGCAAATAGCCATCGATAAAAGCATCCAGATCTCCGTCCATGACGGCTCCAATATTACCGGTCTCCACCTGTGTACGGTGGTCCTTAGCCATACTGTACGGATGGAATACATACGAACGAATCTGGCTGCCCCAAGCGATTTCCGACTGCTCGCCGCGAATTTCCGCCAATTCCTTCTTCTGCTCCTCGATTTTGCGCTCGTAGAGCTTGGAACGAAGCATTGTCATCGCACGCTCACGGTTCTTGATCTGAGAGCGTTCATTCTGACACGTCACCACCACGCCGGTTGGCAAGTGAGTGATCCGTACGGCCGAGTCCGTCGTATTGATATGCTGACCCCCTGCGCCACTGGCACGGTAGGTATCAATCTTCAGATCCTCGGTGCGGATATCCAGCTCGATTTCATCGTTGATTTCCGGTACCACATCGCAGGATACAAAGGAGGTATGACGGCGACCGGAAGAGTCGAATGGTGATATGCGAACCAGACGATGAACTCCTTTTTCCGCTTTTAAATATCCGTAAGCATTGTAGCCCTTGATCAGCAGCGTTACACTCTTGATTCCCGCTTCGTCGCCTGGCAAGTAATCCAGTGTTTCCACCTTGAAGCCGCGCTTCTCCGCCCAGCGGGTATACATTCGGTGCAGCATTTGGCCCCAGTCTTGCGACTCGGTTCCGCCCGCTCCGGGATGCAGCTCAAGGATGGCATTCATTTTATCGTAAGGCTGGTTCAACAGCAGCTGAAGCTCAAATTCCTCCACGCGCTTAACCAAGTCCTTAATTGTCTCGCCAATTTCTCCTGCAAGGGAGTCGTCGCCCTCTTCATCCGCCAGTTCAGTCATAACAACAGCATCATCGTAATCCTGCTGAAGTTTTTGATACTGATCCACGGATGATTTCACAGCATTCATCTCAGCAATGAGCGCTTGGGCTTTTTCATTATCGTCCCAAAAATCCGGGGCAGCCATCTTCTCCTCAAAATTCTCAATCATTTCCTGTTTGAGATCTAAGTCAAAGAGACCCCCTAAGATTGGTTAGTTTCTTGCTGATTTCACGCAGGTCCTGCTTCACACTTGGTTCGATCATGAGTCCCTCGTCCTTTCTTATCTATACGTTATCGTAATAACTTCAGTATACCCTCTCCTGCATGGAAAACGTTCCATATTCAAGAGAAAATTTATGCGACTTTACTAGATATTTCGTTATTTATTCAGATAAACTCCCTTAAGCGCAGCAGAGGTTTCGGATCGCTGTGGATAAGACCACAATGACCGGTTCATCTGCTGCTCTTAAGGGAGTTGAAAAATCAGCGCCTATACACAAGGCCGTTTTATGAAAATGTAGCTTAAGCGTTCTGTCCGTGGCAGTGCTTATACTTCTTGCCGCTGCCGCAAGGACATGCATCGTTCCGGCCGATCTGTTCAGCTACTTGCACTGGACGCTTCTCGGCTGGCTCGCTGCTGCTGTTCGTGGATACCTTGTTCTCCTCCACGACAGCCTGACGCTCCTGGTTCGTTGCGATCTGCGCCTTCATGATGTACGTTGCCACTTCCTCTTGAATCGTAGCGATCATGGCATTAAACATCTCAAAGCCTTCGAACTGGTATTCGCGAAGCGGATCGGTACCGCCGTATGCACGGAGATGGATACCTTGACGCAGTTGATCCATCGCATCGATGTGATCCATCCACTTGCTGTCTACCGCACGCAGCACGATAACTTTCTCGAACTCGCGTACCATCTCTTCACCAATCGCCTCTTCACGTTCTGCATACTTCTTCATCACGCGCTCAAAGATAAATTCCGTGATTTCTTCCGATTCTTTGCCCCACAGATCTTCGCGGGTAATTGCACCCTCGTCCAGCAGCTTGCTGTTAACGAAGTCTGCCACTTCTTGCAGTTCCCAGTTCTCCGGAATATCATCGCTGCAGTGAGCCTGAACAACCCGTTCAATGACCGGCTTCATCATCTCAACAACGATTTGCTTAATGTCTTGGGACTCCAGAATCTCGCGGCGTTGTTTGTAAATGATCTCACGCTGCTGGTTCATCACGTCATCATATTGAAGAACGACTTTACGCATGTCGAAGTTATTGCCCTCAACCCGCTTCTGCGCGGATTCAACCGCACGGGTAATCATCTTGCTCTCGATCGGCTGATCTTCTTCAAAGCCAAGACGCTCCATCATGTTCAGAACGTTGTCTGTACCAAAACGTTTCATCAGTTCATCGCCCAGGGACAAATAGAACTGAGTGGATCCTGGGTCACCTTGACGACCGGCACGACCACGCAGCTGGTTATCGATCCGGCGCGATTCGTGACGCTCCGTACCGATAATGTGAAGTCCGCCAATATTCTGCACGCCTTCACCCAGCAAAATATCCGTACCGCGTCCCGCCATATTCGTCGCGATCGTTACAGATCCCGGCTGACCGGCGCGTGAGATGATTTCCGCTTCCTCTGCATGGTACTTCGCATTCAGAACTTTATGCTGAATGCCTTTGCGTTTCAGCATTTCCGATAAACGCTCGGAGTTCTCAATCGAAACCGTACCCACCAGGATCGGTTGATTCTTTTTATGACGTTCCACGATCTCCGTAACAACTGCCTTGAACTTGCCTTCTTCGCTCTTATAGACAACATCCGGCATGTCGTTACGCTGATTCGGTTTGTTTGTAGGAATCTGGAGCACTTCAAGACCATAAATCTTCTTGAACTCTTCTTCCTCTGTCTTCGCTGTACCGGTCATACCTGCCAGCTTGCGATACATACGGAAGTAGTTCTGGAAAGTAATCGTCGCCAGTGTCATGCTCTCGTTCTGAACCTCGATGCCTTCCTTCGCTTCAATCGCCTGGTGAAGACCGTCGCTATAGCGGCGTCCTGCCATCAAGCGGCCCGTGAATTCGTCCACGATAACCACTTCGTCGTCGGTGACAACGTAATCCACGTCGCGGCGCATAATCACGTTCGCTTTCAGCGCTTGTACAATGTGGTGGTTCAGTGTTACATGGTTCTGGTCATACAGGTTTTCGATACCGAAGGAACGCTCCGCCTGGGCAACACCCTTTTCTGTCAGAGCTACGGATTTGACCTTAATATCTACGGTATAATCCTCTTCTGCCGTCAGGCGCTTCACGAAGCGATCCGCTGCAAAATACAGCTCGGTCGATTTCTGAGCTTGTCCCGAGATGATAAGCGGCGTACGCGCTTCGTCAACCAGGATGGAGTCCACTTCATCAATGATACAGAAATAGAGTGGACGCTGAACCATCTGCTCTTTGTAGAGGACCATGTTGTCACGCAGATAGTCAAAGCCGAACTCGTTATTCGTTCCGTACGTAATATCGCATGCATAAGCATGCTGTTTATCCGGGTGTTCCATACCGCTCAGGTTAACCCCAACGGTTAGACCCAGGAAGTTATATATTTGCGCCATTTCCTGGCTGTCACGCTGTGCCAAATAATCATTGACGGTTACAACGTGAACCCCTTTGCCAAGCAGGGCATTTAAGTAAACCGGCAGCGTACCCACAAGGGTCTTACCTTCACCGGTCTTCATCTCTGCAATTCTGCCTTCGTGGAGGGCCATTCCTCCGACCAGCTGTACGTCGTAGTGACGCTTGCCGAGTGTTCGTCTGGAAGCCTCACGGACTGTCGCAAACGCTTCGGGAAGCAGTTCCTCCAGCGTCTCACCTTTCTCGATCCGCGCACGGAACTCCTCGGTTTTCGCTTGCAGCTGCTCATCGGAGAGCTTCTCAAAATCCGGTTCCATTTTGTTGATTACATCGACCGTCTTCATGAGACGTTTGACATCACGCTCGTTGGTGTCGCCGAAAATCTTTTTGACAAGTCCTAGCATGGTTAACCCCTTTCGTGCAAAACAAGTGATAGAATCAACTTCATTAAATGCCAAAGGGTTAAATGATGAAATCGATTCATTGATTCCTTATGATGGTCCCATTTCATGCAGGCTAAAAAGCCTGTCCCGTAAAATGAGGGTTTGCATAAATTGTAACAGTTTGTAAGGGATGCCGCAACAATATGTGCTTTCACAAGAGATGTCTGTTACGTGAAGCCCTACTCTATGAGACGCGAAGACGTCCTGAAAAGTTGCGTGGAGCATTTACCCAGTCGTCGGCAATGGGATTATATTCATTATAGTAGCAAAACTCTACATCTAAATAGGTGTAAAATAGACGTCCATATATCCAAATAAAGAGCCCCACCCGCTAACGCGGATGAAGGCTCATCTTACAATTTCAATTTCATTTAAACCGTTTTAATGTCGAACCGAACCTGGCGCCTCTGCATTCCTTGAGGAATACCGCTTGAGACTTAGTCCCGCTCGATCAATCCGTACTTGCCGTCATCACGCTTGTAGACGACATTTACTTCTTGTGTGTCAATGTTGGAAAATACGAAAAAATTATGGCCTACCATGTTCATCTGCAGGATCGCTTCTTCCACGTCCATGGGCTTCATGGTAAAACGTTTCGTACGGACTACTTCGTAGTTGTCCTCGTCGTACTCCACTTGCTCTGCATCCATTTGACTGGTTGCCGCTGCCCCGTTCTCCGCAATGAGCGTCTTCAGTCCGCCTTCTTGCTTGATCTTGCGGTTCAGCTTGGTTTTGTGCTTGCGAATCTGACGTTCCAACTTGTCCACAACGGCATCAATGGAAGCGTACATATCGTCGCTTCGGTCTTCCGCACGCAGTACCACGCCTGTGAGCGGAATGGTCACTTCCACCGTGTGCAATCCTCGAATGACACTGAGTGTAACGTATCCTTCGGAGGTGGGGGGTGCATCAAAATACTTATCTAGCCTGCTGAGTTTCTTGTCAACATAGTCTTTCAAAGCATCGGTCACATCAATTTGTTGACCTCGGATAGTGAATTGCATTGGGCACTCCTCCTTTGCACCTTCATTATAGCATTTTGTTAAGCCCATGTAAAAAGACAAAATTGTGAATTTTAGCACAATATTTATCGGAGGTCGGATACAAAAAAAAGACCCCGGAAGTTCCGGAGTCTTGGGCTAGCGAATCTCCAATTGTTAACCATCAATACCGTTTATGTAGGTCGGCTATGCCGGGATGATTAGATTTTGATTACGTTAGCAGCTTGCGGGCCACGAGCGCCTTCAACAATCTCGAATTCTACGGATTGTCCTTCTTCAAGAGTCTTGAAGCCTTCGGATTGAATTGCGGAGAAGTGTACAAATACGTCGCCGCCGTCCTCAGTCTCGATGAAGCCATAACCTTTCTCTGCGTTGAACCATTTAACTTTACCTTGCATGCACTAACATTCCCTTCATTGTCAAATAAAGTGTGACACTAATTGTCCACATTTCCGACTATAGCACCCGTCCAATCCAGTGTCAATTACCAAGAAAAAGGTTTTCTGCTGCAGAAAAAACAGAAAAATGTCGACTTGGCTTAAACACTGAGTTATTTAGTACTGCCGAAATATGCTTTATCAATAATTACCCAGCAGGGAGGGGGGGAAACATCTAATTGCCAATAAATCTGACAAAGGAATCAAGCTATGGTTTTCGCGCCCTCCAACCATCACCTGCCACTGAAAAATCCGTCTCCTGGAAAAAGGAACATTCTTCAAGAAAATTGGAGAGTCTGTACCTTTTTTGCTGTATAATCAAGAAATCATGAAAAGCAGGTGAAAGCGGATGAGACGCTGACTATATCTACGTCTCATCCGCTACAATCCTTTCCGCAGGTAAATCGGTTCTAGGATTCTCGGAACTTGTGCAATCCGGAATTCAGTTTAATGCTGCATTAGTTTGTTGAGAATACTTGCTTATGTTCCACCTTAAAATCGTGGAACTCGTCTACTTAATGAAACTGTTAAGTTTTTAAAAAGTATTTTTGGAGGAAATGACCTCCTCGAAAAGAACATTTAGAGTATAGACCATAGAATTATAGCTCAACAGGAGGATATATGGAGAATTTGATTTCATTGTGCATGATCGTAAAAGACGAGGAAAAGGTGATTTCACGCTGTTTAGATAGCGTGCAAGGACTTGTCGATGAGATCATCATTATTGATACCGGTTCCGTTGATAATACAAAGACAGTCGCTCGAAGGTATACTAACCATGTCTATGACTTTGAATGGATCAACGATTTTTCTGCCGCCAGAAATGCATCATTACGTAATGCCACCGGAAAATGGATATTGGTACTAGATGCAGATGAATACATGAACTCATCCGATATCGAGGGATTAATAACCGACCTGCAGGCAACTCCCACTGACAAAGATTCTCTTAAGTCATTCATGCTGCCTATCCATAATTTTACCGGACAAACCGTTGATCCCTCCAGAGTAATGATCTCGCAAGGGGCTCGAATATTCGAGAATCAAAAAGGGATATACTACAGCAACCCTATTCACGAGCAACTCACTTCGAATCACCGTAAAATTACATTTAATGATCTCCCTTATCCGATCTTTCACGACGGATACACAGAAATACGAGTCGAGAGTCACAACAAGACAGAGCGCAACCTGTCCATTCTAGAGTCTATGAAGACAGAAGAAAAACTTCGCGACCCTTACTTTTGTTTTATATTGGGAAATGCCTGTACGAGCGACAATCAACTGGAAAGAGCCATCCAGCTTTATCGAACAAGTATTGCTTCGAGCGCTCCTAGTCATTCATGGTATGTCCATTTGCTAGATAACTTAATTTCCACTGAAATAAAATTAAATAATTATGTCGAGGCATACCATCTCATTCTACAGGCAATGACAGAATACCCCGAAATTTCCGATTATTATTGCCATCTTGGTATTCTTTACGAACAATTCGGAATGTTTCAACAAGCTATCAATAGTTTCGAACAAGCTTTAGCCCTCGCCGAAATGGCGGTCCATCAAAATCGCCCCTATTGGAATGTTCAACCTTCCTACGGTTCTACAGTTCCGCTGCAAATGTTGTTCAATTTGCATGTTCAATTAGGAAACAAGACGGACTCTGTTCGATACGGTGTCCAATTGCTTCAAATTCAGCCTAAAAACTATACGGTTCTACAACAAGTATGGGAGCTGCTTATCCAGGCTGAGCAAGACGAAGAAGCCATTATCCGGTTGTTTCAAACGGTTTATCCTAATCCTAAAGCCATTGAATACGCCGCCTTATTCATCGTTGCACTACGAACCGGCTCTCGATCGCTTAGTTCATATTATCATAAGAAACTGGTAATAGATGTTTCTCCTAATGATGCTTTGACCTATCATTTACTACAACATGAAGAAAAACCGTTCAAACTTACGATTGATATGAAGTTAGATGCTTCTATCGCCTTAATGGCCGCCGTTCTATATAATGATCCACAATATTTAACAGCTATTACTGAATACCGGGATTCTGCACTAGAGCTTTGGACCCATCACAATGCTCTTCTAGCAAGTCCGGATATTCCTCCTCAATTAACGGATGCCGCATCAGAGTTGCTTGCTAAGACACTTTTCATTTTATTAAGATATTCATATAACGACATTTATTTTCACTGGCTTCAGTCGATGGCAACCGCAGATACAATTAATATACTTGCTAATCTAATGTACGAATTTGGCTACTATGAACCAGCAGTTGAATTGTATGCGATTCTATTGGATAATGAGGTATTATCTACGAAAGGTATGGTTTATATAGGACAATGGCATTTTATCAGTAATAATTCTGATGATGGCTATTTGTTCGTAAATAATGCGTTTGATCACGAAGAAGATTTATCTATAATTGGCTGGGTTTTTAACTATTGTTCCAAAAACCAATATGAACAGTTTCTTAAACGTTATCTCGAAGCTTTTCCTAACTTTATTAATCTTCCATTCTTGATACAACCAGCAAAGAATTTATAGTACCACCGAACAAAGAAGATCGGGTTGAGGTATTTACCTCAACCCGATCTTCTTGTGTTGTACGTTATTAATTATAAGTGTAAGTGACTGTATTGCTCTCGAGCGTATCTGGATTTACAACCCTCACTAAAACTTCACCAGTGTTGCCGATTGGAACTGTAACTCGGATTGTAGTCGAACTCGTGTATACGACAGTAGTCGCTTCTACAGATCCGAAATACACTTTTGGTTTATTCTTAAAGTTTGTTCCATAAATGTATACGACGTTGCCTGCTTTGCCTGTTACAGAAGAAAGACTGGTAATAACTGGAGCAACTGCGGCCGGAATATCTGTATAAGTAAATGCAAAGGTAGCTGATTGCCCACTCGATAAGCTCACAACTAATGGCACTTGTCCAACCGTTGAGCTAGCTGGCACTGTCACTCTTAAACTAGTTGAGTTTACATAAGCAGTGGTTGCATTGACACCATTAATACTTACGGCAGCGGATGTATCGAAATTGTTGCCGTTAACATAGATAGTCGCCCCGCCTGCACGGCTTGCACTTGCAGGAGAAATGCTAGTGATCTCCGGCAAGATTGGTAAGTACTCAAATCCGCCTGCCAATGTTTCCGTTCCGCCATCCTTATTCGTAACAGTAACATCAACAACTCCTGTCGTTGCTGTTGCCGGAACAACTATTTTAAGCTGGCCCGAATTAATATATGTTACGCTAGCATTTGTTCCGCCGAGGGTTACAGTTGCGCCACCACTAAAATTTTCACCATCGATATACGCAATGTATCCACCTTTGATGGATCCCTGATTTGGGGTTATAGCTGTAATATTAGGGTCAGAGATGATTGGCATCGTATATTCATAGCTTTCTGGTAACAACGCAGTTTGATCTTTATTCGATACTATAACATCAACTTTACCTGCCGCTGCAACAGCTGGTACAGTTAGGCGAAGGGTTGTTGAATTCACATAAGTCGCATTCACGTCATTTGTACCAAACGTAACTTTAGTTACGCCATTTACGAAATTGGTGCCGTTAACATATACCGTATTCCCGCCTGTTATCAAACCAGTATTCGGTGTTACTGATGTGATCGTAGGTGTCGGATATTCAATTGCGTTATAAGTATAGCTTTGTGGTTTTGTGTACACTGCTCCTTCAGCAGTACGAACGGAAACATCTACTGTTCCTGCTGCATCGCCTGCCGGAACAGTCACTCTCAATTGAGTTGCCGATACATACGAGGTTGATGCATCTTTTGAACCAATAACAACTTTCATACCGCTTTTAAAGTTGTTACCGTTCACATAAATCGTATTTCCACCTGTTACCACACCATTGTCAGGTGAAATCGAAACGATTTCCGGATCTGTTGATGGAGGAGTATCATAGGTAAATCCCCCTGTCACAGTAACGGTAGTTCCATCCGGATTCGTAAGCGTAACGTCAACTGGACCTGCCTCTGCGCCAATCGGCGATTTGACAGAAATTTGTTCGGACCCGTAGTAATAGAAGAGTGGAGTCGTTTTATCGCCAAATTTCACAGTCAGGCCATTCATGAAATACTGTCCCTTAATCGAAACGATCGTTCCACCTACAAGCGGTCCATTAGCGGGAGTTATAGAAGTAATAATCGGATCAGTCTTATATTGGTATTGCGCTTTCGCAACTTGATTATCTGGGTTTGTTACACTTACATCTACCATCCCTTGCTTCCCTGCAGGCACGGTTGCCGTAATTTCAGTGCTGCTGACAAAAGCTACATTTGTAGCAGCAGTAGAGCCAAATTTCACTGTTGCTCCAGACACGAAATTTTGACCTGTAATGGTAACTGTCTCACCGCCGTTCGGATGTCCGAAAGGTTCTGTTACAGCGGTTATTACTGGGGCTGGCAGTTTAACCGTAATATTTACGCTTGGAATGCTCTTCGTCCGGTTAGCTCCAGCATAATCTTTGTAAGTGATACTTGAGGTATTCAACGAAGCCGGGAAAGTGCCCGCTTTCATTTTATCGACTGGACGGATCTTGTACTTGAATGTTAATGCGCTATTTTTCAATTCATTGAATTTCCATGTCAATGTATTGCCTGTCACCGTAGGTTTAGGAATATTATCCTCGAAGGATCCAGGTACAATCTCAAAATCGTTACCAACTATATCTGTCACAGTAACATCATAAGCGCTCGCCATGCCAATTTCTTTAACGATAGCTGCATAAATTTGGTTAAGTCCTTTTGAACCAAGAACAAAGTGATGATGAGTTGCAGTGGTTGCCATATTTTTCATGAGGACGTTCGGAGCACTAGTAATAGGGTCTTCGTTAAGATTCAGAAGAGCAATTGTATAGAATATAACCCCTTCATCCTTTGCAGCTTGTGCCCTCTGAAGCGCGTAATCAAACGGATCAGTGTTCTTCGGCGATTCTGTCGCCGCTCCATCCGTCATCAGTACAATTACCGGCTGAGCTTCTGTACGGTGGTCAGCCAGCAATGCGACCGCTGCATCGATTGCATTCCCTGTAGCGGTTCCTCCGCCAGAATTAATTGTATTAATGTAGGACTTCGCTGCATCTTTATCCACCGTGAATGGAAATGAACTTGCGGGGGAGGAGAAATCAACAACCGCTACTCTATGTTTAGTCATATCCATTAGATCGACGAACCCTTTCGCCGCTTCCTTAGCATTCGTCATTTTGTCTTCCCCATTATTAGGGCCATACGTTGGGGCCATACTGCCCGATTTGTCAATAATAAGTACAACGTCATTAGGCATGACCACATTAGCAGGCGGAGTTCCTGTAATGTTGAGCGCAATTTCCGTTTCCTCTTGTGTTGTGATTTTTGTTGGATTTGCTGATTTGGTAACCGTTACATAATCATTGATCGCAGCCTCCCCTTGTTGCGGAGCGGCGATTAATCCATATAACGCGAACCACACAGCGAAGATTATCGTGAAGCATTGTTTAAACTTCTTCATAAGCATTTTCTCCTCTATTAAAAAGTAATAGCAAACGGTTCGATGTTTACTTATTGCTGACTATCGATAAAGTACCCTACATGCTGCGTATATTCGCCAAGATAGGCACTTTTAGATTTTCGACTCTCATTTATTCGGTTTAGTTCCATTCTCGCTGCCTGTCGTTTCTGCGCGAAGGCTTCATTATTCATCTTCTCTAATTTAATGCATTCCAGTAGAATGCTCTTATCCGACTCCGTATATGAGAAGCCATTCATTTGAGACAACTGATCGATCTGCTCTCTTAGTTGGGCTTGATCATATTGAAGAGAATGAAGCGATTCATAGTCCGCTTCATTCTCTAGATCCAAATCGCTTATCGCTCGAGTTATGTCCCTTAATTCCAACAACAAATTCTCCGCGGCGCTCGATTTCATTAAACTCCCACCTGCTCGCCATTCGAAATTAATTTCAGGGCTTCAGCCCAAGTGTCTCGAAGCTCGGTAAGAAGTTGGATGCAATCCTCTGCTGATTTAACGTCAAGCTTGACATTCGCTTCGAATAGTTTCTCATTGATATAGGTGTATAAGCTGTACAACTGCTTCGATATTTCATACTCCATGATTAGAGTCGATTGAAGTTCGTCTATAATGTTTTGCGCTTTCACGAAATTCAAGTGCTTGCCTTCCATATCATGAATCTCTATACTCTGAACAGCCAACTTTAAATACTTTATACAACCGGTATAGAGCATTAATGTGAGTTGACCCGGCGACGAAGTTTGAATTTTCGTATGTAGATAGTTGTATTGTGCCTGTAAGTTAATTTTTCTCACCTTTTTTCGTCAATGATTGCCCCAACTGAAAGTTCCTTCAATTTCTCAACAAGATCGATAAATTTCTCAGAAGGTATTTCGTGAATGACCTCTTTGTTCTTGTCCAAAATTTGGACAATTACTTGATTCGTGCTTTCATGGACTTTGAATTGAAACGAGTGTTCGGTACCTTGAGCTGCCCGGTTTGCTTTCTCAATCGCATTAACGAGGGCTTGCTCACTAACCGATAATATGGAATTCTTACTCTTTAACTTCAACTCTTGATATTCTCCACTAATACGAACAATTGGAACAGTTTCTTTTATCTTTGATGACTGAACTGGCTGCGCATGAGTTGTTATCTCCATTCCCTCACAGCCTTCCTTTTATGCAAATTGTTGTGATAACCAACTAGACTGAGCATTGCTTTGTGATATCGCCTTTTCCATTGCAGCGAACATTTGATAGTAGCGATCTTCACGTTTATTAAGTTGTTCGTTTTTAAACTCGACTTTGTTATCAATTTTGTTCATTTGATAAATCAATCCCATGCTAGTTACATTACCACCGCTTATCTTCCTCGTAACAGAGGTGACCGCTGTGTTCATTGCATCATATGCACGTTGAAATATCCCTTTTCCTTGAGTATCAGTACCTTGTGCCGAGAACAGAGAAATAACCGCTTCCGGGTTCTTCTCTACCGCTTCGCGCAGTTTGTTTTCGTCTAGGATTAGCTTGCTATTCGTTTCTGATGATGCACCAACAATGTACTTAGGCGTTGTAATTCCGATCTCACTCAATGTATCAAATTCGGGATCAACTCCCGATACTACCGCCGAAGTCAAACCTTTCAAAGCGCTTAACGCACTTTTCAAAGCATCATCGTTACGCAGGATCCCGCTCTTTGCTTTGGTTTCCCAGTTTTTAATATCCGTTTCGCTTAACGCCGCCTTCTCTTCGGAAGTGAGCGGTTGAAAACCACGGTTCACTTTTTCTGTCAATGCCCCGCTAATGGATGAAATCGTGTCGTTATATTTGCTTACAAAGTCTTTGGCCTTGGCAATGATCTCATCCGTACTTAAACGTACTGTGTTGCCATTTCCGTCAGATTTATTCCATCCACCAGAAAACCGCAAAGAAGATACCGATTCGCGCAAGGTAGAGAACTGTAAATTGAAGCTGGTATAACTCTCGACCTTCCATTCCATCGTCTGCTTCTTCTGTAATAGTTTGTTAACAGGGATTCGTTCAGCCTTCATGAGCTCTTTAATCATTGAATCGGTGTCTAGTCCTGAAGCTATTCCGCTAAGTCGTATTGGCATATGGATACCCCCTCTTGTTTATTGAATTGACCTCTAACTCTATATATCGAATGAACATACTATAAAATTTAGATTTGCATAAAATATATCTGTTCTATTTATGTTCAGCCTCTTACAGAAAAAGAGGTCCACAAATCTCGTGGACCTCTTCCGGTATCAAGCAGAATCTTAACGAAGCAATTGCAGTACGCCTTGCGGTGCTTGATTCGCTTGTGCCAGCATTGCCGTGGAAGCTTGTTGCAGGATGTTGAATTTCGTATACTTCATCATCTCTGCAGCCATATCCGTATCACGAACACGCGATTCTGCAGCTTGCAGGTTCTCGGCATTAACGCTTGTGTTGTTGAATGCATGCTCCAGACGGTTCTGGTAGGCGCCCAGGGTGGAACGAGCTGTGTTAACTGCTGTGATCGCAGCATCTACTACTCCACGTTCAGTGGCACCAGTCGCTTGGTCAGTAATGGTACCGAAAGTAAGGGTAGTAAGGTCAATACCAGACAAATCAAGAACGATTGCATCTGCGTCACTGCCAGCGCTTTGAATTGTAACATTACCAGCAGATCCGTCAAGCAGCGTAATTCCGTTGAACGAGAAGTTCGTCGCATTGCGTCCGATCTCGTCGCCTAATGCTGCGTACTCGAGTTGAATAGCTGCGATATCATCGGTGCTATACGTTCCGTTGGAAGCTTGAGTAGCAAGTTCCTTCATACGAGTCAGCATGTCGGAAACCTCGTTCATCGCACCCTCAGCCGCTTGAACCATCGAAATACCGTCTTGCGTATTACGCATACCTTGATTCATGCCTTTGATTTGCGAGCGCATTGTTTCAGAAATCGAAAGACCTGCAGCGTCGTCAGCAGCACGGTTAATGCGGAAACCGGAAGACAATTTCTCACTGGACTTGCCTTGTTGAATGTTGTTGAAGGACAGGTTGCGGTGAGAGTTCATCGCGTTAAGATTGTGGTTAATAATCATTGATTATTCCTCCTTGAAATATGGATTTCACATCCTTGTGAATTGGGCTTTTCGCCCTATAATATATATCGGAGCTATCTTAGGATTATTTATAGCAAACTTCAGATTTTTTATTGTTTTTTTATTGTTTTTAGTAAATTTACGTTCTTCACAGTTGCACTCGCTTCTAAATTGGTAGCCTGGACCTCTTCAGCAAGCTCTTTTCTCAAAATAGAGACATCCGCTGGCGCGCTGATTCCTAACTTTACGCTTTCTCCATCAATGGAGGAGACAAAAATTTCAATCTCATTGTTTATTAAAATGGTTTGCCCACGCTTTCGGGAAAGTACCAGCATTATTCTTCTCCCCCTTGTCCTTGATCATCCGCGAACAATGGACTGTTCGTCTTGTACGCTGTTTGTTCATGAAATACATGCTGTAAACCGACTTTTCTGGAAACATTAATAATGAGAGGAGCCAATAGATTTATTGTAGACGCTTGCTGGGGATCCCGGATAGTGACAATAGATAACACTAAAATTTCTTCAGGTCTTTCTGTATTCAATCTTTTCTTTAACAAATCACTTAACTGTAATTCATAGTTTTTATACCATTGAAATGGGGGCGTGACAAGAAAAGATAATTCCGGATTTTCAATGCTATTTAAATAGGCAAACGGCGTTTCTTCTACTGCTTCCATGACAAAAGTGTCCAATTCATCAAACCCTAGAATGCTTCCTTGGAAGGAAACTTGAATCCCGTTAAACTGACTAAGCATTTGATCGCCTCCTATAAAAAAAGCTACAGCCTATAAGCTATAGCTTTTTTTTCAACTATAAAAGTCATACTCATTCACCCACATACTCAGTGAATTTTTGTTTCTCATATAAATATTAGCAACAGCCGCTTCAAAGGATGCTTGGGGACGTTGCGGCGTATATTCAATTTGCGTAACTTGATCGCTCCACTGAACATCCAGTTCAGTTGGAGCGTAATGAACATCAACATTTGCAACAGAAGCTTGCCCATTATACTCAATGGTTGACTTCTCCTGGACTCGGTCTGCCATCATATCAGCAATCTTACTTCCCGGTTTTGTAAATTGGGCTAATCGGTTCCCTTCCTCCACAATTCGTGACACGTTGGTAAGGTACTCCTGATCCATCTGACTAAATACCATATTGCACCAGTCCAAATGATTCCCTTTCCCTAAAGCCATCCAGGCTTTTGAACTATCAACCGTCAACTTCGCTGGAGTTCGTTGAATGTCCATTTTTGCCGTTTCAGTCTCGATCTTCAAATCGCCGGGGGGAGACTCGATACTTAACTTCGCTTTACTCGTCTCTATACCGATTGAAGCATAGGTTTGGCGAATTGAAAGCCTTAATAAATCCATCTGCCTACCCCCGCTTCTCTATATAATAATATTATTATCGAAGATAGTCTAGCAAGCTTATCTGCATGATCTTCGCGCTAGTTGCTAGTGATGCTTGATACACGCTTTCATCTTGCTTAAGCTTCATAATTGTTTCAGCGTAATCAGCATCTTCTACCTTTGCTTGCATAGCGGTTAGATTTATCTCCAGATCGCCTAATCGATTGAAGATAAGGTCCACCCTGTTTGTCTTGGCTCCAATCTCTGATCTCGTCTCGTTAATCTTTGATGTGCGACTGGATAAGTTATCCAATTCTGTTTGAGCGGCAGCTTTATCACCGATAGTTAATGCAGCTTGAACTCTATTCAAAATACTGAATAGATTATCTGGGTCTGATGGTTCCCCAAATACATCTTGACCTGTAACGTTAATATTTAAGGTTGCCCCTTCTGTAAACTTATATGTGATTCCATGAAGATCTGTACCCTGAGTAGGTGCTAGAACTTTGTCGTATGGCGCTTGATCAGTTAACTGGCCATTAAAGATATACTTATCGTTAAATTTACTATTGCCTAATGAAATGAGTTGCTCGTAAATTTGTTTCAGTTCAATGTTAATTGCATCTAATGCCTCTTGGGGATTAGTTCCATTGACAGCATTAACAATTAATTCATTTGCACGTTGAGAAATCTCATTGACTTGTCCTATCACCGTGTCCGTATATTCCAACCATGACAGCGCCGTGTCCGCATTTTTCTGATATTGATCATTAAAAGACAATTCGCTCCGGTATCTTAATGAATATGTAATCCCGACAGGATCGTCAGATGGTTTATTTAACTTCATGCCTGTAGAAAGCACATTCATGTTTCCATCCATTCTCACTAGATTCGTATTGATATTTCGCATCATTTGCAGGTTCATCATACCTGGTGTAACACGTAAAGCCATGAACTATCGCCTCCTCTATCTACCTACAACGCCCATGCTGTTAATGATTTTATCCAGGTTTTGATCCACAGTGGTCATAAAACGGGAAGCAGCTCCATAAGAGTGCTGCAACTTGATCAAATTCGACATTTCTTCATCTAAAGAAACTCCGCTTACCGATTGTCTTCTGGAATCAACCTGATCTACTAGTAGCTGGTTATTATCTTGTTGTCTTAAGGCTTCCCGGCTCTGTACACCTAACTGCCCCATAACAGCTCGATAATAATCGTCTACTGTACCTTTCGTTATCCCATTGTTACTTGCTATGGCGTTAAATGTAAACGGCCGTTCTCTAAGCTGAGACATCAATAAAGCAAGCGTATTATTTCCTTTCACTACCTCATCACCATTAGTGCCAGCTACAACTCGCAGTGAGGAAGCAATTTTATTAGGATCCTGGACAATGGCATTATTAACGCTAAATGAGGCAGCCGTGATTGGCCCACCATCCTTCGAGCTAAAGAAGTCTCCGGCAGCCTGAGCGGGTGAAGTAAATAGATACCCAAGTTTATGAAGTCCATTCAAGCCTTTGACAGTTACTGTGGTATCCGCGGTTAATGTTCTTGTAGTGCCGCTATAGGTTACATTATTTAACACTGTTCCTTCAGGGAGCACCGATCCTGCGGGAATTGTAATCGTTACATCGCCATTTGCAATCGTATTCGCCAATTCATTTAATTGGTCCAGGTAATCTTTCACGATGCCATCTCTCGATTTAATGATACCGAACAATTCCCCGCTATTCAGAGTATTACCGGCATATGCGGTCTCTAGTTGGGCAGGGGTAACAGGGACAGCAGCGTCTCCGGCGACTAATTCAAGCCCGCCCACAGTAACCCGGTAGCCTGTTTCTTCCTCCACTACAGTTACATTTGCCATACGGGATAATTCATCAATGATGAGATCGCGCTGATCCCTGAGATCATTGGCGTTGTCACGAAAGCCCTCAATGCGGTTAATCTCATAATTCAGCTGAGCCACTTGAGTTGTCAGAGTATTAATATGATCTGCATTCACGTTAATCCCCTGAGTCAAATCAGCCTGCATATCCGTTATTTTCTTGCTGGTTTCGTTAAAGGCCTCCGCCATGGCTAAAGCATTTTCCCTAACGATCTTTCTTGAAGTTACGTTCTCAGGGTCTTTACTGAATTCAGACCAAGCCTTCCAAAAATTATCGATAACCGTTGTCAACCCAGACTCAGAAGGTTCGTTAAAAATCGTTTCCAGTTTAGAGAGTGTTCCTGCTTGTACTTCCCAATCACCAAGAGAGCGATTGGCGTTCCAGTATTGTTGATCCAAAAACTGATCTCTTACACGTTTGATATAATTAACTTCGACACCTGTGCCCAGTTGGCCAGGAGATATCGAGTTATACATTCCTGGCATAGCCAGCGGACGTGAAGCGATCAAACCTACAACTTGCCGTGAGTAACCAGGAGTGCTGGCATTTGCTATGTTATGACCGGTCGTGTTCATACCTGCCATCTGAGCAAAGAGGCTGCGCTTCGCGGTTTCAATCCCGTGAAATGTAGATACCATGTGTTCTCTCCTTAATAAGTGCCACGCTACGCTTTGGCATCAAAAAAATTGTTTTTATTCGAAAGAGCTGGTGGAGTGTCCGTAGGCTTCTTATAAATCATTTCCTCATCCACACCAACGATTATATTTAAAGAGAAGTCAATAAAATGCAGAGACTGCTCAAGCAACTGGGTCGTTAATTCATTCTGCCTTTTTAATATCATGGCGTTACTCAGCAAGCTATCACGGGTCTGCATAAGCTCTTGCTTTTCGTTCGGATCAAATACAAGCCGCAATAGCTCGGTTACGCTTAGACTCAATTGGGAACGTATTCCCTTTTCCTGCAGGAAAAAATTCACTTGCTCCACGCGCTGCTGTTCCAGTTCGTTCATCTGTCTTAACAACCGATTTTCAATCGTCATCAGCCGAGTCAAGTTCGACGAATCATTATCAATGATTGCCTGTTGTTTCTCTTTACCGACGTCTATCATTTCAAGATGGACATCATTTAACTTCGTCATTGCTAGAATGACATTCTGAACACTCACTTGGACTCACCTGATTTATTGTAGGATTGAAAATACGGGAGCAATTTGTCCGCCAAACGGTCGACGGGCACCTCATAAGTACCATTAGCTACGGATTCCTTCAAACGCTGAATTTTCTCCGCGCGCTCCGGATCCTGTACTTTACTCTGTGCACTCAGTTCCATCGCCTCCGGTGAGATAGATACTTCATCCTTGCGGCGCTTCTTCTTATCGATATGCTGCATCTCCCGAGATTCAATATTCCGTTGATACGAATTGATGCCGTTCACACGTCCCGATTCGTTAATCTTCACGTCAAATCACCTCACTTAAAATAAAAGACCGATAAGCTTTACTAAGTTTATCGGTCGGATATGAAACATTGTTAATAGTTCAAAAGTTAGTATTTGCGCAGTTTATCTACTGCGCGGTAAGTCTCTCTATCTTTTCCGGACCCAGGCTGATGTTCCTGGTCTCCTGCAGCCGCCTGCCTAAGTTCTCTCGTTAATCGCGTCCGGCAGGACTCGCACATGTTGCTCTCGCGAATCAACGTCCCGCATACTTCGCAAGGGTAAGCCATGTTGGGCGCGTTCGCAATCGAGATCCGGCCTTCCTTGATAAACTTCGTAATCTGCCTCATGGATACTTCCGTAGCCTCAGAGACCTCGTGAATGGTAGCACCTCTTTGCTCACGAAGGAAGGTTGCGCATTTCTCGTATTCTTTTTCAATAACCTTCATGCAGTCCTGACACATTTCCCGAATATTAACGGTATATAACTTGCCGCACCGAGGGCAATTCCCCAGATTCATGCTCAACAACCTCCATGCCACATAGAACCTTTGATACCCCTAGATTACCTTATCTTAGGCCTTACGTCTATCGTTCAAAAAGAGAATCCACACATTTTTCTGATTTCCGGTATTTACGAGCGGGCCCAGGTTAAACTGTAGATCTCTATCGGCATCTCCAGGTTTGCTTCATAACTCCGTAAAACCTCTGCGCAAGCGTTAATCGTACTTCCTGTTGTGTAGATATCGTCTACCAAAAGTATACGAAAGGGACCTTTCATACGGGAATGCGAGGTTCCAGCTGGAGAAGGGATGCGATTGGCGGCCTGCCTGTTTATGGCCCCTAGCACATCGGGTACGTGCTGCACTGCACCGAACACCCCTTCCATATCCTTGAGCCGATCCATCCGGCTCTTGAAACTCTGCTTATCCGTGTGGCGCTTTCGCTCCAGCAACTGGACATAAGGAAGCTTTATTCGAAACGCAAGCCCATGGGCAAGTACTTCGGCTTGGTTGAATCCCCTCTCTCGAAGCCTTTCATCACTTACCGGAACCGAGGTGACGGCATGCACATTCCATGGTTCGGCTCGAGGGTTCTTTAACCCCCTTTTATGTAAATGAATATTCGTTTCCCTATGAAGCAAGGCATATGCGCGCAGCAGCATTTCTGCCAGAAGCGGAGCGTAACGCTCGTTCCCACGATATTTATACTGTGCTAACCACTCCCTCATCTGCGCATCGTAGGTCACCGCACTTCGGTTCAAAATAAAACTTCTTTCGCTCATGCTCATTCCAAACCTATTGCAGTCTGGACAACCAATCCCTCGTCCGCATTGCAGGCATCGGGGGTTAACGATCCAAGGGATTTGCCTGGAACAGCCATAGCATATCCCTGGAAGCTCTCGAGCAAGAGAAGCGCTTTTACCACAAGCGAGACAGGTTTCGTTCATCGGCTTGAGCAAACGATGCATATGACCAAGCAGTTTGGCGAAGACGTCTGACATCAAATACGACAGCCCCTCTCCTTTTTGGAATGGTAAGTTGGATTTATTTACAGATACAAGAATTTTCAATAGATTAGTCAACCGTACTGCATAACATCCGATGGTTACTCCAGAGAGTACAGTCTTTCTACAATCACTATAGCAATCCTGAACTGAAGATCATGAAGTGTATTCCAACTACAGCCCTCACAGTTTAAGACATCCAACAGTCATCGTCACCATATTCCGACAAAAACAGCGCCAGCCTACACGCTTAGAGTTCCTAAGACTCCATGGACAAAATCCGTCCCTATTCCTTGATCCCTACTCACTCGACAATTGGTCGAATGATCGTAAATATCCGCCTTTACCGGCGATTCGGTTCATTGCCTTGATTTGCCGAACGGCCGAGCTTTGGCACCGAGTCCACTGGGGTGCTGCAAATACCACCCGCCCTGCCGGATCATCCTTGGATCGACCCGCGCGACCAGCCATTTGAATCAAAGCGGCCTCATCAAAAAGCTCGCTGTCTGCATCCAAAATAAACACATCACTCTTGGGAACCGTTACTCCGCGCTCGAGTATCGTCGTTGTCACCAGCAAACGAATCTCGCGGTTGCGGAAGGACATCACTTTGCTTGCCCGATTCGGATCGATGGATGATGTCCCTTCAATCGGTGCATTGGGAATCGCCTTGCGGAGCAGCTCCAGAAAAGGCTCGATATGCTTAATGCGGGATACAAACAGGAACACCTGAGCGCCGCGGGAAAGAGATGCACTTAAATTACGAACCAAACCCGGGGGAAGCTTCTTTTCTTGCAAGCATCGGTTCACTGTGGGAATTTTAAGCTTATGTGGAACAGGCAGCGGATGACCATGAAAACGCGCGGGTACTTTAGCATGAGGCAAACGGCCTGCTGCCGCCTCCCGCTGCAACGGCGCTGGCGGGGTGGCTGACAGGTAGATATATTTCCCTCCTGCTTTGCAAGCCCCCTTGGCCGCATAATCCAGCATCGGATCATTATGATAAGGGAATGCATCGATTTCATCGATAACCACCAGGTCAAAAGCTCCCCTAAAACGCAGAAGCTGATGCGTCGTTGCCAGCGTGATGCTCCCCCGCTTCCACCGATCCGGACTTCCTCCATATAGCGTAACTACCGTCTCCTCCGGAAAAGCCTTGGATAAACGGGGCGCAAGTTCCAACACCACGTCCCTTCTTGGCGCAGCGACCAACACGCGGCCACCTGCGTCCAGAATAGACCGCAAAAGCGGAAAGATCATTTCGGTATAATTTAGCTTCCTATTATATAGGACCTGTTAGGGAAATCGGCTTTTCTAATAATCCTCTTCGGATACATTCAGTTTAGTTCTTGTGTAAATATGGTCAGAATATGGTCACGAAACGCAAACAGCGCTTTTGAGTAATAAATAATAAAAGTCCCAGAGGAACATTCCCCTAGGACTTTTGTTATTAATTATGCTACTTTGCTCTGTGCGTTTTTCTTGCTCAGTATACCCATAAACCCACCGATAATGAAAAGCACTCCAGACAGGATATAGAACATCGAGATGCTAATAAATCCTGCTACTCCACTTACAAGCATGATAACTCCTGCGATTTTCGGTTTGGCTTTCGCCATAGCAGCACCGATTATTCCCAAGATACTAAACAGCATGGCTGATACCGCCAATCCGATGATACTAGACGAACCACTGTCCGAAAACGCTGCATCGACCCCGCCTATAAAAAGAGCGATAATTGACGCGATAATACCAAAAATACCTGCAATTAGACCCATCGCAAACATGGTGATTTCCCCCTAAATATTAATTCAAATGTACTATACACGATATTCCTAGATTATCCAATACCTTTATAAAAAATCTATTTATAGTAACCAAGTCATAGAAATACTTACCTATACCTGTTATACTATTGGTTATATTTGGTGATATGGGGGAATTGAAGTGAAAGCATCAATAAAGTTAGGGGCATTTCTAATTGTTGGGTCTTTGATGTTATCGGCTTGTTCCGAAGCAACTATCGAAAAGGTCGAGCCAGCTTCTGCAGCTGAACAAAAAGAGGACACTGCTAAATCCGTCGATAAGCCGGCGGAAGAGCAGCCAAAGGAAGAAGAGAAAGCCAAGCAGCCAGAGGTATTTAAAGTTGGTGAGTCGGTTAAATTCAATGATCTTGTTATCACGGTGAACTCTGCTAAAGATCATAAAGGATCGGATTTCGAAAAGCCTGCTGACGGCAACGTTTATAAAGTTATCGATGTGACCGTTGAAAACACCGGAGATAAAGAAGAAGCCATTTCTTCTATGATGCACACCAGCATGGCTGATAGTGATGGGTATACATATAACATCATGATCGCTTCTTTCGTTAAAAGCCAATTGGATGGATCGGTTCCTCCGGGTCGTAAATTAAGAGGAGAATTGGCATATGAAGTGCCGAAAGATGCATCCGGATTAGAGTTTATTTTCTCTGATCCATTCAGCACCGGACAAGCTATTTGGAAAGTTAAATAGCAAACAAAAAAAGACCCCCACCGGCTTGAGCTGGCAGGGGTCTTTCCACGTTAACTCTCATAACGGAGATAAGCGACGTCCATTGGGGAGAAACGTAGCTCAATATGAGTATATCCGTTCGATAATGATTTATACCTTCGTGTCGATTGTCGCTGTCTTAGTTTTGTTATCCCAGCCTATTTTTGCTCCAAACGCCTCGCCTACTTCCCGGAGAGGAACATAAGTTACACCGTTCTCCAGCTTACCATCTTTGATCTGTTTGCCGTTTACAATGACGTTTACCTTGTCGTCCACCACAGCACCTTCCTTCTTCTTCAGTCCGAGATATTTTGCAATCCCTTTTACATGTCCATCAATCAAAGCGTTAATAACTTCTTGCCGCTTCAATTTGGCTGCATCGGACGCAACGTCTATAAACAGGTTCTCTGTCAATACGGCTGGCATACGGCTTTCACGGCACATATGAAGGTTCTTAGCCTTTTGTCCGCGGTCGATTACACCAAATGGTTTCAGCGCCGCCATGATCTCAGTGTGAAGAACGTTTTGCAATGAACGAGTAGCGGTTGAAGCGCTTGTATATCGGAACGATTCAAAACCGCCAGCTCCACCACCAGCGTTACAATGGATGGATACAAGGAGATCCGCACCGGCTTTATTTGCTGCGTTTGTACGTTCAGACAGTTCCAGGAACACATCAGTAGACCGAGACATCGAGACTTGAACACCTTCGTATTCTGCTTCCAATCGATCCTTTACCCCAAGAGATACCGTTAGAGCGATGTCTTTTTCTTGAAGTCCGTTGCCGCATGCTCCCGGATCCTTACCACCGTGACCGCCATCAATCCATATTTTCTTCATTATCGGTCTACCTCCTGACTCACCTCAGGCAATCCTGCCAAGCTCGTCAGAAAGCTGATGATAGTAGCCAGTAAAACAGTGCCACCTACCACATACCAATCTACCTCATTAAACACTGTAGTAGCACCGATCACACCGATTGCCGTTTGGGCTGCTGTTTTAATTGCTCGGATTCCTGCCGCTTTTATCCATTTGCTCATTTAAAATCATCTCCCTATTATTTTAGTGCTGCCAGTTTGAAGCCAGCCCACACCGCTGCAACAAGACCGGTCGCCGAACTGGCAATAATTACGCCGTAAAAAGCTCTCTTAACCCACTTCCGCCCCTCTGCCTGATCTTGCTGCACTTTCAACGCCTCGTTGGCCTTTCGCAAAGCTTCTTCTGCAATAACCTTGGTTTGACTCTGCTCCATCTCAATAGTGGTTAACTTGTCCTTTACTTGCTGGGCACAGGCCAGTGCTTCTTTAGATGTGTCCCTGACTTCTGCAACCGATGGTACCAGAGCGGCCAGCGGCTTCAATGTCTCTTCGATTCTAGCAAGTTGTATCTGCAGACCAACCAATGTATTTACATCTTGCACGTCACCCACCCCTTGTGTTGTATTCATTCCCCTCGTCCCCCAATCATTTCTCTGTATTAAAAAGAGCCCCCGGACCACCCAGGGGCATAAAAAAGACGCCTTGCGGCGCTGCTGGTGAAACTATTCTTCGATCAGGAATTCCAGACCGCTGTCAACCAAGATATCGCGTACGCCTGGCTGCAGGGATGTCGGTACCTCGCTGAACTTCGTCTTGTCCAGGATTACACGTTGTGCAAAAAACATCGCCATCATATCGCCTCCACCTCCTTTCCAGAGTATCCAGTAAAGGAATCGGCGTATCACTGGTAAACCTGGATGGCCATCTCGGCGATGACATCCTCAATGAATTCCGTTCTTTCTGTCAAAGCACTGTTTTGTGCTTTCAGCAAGGTGTTTTCTTGTCTCAGTTCCTCTACTTCGACAGATAATGGTTTTCGTGGCTCTTGTGGGATTCCCGGATTAGCCGGATCAAGGTAAACGAACTCAAGTTCTAGCGTTTCAGGATTTACCCTCCCTAGAAAGCCCTCAGCAAAATCCTGTTCAAGTTCATCAGGCTTAAGTTTGATAATTCCGACACTTTCAGGAATCCGTTCCATAAGCTTTGGGATATTACTAAACGGATTCCGCTTATTTTCATATTCAGGATCACTATGCCACACTTCGCCTGTTTCATGTAAAATCTCACCCGTTACTTTATCAAAATAGATCCAATTCCCGAATCTAAATAATTGGTTATTCAATGGATACCCCTCCTTTAACCCCAAGCTTCCCACCTAATATCTGTAAAAGACGCAATGCCAGTTGTCAGAAATCTAAAGGTTTGTTGTATGCTACTGGCCCCATCAATTTTAAAAAAATCTACAGCATTAAAGAAACCAGTAATATAATCTCCCTGAGTAAACCCATATCGCATAGTACTTCTTCTTTGTCCTGCTGTACCTTCCTGGATTCCTGATCCGATTATTATCTTGGGTAAGAATCCAATATCTACATTTCTTGTTGCATCCCTCTCCATGTTACTCACTGTACCGCTCGCGTACCTCGGCCCCTCAATTAAGGAACCAATTACTCCGAAAATATCCACACCCGCTCTAATATTAGCGCTAATTAGATCAGGATCACCGAGTATTGTAATCAATGAAGAATAGTATCCGGCTGCTTTCGTCTGGTTCGTTGTTCCTGGCGTCACTGTTCCGCCAGCTCCCCGGTTCGGCATCGTCCCCGCCGTACCCGCGATGGTCGTCCCTGCCAGCACCTTGTCAGCAGGAACCGGAACCCCTTTTATCGTAATCGCGGTTGTGTACCGCCCGGCTGCTTTTGACTGATCTGTTGCGCCCGGTATAACAGTGCCGCCTGCGCCTCTATCAGGGATCGTACCTGTAATCTTACCGCTAGGACCGTAAGCTGTTTTGCCGCTGATTATATCCCCAGATGCTGCCGTAGCGTCACTCGTATCTGTGCCTGTAGGAATAGAGTGAATGCCATTATCAAGTTCTTCGAATGTCGCAACCTGCCCTTGTTTGGAAACCGTTCCTTCCTTGGCGATGATGGCGGTTTCCAATCGGTTTTTACCGTCAACGCCAGATTGCTTTAAACCATCGATTTCACTATTAATCGTCGTAATGTCAGACTTTTCGGCCGCCTTTTGCTGGAGCTCTTTCAGTGATTCAGCCGTCAACGACATGAACCAATTTAACCATGCGGCAGGCGGTTTGTCGTTCACTTGCCATCCTTCCTGTTTTTTCGATTCAGGAGGCTCCACACCGGGCGCGCTCCAAGTTGGTGCCTGTTTATCAAAGGCCAAGGTAATCCCTCCTATATTGGTAATGGGTAATCGTTACCCGGGATATAAACTTCTCCCAAGGTCCCGCCCGTTGTCATTGCCTCGTCTGCAAATCCGGTCGGTCCGGTTTCGAGCTCCGCATATTTCGAAGAGAATTGAAACGTGCCGGTTAACTCGATTTGAGCCACCCGAACACCAGCAGCCACCGTTTTTTGAATGATCTGACCAAACTGCAAGGGAGACATCCCCACTTCATTCAGCCGTTTGGTCGGGACTTTGATCAATGATATCGCAGCCGGTTCCGGCTCCGAAGGATCATTATATTTCGGGACAATACGGATGTCAGAATACGGGCAGTCCAGCGCAAGGGACAGAACCTGAATGATTGTGTTCACGTCCGTTTTGGAAAGGTTACGCGCAATTTTGGATTTCAGGAGCACACGGTAAACTTCGTCCGTGGATGCCCCTCGCGTTTGCACGATGTTTTCCCCGATCCGGTCCAGTGTGGTGCCCTCTGCATCGTCAATAGAGCGCCATTCCCGGATACGTTCAAGGCTGTCATTTACCTGCTGCATTTGGCCGTGTAGAATGCCGATCAATTTCCCAAGATTACTATGTGGGTCCTTATTGTAGGCATCGGCAAATCGCCGCAGCATATCCTTAAAGCTAAACATGGCTGGTCACCTCAATATCAGATGCTTTCACCTGCGCGACTTGGAAAGGCTCTATCGCAACATTGCCCGTTCCCATCGCTCCGCCGCTCCCTACCCGGATGTCAACATCTTCAACGCCGGTGACACTGTACACCGCGCTGATCAGCCGCGTATAAACCACTTGGGCGCCCATGTTTAAGCCGTTGTAATAGCTGCCGCCGTCCTCGCCACCGACATACCGGACCAAGGCCGATCGTATTAAATCATCACCATTCGCCGGGTAACTGTCATTTCTGGTTACATCCACTTCGATTTGCAAGGCGACTTCCTCCGCCCGGCTGAATTTGACGATATGCGGATATCCGCCAAGGTCCATGACTTGCATGGAAATGTCGCCATGGGATTCAATCCCCGCAGCTCCTTTGTCAAATATTGTTTGGGCTATGGTTTGATCGTCGCCCCCAAGAACATACGCTTGATACGATTTCGCAGGGCGTCCGGCGCTGTCCGTCTGTATGGTGTTATTCTCGATCACGGCAGCCGCACGCACATTTTCCAACCGTAGCAGCGCGCCCCGAAGGGCATCCAAGGAAGCAGCGCCGCCCCCGGCCACCGCCTGATCCATCCGGTCTCTAAACTCGTCATCCGTTTCCTTCTCCCGTCCACCTTGGGTGCGCTCCGGGTTCGTCACGGCTGTGATATCAGGATTCGGATTCACAATAATGGTGATCGACCCGGCAGCTACATTGCCATTTGAACCGGGCTCTAAGGCTTCAACCGGCACGGTCGCCATGCCGTCGGCACCCACCGTGAAAGGTTCCGTTGTTTCAAAATAAATACCGGTTTCCGTGGCAACCTGAAATCCTGCATCCTCGGTCCGGCCCGGAGTCCCCGAGATTGTAACGGTCCCGGTCGCCCATTGTTCCAATATCCGCGTGACTCCTGAATAAGGCCCTAACCGGTCCAGATTGTTACCTTGGGCCGTGTTCTTGTATCCGCTGTTATATACGTCCTCGGCGGTGCCCCAAATCATCGCCAAGAACCATGCAAAAAGCCGCAGGATGATCCCCAGCGGCGAGCGTTCAGACGTATTAATGTTTTCGCCAAAAGCTTCCTTGGCCTTGTCCTCGATTTCGTCATACAAGTCTTGGAATCGCCGCCGTTTAAATCCGGTTCTATCCAGCACCGACAATCACCCCCTCTTCTTGAATCGTCTCCGCATCCGTCCCGGTTGCCGTAAATGTAACAAGCATCGTCCGGGATTTAGGATTGATGGTGAACTCCACATTTTCCACCGACTGGATCCGGGACTCCTGCAGCAATCCGGCTGTCAGTTCGTCCATCATTTGCGCTTCATTGACGTCTTTACCAAGGAACATCTTAAAATCAATTCCCATTTCCGGGTTTAGAAACCATTCATTTTTATTGGTTCCGATGCCTAACCGGCAGCACTGAGCCAATTCTTCGGGGCCTTCGATCGTAGCCAGCTCGCCGCCGGTGAACACAAGGTCCCCGGTGTCATCCACTAACAGTGAAATCATATGAACACCCCCACTATTACGGCGTCATTGATGTCATGCGCCCGGGTGCTGTCCGGCGCGGCAACTTGACCACGTAATGTATTCTTAATCTCCCGATCCGCACAAACCACATAAACCACATCGCCTTTTTCATAGAATGGTTTTTCGACTTCGATATCCGGTCCAACCTTCCGTTTTCGACCAAGAGCCGGAACAGATTGAATGACGGCAGGCGTATCGTCCCCCATTCTCACAAGGGGCTGAACATCCGCCCGGCATGTCGTTTCGTCGAACGTCACCACCCGGCA
Organism: Paenibacillus sp. LBL; assembly: GCF_029893715.1. Classification (NCBI taxonomy): domain Bacteria; kingdom Bacillati; phylum Bacillota; class Bacilli; order Caryophanales; family Paenibacillaceae; genus Paenibacillus; species Paenibacillus sp. LBL. The sequence goes on along the minus strand of NZ_JARXYU010000016.1, from coordinate 18,401 downwards.
CGGAATCGCCACATGTACCCCGGCCATGGCCCGGTTAACGAATCCATCTATAAGCTTGGATAAAGTGCCGGCCGCATCCGCTTTGCTCATAACAACGCCTCCATCTCCGTTGAAAAATCGCCTGTCCGGCTGATGTGATGGCTACCGCTTCGAACATGCAGCTTCCCGCTAAACTGTTCGCTTTCCAGATTGATGACCGAAGCCGTGGTAATACGGTACTGCAGCTGAGATTTCACGTTATACCCTTTTGCGCCGTTGTCTTCGAAATACTCGGGGGACTCGATTAATCCGGTTTTCTTGGTCAGATTAAATACGCTATCCCCGCCCTTTCGGAGGCTGCGCACATACAATTTTCCTTTATTGATGTACACCGATGTACCGCAATCCTTCGCCACCTTGGAAATGATTTCAGTTACTGGACCCTTGGCCGTGTAGCCGTCCTGATAACGGTAATCCTGGTTGAGTTGCATTTGAGCTACCGGTAACCCGATATACCGGGCCATTTCCTTAATGATATGGCTGGCAAGTGTTCCTTTGGCGTAGGCGATTTCCTTGACCACCCGCTTGGACAGGTCTTCCGAATCAAGCACGTTGATGATCGTGATTTTGTCCACGCCGTCCCGCTGAGTCTTCACACTGGAAATATAGCCGTGAAGAACGACCCCGGAATCATCCCGGTACCCGGCATTCATCATCAGCACTTTGCCGCGCTTGATGTTGTTCAGCGTGTCACTAGAAAGATTCCATATCTTGATCTCCGCCTCATTCGGCAGCGTATCGTTATCAAAAGGGATTGTCGCTTCGATGTTGAAATCATCCATAGAAAACTTCATGTTCTCCGTCATGACTTCGGCCACCCGACCGAAATTATTCATCGTCCTCACCTTCAATCACATATAAAAAGACGCTTTTCCCGAGCGTCTCCCATGTCACAGTTTTACTTTTGTCTGATTCGTCAAACGGCACGATCGGCAGCTTGGGGAATCGGTTGTCCATGATGTCATAAAATAGTGGCATGCCATAGATTAGCTTTTCACCGACGGCCAAAACCTCCCCGTCACGCTCTAGGTCCACCGTGAAAAAGTCATACTCGGCATTGTAATGAACCTCAAAAGTGAAGCTCTCTTCCGCTAGTGAAATATCAAAGCGATAGGGGATTTGTTCTTTTTCAATGTCGATGTACTCCATGCTTCACCTCAATTCGCCCACGGGCTGCCCGGCTTAAATTTGACCTTCTCCACTTTCTCTTTTGTCGATGACTTGGACGTTTTGCTCTTAGAGCCCTTTTTGCTCGATGTTTTGGACTTGGCCTTGCTTTTCTTCTTGTTCTTGGTCTGCTTGGTCCCGGAATTGACGATTTTAACCGTTTGGGCCTTCACTGGTAATGGCAAGTCGTTAACGTAAGATGTAGTAGCAACTCGGATTTCCTTAATCGTCAACGAATAAGCAAACCCGGTTGCGTTTTTGTAGTTCCTAGTCGGCGCAAAGCCCGTAATCAAGCCCGAGAAGGTCGTCCGGCCAACATACCGGACGATGGTCCCTTTCTCGCTCGCTTCCTTGAGAAACGCTTCAAACTTGGCCGCGTTATCGACCACGACCCCGTTCAAGGAAAGGACGCGCGGCTTCCGCTGCACATGGTCCGTGACATCGATATCCTTTTCCACCGGCTGATCCGTAACGTCAACGGAAAAGTCATACGATTCATCTTCAACCAAGAGATAATGCCCGTTAATGGTTGCCATTAATCCGTTGCCACCTCCAAACCGTTTCGGCGCATGACGCTTTCAAATAGAGCGTTGATTTCAGCCAGCAGCACCGATTTTTCTGCCGGACCAACCGAGGATCCGTTCAAATTAATGTTCAGGCTGATCTCTTGCCGGGATGTTGCGCCGCCTGTGCTGCTCGCTCGAGCCGGTGCCAAGGATGTTTCACCAGTGCCGGCCGAATACGCCTTGTTCTCTTCTGCCGTCAGTACCCGTTCACCTTCATGCAGCTCCGCAACATATCCATCAAAGGGCACATTCGCAAGACCGTTGGCGTGGCTGCCATCGACCGGGATTTCCGGGATTTCTGGAATATTAATTGCGAATTCCTTGCCGCCCAGCCAGTCCGGCAACTTAATCGATAACGCATCATTGATTTTAGCAATCATGTTATTTATCAGGCCGGTGATGAAGTTGACACCATTTGCGAAATTGTCTTTGACTTTAGTCCACATGTTCGATAGTCCTGTGGATATACCTTCCCATGTGCTTGTAGCCGTGTTCTTGATCTTATCCCAGGCTCCCGTAACCCACGAAACGATGTTATCTGCAATGCTGGTTATGGTGCTCCAGATGGTATTCCATGTAGAGGTGAAGAAACCGACGATTGCGTCAAAAACAGCCCTTGTCATTGCGCTAAAGGCGTTCCAGTTTGCCACTACCGTATTGACGATACTCATAACAACTGAGGTAATAGCATTCCAGATGATAGTCCCCCAGGTGACAAAGAAGTCGCCGATCGAAGTGAAGAGGCCGAACACCCAAGTTTTAAAGGCGTTCCATACCGTCGTCAACCACGTGCTGATGGCTCCCCAGTTTTTGAACACGAGGATGATGCCAGTGACCACAGCCGCTAATGCTAAGCCCACGGCAATGAACGGAAGCAACGGGGCGACAGTGGCCCAAAGAGCAGGCGCTAAAGAAGTTAACAGCACCGCTGCAAAGATTCCGGCTGCTGGTCCGATAATGTCAAAGTTCTCCGCGAGAAACTTCACAGCTTTAGCGGCCGCATCAAATCCGACAGCTAATTTGTCCATAATCTCCCCGCCCACTTCGGTAATCTTCGGCATGGCTTCTTCTAGCCAATCAGAGAATCCGACAAGGTATGGAAGTAATTTATCGCCTAATGGTTTCAGAATCCCTGTTTCCATCTGACGACCGATACGTTCAAACGCTTCCCCAGGAGAATTCATTTTGATTTCATTTAATTCGTTCATCGTATCTTTGGTCATATCAAATTGAGACTTCGCCGTTCCCATACTGCCAATAATAGCGGCCTCTAGGTCTTCAAACTTGGTGCCGAATAAATTGATGCCCACTGTATTTCGTTCTACGGGATCCTCGATGTCGGAAATCATTTGTACAATTTGAGAAAATGATTTCTTTGCTTCCGGCCCACCAGATGCAATAGTCTTCATCATTTTATCTGCATCTAAACCCAGCATTTGCATACCGGCGATCGTGGACTCTGAATTATCTTTCGCCATGATGCCGAATTCTTTAACGGCATCGGCTACCAAATCCACGTTCCTAGCTCCGCCTTCTGCACCCGCCGCCAACGTGTCAAACATTTCATCAGCCGTGAAGCCCAGTGTCTTAAAATATACGGAATACTCGCCTACGGTATCCAACAGATCACCAGAAGCATCCAACCCTTTTTGTGTGCCTTGAGCAATCAGGTTATAGGCTTCTGTATTGGATATACCGAAGTTTTGTACAGCATTTTGCGCCGCATCAATGGATTCCTTTACTTCATAACCAAATGCATCCCGGAGTAATAACGCCTCTTTTGTTGTGTTTTCCAAAGCTTCCCCGGTTAGCCCTGTTACTTGCTGGACACTGGCAATGGCGCTTGCAAGGTCTTGCCAGTTTTGGCCGAAATTCTGATTGTACAGGTCCGTAGCAATTCCCTTGGTTTCCTCCATCTGCTCGTTCGTCATTCCGGTAGCCATTTGAATGGATCTCATGGAGTCATTAAATTCATTGGCCGCATTTAATGCCGCGATACCAATCCCACCCACGGCAACAGCGGTTGCCCCAGCTGCAATTCCAACGGCAGCCCATTGACCTTTCATGGAATCAATTTGTTTTCCTGCCTTCTTGAGTGCTGAATCCGCCACTTTGAAGCCAACAGCGAACATCAAATTACTAATAACGGCCAATCAACACACCTCCTTCCAAACGAAAAAGGAGCGCCCAGAGGGCGCTCACTTCTTTTGTGTTTCCTTTTTCTGTTGTTTAATGTGGATGTCTAAGGCGGCATTCGCCTCCAAGATGTCGTCATAGTCCATCTTGTCTAAGTCGCTGTACGTAATATTCATATCCGATAGGAGCAATCGCCACATGGACCATCTTTCATTGGCCCTTCGCTCAGCTTCTTTCTTACTGATCCTGCTCATTCTCATCATCCTCGGAATCTTCATCGGTGCCGGTAATAAAGGCGAATGCCGCATGGACAACCTCGCCCAACTCTTTATAACCTGCTGGGTCCTTGAAGTCCTCCAACTTCACTTTTGGTTCAACCACAACATTGGAGAGCATTTCTTCCGATAGTCTTTCGTCCGAAGCAACGCCGTGTTTATTTTTAATCCGGTCCGTGATTTTAGTTACCTGACGAACTCCCGGAAATTGAAAAACGTAGTTTTTTCCAGATTTAGCAGTGAAGGTTTTTTGTTTGAAATTAGACATTGTAAATACCCCTTTTCATGATTTTGATTTTTTTAACTGATGTCTGCGTCCATGCATTGGACTTCGTATTCCCGGTCACCGGCTTCGGTACCGTAAGACCGTGAAGCCGGCTTCTTGATGTAAGCTTCAGTGACAGTGACCGTTTCCTTCGGCTCCCCGTTGTAAATCATGGATACCGGCACTAGATCACCGGACTTCGCCAACCCATCCAGCATAGCCACTTGTGGGCTAGTAGAGAGTAAGGTGATGGACATGGTCGCCAATGGATTGTTTACCTTTGATCGCACTACATCACCTTGAGCACCTACCTTCGTCTCATAGTTATCTTCGTCCTTTTCGAATTCGATCATGTCCTCCGAAAAACCCGTAAGATACGTGCCGTTGACCACAACCGTCAAATCATTCGGATCGTATGTTTTTACTGACACTTCGTTCCCCTCCTTAGTAGGTTACTACGCCTTTGATTGTGGTTTCATGGATCGCCCCAGCCAGTTCAAAAGCAAACGAGCCTCCGTTATAAACCCGGCTGGCCCGTTCAAGCGGTGTCGTTTGTTCCCGTGTTTTAAACGTTGTGCTGTATAATCCGACCCCGTCCGACCCCCGGGCGATAATGCCTTGATTCACACAACGCTGCAGCACCGTACGGACCACGCCTTCGATTTGAGCGATGCCCGTATTGTCATAGCCAATCTTCCGGTCCCGTGCATTGTTGAACAGCTTCTGGACCTCATATTCCAGCGTGTGAATGACAAAGTGTTTCGAATGGATAACGTCGATGTACTCACCGGATACCGTCTTGCCTTCCGATGTCACCGGGTCGCCCGCTTTGGTTACATAGGTAATAGCTCCAAGACTGTGTATCTCCCGCAGCTCAGCCGCCGTAATATCCAAAGGCTGAATCCCTTTCAAGCGTTGCCCCTTCCACGTGATGCTTCCTACCGGCTTCGAACCCGCTTCCCCGACCAATGCCGCCTCCGGGTAATTGTCGATGTTCGTATGATAGAACGCGAAGGTGTTTTTATAGTCCTTGGCCTTAATGGACGTCAAGTCATCCTTGCTGCTGGTGCTTACCGCAAACTGTCTTTTCCCCGCGGCATCGATCGCATCGGCAATGGCCGTGATGTCTTCCAATGTGCTGCGCGTGCATACGGCAAAGTACCAATCCTTCTCGAAAATCGTAGGCAAGAAATCATCCCACGTCCCGGCCGTCTCCCGCAGCATCACCGCAATCTCCGGCGGGCGGTTATCCTGATCAAGAATGGCCTTGGCTGCTTTGTACACCTCAGATGTAGGCATAAACTCCGTGGCAACTTCGGACAATTCCGTGTAAGTTTTGTAAGGCTTGGCCGTGGCCGATGTGCCGATAATCAGCGGCTTACCAAAACCGACGACCGGCGAAGGCTTTTGGATATCAATAATAACCGTTACGTCTTTAATTGCTGACAATGGTACCAGCTCCTTCTATGTTTACTTTTTCAATCGTGTAAAGCTTTCTTTTGGACACATCCGGCATGCGGAACACCACTTCGAACCCCTGCCGCCGCTCCCACTCTTCCCCTATGGCGATGTCCCGATTTTCTACGTGGCCGACCTCGTGAACGATAATCCAAAAGGCATCTTTCAAGATTTCACGGCCATCGGTTCTGAACCATTCCCGAGCCAGCAGGGCATTGTTCATGCTGGTGGGATGATCATCGGCGTACGACATAAAAGAGACGGTGAATTCCACCGTCTCCACTTGTTCGATATGATCGCCTTTGTGTACCTCAATGGGGAATCCGCGAACTTTTTCAAATCCGGGTTCGAAATGATACGTCAGAAACGCCGTTTTCGGGATGCTGCTGCCGCCGTTCATGTTAATCACCTGCAGGCCGGTGTACCCTGAAAGCTCATTTACCAGCAGCTTACGGATTTCATTGTACGGGATCATTGACAACCCTCTTTTTCGCGATGTATTTGTTGGTATCCCGGTAATCTCGATCCTCCGGCACGTCGATGGTGTATTGATTATCTTGATATTCGATGAGATCGCCGGGATCGTGCCGGTGTGACGTATAGAGCGCTCGGTCTTCCGCCGTGTAGTTCCCGCCCTCGGCCAGTTGTAAATCCGCCGAGACCGGTTGAAAAAGACCTCTTAACGGAACCCGTACGGGCTGGGCCGGGATCGGGTCGCCGTATTCGTCATAACCTTGGTCCTCGCCCGGTCGTACCAGCACGTAAGGCTTTTCATACTTCTTCACGATAGAGTTAAAACGAAACATCAACGCCGACGCCCTCCCTTCTTCTTGACAACCACAGCAGTAATCGACTCCCGAAGCTGTTCTTCATCCCGCAGAATCTTCTTGTTTCCCTTCCGTCTCGCATAGAGTGGAGATAGTGGGGGCGTCCGCATTTTATCGAAGTTCTTGAGCACCCTATCCTTGCCGACATCGCCGATCTTTCGCAGCAAGTCATCCGTTTCAAGGTTTCCGGTCACCAGTTCGACAACGCCCTCTTTTACCACGCGAGAAATCGGGGTTTGCGCCTTCTTTTTACCCGCTCCGATAAATGAACGGGCTGGGATGCCCGCTTTCAATGATCCGTATTCGTGAATACCGGCGATCATTGCAAGTTCTTCATCGCCCTGCGCACCAATATGAACCTCTTTGGTGACCAGCTCCTGCAGCGCGTCTATGATTCCCGGCAGATACGTTTCCTCTGTGACCTCGATGTTTGCCCGCCGGTAACTCCGGCGTTTCTTCTTCGGCATGTATGATCACCTCATAACTGAATCAGCGCTTTCACTACGTCCGGAAGGCCTTTACTTTCGTCATAGGTCACGGAAATATCACCGACCCGCTCCGACTTCACACCCGGGGAACGTAGAAGCATCTGAGCGAACATGATGCAGGCCAGTTGGATATTTTCCGGCAACGTGGCTTCCGGTGCGCCCGCCTCGTCGCTTGGTAGGATGTACCCGGCCAAATACTCGACATCAATCAAACGGGCGCCACAGGGCCAGCCAGAACGCCGAAACAGCATGCCGTTTTCCGACTCAATCACGAAAGAACCGGAATCCTGTTCCTCCCCCTCAACCTTGAGCATGGAAACGGAATGAACGGGAAAGTTTCGGAGCCGGAGGAATTGCGTTCCAGAGCCGTCCAGCGTTTGCCGATATGGCTTGTGTTCGTAGCTCCGATTTGTTTCCCGTTCAATAGCTGCCGACGCTGCTTTCAAGGCTGAAAGAATTTCAAGGTCCTGTGTGGTATCATCCAGAGCCACCCCAAAGAAGGGCTTAGCCTTTTTCAGACTTGCCAGCATCTTTGCCACCATCCGTATCCTTCGCCGCCTCTTTCTTGGCCTCGTCGATCTCGGCTTTGGTTGCTTCCTTCCCGATGACGTCCGCGGCTTTCAACAGCGCAGCCCTGTCTTCGTCCGCTTCATAGATAGATCCTTTGGAGATGACTTCATCCGTGTTCTTGTCTACAAAGTCGTTCGTGACGTGGTAAAACTTCGTTTTCTCTGCCATGTGTTCCACTCGCTTTCAAATAGAATTGAGCCCGGACTATGCCGGGCTTGATGATTAAGGTTGTGGTACGCCCAGCTTGACGAACGGTGATACCTCGTAACCGTTAGCAAGGGTGAATGGACCATTTACCCATGGTTTGCCGTCCACGTTCCAGAATGCTTTGATAATCGTCTTGTTCTGAGTGAACAGCGGAGCGTCGGAAGCTTGAATGAAAATGCCTGCGCCGTCCTTGATAACGTAGTAACCAAAGTCCGACAATGCGAGATCACCAGCCGTTCCGAGAATCGGCGAGCTTTCTGTGAATCGGATCGGATAGCCCAGCAAGGTACCACCCAGCGCGTTAGCAATATTCGGCTGGAAAATCAGGCTGCCGCTATCGTCCTTCATCGTCAGAAGCTGAGGAAGGATGGACTGCGAAGCCGTCCAAACAAGGTTTCCGCCAAGTTTAGCCTGCGCGAGCATGCCGACGATATCGAGATAAGTAATCACGTTTGCTGTCTTCCGGGCTACCACCTTCGCGGCCGGAGAGTTCAGAGCACCCAGCGGTTTACTCGTGCCGTTACCGTATAGGAATGCTTGATCTTCTGCGGCTGCAATTGCACCGCGAAAGAGACGTGTCACGACCTCATTCACGGCCGGGGCGTTACGCAAAAGTTTATCGGTGACTTTGATATGCGCAGCGACTTCATGCGGATTCAGTGTCAGATCACGGAATTTTGCATCCGTTTCCGGCTTCTCGTCACCTTCACCGATCCACGTTACCTCAACCCCGCCGAAGTTGTTTGATCCCGTGCCCTGATCCAAGGCTGGAAGCGTCAAGCTTGCATCCGGGGAATTGTCCGCAGCTGGAATAACTACTGCGCGTGGCCGAACAATCGCCTGTTCTGCTGAAATTTCGAAAAGCTGCTGCGAGTATTGTGGAGGCACAAAAATACCGCCTGTCACATTCGCACTGGCAGCCAATTCACGATATTCTTTCAATCGTGGGTCGTTCGGATTCGAACGATAGGTTGCGATGATTTCACCAAAATCTCGAAATTCTCCTTCGTGTTGCTCATCGTCTGCTGTACGCTTGGTGCCGCCTGCGGACATTGCTAATGCCTGCGCCCGCTCTTCCATTTTAATTTCGCTTTCAAGGTCCCGAGCCTCGCCTTCCAAAGCAGTGAATTTCGTTTCTTCTTCATCCGTGAAACTACGCTTTTCACCTTGCGCGCCTTGGATCATGGAGCGCATTTCATCTTTCTTGGCGGCAAGCTTCTTTCTCAGTTCGATCAGGTTTTTCAATTCGATCATCTCCCTAAAGGTTAAGTTTTTTCATTCGCAAATCGAGTTCAAGCATGATCATGTCAAGTTCTTCATCCGTGTAGGCCAAGAGTGATTCATCACTATGATTGCGGTTTTGGAACACTTCTTCGGCGGATCGGATACCAACAGTTGACTGCGGATAAGCCGGTGTTGTGACCGGGCTTACTTCGAACAACTCTGCTTCGGTTATGGTGCGAATCGGCATGTCGCTGTTCGTCTCGTCCCATTCCTCCACAGTGGAGCGAAAAATAAAAGACGACCCGCGCACGTCACCGCGCTCGATCGTCTCCATGTGTTTCTCCGCCCAGCTCGGCGGCGTAATCTCGTATCGAAGTCCGATGTCATCCTCAATCAGAAGCAGTGTGCTCGGTGTCCTTCCTAATACCTCTCGGGAATCGTGCTGCCACGCTGCATAGACATCAGGATTATCGGCAAGGCATTTAGAAAAGGCCCCGCGCTTGAATTTCTCTTGAAACATACCAAAAATCGGACGTGATAACTGATCCCAGCGGACAGCATATCCGATAATCTTTGTCGGCTCGCCATCAACCTTCCGCACCTCCGGCTTGCTCCCCGGTAGCACTAGCTCCCGCTGCTCCTTCTCGTTCTCCTTCATCGTTATCACCTCCCTTCAATGCTTCTTTTGGTGCAAATTTGCCCTTGTAATATTCGTCCAAGAGATCAAGCGGAACCATGTTTAAAGGTACAAAATAACGATCTCCGCCGGGGATGGGGTTCTCGTTTTCCCTCTCGCGAATGTCATTCTGTGAAAACGCTCCAAGATTAAACATTTCTTTATAGAAAGCAGCTCGCGCTGCGGAATCCCCCCGAAGATAACCTTCGATGAGAAACTCAGCATACAAACGTTTCTGCTCGGTTCCATCAAACAGCTTCCAATTGATCGTTTGTTCCCAACGGATCAACCACGGCCGAACGGAATGGACGATAAAATCCGTGCTTTGATGTTCAATGTTGGAGAAGGTGGCCCGCTCCAAATCGGCCATCATGTGCGGCGGTACCCGGAAGATGCGAGCTATTTCAAGAATCTGAAATTTCCGGGTTTCTAAAAACTGCGCATCATTTGGCGGAATGGTGTTTTTAGAGAAAGACATCCCTTCTTCTAGCAACATAAGCCGGTGCGATTTGCCTAACCCCTCATATTTTTCTTTCAGGGATTTGCTTAAGCGTTCAAAGGCTGGATCCGAAAGTGTGCCGGGATGTGTAACCACCGCGCCAACATTGGTACCATTCTCGAAAAACTCCGCGCCGAATTGTTCGGTTGCAAGAGCAAGTTCAATCGCCTGTTTCGCCCATTGAATAACCGATATTCCCTTTTTGCCGTCAAAGCCAAGCCCAGGAATATGAAACATGGCATAATCAGGGACGTTGTGCTGCTTCCCATCTGCGGTGGTTACCCTAAAGAACGGTTCGCCCGCTTCCGTCTCCATATGCTCGACGCGATGGGGTGGAATCGGCCACAATGCCACGATATCCCCGCGGTTGTCATACTCGATTTCGGCATAGCAGTTCCCCCATAAAAGAATGTGGACCATCATGGTTTCCCGGAAGGTGAAGGCCGTCATCCTCGGGTTCGGGGATCGCTGCAGCAATTCACCGATTCGATGGTTTACCCGCTCCCGTCCCCTCGGATTCAATCGCTTGTATACCGGCAGCGGCAAGGAGGCCACCGTCTCGGACAGGATTCGAACACAAGTCAAAACGGCTGTGCTCCGCATGGCCGAGCTCTCGGTAACGTATATTTTCTTTCCGAATGGGATCCCCAGCGCTTGGTACAGCCACTGTTTCGGATTGCTTAAGGTGCTTGAATCGCTCCGTTTCTCAAGGAATCGTGAAATAATGGGAATTTTCAGTGTTCTCACCCCCTTCCTGATTTAAATGGTCCGTACGCCCCTATCCTCATAGACGGAACGTTTGGTTTTGTTCGCCATACAGAGCTTGTGGGCGTCAATCACGGCGTCAATCGGGTCAATCCGCTTTGTCTTAGCGTTCGGGTCCTTGTCTATCTTGATTTCCCCAAAGCTGTTGGTGACTTTCTTGGCGTTGACCATGGACCACGTCAGTAGCTTATTGCTGCGGTCATAAATCACGTTGCCCGCTTCCACCTCAAGTTGAAAATCAACGGTGGCATCGTTCAGACTCCGGGCGCTCTGCGTGACCTCTACACAATCCACGCCGAACTCTTCCAGATCAGATAAAAAGGCATCCGCATTATGTGGGTCATAAGCGATGCCTTTTAATTTCAGGTTGTATTCTTTTATCAGGTTTTTGTAGTACTGGATGATATATTTATAGTCCGTCTTCACACCGCCCAAGGTTTCGGTTACGGTAATCAAATCATCCATAATCCACATGTCATACGGAGCATCATCCGACTGCACATGCTCGTCAACTCTGTTCAACGGCATGAAGCTATGAGAGTGGATATAATACTTCCGGTGCGGTCCATAATCATCCAATGGAAATTCCAAACAACCGGATGTCAAGTCACCACCAGACGACAGGTCAAGGCCCAAATAACACTCACGGCCGCGCATGTCTTCCAACGTAGTGTCGGATTCGCAGTTTTTCCAGTGCTCCATGTTCATGTATTGGTTATCTGCGAATTGTACCCAGATGTTCAGGCCCTTTGTCATGAAATCCCGGAGATCGGCGCCGCGCTTTTTCTTCGCTTTAATGGCATCTCCGCGCAAACTGGAAAGCGTTTCTTCGGTCCAGAGTGGATTCGCCTTCGGCCAGTTCGCTTCGTCCCAAATGTCATCGCCTTTGTCCAGTTCACAGATAAAGACGAAATGCGTTTCGTCATCATGGAGCCCGGCCAGAATCATCTTCCCATACTCGTATTCCTCGTAGCATGGCAGATTCAGGTCGAATCCGGCGGTCGTGATGATGGAGGTTAGGCACTGTTTTAATTTGCGCTGGCCCCCTGTCAGCAGCTTGTACATTTGGTTTGTCTTGTGTTTGTGATATTCATCGACAGACGCAAAATAAGGCCGGAAACCGTCTATCGTCTCGGTATCTCGACCTATCGCCTTGATTTCCCCGCGGGTAATATTGCAGAGAATCGTACTTTTATATTCTTTGGAAGTGAATAGCCCCTCTTCATACTTGCTGCCCCCGAGTTCCGGGTCGGCATTGATGAATTTAAGACATTCCTTCAAAACAATGCGCGCCTGATCTTCTTTAGTGGCTGCGCAATATACTTGCGGGTAATTATAGCCGTCAAAATTCCCGTAGAACAGGGCCGGAACCGCGTTCCCGAGCGATTTCCCGTTTTGCCGGGCAACCTGAACATATGATGTGCGGAATCTTCGGTACCCTTCCATGTTCAGCCAGCCGTTCCAGCTACCGAAAATGAAGTCCTGGAAGCCCCATAACTTGAGCGGTTCGGGTTCTTCCCCCTCCGCAAGCGTCAAGCTTTCCGCGAAATCAATGATTTCATGGGCTTTGTCCGGGTCAAAAACAAATGGAAATTCGTCCGTCCCTTGCCGTTCAAGGTCCCGAAGGTGCCTTTCGCAGGCCTGTTTCTGCGTCTCACCTGCAATAATCCGGCCAGAAACTACTTCCTTGGCATACGCTGTGACCCGGTCAAGCTCGGTTACGGTGTTGTAAGGATAGATTTGGGAGCTATACACCCCGGCCGCCCCCGAATTTACTGAACTTGCTTGCAGGCTTTTCTTTCTCCTTCGGTTTCGGTACGTTTTTGATCTTCGCTAGAGGATTCAGGAAAAGACGGTCCTGCATTTTCAGGAGCATGTCCATTTTCTTGTTGACGGCCGTCTCGATCTTCAAGATCCCTTCGATGGAGGCGAGCTGTGATAGGTACAGCTGCGCCCGCCCTTCAAATTCCTCGATACCCTCCATTTTTTCGAAATAATCGTTCAAAATGTCTTCGTTGATCGCTATATTTTCGATGCGTTGATATTGTTTTAGTAACTTTTCATATTCAGAATACGTCTTGCAATACATCGCCAGCAGCCCCACATCCGAAGACGTTAAAAGGTCCACACCTTGTTGGGAAGCTGCCTTGTATTCCTTTAAACAATCCTTCCACATCTTATAAGCGATGGTGTCACTCTTCACGTATTCCGGGGGTTTCAGCTTGTCGAGCTCCGTTTTCCCGAGCTTGATTTCACTCTCTTGCCGCTGCCGAATTTGTTCTTTTGTCAGCCGGTTCGGATTCCCCGCTGCGAGGTGCAGATCAATCGGTTTTCCGTTCCGTCCCATCGGGTTCACCTGCCTTTAAGCGATATGGTTTAAATGAGCATATTCACCAAAATAAAAAGCAGCTGCCTTGTTGTAGGCAACTGCCGCATCCTGCTCATTTTCGAAATATCCCAAGTGTTTTTTCTTACCTTTTATCTCGATTTGTGCTTTCCATTTATTAAGATTCTTGTAAAAATAGACACCTTTATATTTAGATGTCCCTGCTATTCTTTTGGTCCTGTTCCTAATATTCTTACTATGAGAGCACAAGCGAAGGTTCTCTTTACGATTATCTAAACAATCATGATTGATATGATCAACAACCAACTGATTATCTGGACCAAGGATCAACCTGTGAATCCTAATCGTTGTCTCCTTGCCGTTTCTTACGATCCTAGTTTGAATATATCTATTCCCTTTTACCTCGCTAACACACCATGTGTGTTGAGAAATCAAACTAAAATCGTCGACGTCGAACAAAAACTCGACGCCTTTTTTTGTAACGCCGACCATGTAACCATCACGTTCAAAGAATCGATTTTTACTTCTCATCAAGGCCTCAACCTCTCAAAAATATATAAAACGAGTTTTTACGCGAAATAAGGGGGACGCGGTCAACTAGCAAAAGGACCGCAGAGATTCGACCCCCCTCCCCCTTGTGCACCCTTGGACGTGTGTTCGGGAGGGTCGAGGCATGGACGCCTCTGTGCCCCCTTTAAATTCGTCTCAGAAGGTGCAACAAATAGACCTCTACACACATTGCTTTGGTGTACAAATCATTTAGCAAATGCTCCCCTATTATTTTGAGCTCACGCACAATGTTATTTACTTCCCACTCTGTTCCCATCCGTCCCTATCTCCGATCACCAACGCATCTCTAAGGACACTACTAAGGCTACCTTTAAACATATTGTCTGCAAGATCGACGGGCATGCCAGCATCAACCGCATCTTGTAAGGCACCGCCCATCTTCTGTATCAAGACTTCATACCATCCTGCAAACTGGACATTGAACTTTAACTCTACGTCAGCCAGCCCTTTATGCTCCCGCTCCTGTTGCATCAGTAATCACTCTCCTTTGTACTATCCCATTGCCGGTGCCGCGTCGATATGATTTTCTCCGATGCACGGCAGCGCTCTATTTCAGTGTTCTTCATCGCACAGATACGTTCCCACTTCTTAAGCTCTGCAACTGTCTTGTCTTCAAGAGAAACACCGCGCAGCCTATCCCATGCGTTAAGACGGACGTATATGCGGTCATTGCTGTTTACTTTAGTCCCAGGGATATAGATGCCGATAACAGATGTTCTGGGACTTGTTACTTGTACTCCCGTTATCGACCACTTGAATATGTCAATTTGTTTAACCGTCATTGCCGCAATCCTCCTTGATCAATATTGTTCCAACGCTTGTAATTCCGAACTCTATAGGCTTGAGTTGCGCTAACGCCGTATCGACGGCCGAGCTCCTTATAACTGACTCCTTCTGCTCCGTCTTCTCGTATGGCCCTTACAATGTCCGGCGGTGTAATATGTCCGCCTATCCCGCTTCCATTTGCTCTCGTACCGTGGTGAACAGCATCCATATAGTTATCGAATGCCGTTCCCCATTCTAGGTTCTCGGGAGCGTTATCTAATTGATTGCCGTTGAGGTGCCTAACAACACCATTATCATATGGAGAACTGCCTTTATACGCAGATATGACAAGACGATGGACCAGAGTTTTCCTCTTGATTCCATCGTCTGCTGTAACGGTAACGGTTAAGTATCCATCTTGATTCACATAACCTTTTAATGTTCTCGGCTCTTTTCGTCTAAATGAAATTATTTCGCCTCGGTCATTTGCAAAGTAACCTTTATGTCCTGGTATGGGTTTCATCTAAGCCTCTCCTTTTGGAAGGGTTGTTGAATCCTCCATCTTCTCTCGCCGTCTTTTGGCTATGGTGACTATGGCAGCGTGCCCGCCAATTGCTTTTATCCCAGAACAAATTCTTATCGCCGCGATGTGGTATTTCATGATCAACATCAGTAGCGGGTGTCAGTTTGCCCAAAGCGTAACAGTCGATACAAAGCACATTCTCACGCAAGAACTTCTTTCGCTCTCGCCGCCAATGATGATCATATCCCCGCTCCGCTGATGTGCCCCGCTTCCGGTCATAGGATTGCTTTGGATGGTCTTCACAGTAACCGGTTGTGGTTAGCTTCTTACAACCTGTGTGACGGCAGAATTTCTTAAGAGCCACTTGTTACACTTCCCTTATAATCCAACGATCGAATAAATGCGGATGCTTCTCTTTGGATGGATATAGTCGGAATGAATCTTCTTCATCTTTTTCCGTTTCTATATTCTTTGTGATTTTATCGATGGTGTACATCTTCCCTAACCGATCTAGCGCGTCCATTGCACTATGTAACTCTTCACGAGTAAATACCATTTCTGAATACCCCACCTTGTACGTCACCCTTTCAGGAGAAATAATAAAACCTTGTTATCCGGCCCTCGGCTTACGCCTGGGATTATTCAGTCGCATTGATGCCCTTCGGCCAAAAAGAAAAGAGCCGCCATTATAGCGACTCATTCTTTGAAAGTTTATTCGATTCTAAAGGCCTTTGCAGGATTCGAACCTACCAATGCCATGAAGGCCATATTAAAAGCCCGTATTTATATCGCGCCCGGGCGGAGTGCGTTTGGAGTGATCTTACCTCCTTCCCCGCATCCATACCGCCGCGATAAACGCTCCAGATTGCCGCAAGGCTCCCTTTTCAGCACAGTCGAGTCCTGCGACGATAAGGGGTAGCAGGGACACCCGAGCGTTTAGCTCTATGTCCCTACTTTAATATGTTACCGATTTACAAAGGCGACGCTGTACAGACGTAAAACAGACACGATTTCAATCTATATCATGAGTCAGTTTCAATGTTCCGGCGATGGCCTTTACACCATCCCGAACTTTTCGGTCTAACGAACGATCAGTGAACCGACTCCATTTTGATACTGCCGCCCACCGTTCGTGACTTTCAATAAATCGGTAGTGCATGATCTCTCTAATCTCGTCATCGAGTATGCATTGAATGGCTGTTTCTAATGCCTCTGTCTTGCGCCTGTATTTAGCCAATACCTTCTGCTCGATGTCGTTTAAAGCGGGCTTCTGATTCAGTACAGCGATTGTACGGCGCATCTCGGGATATTTCTTGAGCTGCTGCCGAACATATTTGATTTCATCCGCCGTAGCTCTCGGGAATAGTTCCATTTGCTCCACCGTCCCCATAGGGTCACCCCTTTTTAAATGTACTCAAATAGATCCGCCTGCCCTTCCTTCTCAACCTCCGCTGCGTCACAGATTAAACCTTGTTCTACCCATTCAGACGGCGCTTCATGTTTGTAATCCGGCCAAATCGGATCGCCTGCCCTTGAGTATTTAGGATTCTTCTCTTGTGCTTTATCAGTCCAGACCCAATAGGATTGAGCTTTTACTTTCACGCCGTTCGACCTCCAAACACTGCCTTCACCAGCCATTTGAATTGCTTGCGCTTTATCCTCCGGTTTTTTGTCAGCAGGTATATCCTCGCCCTTGATTTCAATGTCTCGTATTCTAAGCAGTAATGAACGAAATCCATAATGATTTTTTTTATGAAGGCTTTAATACGGTTTATCAGCTCATACACGACCTTTTTGATTCTTTGCCAGAACGCCATGATTTCTGCTTTTGTTTCGTCGGTCATTGCTCCCTCTCCTTCGGATAAAGGACATCCAATATATTTCGCGCAATGACGAAAATCTCATTATTACTCCACATTGCCTGCTCCTTTATATCCTCTAACCTTTCTTTTAGCTTCTGCTCACGCTCTTTCACTTCTACCAGTTCCCGGGCCTGATTGTGAAAACGCTGCTTGTCTGCATAATAGTCACAGTTGATACGGGCTATTTCTTCTTTGGCTGCAGCGGCTTGAAGTTGCCAATATCGATATGCTGAACCCGGTTGAACCAATACCAACGAATCGATGTCATTCTGCCATCCGCTAACCCCGACAAGCTGATAACGGTTATGAACGTCCTGAATGCTTGATATTTCATGTATAGATCCGTCTCGCAATATTACCGAGTCGCCTTTTTTTATTTTCTGCTTGTCTTTACTCATTCCCAATCACTCCCCCTAATCCTCGAAATAGTATCCGTGATTTGGGTAATAACCGGCTGCCTGTTGCACACCGTTTACCACATCCGCAATCAAATCCGCCAGAACGTTCATTTGTTTGTCTGGAAGGGATTCAATAAGTCGCTTCTCCTTCGCTCTAAGCTTCCTACCTGCAGCGGATGATAATAATGTCATTACCGGCTCTAAACGTGCATCTTTCAGGCGCTGGGCTTCGGCCGCTTGAAATTCGGCGTTCTCTCTCCGTCGATACTCTTCCCAATCTTGATCGTCATACCAGAAATAAGGGCCGTATCGTTCGGTATAGACGTTGATCCATTGTTGTAACTCATCCTCGTTCGCATGAAAGCGTTGATTACAGATGCCATTCACTCGCATGCCGTTCGTTTTGACACCGCGGCCGTCCCGCGTACGGGGCATGACATGGTGCGTTTCCGTATCCGGTCGGCCGCAGCCGCACTGGCAAAGCCCACCCGCTTCCTCGATCAATTCCTTAACAACACTTGCCGGGAACACTGCCCGATCCGCACGGGATGGACGCCCTTTGTGATGCGATAGAATGTTTTGCCGCCAAGGGGCTATATCTTTCTTCTTTTTCGCAAATGCCATTGTGACTCACACTCCATGTTCTTGATGGGTTGAGACATTCTGATTCGCTGCTCTCACTTCATCGAAAATGGATTGGAGGTCCGAGCGGACCCGCGGTGTGTACCTCCGGCCCGCCTGTGTCTTTATGATCCCTTGGATCGTACGACGCCC
>NZ_JARXYU010000015.1:0-143026 GCF_029893715.1 Paenibacillus sp. LBL | reverse complement strand
TTTATCGTTCCCACGAACTTCTACTTCTTGGATGCTTCTTTCAGATATGAACGACTCTGAATATAGGTCATTACTCAACTGAACATTGAACAATCCCATGTCAGTTGAGCGAATGCCATCGTAATAGAACTCCAATCCTTCTTTCATGCACTAACCAATCCCTTTCTTCTTCAATTCATCCACTAAAGTCGAAGCAAAATCTTTTGCACCTTTCTTGTCTGCGCCAACTGCCGATACATTGACGGAAAGTGTGCCGATTGAAGCTCCTGAAGTAGATGCAGTGTTTTTCTTGCCTAAGAAGTCAAGGTATTTGTTTAAGTTGTTAATTTGATTAGCAACATTAGAGAATGGCGAACCAGCATATGCACCGCCTGATGGCAAAGTTGGAGATTTAATGCCACCTGTCGAAGACCCTATGATGTTTGACAAGCTATCGTTACTAGGGTTTTGAATTCCCATGTATTGAAGCTTACTCAAATCTGCATAGTTCCCATCTGCAAAACCGTACTGGTTACGCATCTGCTCGTTCTGTTTTCTAAGCTCTTCGTTCCACTTACCTGTTTTAGCGTATTCATCTTCGGCTGCCTTCTTATTAGAAAGGTACTGAGACCAAGCAGAAGTCTTGTCACCAGCTTGTTGCAGTTGGTTTAACTGTTCCTGTGCTTTTTGCAAAAGGGCCATCTGTTCGTTAAGTTTTTCACCAGTCTTAGCTATACGATCATCAACCATATCGGAATAGTTCGTAACAACAGTTTGCAGTATTTCTTGCACTTTCCCAAAGTGTCCAGCCATCATTTCTTCTTTGAGTGTTTGATAGAACTTTTCATCGTTAATTAAATCATCGTAGTATTTTTCTACTTCTTTCTTCTGTTTATCTAAGAATTCCTTCGCTTTTTCATATTGCATTTTTTGACCGTTTACAATGTACTCAGCGGTATCCTTAGCAGTTTCAATTTCCTTTTGTTTGTTTTCTAGCTGGTCTTGGAGATTATCTTCACGTATCTCCTTAGTGCGGTCGTACTGCATGTCTTCAATTTCTTTTGTGATTTCGGCAAGTTGTTTTTCAAGTTCTTTACGTTGTTTTTTTGCTTCAGAAGAATCATCTAAGCTTAAAATGTTGATTTTATTTTGAAGTTCATTCTTTTGCTCTGCTTTCTCTTGCAAGTCATTGTTAAACGATCTTGCACTAGCTTCACGGTTTAGAAGCTTCAGCTTGGAGTTGATATGCTCTTCATACTTTTTAAGTTCTTTATCCAGTCGAGACATTTCTTCATTATGAGCTTTCTCTAATGCATCAGACTCTTCCTCAAGGGCATCTAGACGCAACTTTTTCTGTTGCTCATACATCTCCTTGATTGTATCAATGATGTCATCGGCAAGTTGTTCTTGTTGTTGCTTCAACTCTTGATTCATATCATGAATTGCTGATACCAATTGAAGTTCAGCCAAGACAGACTCTTTAAGCTCCTTATTAAGTCTTGCTCTAGTCTCAGCAGTGATATCCATATTTTTAAGTTGTTCTTTGATAACTACTTGTAACTGTTTTTCTGCACGAAGCTGTGAACCCAACAGAGCAATGTTCTCATTCAGAGCTTTGTTGTATTCAGCGGTCCCTTCCTCGAACAAATTCATCGACTCGGTTACAAGACTAATCTCATAGCCAATATCTGCGATCTTATCACGTTGCTCCGTAATTGCACTGTTAACCATGCTTTCGGCAGTCGTATCAACCGCTGAAGCAAGATTCAACCACTCAGCGCTATTCTGAGCCATTACCTGTTTCTGAGCTTCTATATCTGTCTTCAGAAGTTTTCCGCTATCAATCGCCTTTTGAATAGCAATATTCTCATTATGGAGAGCGTTTTGCTTCTCCTTCATAATAGCTATTTGCTTCGCATCTTCAGCCCGTTTTTCAGCAGATGTTGAGAGCAAGTTCTTCTGTTTGTTTTTGGACTTTTCTAGTTCATCGTCATACTTCTTCTGCTTTCCATGAAGTTCTTCAAGGACGCTAACTTGGACTGCCGATCTATTATCAGCCATTGTCTTGTTTAAATCACTTTGTTTTTGTGTAAGCGACTGTACTGAGCCTTGGTTTTGTTCAATAGATTTCGTTAGTTCATTGTACTTTTCTTTCTTTTCATTGGATAATTTTTTGAAATCACCCATTGCTTTTCTTTGTTTTTCTTGCGATGCAATTAACTTGTTTATTCTATATATCTCATCGTTCGTTGCCTTGCTCTGTGCGCTAAGAGCATTGTTTTGTTTCATTAACTCGGAACGATACTCTGAAGATGTTTTATTCATGTTAGCCATCGCGTTCTGCGATTTCTTCAGTGCCGTTTCAAGCTCTGCCATTTTCTTAGCATACTGATCCGCTTGATACAAAGCTACATTTTCAGTTTTAGTTTTATCTTTTTTATCTTTGCTTTTATTACTAGTTTTATCAGGAGTTACGCCATAACTAGCATCGTCTATCAATGAATATAAACCATTGAATTCTTCCATGATTTTTGCATATTCAAGTAATTGACCCTTAGCATCAGCAGCTTCCTTAGCTAATTTTTGCTTTTCAGGTACGGAACCAACGCTCTTCAGGAAATTAGAAACAGCGCCAGTTACGGAATCACTTCCGCTCATGTTTGTCTTGAAGCTTTCAAGCATGTTTTTTGGATTTGCCGCATTGATCACTGGATCAATGTTTTGACTAATAGCTTTTCGTGCATCAGCTAGGTTGTTAATACCGTTTAACTCGACTCCGTAAGCTTTCAACCTAACGCTAAGGTTATTCAATATTCCTCTAGTCAGGCCAGCTTCAGCCAAAATTTCTTGCTTTTTGGCTTCTAATCGTTTATCTCGAAGGTCCAACATTGCTTTTTCTTCGATCTCATATCCATCAGCAGTTTTCTTAATATGCTTGAGTAATTCTGGATATTGTTTAACCAATTCCATAACTTGTTGACTATTTAGTTTTTGCCCCTTAGACACGGTATAGATAATTTGGTTTAATTTAGAGAATTCATCCCCAGCTTTATCTATTTCATCCCTCATTTTCTGAAGGTCTGGAACAATCGCAAGGATTGGAGCTTTAGGCAAGTTGAATGAAGTCACAAAAGAATCTCTAAACGACTCCATAGCCGCCTTAGCGCTTGGGATCTTTTGGATTATCTCATTGATTATTTTGTTAATTTCTTCGATTAACTTCGCATGAATCTGTTCCATTTCTGTTTGTATAGTCATGTCAGATGGATCAGCTTCAAATGCCCGTCTTAGTTCTTCATACTTCTTATGGTACTCACCAAAGTCTGTATTAGTGAATGCTTTTATCACTTGTGTCAGTTCATTAAATTGGGTGTCAATATCATCCGTTCCAGATGCGATGCCCTCAGTAATGCCAGCGACAAAGGCGCGTTCACCAGCAGATAATTTCTCACCTTGCTGCTCCAATGACTCAAGAATTTGCTGAGCTTTTTCACTTAGTATGAGTTCATATTCAGATACGACTTCTCCAATTTCAGCGTTATAATTTGCAAGCTCTTGTTTTGCAGTTGTCAACCTTTTAAGGATTGCGTTCTTCTGAGAATTCTCGACCATTTCACCAGTAGTAACACTGCCTGATTGATAGTCAATGATTGGCTTCATGTTTTTAAACTCGCCACTCTGAACCCGTTGTTGGAAATTAGCAAGATCCTGCTCAGCTCTCAGAACTTCTTCGGCAGCCTTCTTACGGTCTTCATATGTTCTCTTAAGATCGTTTTTATTCTCACTGTCTTTTGCTCTTAATTTAATTTCATTAAGACTTATCTCAGCATCTATTTCTTTTTGCAACGCTTCTACTCTAGCGTTAATTGCCTGAACACTATCTGAGTAAGCTCTTCCTTGATCATCAATTCCCGATGTGGCTACTCCATAGTTGTCCACCAAATCACGTTCGATATCAACAAGTCGCTGTTTGTCTTCTACCGTTTTGTCAGTTTTTTCTTTGAGTGCTACATACTCTTGTGAAAGCATGGTTAAACCATTCTTCTGTTCTCGAAGAGATGTCACTGTTTCAGTGTTTAATGTCAGAGCTTTTTTTGTTTCCTCATTCGACTTTGCAATCCAACCAACAAGTTTTTCTATTGCAAATCCTAGTGCCATTGAGATAGCTACAGGCCAGAATATTCCTGCCATAAAAGTGCCTGCTGTTCTAGCGGCAACACCTACGCCTTTGAAAGTTAGGGCTAAACCTTTCAATCCAATTCCTAATTTTCCTGTTTCTAAAATCGAGGTCCGAATCCTGTTATTAAACAATGCGATTGCCGTAGTCACGCCTGCAATAATAAATGGAAGAACGCCAAAGTTTTTCGTCAAGAATGTTCCTGCATTAGACAACGCAGTCAAGCTATTAACTACAGCAATCAATCCGTCTGTAAGCACTGCATCACCAACAGCAAGAGTGAATTCCTGCCATGCTACAGTCATTCGATTAATTCTTGCTTGTAAGCTTTGTTGGTATTTTTCATTCTCCCTAACGGCTGAGCCTTGAGAGTATGTTGCAGTGGTAGCTGCGTCAAGAGACATTTGATAGTTATTCATCAACGCTAAGAAACGTGTCAACTGATATCTACCAGCAACAGTAACACCGATATTTTGTTGTTGGGTGTTTGTTAATGTAGACCACTTTTTAGCCAAATCATCTATGACTTCAGTTGCGGCTCTTGTTGTACCGTCATCATTGAATACCTTAACGCCTAAATCCTCTAGATCACCTGCGGCAGATGGGATTCTAGAATAAATAGTTTTCAATGCATTACCAACAATGTTTCCACTTTCCCTTGTCGCTGCACCAATTGCCGTTACATGACCAACCAACTCGTCCAATGTTACTCCATAGGTTTTTGCGGTTGCGCCTGCCTTATGGATACCTTGAGCCAAGTCCTTAGTTGTGATTGAAAAGTTGTTATCCACTTCGTTTAATTTATCGACAATGGATATGGACTTTGAAGCTTCGATATTAAAGTTGATCATTGCCGATGTAATGTCATTCATTGACTCTTCAGTGGAAAGGTCGGATACATTACTAGCCAAGATAGCCGTTCTGGTCATGTCAATTGCATCTTGACCTTCAAACCCTTGACGCGCGAATCCGATAAGCGCTTCATTTACATTCTGAATGGTTTGACCCAATTCTTTTGCAAGACCTATAGACTTCTGCAACATTTCATCAAAATTCGTGTCCTCATCCATAACGCGTTTTAACTGCGTCATTTGAGTGTCAATTTCGATGATAGTTCTTGTCATATTTTGAAGTGTTCTAATCGATCCATAGAACGCAGTCATTGCACCCATCCAGACAGGTACACGGCCCATAGCAATCTTCAATTGCTCGATTAGACCTTTGTTAGCATTAGATACTTCGCGGATTTCGTTTCTCTGCCTGCGGATTTGCCCGTTAGTTCTATCAATTGCACCTGAAATAACTAACTGTTCTCTTCCGTTTACTCTGAGAGTCGCGTTCCACTTCCCAGTTGCGGCATCGAGACGGGTAAAGAGTATTTCTTTATCTTTAAGATGATTGTTAGTTTTAATGATTTCTTGTAATTCATTTTTGAATGTTTTTGAATCCATACCTTCTAGATTCTTCAATCTATCTGAACTACCTAAAACTTCCCCACGAAGTGTGCCAGCACCGTTTCCTTGTTGTAGTTTATACTTGCGCCCAATATCGTCAAGTTCTTTCTCTACGTTTTTCAAATCCTGTATCGTGCCAGCTAATCCCATTCGTTTGCTTAGGTCATCGAATTTACTCTTTTCTACTTGACCCTTCGAGAACATACTGACCAGCTGATTATCGACTTGTTTTAATGTGCGATTAAATTGTTCTGCCGATTTGATTTGCCGTTCCATGTCTGACTTGCCGTTTTTGTAATTGTTTTCAATTCGCTTGTCTTTTGCTTGATCATTAGCTTTCTTCTGAGCAATCTCTTGCTCTCTTAAAGACTTGATCCACCAGTTCTGGTATGCTTCCTTAGACTTTTGCGTCTTTGCATCTTCTTTACGCTGTCTATCCGCATTCTCTGCGATGGCCTTCTGCTGGTTTTGATTTAACTCGCGCTCTTCTTTAGCTCTGCGATTTATCATTGATTGATAAGCAGCATCTAGTTCGCGCTGAGCTTGCGCTTCAATCTCCTTATTCTTACGAATAGCTTCAGCTTGTTCTTTGTCCCAGTCAGGTTCTTTGAAACTTCCTCTTGCTCGACCATCTGCCATTTGATTGGCAAGTTTATTACGATCATCCCAATCCTTTTCTTGGTTCTTTTGAATGGCCTTTTGTTGATTTTCAGCTTCTTGACGATCACGTTTTTGAGAGTTGACGACACTTTCTTCTCTCTTCTTCTCAATCGCATTTATATCTTTTATCTCTTGTTCGGCTATTTTTTTGCCGACTTTATAGTTGTTAAGGATTCGATCTGCTTTTTCTTTTTCGCCTTTGAGGTTTGCTTTATTGACTTCCTGAAGCTCTCTAAGTTCACCCTTCAACAAGTCTATTTGCTTGAGGTTTTTGGATGAATCAATTGAATCATTGAATTTGCTTAGTGTCCCACTGTCTAAAGTCTTAAGCTTATCCGCATCAGCCTTTAATTTGTTTTGTTCTACCTGAACTTTATGCAGATTGTCTGCGTACTTCTCAGCACCAGCCAAACTCTTCTTGAATACATCCAAGTCTAATTTGTCAGAGGTTGCATCAAGTTTTCCGAAGCTTTTGACAAGTTCATCGACTTTGTGCGTTGGAAGCTTTGTTTCACTTAAAGCTTGGATTCTAGTTGTTGCATCTTTTGCAAAAACATCAAATTGCTTTTTTTGTTTATCAAGTCCGTCAACATTTGTTGTCTGGATAGTCTTGTCTAGAACAGGATTATTGTTTTCATCGAATTTGTATTTGTTAGTTGTCGTCTGTGCTTTTTTAGGATTAATGAACTGCTCATCCAAAGATAAAGGATTACCTTCTGCATCCCTGGTGTCCGTAACTTTCCCTAACTTACCTAGTTCTGGGCTGAGTTTTTTTACTTCAGCTGCTTGGGTGTTTATGTTTTTATTCGACTCATTGACGACCTTCGAAAACTCTTCGCCAGACATCGCAGCTGATGTCAACTTGTTCTTGTAGTTTTCAAGTTCTCTAATATTATCGTCTATACTTTTGATTTTCGGATCATCTTTGATCATCGAAGAATCAAACTTTTTGTTTCCGTCCTTAATCTTCTGAACTAACTCATCTGACCCACGTAGGCCTAACGATTCGGCGGCTTCGTCCAAACCCATCTTGCTGGAATATCCGTCATTCCTAGATGAAGTGAAGTAAGTTGAACGTTGATTCTTGTTGGTTGCTTCATATAACTCAGTGTAAAGTTGATCGCCTTTTTTGGGGAGCTTCGGCTTAATTTCCTTAAGCTGTTTCCACATGTTGCCTTGAGTTGACTCGTTGTACATGCCCCTGTAATGCTTCTCAATGCCTTTTCGTTCTGATCTTAATGCTCTTAACTTCTTTTCAACATTGTCGATCTCATTGCTAAATTTCTTTGCATCCTTAGTTGCTTCTCCAAAACTACTTTGAGAGACCCCTTTGATGTCTCCGAGTAATTTTGTTAAATTATCTATGTTATCGTCAAGCCCGATGCTTAATTTGAGTTTGCCTTTAAGTTTAGCTGCCAATTGATTCAGTTGACTTTCAATCTGCGAAGTGTCATCTGTATTTAGCAGGGCTGTGATAAGTATGTTTAATTTATCGCTCATATACTTCACCCCTTCAAAATAAAAAGGCAGCCATCAAAGGCCACCCAGTATTAATTAATTTCTTCTACAATGCAACAAAAACGGTCGTACACAAATGCCGATTCCCCTTCAAATTGCATATCTACATTGAGAACAATATCCTTGATTGCATGCAACATTTCTTTCCGTTCAGCATTCTCTTCAATAACGAATTCCTCTCTCATGAGAATTTCGAACTCACGATTGAACCCGTCTCGATCTCTAAGCTTGTACACTTGCCGCCCATCACCGGCATCCTCTACTAAAATCGATCCATCCTCAGCAACTTCAGCAAACTGTTTAATCAACTCTTCACGTTCATCTTCAATTTGTTTAATTCTTTCAGCCAACAGTTTGCAGAATCTTGTACGCATCCGACTATCTTTGCCGCCTAATTTCAATTCCACCAAGAACTTCGTAAACTCTTGCAATTCAAAATTCATGATTTTCATATCCCAGTACCCCTTGTTTTCAATATTTAGAACAGATCGTCTAATTCATCTTGCGTTTCACGTACTACATAAATCTCAGTTGTTTCAGAACTCTCATGCCCTAATAGAGCTTGAGCGGACTTGATATCCTTGCCCTCAAGCGCTACGATGTGTGTCGCCCTTGTGCTTCTGAATAGATGGGGATGAACCCGTCTCCCAACAATCTTTGAAAATATTTCGCTACACCAGTAATTAAAGGCAGAGTCCGAAACCTGCTTTACTTCACCTTTGCTTTTCGAGACAAAAACAAAAGGGCACTCATCGTGTCCTCTTACCTCAAGCCACTTTTCAATTGCATTCTTTGCGCGATCATCGAAGGAAAACTTTCTTACCTTGCCTTCTTTGCCACGACCCTTAGCGCGAATGTTGTGTGTTGCATAATAATTTTTGACATTACCAAGTTGATCTTTTACGTAATTGTAACTAACTACTTCTTTTAACAGCTGCCTGGACTCTTCTCGCCTGCAACCAGTAATATATGTGAACCAAACATATGCAAGCATCTGCCATTCTTTTCTCTCCTCTAACACTTGAACTAAATGATCTAACTCCTCTTTAGTCAAAGGCTTCTTCTCATGCTTAACCGCCTTTGGTGGAGAAGGTATATTCTTGTTATATATATTTCGAAATGTCGGATATTCATCGAGGTAATATATCTCCATATATCCGCAAAGACTCGATACAGCAGAGCGTTTAAACTTAATCGCGCTCGATGATAATCCTCTTCCTATCAAGAAGTTCTGATATTTTAAAGCATCCCTTGGCTTCAATTCGTAGATAGGTTTGTTCATGCATGAATCATAGACCCACTTAAAGAATTGCCGTAATCCACTGCGATATTGTTCAAGTGTTCTTGCAGACAAATGTCCTTGTTGCAAAAACTCCTCTGTTATCTCTCTATTAAACTGGTTTATTTCTGTTTTCCAAAACAGATCATCAACCTCTTGTAATTTATCAGCCATGCTATCCACCCTTACAATCTGCTATTAATGCCGTTCTTCTTTAATCCTTCTTGCAACTTATATAAATGTAGTTTTTTACTTCGTATCTCATTTGCCGCATTACTCATAAACGGTCTTGGGCTTGTCCAATAACCCGTTCCGAATATCAAACCACTCGTTCCGTTGTGTACTGTTTCTGCAACAAATTCACTATAGTCTAGAGGATAGCTACCGTTTTCGCTTTCCACCACACTATAATGCTGGTTTGGTTTAGCACTACGAATCAGGTCGCTATCATTATAGATGTCAACTTGAAATCCACCTCTGATATGGTCAAGTTCATATACAACACTTTTCTTCAAATCACCTGTACGTTCATACTCTTCAGGAGTCGCCACGCCATAAACATCTTTATCAACATGTTGCTTTACGGTGGCTTCTCCCATTTTCCCTACATCCTGCATTGAACTTTCGAGTTTTCTCTGAAGATATTTTTCTAATTCCTTCATATTCTTAAAAGTAGGCATCCACAGTTCAACTCCAATTTATCTTAATCCAGGCCTAACATCTCTCGGTTTTCTAGCGTAAGTCCATTCACGGATTGCTTCAATTCATTAATGTTGTCATTTATACGATCTGTCGCAGCTTCCATTTCAGCATAAACCTTATTCACTTCAGCAATAGGTAAGCTTTCATAGATAGGAACAAGAAAA
This sequence comes from Paenibacillus sp. LBL, assembly GCF_029893715.1. Lineage (NCBI taxonomy): Bacteria > Bacillati > Bacillota > Bacilli > Caryophanales > Paenibacillaceae > Paenibacillus > Paenibacillus sp. LBL. Next base: position 133,093 of record NZ_JARXYU010000015.1, on the reverse strand, counting down.
TCATTGTCAACAAGGAAGTCTAGCGTCTTTAATTGGTCGTCCAGCTTATCAGGGATATCTAACGATGTGAAATTCTTAATCATGAGAAGAATCATATATGGAGTGAATATATCAAGGATGTTAGTATCTTGAACTTTAGTTTCTTCGAACTTTTGAGCAAGCTCACTAATTAAACCCTGGATCTTTGTTGGTCTAAAGGTTTGGTCAATTTCAAGAACATATCCATTAATCTCAACCTCATAGCGTTCATCAAATTGCTTGTCTTGCTTCTTGATCGCAGCCATACTGAGCTTTTTCTTGCTATTAGCCATTTTTAAAAACCCCTTTTTCTCTATACTTTTGTTAAAACTCTTATTTTATTGAACATAGTTCTCAAAAAAAGAAGGGTAGGAATCTCTTCCTACCCCTTTCTTTAATTGGATTAGTGTTTAATCATCTTAATCATGTCAGGCGAATTAGTATCACGGAACACTTCGAGGTTGAAGTCGAATACCGAAACGTTCTCTGCATCCATTGTCATTGTGAAACCAGGTTGCAGTTTAGCCTTCTTGATAACGATTTGGAACGGCTCGTCAACACCGTCTTCAGAACGAACCAAAGTGTCAGCAACAACTTCGTAGAATCCTGGGAACTTATCAGCAGAAATCGTTACCGACTTCGCAGTTGCAGCGGACGCATATTGGTAGTACACAATTACTTGGTCGCCGTCAGCCACTGCTGGTGTACCACCCGTAACAGGGAGTGTATTACCAGTTACTGTACCTGGAGTCAGCTCATCCTTATGGAATTTACCGTCAGTTGTGGAATACGCAGTGATAGTTCCAGCAATAGGTGCTTCACTCAATGTGATTTCGCCAGTAGCAACAATCAGCACTTCACGCTTCCAAATGTTTTGTACACCTTCCTCTACATCGTTACCAGCAAGTAGAGACAGAGATTGCTCGGAAAGCAATGCATCTTGCAGGGCAAACGTTGCAGTACGACCATAATCCCATCCGATCAAACGACCAGCACCACGGCCCCCAGTTGCGTACACGGACTCAGCCGCTTGTTCCAGGTTACTGAGCTTCAATGTGTCGAAGAACAGTTTCGGCTTTCCAGTTGCTTTATCGAAAAAGATAACGTCAGCAACTTCTTTCATACCAAATCTAGACATTTTGTATCCTCCTTGAAATAATTAATGGCATAAAAAAATGGACTCAATAGAGTCCACTTCATAATCAATTTATTAATCTAATTTTCCACACCAATGCTTCAACTCGATTTTGGCCCCATTGACCATTGCAAGTACATTGGTTTCATATGAAGAGATTCTTTCCAATCTCTTGTATTCGTCATAGAACTGATACATGGTCAATCCCCAAACGGATTCTTTATCATAATGAATACTCTTTGTGCTAACTGCGCTAACCAGATCAGAGAAATCAATCTTGTCATCGTTGCTAACTCCTTTTTTCTTCATTACTATCTCGTTTGCTTTTCGCAACTTTTCCATAATACTTTTGGCTTTTGCGTTCTTGGGATTGTCTCCACCGTTCTTGCCAAATATATAGTTCTGATATTTAATAACATTAAGAATGTCATTGTAATTATCAGCGCTAACAACTCTCACGTCATCTATGCTTAAATTAATGTCACCAAAAATCAAGCCTAAATCTGGGTGAAAGTTAATCTTTGTCCTATCTTGCTTAAGAAAGAAGCAAAGTGAATCAATAAACAATTGAATTAAATCGGGATTGCCTGAAGACAATATTAGGTCAAATAATGATAGTGTTGATTCATCTATATCGGTTGTATCAATCAAGTCATCAACTCTAAAAGTCATGACACCAAGATACTGGTTATATAACGAATACCCAATGTCTTTGACTTCCCCTAGAGTAACAGGGGATATCAAGAAATTATCAACTTGAAAAGAATCGCCTGCCAACAACTTCAATGAGCGATCAGTTTCATTCATCTCTAAAATCTTCATATTAACTTGTCCCAAACGTTATGATATTTCCTTCTAGCCGAATTGCATCAAACTTATCATTAACAGTTAAGTGAAAAAATCTACTAAAATTAATTCTACCAACTGTACCTACACTCTTATCACTGAACAATCCTACTATATTCCTCATGATTTCATAAGGTCTTAACAATGCTGCGCCATCATTCACTAGCCATAACGATTTAGCAACCACAATATCAAAGACGATCTTGGAATCCTGAATGATTTCACGATTATGAAGTTCGCCGTTAGGATAATAAACGCGAATTTGTGTACTGTCAGCAACGGCAGCCGTTAAATCAAATGGATATGGGAAGATGTTTTTGAACATCAAGTTGGTGGCAGGCAATGCTATGTCAGGCTGTGACAATGGGTTTTTCTGATTATAGAATAGATACTTTGCTATCTCTTTATCTGCAATCAATTGGTTCAACACCTGAACTAAGTTAGGAGATAAAAGTTCTAATTTTACCATAGGTCACCACCGCCTGTTCCTGGACCATTATTGGTTCCACCTGTCTCTCCTAAATACAACTCACTATTATCAGCTATTTTAGTGCTGAAATCATCACCGACTTTAACTGTGCTTAAACGTGTAGTAAATTGAAGTAAGCCAAGTCCATTCTTCGTGAAACTCATGTCGTCTATCCCTGTTACCTCATATACGGAAGATCCAATAATAAACCTTTGTAATGGTGATATTGATCTTGTATCGTCATTAATGACAACATACACGAACATACCGCCTTCGAGGAGATTGACATCGAACCTGTTGTAACCAACAGCGTACTTAATGTATCTTGAAGCTCTAACGACAGCATCATACTCTGCATAAGTTCCGTCTTTTTTGACCCACCGAAGCATTTCATTACAACTTTGTATGCTAGCCTTCGGGAACACATCTTTCTCTGAGCAATCAAAAACAAGCCACTTTTCATTGTTGAATTCTATATGATCACCAAGATTAACAGTGGTGTCAGGTCTTAATAGCACATCTTTTACTTTCGAATCAGCGCCATCGGTGACTCTTGAATCAGTATCAACACCGTTGATCTTGATGATTCGAAACGAAGTGCTGTCTGCAAATGACGAATTCACTTTCTCAACAGTTGACTTTCTATAGGCATCGCTAATTGATGTTCCAGTAGCATTCATCCTATTTATATAGTCATCGAAGTAAGTCATTTGTCTTCACCTACAGCAAGAACCTTACCTTGGATTCTCTTTATGATATTGATGCATTTAAAGACTTCTCGTTTCACAAAATCGGATTTGCAGTTAACCAAATCAGATTGCGAAAGTGCTTCTAATGTAGCCAAGAGTGATACAAAATCGGAATCAACATCAAGATCGATTACTATCTTCTGTAACCCGAACATTTCAAACATAAGTGATTGGATGTACTTCTCTAAACCCTTATTCTTTTCTTCATGAAGTGGTAGGATTTTAAAAGTCTTATCTACCAAGGAACTTAAATAGACTTTGAACATCTTGTCTCCCTGATGAATCATCATTTCAATTCCCCCAAATCTCCATAAACAAAGGAATACTCAGTAATCATCTTGTCTGCTTCGGATTTAAGTTTGTTATAAAAGTCCGAAAGCTCTTTCAGGTGATTAGCTTGGGAGTAGATTTTAAAGTCTTTATCCGACATATTCTGCTTTAGAATTTCGCTAGTCAAAATCTTCGGTTTCATATATTCAACCAACATCAAAGAAACAAGAATTTCTTTCTCTATATCTTTTAAGTCCTCATTAAAAGCCTTTGCAACCGCATCTCTTCCTTGAACAGCTTTGCAAAATCGAAACTTTGGAACAGCGCTGGACAGCAACCCTTCCATATATTTCTCAAGATCATCTTGCTGCATATTCATAAATGAATAGTCGCTAACTTTCGATAAAAAGATTGGATATAGTTCTTGATAAGAAGTCGCCATAAACGACAACCCCCTTTTAAACCTCAAATTCGATTCCGCAGACCTCTTGGATGGTACGGATAATAGAAATCGAATCTAATCGTTTATTTTCAATCAATTCTGTTGCCTTGCTTACAATGGTCTGAGCCATACCTTTAGGAGCTTTCATCAACACTTCTTTGAATTGATCGCCGCTCATCTTAAAGATTTCTTCCAGGTTGTCAGTAATGATTAGATTTTCGTATACTTCTTGAAGCCCCAAGAATTCTACAACTTCCTCATCAAGAATTACCAGCCATGGTTCGCGTAGATATCTTGGATGTGCATTCTTCATTGTGATAAGCTCACCAACTTGAATTTCATCCGTTTGACCAAACTCACTAAATGTAACCTCTGTTCCAGTCTTGCGAGATGTATAGCGTGTGCGTCCTGTTGTGTAGTTCATGATGGTGACCCATTCATCTCTATCAATCACTCTTTTCTCAGGAGCCTTCACTTTCTCGATTACTGTCTCCATAGCAACCTCTTTAGCTTTTGGAGTTGCGGTTCTCTTAGCGCGTGTTGACTTGCTATCTGTACCCTTAACTGCCATAATTCATTTCCCCTTTTTCTCTCTTGATATAAATATAGGGGAGCCGAGGCCCCCCAAAGTTTAATTATGCAAGACGGTAGATACCATACTTCGCTGCTGGAATAACTGCGATACCAGACTTCATAACGAAAGTGTATTCCATCGAGAAGTCAGCGTTAACATCGCCGTTTGTACCATCAACGATCAGTGCGTCACCTTCATTGACGATCTTAACGAACTTGTCATTGACTTTCGGTACGATCAGCAAGAAGTTGTTGTCGATAGCGAACTCGCTGTAAGAACCAGCTTTGTGAACGTTCTTGATTTCACGCAGTTCGAAACCGTTCAGTTCACCGTAGTAACCGATTTTGTTACGAGCTTCACGCATGTTATCAGAGATAGCAGAAGGAGCAACTTTAGCCAGAGCCATCTTAGTACCCAAGATGTACGCGCCAGCGCCGTTGGAAGCAGCTTCAACGTGTTGAGCCATTTGAGTCAGTTCGAACTCATCATAAGCGCCACTGTACGCATACGGAGCAGCCAAAGTACTGAAAGAGTTGTAGATTGCATTGTAAACATCTTCAGCCAGTTGCAGGTTGTAAGACTTGGCAACACGGTTAACCATTTCAACCCAGTCAATACGTCCAGCCAGGAAGCGATGCAATTCTTCATAGATTTTGATACCACGAGTGTAAGTGGAAACGCCGAACTCTTTTCCATCCAAACGCTGTCTACGAAGGTTGTTAGTACCATCTGCAACGACTGCTACTTTGAACAGATCGGAGTTTGGAACAGTAAATACGTTAGTGTCGCCCCATGCCAAGTTACGAACCTCAGCGAAGTCGTTAAATTCATTTTCCAATCCTTCAGAAACCAGAACGGAAAGAGTTTCCTCAATGATTTCGAAGATAGCCGTTTTGTTGCGGCGGAAAGAACGGAAGTCAATTTTCTCGGAACCACCATTCAGATCAATAAGAGCATTACGAAGTGTCTCAGAAGCTTCGGCTTTGGAGAAGTTACCAGTTGTGCCTTTGTAAGCATCTACAGCCAATTTTACAAGTTCGTGCATTTAAAATTTCCTCCTTAAATTAAATAACTATTTTACGTTGCATTAGATTAGACAGTGATAACTTGGATTGCGTATGCAGTAGTGCCTTCAGCGCCCAACACAGTTTTCTCGATTACTTCAAAAGCAACACGGGAACCGGCAGTAAGGTCAGCAGCCGCATGCAATTTGAAATCACCATTTGCAGGCACTGCAAATTCACCAACAACAGGGGTACCTACGAAAAGGTCTTCTGTCATAGTGATAATGTCGCCTACGGAAAGGTGATAAGCGCGAGTTGCAACACCAGCTTCGATGACGAAATCTTTCAGACCTTTCTTACGTGGATCGTACATTACTTCTGGTGCAGACAAGAGCAACACAGTGTCCTTAGTAGCGTCAGCAACAGCAACACCATTTTTAACTTCGCGCTCACCAGCAACAAGACCATTCAACTTAACGAAAACACCGTTAGTAGCATTTGCTGCCAATTTAACGCTCTCAAGATTTCCGTGATATACGGACTGAACTTTATCAAGACGAATAACTGCCATGATTTAATTTCCTCCTTGGAATTTCAATATTGCGGATTACAACCGCTATTATTTATTGTATTTTTCAAACAAATGAGACAGCGCATAGCCTTTCTTATCGCTAACCTCTTCTACTACTACATCAATTTTGATAGAATCCTTTTTCTTTGGATTCAAAGAAAACTGCGCAACTTTCTTGCCCAGCATGAAGTAAAGCTTTTCTTCAATTTCCTCAAGTGTCATTTCAAACATCTTTTCTCTGACTTCTTGAATTTCACTTTCTTCCAACTTGTCGAACTTAGCAAACATATCTTCAACTTGAATTTTATGTTGCTCTTGCTCTACCTGTTGTTTAAAAGCGAACAACTGGTCACGCTCTGTTTTCAGGGCTTCATTCTCCTGAGTCAGACCATTCACTGTTTCTTGAAGCTCAGCGATTTGAGCAGTATAATCCTCAGCTGGTTGCTCCACTTCATCAGCCGCAACATCTTCCTTTACCTCATCTGCTGTATCGGCGGCAACCTCACCTTCAGTGAATTCCTCAGCCACCTCTTCACCTTTGTCGGTGAACTCGGCTGTTTCTTCCACCTCATTCTGTTCGGTACCATCTTCTTGAGCGCTCAGTTCTGCCGTGTACTCAATAAGCTTTGCTTCCAAATCTTCAGGAGTAATCTCAGAAAGATTAACGCCTTTCTCTGCTATCATCTCTTCTGTGAAAGAATATTTCGCCAGAAGTTCAAGTAACAAATTCACACTCTCACCTTCCTCACTATATTTCTCAACATCATCATCAGTAGATAATGACATCTTCAATTCTTTCAACATAGTAGTAAACTCATGTTTAAAATCGTCTTTACTGAAGTTAAACGCAGTAATTTCAGCAGATTCGAAACATGGTTCAACATCATCGCCCAATATGCAAAGCGCACTAAACACAAAATCCTCAACAACAAATAGCTTGTCCTTGTTAAAATCGCCTTTGATAATCTCGATCTCCATACTTTGGCCTTTGCTATTGCTTATTACTTTTGAAGCTTCTGAATATCTTCCTGTCCAAAGGTAAGCACCTTCAATGATTAAGTATTCATTTACGACTCCATCTTTCTCAGCAATAGGTTGCCAATAGATTGTTGCAGATTCAGGTACAACACCATATGGCTTAGTGGTTTGAACGAACTTGATCTCTTGGTCCGTTATCTCTACCTTACCGCCATGAGTACCAAAGTCTTCTTTCTTCTCAAGGAACTCGCCCACAATCGGAATGTTGTAGATCGTTGGCAAAGCGCGATCCACTGATTGCTTGGAAATAAATGATTTGTTTCTATTAGCGCCTGCATATAGTACTTTGATGTTACATTCGGAAAAGAGTGGATTGACTTGTTTAATGTTACTAATAGCAGCATTAAATTTCATGTATCTCACCCCCTTTCCGATGCTATTTTACAAGTCATTTCGAGATGTTCTTTCCTTGATCTCTCGCCTTTAACCCTTCCTCGCTTACATTGTCGCCTTGGCTCGGCCTTCCACCCTGGTCATTCATGCCGGTATGAGCCGAACTTACTGGAATAAAGTTGACGTGCATTTGAAGAATCTCGTTCTCTAGATAAGCCATATTGGTTAGGGCAGTTGGAGACATCCCCAACACCGCACCGATAATGGTCTTCGATGGAATTCCAAAAGTCGCAGCTTTCAAAGCTCTTTCAAACACTTCATCAATGTTGAAAATCGTCAGGTCCAAAAGGCTAACCTTAAACAAGGTGTTATTATTAAAGAACCTTGACTTCCTGTTAAGCCATCTCTCAAATTGTCTAAGAATATTAAAGACTAGCATTTCATCAGTTTTGATAGATTTATCAAGCCCAATGCTTCCTGCTTTATCAGCGTTGAACAATAGTTGACTGACACCCGAAGCGCCCCAGAAATCACGTTCTGCCTTAGCAACGTTGTCCGCATCTACCCTGTCCTTATCAAAGGATATGTCTGTAATTTTCATAGGCGATGTTACTAACCCGACATTCTCAGGAAGTGCTTCTGAAGCTCGATTATGAAATAGGCTCATATGTGTGAAGTCAATTAAGAAGTCGTTGTTTTGCAAACTGTCTTTTCTCATTGGCAATTCTTGAACTAGGATTTTATAGTTACCCATTTCCTCTTTCGTTTTGCGAAGTGCCTTGAACTCCTCGATCTCAAAAATCGCATCAAAAAGCCCTGCGAATGGCAGGACTGGATATTCAATATCACTATTAATTTTGATACAGATTGTATTTTCTGGATTAAGTTCAATCCACTGAGCATCCTTGTTGTTCTTATATTGGTTATACTTAACCTCGAATTCCTTCGGGAAATTCTTCAGCTTATCAGGATAAGTATTAAAATAAGAAAAGTCCCATGCAAAGTTGTATACGCCATCTTCAATTGAAGAAATTCGGCAATAGTCAGGATTCAATCGCTGAATGAAGTAGCTGTCTTTGGTAGAGTGTTCATAACCATAGAACACGTCTTCCTTAAATGCAGTGTTCAGTATCTTCCCGAATTCATGCCTAATATTCATCAATTCAAGCATTTCGTTGACTCTTTTGTACTGATTAATAAAAGTCTTTTTATTAACTTTATTTACTTCCAAACCAACAGGCTCAACGATATATCTAAACACCGGCATATTAGCGAAGTAGTTTATAAGCCTTTGATAGTGTGGGCTTTTGTTGTAAATAATGTTACTGATTTCGCGCAGTTGCTTCTGATTCTTGTCTGGACTTTCAAGAAAGCTAACAACCTGCTCTTTTTTATACTTTTTCAGTATTGTACTCTCTCGTCCCTTTTTCAGATCAGTTACGATCATCTTGCCAAGAGAAGCAAAAGTCATAGCGTTAATACGCTGCTCAAAATCATTACTCACCTAATCACCACCTACCTCATCTTATAAATTGGTTTCTTCACCTGGAAGAATTTCGATATATCAACATTCTCATTACGTCTTACTTGATTGGATTTCTCTAACGTATGGACATACCAAAGACCATACTCAAGCGCCGAAAACTTATCCTTATTGATACGATTGCTTATCTGTTTAACCTGAGTCTGATTTCCTGACTGTTTGTACTCAAGGTTCAATATCTCTTCGCACATCAAATCTGTCATAGTGTAGGGCATTAACTCTTTTGCTAACTGGTCAATATTCTTCTTTCTTTCTCTAGAAGTTCTTGCTTGTGACTCAGTGTGCAACAGCTTTACCTTCTGATTGCTGATCGTCTGCATGAAAATGTTATGAATGTCACTTGCCTTCATTTCTTTAGACTGCGATTTCAAAGCATAGATCAGCGGTACCGAATTCTCTAGCTTGTACCGCAAATAACGATCATCATTCACTACTGACCAGCTAGGATTGTCGTCAATCTCAAGTACCAGTTGGTCGATCAAACCACTACCCAGACCGTTACTATCAATTACAACCATTCGGGCTTTAAAGTCATTAGCCTTTCGTTTAAGGAACAAGGTTTGTTCCAAGAAGTGTGTTCCCTCAAACGAGTAACAGTTAACGACATGCTTTTGGTAAGTCCCGTCACCACGAGGAATTAACTTGATAACCACCAGAGCAGAGTTAGCGTTCGCTGCCCCTTCTGCACGGGCCACGTCATAAGATAAGACATAAGAAACATCTTTCTCACCTGAATGCTTCTCTTCAGCTTTAGTCAAAACTCGACTTGCTTGTAAGTCTTCCATGGTAACAAGGGAGTTTTCAGATGTACCTGACCATTCAGACATGTACTCCCGACCGAAACCTGCTAGGTTCGTGGTTGGCTGCTCCCGAAGGTCATTAATGAACGCTTCATCCAATTGACCATGCATACACGCCAGTTCAAAACCGGCACCTAAAGAAAAAGCACTCTTGCCTTGGGCCATGAGTGCAGTAACTTCCATTAACTTTTCATATGCGAAAGACTGTCTTGTACCTGCCGTTGTTACATAATAAGTAAACTTGTGAATCTCATTGGGGTCTACACCACCGCACGTTGCTAAGCGGCTGTTCGCCATCATCGGGATAACGACCGTTTGCAGCGTATCTTTCTTCATCGTGTTATCGACTATCTCTTCGACACTACCACCGTGACGGCGACCACCCCGAGACGATTCTGCAACCTGCACAACGTCAAGGCGTGAACCATTCATGAAAATTAGCTTCGTATAGTCGTTATGGAAGAATTCCTTTTTTACCTCTGCCCTCAGTAACGGGAAGAAGTTCCAAATGTTTTCAATGTTCTCTTGGGATATCTTTGCCGCCTGCATCTTTGTTGGAGCTGCGATAAAGTAATATGAGTTAGGGAACATGATACATTTCAAATACAAGGCTAGTATCTGTATGAAGGATTTAGCTGAACCCCGTGTCATACAGAAATAAACAATTTGATATCTAAACAAGACTCTAAGCATCAATCTTTGGTAAAAGTATAATTTTATCTTAGGATTTTCGCCTGCAACGAAATCTAAGAACCTATCAGGATACTTGCGCCAATACGAGCAATACTTCCTCCAATCCTTCTTAGTCTCAGAGAAGGATCGCATTGAGGTTTTCTTTTTGCTTAGGTCGTTTTGCTCTTTGCTTGTTTCACTTTTATAATTCTTATGGGATGCCACGTCATTCTTCACCTACTTTGGGTGTGTCAGACGGTGGTTGACTCAATAATTCTTGATGAAGGAGCTTCTTTTGATAGTTAAGCAAATACATAATCGTTCGATCTATAATGTCTTGATCTTCTTCGATTTCCCATGGTTCTATAAAACCGTCTCGCTCAACTTCTTCGAAAATTTGCGAAAAGGTCTTTAAACCTGTTGCTTCATCTCCACTCTTTCTATCGATAGGACGGAATCCTGAAGACTGTAACAACTTTTGATACTGATCGTGAAGTTTCGCAAATCCATTTATATCGTCTTTCTCTAAACAAATCTCCATCTTTAAGTTCAACACGCACATTATTTTCAATAGCTCTTTGTGCTGTGGTGCTGAGATATCATGAGATTCAATCATTCGAACGTACAAATCTTCGAGCCGCATATACTCTTTTGGTTTATAACCAGTACCCCATTTGAACACGATATCAGGAGTGATTTTAAACTCATTTACAAAATCATACTCTTCCTCTTGTTCTTCATCAGGAATGTCTACTTCATATACTCCTTCTACGGAATCCTCATACGTCATTCCTTTATACTGTGGTAGCGATGAAATCATTCTCATATACTCTCCAAATGTATCCTTTGGAGATTCTACAGCTTTATTCCAGACATCCACCCTATACGGTTTATCAATCTGTCTCAAAACCATCTTCACGGTGTTTAAATCTTTTGGATTAACCATTTCTTTAAGGCAATCCTTGCAAACTGGAACAAGCTGATCGCTAAACATAGTACTAGTACTTGCGTAGAAATTAACTAATACTCGTTCTCTTCCGCACTTCATGCAAATCTTTTTACCAGGTAACTTTTTCTTTATCGCCATACAATAACCCCTCAATAGATAAAGAGCTATTTTTTCTACACCCATTTAATTAATGGATGCAGTTAAATAGCTCTTTATCGCTCATTCTGCTTGTCAACAATGCTCAAAGCTTCAATCTTGCTTTCGATGTCAGTTAAGAGACTCTTCTTCCAAGCGTATAAATATGATTCATTAAATAGAGATATAATGGCTTCATATAGTTCTTCTTCATTAGTAACGGATTCAGTGAAATGATTATAGTACCGATCTACAATATCTTTAGGGTCATCTAACTCTGTTTCTACGTAAGCCCCATCGATCTCTTCTTCAGGTTGACTGCAATGAGGGCAATAATCATCTTTCTCTTTGTCGTTAAAATTGAACATCATTTCGAGTACACCCCTTCTTATTAGGCAGCTTGCAAGTCAATCTTTATCGGAACAATCGTACCATCACCGCGAACAACAATCATAGCTTGTCCTGCGTTTGTCGCGCACAACATATCCTTGCTGTAGTTGTTGCGTCCCATTAAGCAAGGTACACCAACTATCAATCTGCCATGATCGTCTTCTTGCACATAATAGTTATGGAGATGACCATGAACAAACGCATCATAGATTACTTCATCCATAGAAATGTGACCAAGTAACCGGCGCTTCTTATCTCCATTGTCACGATCACCGTGAACAAACTTGATTTTCTTCCCATTCAAGTCCAATACAATAGAAGAATCATGAATGCTAGTTTCAATAAATTGCAGCCGTTCTGAATTGATTGCCTGTACGACATTTTTAATGCCATCATTGATAATCACATTCACATTATCACCTGCATGACTAACAGCCTTATCTCCTGCCATTCTGTCGTGATTACCAGCAATGCCTTTATATGTGACATTTACATATTCACTTAAGGAAACAAGTAGATCGATTATCAACTTCTGAGCTTTAACTATTTGCATTGAAAACCCGAATTCGCAATCTTGTGATTGATTTGGACGCATATACATCTGTTCACACCAATCCCCAAGCCCCACCACATTCAGATCCGTAACTCCGAACATTTTGCAGTAATAGATAGTTTCTTGCTTCAGTAAGTTTAACCTTTTCTCAGCAATCTCAAGGTTATAATAATTTCCTAAGCAGTCGTCCACTACTACCCCAATATGCCAATCCGTCACCATTAGAACGCCTTTGCTTTCACTCTTCATAAATGGTGGGTTATAAGTCAAATGTGGAACATTAATATCAAGATTGTTCGCATATACATCTTTAAGCTCCTCAACCGCTAGCACTCTCGTTGCAAGGTCACGTTTAATGCGGTTCAGCTGCGTTAAAACTTGTTGATTTGAACGCTTTTCAATGTATATTTCGCCAACAGCTTGTTTAATAGATTCCAGCTTATTCGTTGCAACCAGATCAGCATGCTTCGTGGCACTACTCAAAAGTCCCATTTCTTTTTGATGGTCCTTAATCATGCACCGATACGATTCATTAATGTCAGAATCATCGAACCCTTCAATTGTCATCATGGCCTGGTGAGTTCTCCAATTGCATTTTCGAGAAGGTGTTGCATTTTGCAGTTCCATTTTTAATAAAACAGCAGTCTCCAAATGCACATCATCAACAGTAATGACTTCGCCATTAGAGTTTTTATATGAACGCATTGTCTTAACCTACCGCTGGAATTGGATTAACTTCTTGAATTGTGACTGATATTTCCTTGCCTTCAAATTCATTGATTAATGCAAACAAATCATATACTTCATCAGAATGCTTGGTTTCTTCTGTTACCATGCCATCCTCAAATCTACCTTTTAATGAAATGGAATGTACTCTCTTCGCCATTATATCGATTCCCCTTTTTCTCGTTAACTCATGTAATCTTTTCTCCCGAGACGAACCAATGTGCGTGTCAGGAAGTCCTAAACAGTATTTCAAAATAGGATGTACGGGATTCGAACCCGTGTTACTGCCGTGAAAGGGCAGTGTCTTAAGCCGTCTTGACCAACATCCCCTATCGCTATGCCACTGATGTTACCACCATCAGTTCTATATCATCGTAGATCCACTGACCTTGAATCAGTTAGCCAACACGAACTCTAAATCAATCCTGCAAGGTGAGAGTCTTGAACTCTATTGACTGCCGATCAGCTACACCTTACATGGCAGGGAAGCCAGGATTCGAACCTGGAACATACGCATTAACAGTGCGCCGTTCTACCATTGAACTACAACCCTTTATGGCACAGGTTTAAGGAATCGAACCCTAGATTGCAAGGTTGGAACTTGCCGTGTTACCACTACACTAAACCCATATCAAAAAGCCCACGCACTAAGCGTGAGCCTTGGAATTAAATCAACTCTGCTAACTCAGCAGTCTTACTTCTTTCAGTCTTATCTAGAACAACTTGCCCATAAAGTGGATTGCCGCCTAACACAGATAACGCTTTGACACCATTCTTATGGATAAATGATTCCTTATCAATTTGCTTTAAGTCACCGTTTAGCCATAGCTGCGATCCTTCACCGACACGGCCTAGAAGCAATTTAATATGGTTTCGGGTATTGTTTTGAACTTCAGTTACATATATAATCGAATTCTTAATGTCCCGACCACGAATTGTTCCAAGATGTTGTAATTCAATCAAGCCCTTTTCAACGAACATTCTTAGCCCTTCGATGCCGCCAAGATGATCCGCAATAGGCATTGCATACGGTATCAACTTATCAAAGTTATCGCCTGGAAGAAAACCAATTTCACCAGAATCCTCAAGCTCGACAACGTTTCGAACAAAGACAAGCTTTTCAAATTTCTGTGTTTCTATCATGTGAATCGCATGTGATAACATACAGAAATCCTTGCCGGTGCCAAACTTCCCGAAGCAAGCTTTCACCATAGTATCCTTATCCTGCAACATATCGAACAGCAACTCTTGCTTCTGATTCAAAGGCTTAATTTCACCCATGAATTTACTAGATATTTTCTTCCATTTGACTTTAGCTAGTGCTTCTCCGTCCCATTTGAAATGACATTTATCAATCATTTTGTATCCTGTGATATTGCCATGTTCATCTAGAGTAGGTGAATTCTTATCCCAGACAATCAAATATTCGTTCTTTCTAAGGCCTAGAAAGTTATCTGATTTGGTGAAAAGATCAGAAAGAATTTGCTGGTCTTCAACTGAATTCATATCAAGGTACAAGTCTCTCGTCCCTGTATAAGAGTCATCAACCGTGTCTTCAGTGTCAAAATCAATGACAGGTATCTTGAACCCTTCAGCTTTAAACTTAAGCAGTAGATCCTTTGTGATTAATCCGTAACCATTCTGCATGCAACAATCAATAAGTTTATTGTCTACATAACCTACATCGAAGTCCTTGCCGATAAAACCTTCGTAATCATTCAGATCAAATACCAAAGAATCACGATAACGATTAATATATCGAGTTGCCTTCCTTGCTTTATAAGCAAGCTCCCCACCCTTTTTCTTGTGGTTCTCAAGCTCACGAATTACATGAGCTGAGATCACAATGTTGAAGTCGATGAGCCTATCAACATCATCAAGTAAGACATTCGTATCTACTACATAGGATTGGTTCATCGGGAGTCCCCTTACTATTAGTTGATGTCTTCTTTGAGCGCCTTGGCAGGTTTCAAACCGACTGTATTACTCGCAGGAATCAACATTTCTTCGCCTGTTTGGGGATTACGTCCGTTACGGGCTGCGCGTTTACGGATTTCAAACGTTCCGAACCCATTCACTTTTACGTCCTCGCCATTCACCAGTGCATCATAGATAGTATCGAAAACAACGTTGACTGCTTCCGTGGCGTCTTTTTTAGTCATCTCGTATCTTTGTGCAATTTCATTAACCAAATCAGCTTTATTCATTTCAAATCTCCCTTTCATTCCGTGATTCTATTTTATATTGCATTAGTAGATGAATTCTGATAAGATTGGTTCAACGTTTTGGTCAAAGAACCTTAGCGTTTCCCCTTCTTTTACACACAGAATGGAATCCATTTCTGATTCGTTGGTCCAGTCGTCTGTATCGCTTGGCGTATTAGATACCTTATATGATTCTAACCGCTCATCGATGCAATACTTCTCTCCTTCGAATACAAAGTAATTCTCAATATCAACAATGCACCATTGTTTAACAGCGTTAGGATATAGTCTTACAATTTCCTGTAGCTTTTCAAATTTCATCTTCATTATCTTTCCTACCAATCGTCTTCTTCATCTGAGTTTAATGTGCCAAGTAATCTTTGATCCTCTTTTGATAAGCTTGAGAACGGTGTGTTTTTACTATCACCACGTCTAAGTTTCTTCATTTTAGTATTAGACATGACGTATTTATCCTCTTTATGCTTATCGTCTAATTCCTTGACCATACAGATGTAATTTGACAAGACTTCTAGGGCAACTTTTGTCTTGTTCATTTCCCATGTCTCTCGGTAATGATCATTCCACTTCAACAAAATCTCTTCTACCACTTTAATACGGTTTTCGTAATCTAAAGCTTCGTCAAGATTCTTTTTTTCGCCATCAGGCAAAATAATTTTCACTTAAAGAATCCCTCACTTAGTAAGTAAATATAAACCTATGTTTTTAGCTGTTTTTTCGTGTAACTGTCACATTTCTTGCAAATCGCCTTGAATCCGTCAGCATTTCTTGCATCTGTTCCAAAGAAACTCCAAAGCTGCGGCAACTCTCTTCCGCAACAGCTACACACTTTAGTACTTGTACCCAAACGATTTTTATGGACCCACACTTTCCACACATCCATATTCATCTCAGCGATTTTCTTACAGATAGTATTAAATTTCCTTTCAATACTCTGTGCCTTCAATTCACCATGTACTTCTTCAATATCTTTGAAAGTATAGCCAATGCTAACCAAATGGATCAGCTGTCTTTGACTGCCATTGAATTTACATAACTCAATTAATTCATCTAACGCAGCATATAAATGGACTAGCTCTTGGTTTAAACGTTTGACGTTCCCTGCATTGTTATAGTGAACATC
Source organism: Paenibacillus sp. LBL (assembly GCF_029893715.1). Classification (NCBI taxonomy): domain Bacteria; kingdom Bacillati; phylum Bacillota; class Bacilli; order Caryophanales; family Paenibacillaceae; genus Paenibacillus; species Paenibacillus sp. LBL. The sequence goes on along the minus strand of NZ_JARXYU010000015.1, from coordinate 116,531 downwards.
CTTTTCAGCGCCGTAATATATATCAACCTTATCTCTATAAGTGATTAGGTATTTGATTATGTTTTGGTCTGATAAATTCAGATCACTGAACTCTCTTTCAGATTTGTAAATATCAATTTGAACGGAACCCAAAATCTGTCCACCTCCATATATCATTATACTATTTTTCATATCATTAGTCTCTGTAATATATTTCTAGTTTTCGACACTAAGTAATATATTACTAAGGTTAGGAACTATGTAAGTTGATTATTACTAAGGTTAGGAATATATTACTTACTCATACCCGGGTTGAGTAAGTAATATATTAGGAAGGTAAGGAATATTTTACTTAGGCCCCTTCCTAACCTTAGTAATGTGTGTTATACTAGTTTCAACAAGTGTTAACTTATACCATGGGAGGAATTAGTAAATGACGTTACAAAAACAGCTTTCTAGGAAAGCGAACGCAGCGACACGAGGAATTGTTGCAATAGATAACGGGGGTAAGTTTTCCAAGGTTAAAACAGCGAATGGCAACTTTACGTTCCACAGCGACAAATGCTACGGCTTTAAAATGAAGATTGGACAAGACTTCATGACAGATAAAGATTTCTCTATTGTTTGGCATGACAAAAATGATGAGCATTATTACGCAGGTCATTTGCCGATCAGAGAGACCAACGCAATCCCACTCGAAGGATATGTGAATACCAAAACTGATGAATACTTTGTTCTTTCCGTATTAATAGCATGTCATCAGTATGGTTATGAAGAGAACTATGTTATCACGAGTGTCCCAATTGATGATCATAACGATGATAAAGAAATCTCAGAGATAAAGAAGTTACTTAATGGAAAGCACAACCTGACAATTAACGGAGAGCGTAAAACTTTTACAATTGTAGAGACTGCTGTGGCTGCCGAAGCTTTTAACGCATTTTGGGTGAACGAACCAGCAGGTAAAGTCAGATGGCTTGATTTAGGTTCTCGAACTGTTAATTTTGCTACTACATATTACAACCCTGAAACAGAAGAATTTTATAGCATCGATAGCGAGTCTGGCACGATTCAATTGGGCCTTCAAAAGCATGAAATCGAGGACCCAAGACAGTATGCCCATGCAATCAAAGGTAAATTGTCTCAAAGAGGTTGGAAAACTGAAGATCATGTTAACTTGATTGGTGGCGGTGCAATGGACGCTGAAATCGTATCTGCTATAATGACCCACTTCCCTAACTCGACAGTTGTTGAAAACGCGCAGGAAATTCAGGTAAATGGTATGTATACTTGGGCTTCCGAGGTGGGATTCGATCTTGGCTAATAAAAAAACTGATTTCGGCGTTATAACTGAAGGGAATGTGGACGCATATATCCAATCATTAATTGAGAGTAGTAAAAGCAGTTACATCAATCAGACAGTAGCGTTTAATAAAAAGGACCCTCATCAACTGTCCCTTCTCAGGGCTGCTCTATTAGAGCATAGTAGCTTTGGGGGGTTAATTAAACAGATACTATGGGCTAGGTACGAGGAGGGTGACACACAGCCACTAAGCCGCTCTACCAACGTTAGCAATACTTCCTATGCGATTCCTTCTGTCAAGCCGACACTCCAACAACCTGTAGACGGATCGGAAAACAAAGAGGTAAAACCTAAGCCATCAGCAATGCGTTCAGTAAGTAATCACTCAAGCATGGTTAAATAAAAAAAGTACCCCATAATGGGGTACTTTTTTTATGTTTCTATTGACTTCGATGGGGGTATAACATAGAATAATATTAGAGAGTATACCACCTAATAATATTAGATACTACTGAAGGGGATAGCAATGATGAACAGTGTTAGTAATTTGATCGAAATTCATGACAACCAATACTTCAATTCAATTAATACATACTTCAATACCATTCGTAATGTGAAAACAAGAGTTGAATATGAGCGTGAGATCAGAAACTTCTTTCAAAAGGTACGAAATAGAGCTTTAGAATTTATTACTTTGGATGATTTGCAATCTATAAACAAAGAGGTCATTGAGCAATACCGGCTTTACTTACAAAACGTAGAGAAAAAAGGAAGCTCAGCTATTCAGAAATTCACCAGTGCTCTAAAGATGCTGTATAATTATCTTGCTTCAGTAGAAATTCCTGTCAAAACAGTTGCTTTTACTTCTCTTTCAAAAATCGACAATGATACAATCGAATATGAAGCGTTCAACTATGAACAGGTCGAAGTAGCTATTAATACTGTCAAGCCCACCGAGAAGGGCGATATGAAGGTCGCTTTGATTCTTACTGCATGTTACACAAGCTTCCGAAAGAATGAGCTACTAAGCCTAAAATACAGCGGTCTGAAAGAGATCGATGGTGTTTGGACAATAGGATTTCCGAAGAAGGTGGGTAAACGTAATACGGAGAACAGGATGCCGATACCAGATGAGCTGTATGAACAGATCATGGCCCTTAAAGCGATCTACGGTGGCCCTGATGACCTCATATTTAAGATCCAGCCTAAAACCATACAAAAGATGATGGATCGGATCAGAGCGGCACTAGGGATTAAGAATAGCGAAGGCGAAGGAAGGTATGTTTTCCACAGCTTTAAGAAATTCGGCGTTACTGAAGTAGCCATAATAACAAATGGCGATGTTATAAAGATCCAACGCCAGGGCAACCATAAGGACCCTAGGACGGCGATTAATACCTATGCTAAGATAAAGGATAAATACAGTGACTATCCTAACCTTCAAATCGGCAAGAAGACGGATGTGGTTTCGCAGCTGAAAGGCCTAGGGGAAGATAAGATTTTAGAAATCCTCGAAAAGTGTAGCCGCAGCGTTCATTTGGAAATCCAAAAACACTTGTAATAAAACAAAAAACGCCATTGTGTCGGATTAACCGGTACAAGGCGTTTTTTTGTGGATAACTTTCTCAAAAAAATTGGTACTTATCCACAACAGAGGTATTTACAAGAATAGATTAATATAGTATATTTCTTAGCAAGACGATAAAGAAAGATGGTGAGATTTAATATTATGGTTAAATCAGCCGGTAGACCGCCAATCGGATTTGTACCTACTTGGGGCGATGATTCGAAGAATGATTTTAGTATTTTATCTGATGTTGTATTTTATATAAGACATATTGGTATTGAACATGGGGAGTGGACGTTGATCTCATGTTTATTTGCATATCGCTCCAAAGGAGACGTTCCAATTACTGCTGATATGATAACCCGTTTCCTAGATTGCAAGCAAGTCAGCATTGTAAGATGGCTTAATTCGCTAGAAGAAAAAGGATTAGTCATTGTAACAAAAGACAAAGTAAATGGTTACCATCTGAGAACGCTAGACTTTAGCCCAATATTAAGAAAAATAGAAAGTGGCTCATTTGATATCACATTCGATAGCGTATTCGAAGATGCGCCAGCAGTACAACAACTCGCAATGGCATTTTAAATAAAACTATAAATGGATAAAAAAATGGCCCAACCATTCCCCAATGGTTGAGCGCTGATCAAGAAAAACAAAACAACTTAATACATAACCTTCCACCCACAAACAATTGCCTTCCGAGCAGTTTTTTGTTTGGGATACTTAATTACTTGTATTATATCGAAAAAATCACGTTGATGCAAGGCATATTTCCTATTGCCTTAAAAAAAGATAGAAAAAAATAACAATCAACGGACGGTATAAAGTAATTCGAAATACCCAAATAAACGAAGGTTTGTATTTTAAAAGTTAAGACAACACCCCTTTGTCTCGTTTTTCTTGTAAGCAGCGGCCCTTTTGTCCTGTATACTTGGAGGGAAAGGTATGTCTAACTTTGTTTACAGACACTTCTGTAAGCTTTTTAAGGCGTACCAATCGTTTGATAGCAAATCAGCTATGAACGATTCAGTGCGCCTTTTTCTGTCCACACAAGGCCTGTTATTACCAAAATTAAGCCGTGAAGTATTAAAGCTAATTGCTAGAAAGTCCGCTGACGGCGTTATAGGTGTGTCATGGATGAAGGTACAGACTATAGCTGATCTACTGGAAGTTAGTCGGAAGACAGTTGAAAGAAGTATCAATGCATTGGTAAGTAGTGGAATTATAAAAAAGGTTTATGATGCTGGTTTGGGTGGAAGAAGATACCTTATTGTTATTGAGCCTTACCAAGATAATCATGATGATGACGCATCAGAAGTCTCATTAGAAGTCCCATCAAATGTCGCATTGGAAACGCCTGAAGAAATGCCGGTCAACCCTAGTGTGGCAAGGGATTTTCAAACTTCTGAAAAACCACATAGCTCTTGTAACTTGGTTTTAGCTGAATTAACTAATAATAAAGATCAAAGAATTAATAACGTTGAGACGGGAATTCATGACTCTAAGAATCTCAAATTTTCTGAAAAAGGAAAACAATTCATAGAGTCACTTATACCTGAATTTTTCAAAAAAGCGATTGGTACTAGTCTTGATACTGATACGCTCCATGAGTTGTGGGATCGATCTATTATCTGTGCTAGAGAGTGTCGTGCCAAATTTGTTATAGCTGAAATTGTTGAATTCGCTTGGAAAACCACATTTAAGCTTTATAAGAGTGGGAAAATGCAAGGAAAATCTCTCATAGCATTTTACTATGGGGTTCTTAGAAATCATTTTAGAGAATTCGAAAGTCATCTTGCACTAAATGATCCTGAATCTTACGAAGAACATTTCTATAAGTCCAACGTTAGGAAGAAGTCTATAAAACCAGTATATCCAGGTCATAAACCTTTTATAACCAAACATGCTAGAAAAATTATATGTAATATCTCAGAAGCGCATGGTATTACATTCGAAGAAGCATCCATGCTATATTATTCCAGTAGGTAATAAAATTCGTGTTTTGTGTTCAAATCTTGTAAAATAGTAGAACAAAATGAAACTAAAGGAGTGTTTAAAGATTACATGTCTAGAAATATCACTATAACGGGTGTGCCGTGTTTCCAAAGAAAAGAAATGTTAGTTACTGGTTCGATATCCGCTAAAGATTTGATCCAAGTCTATGAAGTAGATGAGTGGGTACTTGGAAAGCCAGTTGAAGAACAGGGATGCCAAAGACCACCAATAAAATCCCACTATACGAGCATCGGTCGCAAGCTTAAGGAAGATACAACTGCTAAGCTGCCTACTTCAATTACACTTAGCGCGAATAATAAACAAGACGAACTGATAAGAATACAGTTAAAATAAGCCATAGAATTGACATCAACCAAGTTGAGGTTACAATACCTGCTGGTCATAAACTGAAGATTGTCGATGGTCAGCATCGTGTTCTAGGGGCAGAATACTCAATTCAAGACTTAAAAGCAAAAGAGTTGGAAGACTTCCAGTTTCCATTTGTTTTAATGATTAACGATGATCGGCTTGATGAGATACGCACCTTTTATGAAATTAACACCACAGGGAAAAAGGTTAGCACTGATCTTGCCCTTCAGCTACTGAATGATTGGAATAACCTAAAAGAAAGCGCTAGATTAACCAAAAAAGAACAATGGAAATTGGTTGCTCTTAACATTGCAATGGAGTTGAACAAGGATAAGGAGTCAGTTTGGCATAATACAATCAATTTCTCTTTGAAAAATAAAGATGGCCTTATAAATGCTACAGCTTTTGTCAATTCCTTAAGTCCGTTCCTAAATTCAATCGCATTTGTGAGAAAGATATGGATGGATTCTACTAACGAAGAGCAGGCAGGCAAAAAACTAGCAAAACTCGTAAATAATTATTGGACAGCAATTTCGTTAACACTTCCAGGATGCTTCCCAAGGGACTTAAAAGACAAAAACAATTGGTATATCCAAAAGAACGTTGGGGCAAGAGTATGGAATATGGTCGCTCCATTTATACTTGAGGAATGCTTAATTAAGCGTGAAAAGCAAGGGGATCTTTCACCAGAAAATATTGCGAAATTCCTTAAAGAGTACACTGGTTATGGAGTGAGGGACGCTGAGGTAGTTTGGAGAAGCAAACGAACTGGAAAAGGGATCAACGGAGGAGAAGCATCAAGAGCTAGCAGCACTAAGGCTTATCGAGAAATTGCTAATACAATTATGAGCGATATTGAGCAAAACTACCTTGAGAAAAGGGATTCAGTTAACTTTTAATAAAAACTAAAAAACCATGATTTCTGTCCATATAATAATATATAGTATTACTAATAAATAATATTAATCTAAGTATTAATAATTATTCTTTATATTACTATATGGACGTTTATCATGGTTTTTTAGTTTTTATTCAACTGATATATATTCCCTTGTCGTTCTTCAGAGTTCAAATCAAAGTTTTTATGCGTAATGTATATTAATCCTTCTGCTTCTAATCGTTTCAGTATTAGCTTCAGTGTTGTTGTACCAACTCCTGTTGCATCATGTAGCATAAACTGAGAAGCCTGGTAGCTTCCGTTGTGTACAGTAATCTTATATTTTAGGTAAGCATATAAGTACATGCCAACGGAGCCTAGTAGCCGGTTGTTAATGATACTCTGAAAAATGGGGAATTCGATACCATGTGTGTTTGCAATATCGAAGAATGTACCGGTATTAAAGCTATCGTTTTTATTCCTCTTAAATGCTTTAATAGGATACTTAATCTTATAGTTGCGACTATTTATATCGGTGTAACTTGGATTGCCTTTCAGATCGTCAATAGTATAAAACTCTAGTTCGCCGCCGCTTTCCTCGAAGGACCATAACAATGGGTAGTCGCTAACTGTTTCGGTGTAACCTATCTGATCCAGGACCCCGTTTTTCTTAATAATGTAGTCTACGGTTAGGTTATTAGCCGAGTACCCTAAAGCCTTTTTAATATCCTTCTGTGTCACTCTGCCATTTTGAGGAGTAACATACTTGCAATACCTATAAAGGTAGCTGCAGTAATAGTAATAACAATAAGAGAAAGCTATGTGTCTGGAGGGTTGAATGGCAGCCCTGAAATCCTCAAATACTTCATTCGGCATATAAATAATAGTGTTCACGCTTTATCTCCTAAAAAAACCATGATTTCTGACTCTGAGACTATTATATGTTTCAAACCCAAAGAATTAAATGGAAATATTTGACCTGACTTGCATATGTCACGAAAATCTGATTTAATTGATTAGCGATATAAAGCTAACATCGTAGGTAATACCACCGCAAGGTGTTATTATATCAGAGATAACCATATAGTAGCCCCTATTGGTTATATCTTTGCTTTCATCATTAAATAATGGGGATGTGTATATGGCAAAGTCGATTATATCCATACTTGATCTCAAACCTTTAAAGGATACCCTTGAACAGTTCTGTAACGAAGAAATATACATAAACGAGAATGGAAAGAAATTAAGCTTTGTATCAAAGGATAGCAATGTTACTCTGCTAGTAGTTAGAATATTCATTGATAAGATCATGATTGAGGGTATGGCCTTAAATCAGGATGCTGAATCAGATGAAAAGGTTATTTCTTTATTGATCGAGTTGGCAAAATCGAAAAAAATGCAGTCAGTTCAAATTGTGGGTTGCGACACAGCCAGAACTACACAGCTTGCCCGTAGAATGCATTTTGTTCCCTTCATAGGTTTTTGGGGGGATGACGATATCTACAAAGGCGACTGGATCAATAACATTAACATCCCTAGCATTTCTCCAAATATCCAATATGGACGGAAGAACGCTAAACGGGGAGTGAAAGCTAACAAATACTTAGGGAAACGTAATCCCGAAGTATTCCCGGTTTATGATATAGATATTAAATTCTAAATGTCCCTTGAAATAGGGTCATTTTTTTATTCTATTTTAAATACAATATATGGGTTGGTTTTATTTCCCTCGATTCCCTTCAATCTACTAATGAAATGTAAAATAGTATAGTGTAATATATAACTTGTAAGGACGCTAACAGCAATCACACAAACCTTTTAGCGGAAAAGAATATATGCGTCCTGTTTAAAGACACTTGCAGCAAACAACTTAATTGGGAAACTATAGGTCGTAGGTTCGAATCCTACCGTCTACAATTGAGTAGGCGTAGCTCAGCTGGTAGAGCAATAGTATTATGTATGATGGTGTCTTGTTACATAACCAAAAGGAGGACAAGTGAAGAATGTTGTATCACCTTAAAAATGAAATGAACATAACCAACACATTAAACGGTGCTAAAGCACATTCAACAACTCAAAGTAATCTATTAGATTTCTTTGCTCAAGGTGGCGCGATGAGGGATAGGCAGGAAGAAGATATTCTTCGCTTGTTCTCCAGGGCATACGCAGAAGATGAGTCTTTGGCTCTTAAAATGCTGTTCTACTTCAGAGATATTCGTGAAGGTCAAGGAGAGAGAAATACTTTCAGAGTGATCTTACGATATCTTGCGAATCATTATCCTAATCGAATAAAAGAATTGGTTGAATTAATTCCTGTTTACGGTAGATGGGATGACTTATACGTTCTCTTTGGAACCAAACTTGAAACCGAAGCAATAAGAGTGATTGCGGATCAACTTAAGAAGGATCTTGGCACAGAGAAACCATCGCTCATGGCAAAATGGTTGAAGTCGGAGAATACATCTTCTGAAATGAGCAAGCTGCTTGCCAAGAAGACAAGAAAAGGCTTGAAGATGCAATCAAAGGAATACCGAAAAACTCTCTCCAACTTGAGAAATCAAATTGATGTCGTTGAGAGGAAGATGTCAGCAAGCGAATGGGATGAAATTAATTACCCAGGCGTACCCTCTAAAGCATCATTGGTGTATAGAAATGCTTTTAGAAAGAATGACGGAGATAGATACCAGGATTTTATTGATTCTGTTGCAAACGGTAATGCATCGATAAATACTAAAGCGATATTCCCGTATGAGATTGTCCACAAAGTATTTCGTGGAGAACGGGACCAAACAATCGACCTTATGTGGGACAATCTCCCCGACTATGTTGGGAAAGAAGAGAACTCAATGGCTGTTGTCGATGTATCAGGCAGTATGAGTGGTCTTCCAATGGAAGTAGCTGTATCTATCGGATTGTACTTGGCTGAACGCAACAAAGGACACTTCCATAATCACTTTATCACTTTCAGTCAAAAGCCGGAATTGGTACAAGTAACAGGAAGAACAGTGTCTGAAAAAATTATGAATATTCAAAGAGCAAAATGGGGATATAATACTAACATCGAACAGGTGTTCTGTGTTATACTAAATACGGCAATAAAGAATAACGTTCCCAAAGATCAGATGATAGAGAAGCTATACATCATATCTGACATGCAATTTGATGTTGCTGATGGTTCGGTAGATGACTTCTTGTTCGAATATTTGAAGTCAAAGTATGCGGCTGCTGGATACGAATTACCGAAACTTGTGTTCTGGAATGTTGATGCCAAGACTGAAGCTTACCCGGCTACGATCCATAACGGAGATGTCCAGCTGGTAAGTGGATGCAGTCCTAGCCTATTCAAAAGCCTGATGAAAGATGAATTCCTATCTCCTACGGAATTAATGAATGAAATATTAATGAGCGAGAGATATGAGCCAATCATCTAGGCATACTTTACAGTAATAGGTAAGGTCTTACATTTAAAGTGTGGGCATAAATGCCATTGAGTTTTCTCAAATTTAAGAATATAATGGTTGTTTATGCCCAAAAAGTAGGATAAAATTAGGCCGTAAGGAATATAAAGCGAACACATTTTGTACAAAAATGTTTATTTGCGAAAGTTTGCAGAATATTCTCTTACAAAATTTTCACCAGGAAGTAGAAGCAAAAAGCACAACAACAAAGGCGCTCGTAAAAGGACAAAACAACATTAGACCGCAACTTTTCCTTCATGATTGCGTCTTTTAATTGACCAAAAATGCAATATAAAATATCTTTGCACGGTTATGGCCTAAAATTGCTTTCACATGCTGGTAAAATGGTTAATGTTGTTTACCTACTTCTTTCTACTAAAAAACAAAACCACAAAACAAACCACACAACTGGGGGAATTAACAATGAAGGCAACAGGTATTGTACGTAGAATCGATGAACTAGGACGAGTTGTAATCCCAAAGGAGATTCGTAGGACGCTGAGAATGCGTGAAGGAGATCCATTAGAAATCTTTGTTGATCGCAACGGGGAAGTAGTGCTGAAAAAGTATTCTCCAATTGGTGAAATGACTAATGTAGCCAAGGAAATTGTTGAATCTATGCATGAGAGTGCAGGCCACATTACGATTATCTCTGACAAAGATGAGATTATTGCATTGGCCGGTGTACCAAAGGCACAATACCTCAATAAACAAATCAGCGCGACCTTAGAGGATGTCATGGAAGACAGACGTACTCTGTATCAGCCTAAAGGTGGATTCTATGAGATCGCTAAGAATCAAAAAGAAGAATTCCATTCACTTGTAGTTGCACCTATTGTTGCAGGTGGTGATCCAGTGGGAACAATTACAATGATTAACCCAGACCCGAAGTACGTAATGAGTGGATTTGAAAAGACTATGGCAGAGACAGCAGCTACGTTCTTGTCCAAACACCTATCTGCCGACTAGTAAAATTAAATCAGATCCACAAATGAAAGTCCTTCCGAGAACTAATATATGAGATAGGCTCGTACACAAAAACCTTGAGCCAGCAATATCTATTGTCCATGACCCATATAAAGATGTTATAATGTTCTACAGATAAAACATCCAAGGGGAATCGACAATGGATCAGATTGATAAAAAGATAATCAAGCTAGTTGAGCAAGGGAAGACGACACAATATATAATGGCTAAGTTGGGAGTCACAGAGCATAAGGTGAAAACAGTCAGAAAATCTAGTATGGCTGCTCCCCCTGGTTCGTTTAAAGATATTTGTCTCAGGATTGCCAACAGTCTAATTAAAGAAGGTTTAGATGCTGAGATTGTCAGCGATTCGGATAGCCTTCATCAGTTAGTAGTGAATGGGATGAAGATTATTGTGAAGACTGCTTCTCCTCACAAAGTAGGGATTTTTAAGTTTAAGATGACTAGGAATATGAACAATCGTGAACTCCGCGAGGGAGAGACAGCTTTATCCAAAAAAGTTGTTGGTACTGACTATAGCAAGATTTGTGATTATGTCATTTTCGTTGGAAAAGACCAGAAGAGCAGAAATGAAGTTGATTTCTACTACTGGATGATTCCGAGTGACCAACTACCTGTTAACACTCACAATTTCAGCCTGAATCTTAGCAGTAAAAAGTATGAACAATACGTTGTTAGGTTGTAACTTTGCTTTATTGAGAGACGCTAACAGCAAAATATATTACATCAATCTGTTAAATTGACCAGTATAATTGCGTCTCGTTGATACACCGTTAGTTTCCTTGCCCCACAAGGGAATTAAACTTAATTAGAGTAACAGAAACACTCCAAATACTGGGGTGTTTTTTAGTTGTCGTAGAATCAGCCTGGGAAGAAGAAAACAAACGTTAACTGACATTTAAATCACTTTTATGTGTGCCTGAAGTGACCGCTAATGTGGCTGCCATCATTATTCCACGATGACGAACACGATGAAAAAAGTACTTATAGTCTGTCTTGGGGAGTGCTAGGCCGAAACCTGCAAACAGGTGTTCTCATCCGAGTAGAAACCACGCCCCCCATAGGTACCATCGAATACTAATTCGAGAGTACACCACGCCAGAAGGCCACCACACACGACCAAGAGGGCCGAAAATCGCACCAAGGGCAATAATAGAAAGAAGTAGAAGAACAGAGCGCACAGGCGAACGTATGCGGCGTATATGTGACCCATTCGAAGAGTGGACGCCCTGACGATCCCACCCACCAAAATAATTCTTGACATTTGCAGCCGAGTATGATTCGAATATTTTACTTGACTTTTGGTCTGAAATCGTATCGCATTAATTAACAGCAGTCCATCCGCGCCGCACTCCATTCCATGGTATTCACCTATCATTCATCCCTCAACAAATTATCCATTTAATTCCTATACGTTATTATACCTAGCATGCCGACAGTGTAATCATATACGGTTACGAACGTTTATTCGTGTCTCCTGGACATGGACATGTGTTTTGTCGAATAATGTCGAAATCGATTCTGCGAGGTTCAGAGGGTAAATACACCTTGGAACATGAAAACGGCTCCTAGGCCCCTTAGAATCGTTCTGAATGCATTGTAAAATAGTAAGTGGATTCAGCTTCATTATGATACAAATTGTATCAGATCAAGATACATATTGTATACCCTTGATCTGTCGCATATGAAACAGTTTTCTATGAGCAAATAAAAAGAACGCCGCAAGGCGTTCTATGTGTCATATGTATTCACTTGATAATATATCGTTACATAATGATTGCATTCGCTAAACTCATAACCCATAATGCTAACATCTTTATATGTCGTGCTCATACGCTTGCTATTCTCTACAAATATAAATGCCTCTTCTAAAGTGTCAAAGGTTCGTTTCTGGTAGCGTTGTTTCTTTCCCTGATGGTATTTATCAATATGATTAATGCTATACGTTCTTCCGTCAAATCCTAAGTGTAGAATATCCATAGCGCTATTCCCCTTTAGTTATTATAGAAGTGTTCGTCCCAAGTTGCCGAAATCATATCATGCTCAATCTTTTTAACTTTCAGCCATTGTATCAAACGTTTCATTCCATTATCCCCCTAATACTTTCAGAATTAAAATCAGAACCAGAGAACCAACACCAAGCCCAATTGCTACATATTCATATAATTCTATTTCTTCATTCTCATTGTTACGTTTATTCATTTCGATAACCTCTTTTCAATTAAGGATCATTTGATACATTTATTTTAGCATAACCTATTGACTGAATGCAATGATAAATAGTAAAATCAATTTAAAGAAATTAATAAGGAGTTGAACACATTGTTGAAATACCTTTTAGACCGTCTGGAACAGATAGACGAAAAGATTTTAAATCATGTTTTCGTAGGCGTAATAATTGCCGTTATCATCTTCATTACTGTAATGGTTACTGTCATCGCTACCAACTAAAACCGCAGAGAAAGAAGGTTTAAGAATGTCTGTATCTATCCTCTTAAGCACTAATGAACGAATGTTTGAATTCGTTTGGACACAACACGAAGTAAGAAAAGAAGCGCTAATTATTGCTAGGGACTTAGACGAAGCAGAAAAAAAGTTATTCGCTACATACGGCATTACAAGTTATACGGACGTTGCCAATCTATAAAAAGGGGAAATGAGCAAATGAAAGATAATATAGCAGAGTCAATTATGATAGGGTTCGTTGGTTCGGTATTCGTCATATTTCTATATCTCGTTGTTTACACGCTTCAGAACTGGTAGGACAAAAAAATGAGGAGGAGATTTCAAATGTTTACAAAGATGGAGCAGGCCGAAAGATGGGTCATCAGGTTAGAAGGTGAAGCCGCAACAATGTTAGAACAGGGCGATTACGAAAAAGCGAGCGAGTACGAGGAAGCCGCAGACGATCTAAAAAGAGTTATTTCAAAAGTACGGTTCAAATGCGCTGACGCTGATGACTGGAAAACATTCAATGCCGCAGTTGCTTCTAGAGAATTACGAGATGTAATGATTGCTTCAAAATAAACCCGTCTGACGATGACCGAGGGCAAACGGTCGAAACCTAGCGCCGAACATGGCGCGATGGTCACGGGATGCCAAACCCGAAAATTCAGGAGGTAACGAACCATGATTATAAAAGAGTGCGCACCGAAGCAAGGGCAAAAAATCGAAGTCTATGTAAACCTGAATAAAGACGGCCTTTTCTCCATCGTAGACCGTGAGCCAAAGAGCAAGAGCGCAACGAGTGGAAAGGTTATTGCATACGCTGAATCTTTGGAAGTTGAGAACGTAGTTTTCAAGGTAGCAGACGGAAGATACAACTGGATACATGAGAACAACCGCCGCGCAGTGTGTGCCGTTGCTGTTGGGCACTTTGTCCAAGCAGACAGCCCCAGAAGCGCAGACCTTGGAACAGCCGTTAACTATAACCCGTTCCGCCGCAAAGACTTTCACACCACATCAGGCGAGACAGTGACAGCCGCGAATCTTGTTCACTTTGAGAATAAGAAAGCGTACATAGCAGGCGAAGCAGACGAAGCCCCAGAAGGCCAGTTAACACTTTTTTGATGAATGATAGGCAGGAGTAACAGAGCGTTATTCCTTCCAATTGATTCACCAAAAACAGGAGGTTATACAAATGAATAATTCTAATTTGGAAATGATAGCAAGTTGGACAATGTACTCGATTTTAGAAGGTGATTACACTTTTACAGATGCTTATACCGATGCCGTTGATTATTGCACCGAATCGCTAGAAGGAGAACCAGCACCGACAGCCGAGGAAGTACGCGCACACCTGAAAAATCAACTGTCCAGCATGAGCAACCAAGAACACGCCGAGTTAATCAGGATCGCATTATCATAAGTCGTTCAAGCGACTAAAAACAGCCCTTTAAGCTTGAAGCGTTAACCGTCCAAGTGGCGGTTAGGTAGGGACCGAAAACCCTAAAAAACCGCATAGTGGCGCGGTTTATTTGCCATACCCGTTTTGGCTGCACAAACCATTTTTTTACATTGAAAATTACATATTGGGAGGAATAGCGAATGTCTAAAAGTCTGAAATTTTACATTGCTACATGGGGGGAAGCTTGGACGGTTCTAGAGAATACCGAACCAGCCACACCAGAAAGAGAGAAAGCGAAAAGACGGTTTGACCGTTTAACCTACATCGTTTCTAACTATCTGAATTTTAGAACGCTGGGAGGTATGAAGAAATGAAATTCCAAGCTTGCCAGAAGATAAACGGCGTTATTCAATGGATTGACTTTGTTGGTGAAACTATCGAGGAAGTAACCGAGGAATTAGAACGCCGCGAGATTGCACCAGAAGCAACAACAATCAAACAGATTGACCGTGTATGTCATATCATCAATGACCGAGTAAGCCCGTTCAATGGTCGCGGCGCTTATATAATGGAACTTCATAACGACAACACCGCGACCGCCTATATACCGTTTCTACGAGAGGAAGCACGAGTAAAATTACAAAGCCTACAACCGACCAAACAGGGGGAAATCCAATATGCCTAAACTGACCGAAGCCCAGAAGCAAGAGAGAGCACAGAAGGCCCAGACATTTGATTATATGAGTGATGAAGCTTATGAGGAAGTAATGTCCCAGCTAGACTGTGATTGTGAACCGTATTCAGATGTTTACACGTTGCCCAGATGGAACGCGCAAGGTTACATGATTAAGAAGGGAAGCAAGGGCATTAAAAAGATTGTTTATCTCAAGTCCAAGGAGAAGGACGCGCAGGGCAATGAAACAGGCCGCACAATCACAAGACCTAAAGCAACCGTCTTATTTTGCCGCTGTCAGGTTAAGAAATACCAAAAGCAGTGAACCGCGAATAGCGGTTCTTTTTTTTGTTTTGAGCGTGTAGCTTGATCGGATCAGCAGGAAAGCCAAAAAATAATTTTAATCTTATAATAGCAAGCGCAGAACCTATAACAGCAAGCACAAAATAAGGCCAGATAACAGCGCCCCATAACAGATGCGGACCTTTAAGGCAGGAGCTGCAAAGCGAACAAACGTTCCCAGTTGACCACATAGTGAATGCAATGTAAAATAGTAATTAATAAACACAAAGGAGTTTGAACATGACCAACAAAAAACTGTATGTATGCCAGCTTAAGAAGGAAAAGCGAATTGCTTTAGAAAATGCTTTAAAGGAAATGGGCTTGCAAGGTGAAGAACTACAGGACGCACTTGACAGCCGCTTAGAAGACTTAGAGGACACGCTTGACATTACACCATACATATAAAAGGGAGTGTTTATTCTATGACAACAGCAACAACTGAAAAGCATACGATTTACGGATTTAATGTAAAAACTCAGAAATGGGTAAAGCGTAGAACTTTAATTATGCCAGAACTTTTATCATTGCAAATGGAAGCATTAGAAGAGTATGAAAATAAACACAATATGCCACATGCGTATATACCGCAAGGGATCGACCCAAACGAAGATACCACACTTGGATTTATGCAACGTAAGACAGAAAGCAATTGCAAGAACTACAAAACGGATTATTACCATCACGACACATTTTTATTTTACAAGTATCAGCGCCAAGTAATTTGGATGACTAGAGAATGTGGAACATGCATTTTCAACGCTTCCAGCTATGACAGCCAAGATGAAAAGGAAGGATCGTTAACAAGTTTAAAATACTATGTCAATCAGGAACGAACAGGAAATATCGTCTATCATATAAACGGCGATGACATTAAACGGATCAGCGGCCCAGAAGCTTTAGGAATATTAGATAATTGCAAAGTAACCGCCGAGTAAGGCGGTTCAAACCTTCCCATTGAATGCAATGTAAAATACCAAACTAAACAGGAGTGATTATAAAATGGCATTAACAGCGAATGAGATTTTTAAAGGGCGTTACGGTGTAAACGAAAGCGGACGCATCAACGGCACTTGGAATAGTGATAAATTGGTGAAGCGCGGCAAGATTAACAAGAATCAAGCTTATGAAATTGTTCGCCGTTTTGATGACATAGGGCATCAGGAAGGAGAATATTATTATTTGACTGTTGTTAGTTATGTTCCAGAGGAGGACCATTTTTACACCGAAAGAGAGCTTTCGAAACGGTTTGAAAGTCTTGATACTATCCGTAATTTTGTAGATGGATTGAAAAATGAAGAACAGACGTTAAACATTCTTAATCATCATTACTCTTTATTGCAGGAAGCAGAAAACCCGAACGCGAAGGAATACGCTAGACAGGAATCTATTTATAAAGGAGCTAAGGCCTTTTATCAAAGGAATTCGGAACTATTAACTTACCTTGATCCAGCGTATTCAAAGGAACTTGATTTAAAGTTAGGACAATTCGAAGACAGCGAAGGCAATTACAAACAACGTTAGGAAAGGACCGCCGAAAGGCGGTTTTTTTGTTTATCTAGACTATAAACCCATACGACAGCTTAAGGCAAAAGGAATTAGCGCACTAAACAGCACATAGAAAGCGCGATTTCGATTTATGACCTCTCCAGGTTCGTTCTAAGGCGCTTTATACCGTCTTTGGTAGGTAACAGCCACTTTATGATAGAACCTAATACAACGTAAAATAGCGGCCTTACAGAATGGGTCCTCGGCTGCCGATCCAATTTTAATATAAAACTTGTCTTTTAAATGGAATGGAGTTAAAATAATTAAGGTATCAAATGATACCTTTACTGAAGGAGATGATTAAAATTAAATATTACGTGAACATGTACAAGAACGATGAAAACTTTGGTTTCATTTATCATCAGGAGCAAGGCAAGAAAGAACTGAAAGGAACCGAAAGCGATCCCTTCCAAGATGTAATTCTTTCTGATTCGTATATCCAAATCAGCAAACAAGATTATGAATATCTAAAGGAATATCAAGAAAACAGCTTGCCAGATTGGGAAGGATACGAAGAAGAACTATCGACTTTTTATAAAATCTATAAACGCAGGAAAGCAAGGAACATTTTAAATGACATGCAAAAAGAGAAATTGAACGTTTATTATTCGGAAGCGTTTAGGAACGATTGGGAAGGTACAGACATCTTCTTTTTCAGCATGATAGATATTAACGCTGATGAATTCAGCGCAGGAAAGCTAACGGAGGACATGACAGAAGAAGAAAGAGCAAAGCACGGATGCAGAGAGCTTTCAAAAGGAAATGACCTGAACGCTACAACAGATCAGAAGCGCGAAATATTAAAACATGCAATCAATTACTACAGCGAATATGACACCTTTGACGGGTTGTTTCTGGAATTCATTTAACATTGACATACTAACGAATGCAATGTAAAATAGTAAATAACAATAAATTAGGAGTGAATTTCATGAGTAAAGAAATTGAGCAGTTATTAAAGGAAAAGAAGTTAAAGGAATCATTGTTAGAACTACGTGCGGCATTTAATAAAGTAAATCGGTTGTGGGATGAAGCGTATGACACTTATTTAATATGTGATGAATATCCTTTTGAAACGGATTTCGATAATATGACATGCCTTGTTAACGGTTGGGTTGATGCTAACACAAAAGATATTATAAAGTGATTCGGTTTAGTTTACACTGTCGCCTAAACACTTTAGGAGGCAGGAATGTTTTACCGAATACAACAAAGGCAAAGGAGATAGATACTATGCATATGCACCAGAATGGAAGGAACCTATTTACTAATGAAAATGAATGGATGAAAAAAGCCGTTGAACACCTGAACCAAAAGTATGGAATAACTGTTGCAGGAATTGAAGCCGAAACAGTGCGCGTTACTGCTTTGGAATATGCGCAGGATTGCGACCGTGACGGCTGTTACATTGATAAGTATTGTTTGAATGAATTTGATACCATTAATACCCTTGAAATGGGCATTAATTATTTCCTTTGGTATTCTAGCGATGCTGTCATGATGGAAGCTTGTAGCTATGACGAAGCGTGTACAATGATTCACGGTGACGAATCGTTATTCTGGGACGGATCAGCGCTTTTAATTGCTCTAAGCCAGACACAACGCAAAACAAAGGAATATAAGGATTTATTACAATTCGGTTTAACAGGAAGGGGAAAATAATATGATGAAGATTCTAGAGATTCGCCCAGAGGACACAGGCGGGCATTGCGTAGTACATTATGCAAAAATTCAGAACGGCGGTAAGCTTGTTTCAATCGGATTCAATGAGGATTGTTTTTGTGGTTACAAAGTAATGGAAGGCGAGGAAGTAGCGTTCTGGTGCGTAGACATTAACACGGTTAATTTAAGCTTAGTTCAAAATGAGCTTTCACAACGTCTGCCGCAAGATATAGCCGAACAAATTTTCTTGGCGTATGTAATAGAAATTGGATACGAATATATTCGTAACAACATCATAGAAGACGATGAAACAGGCATTCTTTTTGAAAGCGAATCAGGCCAATGCATTTACGAACCGTTTTATGATGAAACTTTGCGGTTTGATGTTGACCCTATCGAACACTATGGATTAGAAAATATCATTCTTGCTATTGAAACAATAAGCAAAAGGGAAGGAGAATAATTCTATGGTAGTTATTGATATTACAGTTTGGGGGGATTGGGAAGCCCTGATCCAGTATGTAAGGAACCTGATGATTTCAAAAATCTATGTCAAGTTGATTAATTGCAATGCCCTCTTTGAATTATGGCACGGCGAGGAACTTGAGGAGATGGGTTTGACCCGTCATGTAATGCAATGATAAATAGAAACGGTTTTCGAACAATGGTTATTGATGCTTCCTTATGGACCAGCTGGGCAGAGATGTTTAAATACATTCACGGGTTACGTAACGTTCAAGTTAAGCTAATCAATTGTAGCAAGGTAATGCATTTAATGTATCCAAATGAACTGAAGGAACTTGGAATAGAGGTATAACAGCAAATGGGCATCTAGAGCCGTTTTTAAAGGCTCTATTTGCCTTAAAATATGAATTTTAATTAGATTACATGGAGGGTTAACAGTGAGACATTTAACTATTGAAGTTATCGAAGAAATGCTGAAAGGAAGGATATCCACCAATCCAAACAGGTTCGAAGAAGCAAACGGGATTGTTTTTTCAGTCAACGAAACAACTCAGGAGGTTTTAGAATATTTCGAAAGTCGCGGCATCGAACTATATGAGCTAGTAAAGGATATATTTTACACTGAGACAATCATGACAGTATCAGAATTTGAGAACCTAAAATACGTTATGCATGTTAAACACATTGCATAGTGAAAGGCAGGAATAAACATGGGTAAAATCATTCAATTCCCTTATAACAGAACGGTGCAGGAGTCGCCAAAAGAAGGGCAAACCCTCGATACGGTTTCAGCTGCCGAAGGGTTGAAAACGGCTGCCGAACAAATGCCGGTTTTTTTCGATGAAATTCGGAACCATATAACAGAAAACAAAAGTTATCGCCAGCTATTTGATGAAATCATTTCTAATTCGTATGAATTATACGGAATGAATGAACGGAGCTTAGAAAAGGTATTCGAACAATATGGGTACCCAACGATTTATAACTTCTATAACAGAACCTTAAATGAAGTATTGGAACCAAATGAAAGAGAAATTAATTATATCAACCGCGCCAATGTATCAATTAACATTGATCGAACGATAGATAAGAATGATAAAAAAGTATTACTGAAGGACCTGAACGACATGAACAACGAACCAACGATTTATACTGAAGGAATCAGAGCCTATAACAAAGCGCGTAAATTATATGACCAATGGAAAGATAAAGGTTTTAGTGAGATCAGAACATTTTTCGTCAATAACAAGATTAAATACCATTATTACTGTGCAATGAATTAAACCAAAATATAAACGGAGGTTTTACCGAATGAATAAAATAATAGTAACTATCATGCTAATGATTGACATCATAACAGGAACGACACCTAAAGGCGAAGCGCCTATAACAATGACCACCGCACAAATCGAAACTGTTTCATACAGTGAGGTTAAGGGGATATTTTACGCCTACACGGTCAAAGATCCATCGGGGATGTTCTGGGTTATTGATGTTCAGGGGAATAAAGGCGAATCGTTGCAAGAGTTTGAAAAACGGGTTATAGGAAAGAGCGTAGATATCTATTATCAAATCAATGAACAATACAGTGATGAATATGACATTGTAAAAACAAAAATATACTAGTTATCAAACCGCCTATTATGGCGGTTTTTTACTTGCTATTCCATTTCATTTAAGAGTATAATAAAAGTATCAAATGATACTTTTTAGGAGGATAACAGACAATGTATACAGTTACCAGAATCAACGGCACCACTTACAATATAACAGGTGAAGGTGTGAATGTTACGGTTATAAGCTATGACCCATTCAGCTACAGCAAAGCAATCGACAAGGCGACTGGTAAAGGTAGCCGCACTATCAAAGATGAATTAAAGAACCTTATTCAAGAGTTTGTCAAAGAAGAAGAAAAGCAGAAAGAACAAGCGTTAACAGATCAGGCAACAGAATTTAGAAATACAATCGACTGGCCTTCAATTAAAAATAAAGAACTTTATAATGTAACATTAAACTATGGATATAACCATGAAGGATATGAAGACAGGACTAAGACATCCCAGAAGCTTATGACAGGAAAGGACCTAAAACGCCACATTCGTCATAACAGCGTCATTGGTTTCGAACCAGAGGAAATGAAGCATACTAATATTTATAACCTCGGGCGTTTCATTGGTAGTGGAATTTCTACAGCAGAATGGGTGAAGGAAGAAGAACGTGTCTTTGTTTGCATGAATGGAATTAGAATTACAGGTTTAACTGCTAAGGAGCTACTAAACGAGGGTCGAACATCCTTCTATGATATATTTAAGGATAACAGGGATATCAAGTATATAATAGAAGAAGCTCGAAAGGCTTCAGGTCAGATCAAATCTTTACTTGGTGCAATTGGAGAAGAAAATCAGATTATAGGAATTGACATGTACAGCCGTTTTGTAAAGGAACTGGAACGGGCCGAAGCCATAACAGATTGCGAAGTTAAAGACGATGAAACCGCCGTTCTTGAAGTTTACAGCAAAGATAAGGAAAAAGGGTTCTATTATGCAGAGGAACCAAGTGGGAATCTGGTTGCCATCGATGCCAGCGCTGGGTATGACCTTCAGCCAGGGCGTTATTATAAATGCAAAAATACGGGCATGGCTGCCGAAGGAGAATTTATTGATTTATTCATACCATTAGAGGAGTACAAAGGATAACCGCGATTTTAGCGGTTTTTCTTGCAATAACGTTATAACAATGTTATAATAATGTTATAACATTGAATAGAGGTGATTGAGAATGAGCAAAAAGAAAATTGTTAAAATCGGTAACAGCTTGGGCGTTATTATCCCATCTAACATTATCGAAGAAAAAGGCCTAAATGCCGGTGATCCACTAATGGTCACTATCGATGAAAACGGGGATATTATATTGAAGCCCGTAAAAGAAGAGTTGCCCGAAGGAATCAGGGCCGAAGTGTTAGACAAAGCCTTATCGATGATGGATAAATACAAAGACACATTGAAAGGACTTCAAGATAGATGACAAAATATCTGAACATACAGGAAGTAATTTTATTTAACCATCTTCTTATTGAAAGCCACGGAGGACAAGAACAGTCAGGTGTGAAGGATATGAACATGCTTGAATCGGCATTAGAACGACCTAAACAAACAGTGTTCGGTGAAGATGCATATCCGACTGTTTTTCTTAAGGCTGCCGCTTTATTTGAATCACTTGCTAAGAACCATTCTTTCCATAACGCTAATAAGAGAACGGCGTTTTTATCAACCGTCACATTCTTATCTCTAAACGGTTATGAGTTTGAAATGAGTCAGAAGCAAGCCGAAGATTTTACTGTCAATGTTGTACTGCATGTCTATACATTGCAGGAACTTGCCGACATACTCCAACGTCATTGCGAATGAAATATAAAATGATATAGCTTAATAAGAAAAGAAACATTGTGATGGAACGATAACAGCAACACTGTATTGTAACGGGGTTTTTCTAAATAAGGAGGTATGTTTTCATGGATGAAATCATGAAGGACATGGGTAAGATTCAGGAGCAATTGCAAAATCTCTTGTTTGAAATGGAAATGGAAAAAGGTGATTTGAGTCTGGAATATTTAGAACTTGCCGAGATTGCTCTGAAAACTAAGATATACATAAAGAAGCATTCTTGATTATTGATCCATAACAGCAACTATGTTAGGAAAGTGAGGGACAACGAACGATGGATATCAGTCACCTAGAAGCTTTGGAACTAAGGCTTTCAAATGAACGTGTTCGATTAAACAATGCTAAGACAGAAAACGAAAAAGAAATACGCAAAGTCTGGATTGTAGGAATTGAGAAAGAGATCGAGAAGGAAAGGCAATTTCTTGGAATCAAAGAAGAGCAAACAGAAAAGGCCGTGAGTGATGAAGATTTATTGAATGAATTGCTAGATTAATAAAAGAATGGAGAATGAGAAATGAAAGAAAATGAGAATTTGAAAGTCGAACATTACAGGTATGTTGGCGGTCATCATTTCAGAAGGACTTCCGCAGTCTCAGCTATTGGCGGTAAGTTGTTGTATTACGAAGTAAAATGTGTGAATTGTGGCATTACAGGAAAACGTAAGGATTTGCAATCACCAGTGGAGCGCGCAGATAAGTATGCTGATGAAAAATATGATACATGTGAAAAGGCTGAACGCTAATTTTTATTTAGGGATTACCAGGGAATAACAAACCAACACCACAGTACGAGCGGAGCCGATCCACTCATATATAAATCAGGAGGAATAAAACTATGACTTTTCCAGCATCCACAAGCAATCAAATAACAAGTGAATACTATTTTACACTGGTAGAACAAATTAACAATGGAACATGCACTAAGCAAGTTGCAAAGATTCTAAGAAAAAACGGTAGTCACACATACTTCACATATCATCTAATTTCAGTTAGATGAAAAATAACCGTCTAGGCGGTGACTGTATAACAGTCGAGTAGCCTTAAGCCTAGAGCGTTAGCCGTTGCAAATGCGGCTAGGTGGCTAATAAAGTCAATGAATATAACAGGAGGTAATGAGATGAAGAGAAATAGAGAATTGCATTATACTATTGAGGTGGAAGGAAAAAAATATGTTATAAGTCTATTGGAGGAACAACAAAAGAACCTATATATGAATGCTGCCGTATATTCTTGTACGGTGTTTAACGAAACAGATACGATTACTTCTGATAGATTTAAATTGATGTATAACAGGTTGGATAGCTTGTTCTGGGCTTGGACTGGTGACATAGTTACAAGAGTTGATAAACGTTGCTTTAGGGAATATATCGCTTCTTTGTTTAACTCAAAAGAATTAAAATTAACAGCTTAAAAGAGTGATTTTATAAGGAGAGGAAGTTGGAGTCTGTGGTGAAAACTGTTAAGGCAAAGGAAGTTGCTATTGGTGATTGCATAGAATTTCATGGAGTAGTAGCAGACATCATACCAGTTGAAGACAGATTGAGATTTATTTTTATACCTGAAGTATATGAAATATCAAGAAATGCAAATGATCCTGTTGGATTAATTTTATAATCTCATATAAATTCTTGTTTGATCAAACCAATAGTGCAGTGGGAGGGATTTAATGAAAGTAAGAGAAATGATTGAGCTATTACAGCTACGTGATGGAGAAGCAGAGCTATATGTCGGCTGCCAAGGCTGCAGATGTGATTAAAGTCGTCACTACTAAAAATAATAAGGTTGTTATATATGACTCTTCAGCAATCGAGGAACTTGGATTGACATAATCGGGTAATAACAGAAACGTTGTATAAGAACAATGAAACGGCGTAAAGTAACTGATAATTAAAGG
Organism: Paenibacillus sp. LBL; assembly: GCF_029893715.1. Lineage (NCBI taxonomy): Bacteria > Bacillati > Bacillota > Bacilli > Caryophanales > Paenibacillaceae > Paenibacillus > Paenibacillus sp. LBL. The sequence continues at coordinate 92,126 of NZ_JARXYU010000015.1, read as the reverse complement.
AAACTTAAGGGGAAGAATGCTGTGAGATACAACATCGATAACATTGCTAGTGACGGTGTTACATATGCAAGTGGAAAAAACATTGGTAAAAAGGTTAAAAGAGAACGATACTCTAATATGATTGGTTATGATTTTGGCGGTTATGTCTATGAAGGAGCCGCATACACCGAAGAAGGAAGACAATATATTTTCACGAATAACCAAAGCGGATCAACATGGGTCACTGATTATAAAGGATTTAGGGAACATATTGATAAATACGATTTTCCAGGTCGCAAGATGAGATGAACGTATAGCAGAAACGCTGTGTTAGAACAGAGAAACGTTGTGATGTAACGGGGTATATTAAAAGAAACTAAGGAAGTGTTTGATTTGATGATGACAACGAAATTAGCAATTTCTGAAATTGTAAAAATGAGTGACAATGTAGTGCATCGAGGGGAAGGTATTCAAGTTCCAACAGAATGGGCCCCTGTACAGAAAACGATGTTCATAGATAGCGTTATGTATGGCAATAAGGTAGGTAGTCTTACATTCCATAATGGTGTTTTAATTGACGGTATAAACATGTTTAACGCTCTAAAGGAATTCAAAGAAGATAAGATACTGTATTTAACAGATCAGGCTAGCAAAGGCGAACCAGAATTTCTATACTACGAACCAGAATATCTATACTTCAGCCAATTGGTGCCAGAAGAACAGGAAAAGTTTTTGAATTACGAGATAGATGTTAATATAACAGGAACCAAAGAGAATCAAGGGGATTTATTCTCTAAACTCAATGGATAACAGATGAGCTGCGAGAAGGCTAATGGTTAAGTCAAGGAAGGAATATGGGTTGCAAATGGTGAATAGGAAGGAAGGTATAAAAATGGCTAAAAAAGAGTGTAAAGAATGCTTTGGTAACGGATCAGTTACGCTATATGCCGGTAATGTCGGCGGTGGTAAGCCAGCTTATATTATACGATTATGTTTGCAAGGTGTGCAAGGGTGCCGGTGAAGTAAACGTATAACAGATTCACTTCAACGAAACGGGGTTGTAACTATGGATCGTGAAGAAAATGTAATTCAACAAATGCAACAACTAATTGCCGTGGAAGAAGAAAAGGAAATCAAGGAACTACTTAGTATGACCTTGGCATTCTATCTTGTCGGGCAATCGTTTGGAAAGGATAGGCTTAGTAATGAAAATTAAAAGAGATGACCCGACTATCCCAGATAAATTAAAGGACAAATTCTTTCACCTTAGATCAGAATTAGAAGAACAGTTGTTTCAACAGAACTGGGATGCGGCAGAAAATACAGTCGCTAATTTGAAAAAGTTGTCCTTAGAAATAACCAACTCTTTACATAACAACGGGGAGCGATTTATCGAAAAGGCTAATCTAATAAGAGTAAATAATCTATCCCAATACTATCAAGGTGAAAGCGGCGAATGGTTTATCTTATCGGGAAGCCAAAGAAATCCAGATGTTAAAATTGGGCAAACCGTAGATATCTTCTATAGATCGACATCTAATTACGGATTGCATTTTGCGAGGAAAAGAGTGAATAACAAATAGATCGTAACATGAGGAGGTATTATTGATGAGTGAAGCAGTGTCAAGAAAGGTTATAGAACTAAAAGGTATACTCAATGAATTGGGACTGGAAGTAGTTTCTGAAAAGCCAGGTCAATACAGAATTGATAATAAAAAAGTTGTCAAATGGGGGAGAGACAGAGTTAGGATAGGGAAAATCTATTCTACAAATAGACTTAGGGTTGATATTGACTTCCCAGTACAAACATTCACTGCTGAAGAATTGTCAGAGCTCAGCGGGTTGCCGCATCTAACTGAAATTTCTAATCGTAACAAAGATTCCTATATTCGATGCACTGTTAATGGTGATAAATACGATACAATCAGAATATTTATCAAGGCTGACAGATTAAGCGATTGTGACTTTAGAGACCCAGGTTATCAAAGTTTATTACATAAAATATATTCGGCTAACAACTGATAAAAATAGCTTTCATTGGGTGAAATTGAGGGGTACAGACAACAGATTGGAAGGTTGGTTCATACTTAATGGGATGTAGAATTAATTAGAAAAGAGGGACAGAAATGATGACCTGGGCTGGAAGATTATTGAGGTTTGGAATATTTGCTTCAATATTATTAACAACACTTACATATTCAGAGTGGGGATGGGGTTCAATACTGGCTGGAATAGGTCTTCTTGCAATCATATCGTTCATTTCTTATTTGATGTCTAGAGGGAGAGATTTAGACGAACGAGAGATTCCCTCGGTAGCTCCTAATGGGCCGATTAATTTAGGTGGAGACAAATGGGAAAAGATGGGGTTTGATATCGGGAAGGAAGCAATTAAATATTGTAAATCCGAGCTGAAGCCAAATGAAGCGATATCACAAGAGACGTATAGTAAGGAATTATTATACTTAACTACTTTCGGAATCGATTTTGCGGCTCTTTCTGTATTGGGCGATTCAACAGTGAAGAACAAAATTATGAATTACTACTATGTGGGATGTAGTTCAATTCGATTTGATCTTGCTCGTTGCACAGAGACCCAAAAAGAGTATGCAGAATTGCTTAAAAAAGGCCCACCTCAAAAAGAATTGGGGATTTACTATAATATCGGTAAAGCATTTGCTTATCGCTGCACAGATAATACTGTTGATCCCGTCTTGATTCTCAGTGCAGTACAACATTTAACAACTACTATAAACAAATTTACTGAACTATTTGAAGTAGTTGCAAAAGAACGAGAATCTAATGAGATAGAGGCTTTATAATACGATAAAACGAATCTTTTATTGAGAGAGAGAGGAATATAAAATGCATAGTGTTCAAATAGTAGGAGTAGAATTGCCTAGCTTATTTGACAATTCAACGCGAGTGTATCATTTCAAAAATGCTCATGAATTTAAGATTAAAATTGGAAATCAAGTAGTATGTAAAGTAGGTACAGGTGGAACTGTAATAGGTACTGTTGTAACTGTTGACGAAGTTCTAGAAGAAAAAATGCAATATAAGAATATTGTTGAAGTAATTGGAATGAAGAAAGAACAAATGCCATTACAAGATGGAAATGAATATGTATGTGATATACGGATATGGAGAAATCAGTGGTCAACAGATGGTGGATATGAATATCAATGGAGTGATCTGATTAAGACGTGTCTATACGATCAATCGGAAAACCTCAGCATTGGAAGCGTTGTAAATTATCAAGATACAGAAGGCAAAGTGGTTAATTTAAGACAAGTTCCCAAAAAGAAGACGTTGAAAATGGAAACAGTTCAAATGAAGCAGCTTCCACCAAAGAAACAAGGGTTCTTTTCAAGATTATTTAGCAAGTAACAAATTGTGAGTTCCATTTAGAATGGAGGGCTAACTTTGAAAGTCTTTGTTTCACAATCAGGATTAGAATTGTCACAACTTGGAGAAAAATTTTGGGCAAGGAAAATCTCAGGTACTACTATAAATATTGAGATTGAAATTTCAGAAAACCAAATTGTAGAGCAAGGTGAAGGGATTAATTCAATTAGGATTGATCCAAATATTAAATAAATTATGAGCTAATATTAAGAGGGTGGAATCGTGGAATGGCACAAGTTCATCAAGAAACAAGTTAGATATTGTGTGGACAATGAAAGCAAGAAAGATGAAACTAAGCTCTTAATAAGCGAATACCTAGAGGGTTATGAAATTAAACACAGGTGGCATGAACGCACCCTGGAAATCGATGGCACATTGTTTGAATTTATCTTCGATTCCACTAACACTTGTAAGGGGTTAGAAACGATTTACTCTAAATAAAAGATAACTTTGAGCAAGTTTATAACAGCCGCCTTCCCTAAAGGCGGGTTAAAAGGGGCAACTAACATTGAGCAGATTGGTAGCGATAAACTTAGAAAAAACAAAATTAGAAAATCAGAAGTCACAACTAGAATCAACTCTGAAGTCTGTCAAAGCGCAGTATCGAGACGCGCTAATTGACAACACAGTTGAAGCATTAATTGAAATTCAACAAACAGAAGGTACGATTACAGAAATGGAATTAATAGTTCATTTGAGCAACTTGGCTGCCGACTTAAGGAATTTGTACGAGTGACTATGCATATATAACAGAAACGCTGTGCAGGAACAGGGAAACATTGTGCTGGAACGGGATTGATAACTTTTATGTGAAATGGGGTAGTTTCATATCTATGGAAGGATTCAAATTAGTTACAGTGCCGAATCGAGATAAAGAGGGTTGGCTTCATGGCACTAAGTCTATTTTAGTGAAATGGAATTGTCCTGTGTGCGGCGAGGAAATGGGAACACCAGAGGTTAAGCAATTTTGCGAGGATGGGGAATTCTATTCAGTTGATACTTGGACAAACAAATGCGGTCATATCGCTAAATATTCTGATTTGGAGGTACATAAATAAAATGACTACTCCTATAATTCAAACTGAGTATGATGGTTATACTCATATTCTTTTAAAGCAAATTGAAATGAAAAATAGTATGGAGCATTTGCAAATTCAAATGGATTTCTTGCTGATGAATATCAGAAAAGGCAACTTTAACAGCCAGGCTGAAGCAGATCATGCAATCGTTGAACTTTGTTATTTGATAAATGCGGCAGAAAACGTGTCCGCCCAAGCTTCAGAGCTTAAAGGTTTGGCAATACAGTTAAAAGATAGGTTGGCAGCGAGAGATTATAGAGCTATATGATGGGGAGGAGAAGACATTTTGGCAGATCAATATAAAGTTATACTTCATACAACAGAGGGTAAACAAGAAAAGCCGTTCACACCGGCAGGCAGTGACATTGTATTATCAGAATTAGCCACTATAATGAAGGAGTATGGGGCATACAGTATCGAAGTATATAGAGGTAGCGAACGGATAGCAGTAATGGATGTTGGAGAAGTAATAGAAAGAACTATAACAAGAAATAATTGAAAAAGTATTTACAAGAAAATAGATATAACGTAAAATAGAAGTATCAATTGATACTATATAGGGTTACAAAATTCGACTGAATTTATCATAGGGAGGAAATAATATGTCAGTTCTCAAGAATAAGAAGAAGCAAGAAGAAAAGAAGGCGGCAAGCGCTGGCAAGGAGGATTTGGTAAAGGAGCCAGTAACAGAATTGGAAGGCAAACCCGAAACGGTTAAGAAGGAAGGGAACCCACGTTCAGGAGCGCTTAAAGCTGCCAGCAACAGAGCTAAAGGGAAAACAGCAACTGAATCAGCGCCAGTTGATGATGAAGGCACAGCTTCCAATGAGAACGGATCAAGTGAGAATGATGGCGATGCTCAAAAGGAAGGGCAAACTGCTCTGACGGTAGACGGTGGTGGGATTGTTGTAGAAGAAGACGATAAATCACAGGAGCCAAAGTCAGGTGATTCTGATGAAGGTGAAGATGATTTGGACGAAGGCGAAGATGATAACGGATTTCTTAATACAAACCGTACAACGGCGATGGAATCTTGGACGAAAACATTGAACGTTGTGACTCTCGTTAGCACTGACATGTATACCTTCAACATCCCGTCAATCCAAAGAAAGTTTGTTTGGACAAACTATCAGCAATCCATGTTGGTGTACAGCGCGATTTACAACTTCTATATTCCACCTATCGTTGGTCACAAAAACGCTGACGGCGCAATTGAACTGCTCGATGGGTTGCAACGTAGAACTACACTTCATAAGTTCCGTAATAATGAACTAAAGTTACATAAGTCCACGCCACCTATCTTCGGAATCGAAATTGGCGGCATGCACTATGAAGATTTGCCAAAACACTTACAGCAATTGTTTGATATGAAGGAAATCACTTTGGTCATCCATGAAAATATGACCGAAGAGGAAATTGAACAGTTATTCACCAATCTAAACAGCGGAACGTCTTTGACTAAGTTCCATCTTTTACGAGTTGAAGCGTCAGAGAAGACCATGGACTTTGTTCGCAAGCTTTCAGAGGAAACGTTCGTTAGTGAATACATTACGCTGAGCGATAAGCAACGTGCAAACAGCGAAGATGAAAAGATTATCTTCCACACCATTAAATTGCTGATGGAACCAATGAGTAGCTTGACGATGCCTGATCTTACAAAGTTTGTGAAGGAACATCTCCGTGAAACGGGAGTGCCTACCGAAGTACAGGTTCATTTGTTATCAGGTGTGCGGCTCTTGAATGATGCTTATGAGATGTTGGAAGAGAAGTATCGCACTAACGCACTCCGTAAGACACACGTCCCTATGGTTTGGTTGATGGCGATTAGAGCACAGCAATCCTCGGATGGGGAGGTTAAACCAGCAGATTTCTATGCTTGGGTTAAGAAATTCTTTGTTGATGACTATGACAAACAACTGGCCTACAAAAACGCCGCTATGCATAGCGCCAACAAGGCTGATAATGTTAAGAAACGGTTAGAAGCATTGACAAGCCACTACGATAAGTTTATGAAGAAGGCAGCCGTGTCCAAGTAGTTTAGAAATAGGAATAAGCCTGCAACTTAGCAGGCTTATTCTACACATGCTAATGAAATGATAAACATAATGGGGTGCTTGAGATTGAGTAAGTTACTTATGCTGTCCGACACCATGGAAGAAATTGAGGAATCATATTGGTATCTGAGGAAGGAAATCATTACAAACATCGTTCATAAGGAATCATACTTTGACGATGAATTATCAAAAGACAGAAGTATTAATGTATCAGAAACATATCTGCTATTCAAAGAGAAAAGTATTTATGAGCTTTGCCCTTATAAGGTTAGGGTTGACAATGACCCAGATATTGATTACTTGAGTAAATCAATTAATCAAAGGACTAATCTGACCATCATGATAAACGGGCGACAGTCTGTTGTATCTCGTTTCAACCTGTTGGTATATGAATGGGCTAGTAAAATACTTCACGCAAGAATAAATGCAAGAATAACAGACGAAGTTACTAAGAAATTGGAATGCGCTTCAGCTGCGTATATGATCAGTTACCTCTTCAGATGTGCACCATTCAAGTCGAATGAGAACATAAATATATTCCATTTCATTCAGACTGCCGATATCGAAGAGGAATATGTATACGATTTTTTCAAAAAGTCAAAGGACAGAATAACAAAGACAGTCACTAAGTTGTTGGAATATCTCATAATTCACAAATGGCAAATTGACAAGCTGAACAAGGGAGAGTTTATTGGGCTTTAAGTGAAAGGATAAAAATAAAACGCTTCTTATAACAAACCATTAACAACAGCAACGGAAAGGAACAGGTACCATGACAGCTACGAATCTCTTAGGGAGAAAGATAAGCGCAAAAGTCAACAGCAGATTCAGGCCTTATATTGTGAAAGAACTTGATACTGACGGCATGCCATATTTCACCCTGATCGATCTAATCAATGGAAAGGTTAGAAAGGTTCCCGTCAGCAAATTAAATAGTTGGTCATTCATTGACACATTTGCAGAAAGCGAAGCTAGGAAGAGTAATGACTTGATAGTTCAACTTCATCATGATGGTATTGAAAAGGAAAGTCCAGTTTTCGTTGCTGCCATTGATAGGTTTAGAGAAGCTAGGAACGTTTTGTTCAAAGAAAGATCGTTTCGTTATGAATTAGAACAGGGTTTATTCTTAACATACATTGACGTTAAAGACGGAAACATGATAAGCAGGGAATTGTCCATTGAGGAAGTTGATAAGGCAAAGCAATACTTCCTAAAAGAAGACAAAACAATTACTGGCATTCAAATGTATAATAAATTTGGCGAATTAGTTGTAGAAGAATGGGAATGTAGCCCATTAATATAAAAGAGTGTGGTGTTATGAATGAAGACTCCTGATGAATTGAAGTTGAAAAAGGAAGACGGCTATTTGTTATTGATCTATTCAATTATGAATGCTGTCCATACTGAAGAGTCATTGCGGGATTTTATACATCAGTCACTTGTTAGCATTAACACATTATCGAAGCAAGCAGATGCCACTGCTATTGAAGAGTTTATCAGCTTTATTGATGGTTTTAAGTATAATAACAAGCTTCAGGCGTTGCCAGGGCGAGGAGGGTCATAAATGGGCTGGGAGAAGGTAACGGACTTTCAATACGTTAATAATTTGGGGGATCAAATATTTAATGTGATAAATATTTTAGATGCTGAAAACTCCTATTTAGTGCAGTTTCATACAGTGAACCTGAAGGCCTTCGATAGTAAATTAATACTAGCATTGTTAACCCAATACGGATACAATTATAATATGGGTGAATTGGTTGATTTAAAAGGGGTTAGGGTTCACAAATCCATGACTGATAACATTCTTGCAGAGATTCTAAGCGAAACCCAAGCAGAAACTATTCACACCGTTAAGGACTTCAGTTCTTACGGTGATGTTTTGTTTTATCTCCAAACAAATTACGGGATATCCTATTGCCGCGATAACAATTCGTTGCTACATTGAGGTGGGGCTTTTGTGGAGGGAATATTTTAAGCTGAAGTACATTTTCTATCTATTAGCCATTCCTTTGATGTTCGTTGTAGCCTATAAATCGGCAACATATGAAAGATCAATTGTGTTAGTGCTTGGACTCGTAGGGGCAGGGGTTTTCCTTATTCTGAATTTGATCAAAACAGTCTACTATGATTCAGTCTTAGACATGAAGAGGAAGGAATCTCAAGAATGAATGTTACTAAATTGGAAAGCAATGTTTTCGCTACTATTGAAAGAGAAGAAATCGAGTCACTAAACATTAATAATTTTGTTTCATTGATTCACGATTGCAGGAAGACGATGGGAAAATCAGCGCGGCAAAGGGTTCTTCCTTTGTTTAGTGGATATGATCATATACCAGACGAAGTATATGAGATCAAAGAAATAAGACAATGGGTAGGCATGGTGTTTGAAAAGCTCCCATATCTTTTGTATTACATAAGTACCGAAGGCCAGTTAGATCGATTGCTATTAGCTTGTATAATGGATGTAGAAAGCTTGTTTGTTGGCGAGAAATTGAGTCCAGACCAATTAATTCTTGAACAAGGCGTTCGAAGATTAGAAGATTTACCGCAAATCCCCCTGAAGATCACCATTCCCACTGATAGATTTAAAAAAATGTGTAAGAGCATTTCTTCGCACGGTAAAACGTTAAATGACGTGCAAGGAGCTAATAAAGTCATTAAACACTTAGAGGTCTTGGTAGACATTCAGTGACCTTGTAGGTTCTACTTTGTTGGGGTGGGGGTGAATAGAGACATGAGTTTGACCACTGAGGAAATTAAAGCTATTCGAAAGAAATTCAACTTAACACAAGTGATGTTTGCTAAGGTTTTAGGACTAGGGCAAAAAACATACACAAGGTATGAAGCAGAAATCTCTACCCCAAACCCATCAGTTGCTAAGTTGTTGAAAGTATTAGATAAACATCCTGAGTTTATTTATTCTTTCATCGAATTAAGCAGGGATCAACTGTCTTCAGAAGAAATATCCTTCATTGAGTATTCAATTGAGAATTCTGAAATTTTCAAAAAAATCAAAGATGATTCTATGAAGATGCCGGTAACTCTACTAGAAGAACAGTTATCGATCCTTAAAGAAGAAAATGAAGCTGTTAAGAGCGATTATATTAACGAACAAATAAAACAATTTGAAAAAGCCATACTCATTCTTCGCTCAAATGGGTAATAGTTTAATAAAAAGCTGATTTTAACAAGAGTTAAGGTATCTTGATAGCTGAGATACCTTAATGATTTTACAGGAGGAATGGGTATTGAAGAAGCTTTCTATCGGTCAAGACAGCACATTAGGCAATTGGCGCAACTTATGCGCTGCCACCTTCGGTCCTTATAGCGCACCCACAGTATTTCTTGAAAATAAGATTAAAGAATCACCTAATGGAGAAGAAGAGGAAGTGCTAGCAGATGAGCGTCAACTTCTGCATGTCCTGGGCAACATGTACATAGAAGAGATACATCAACAAGAAGGGCAAAGTGAAGTTGCTAGAAAGAGCTTGAAAGCGGACAGCTATGATCCAGATACACAGGGTTGGCATTACAACCAAAAATTCAATCTGTATCAAAAAGTTGCTGGGCGTGTGTTTGTTTATGTATCTCCATTACTCTTCAATCAATATAAAGTTCAATTGTATATGCGAGGGTTTGGAGAAATGGGCGTATGTAAGTTGGAACTACGCGCAAACAATCGAGACAGGTTAGAAGATTTGTATCACGTTGGAGATTTATGGTTGGATAAATATAAATCAGGTGATTTGGATCTGATTGATCAAGACTTTTATTCGGTTTCTAATCCTGAAGGTGTTTGGGAAAAAACGGAGGAGAAGCTTTACTGGATATAGTGTCAATGCGAAATCGATTTTAATTCTATGGGCCTAAATGCGTTGATAAATTAAAATTAAGGAATGATGAACTTATGTCAGTAATATTCAAGGAAATCATCTCAAAAGAAACAGTGCGTAATAAGGATATTTCAGGTATAACAAAGATTATTGTTTCCTTAGAAAATTCTATGGACTATCATTCGCATTGCATAGCAATTGGCTTCGATTATGATGATGTACCAGAAGAAGTGTATGTGATACCCGAAGTAAGAGAGTGGGTGAAGTGCGTCATGGAAAAGCACCCATACTTTTTGTACTACTGCGAAAAGGACATATTCAACACCGATCAAGTTGTTTTGTTGTGTATGTGCGATATCGCGTCTGTTTTCTTTAAAGGGGAATATATTTCTCAGGATGAATATATGAAGAAGTACGGCGATTTATCCGCTGACATTCCAGTGAAAATTGAAACAAACGGTATTGGTGATGTGCTTAAAACATCTCTTGATGCAATACTAGAATATGGTAAGAGTAAAAATATTGAGAGTCAGACGACAGCGGCTGCATATGAAATCCTGCGCAAATGGGGAAAGAAGCTAGGCATTAATAAATGAAATAAGGAGCGATAATTGTGGGAAAAGCGATTACTGAAGAAATGATTCAGGTTGTTTATCAGTATTCTAAAAAAGTTTATCACAATGAAATCCTGCTTAGCGTTGCCATGGATCAAGTAAACAAGCAGTCTGGTATGAATGGCGGCTCAGCCTTGGCTTACATACATGTTTTCGGAAAAATGATGGATGGGCAAGAGTACCGTAGAACAATGAACGTAGCCGCTTATTTCCTTCGAATGATCAGGGAAGAGTATGGTGAACAACAGTTTTATAGGGCTATGGATAGCGTAAGCAAGCATGTCGCTTATTACAATAGTTTAGGGAACGGCGCTCTGAAGGGAATTGAATCACTTTTGAATTATTACAAACCAACAAAGTGAAAATCTATGAGGTAGGTGACAGCTATGACCAACAGAAAAGATTTGGTGGAGGATTGCAAGAAGGGTGTAGAGAATCTATCTATCCAAACTATTGTTGGCCTATTTCCAGACATCATTGACCATCTGAATAGAGAAGGGTTGTTGCAACTACAGAGGGAAATTGATAAAGCTCTTGGCGTATCGATTAGGAAGACGATTGACAGGTATTCCAAGTATGAGGAGTTCGAACATTTCACTAAGAAAGATAGAATTATCATAGAGAAAATGAGGTCTGAGCGCAAAAGTTTGTACGACTTGTGCGAAGAGTCAGGCGTTAATTATAACACATTTATTTACAGAGTAAACAAGCTCCATTGGAGTCTTGAAGACGCGCTATCACCAGAGCCTAGAAGGGGTAAGGGAAGGCCGAAAGGCTCTGTTAAAAAGGGGTAATAATAATTGAAGAAAAAGATACCTAACTACTACGACCTTTCCAAGTTGTCTGATAAAGCAGAACGAATGAAGCGCAAAGTCAAGTTGGAATCAACAAGATCAGTAGAGGAAAATCCTAAAATTGCACCTGATCATGAAATGGAGTACTGGAAAACAAAGCTAACCTATAAAGGCAAATCCATTGAAGCGATGTATGTAATGCCTGAAGGTTTGGGACCTGAACCAATGATTGAACACGTACTTGGGTCACTGTTCAGCAATATCCATGTTTATGACAAGTATAAGGGAAGGATCTTTGATTTTATAAATGACTTCCCTGGCATGACTAAGGATTTTAAAAGTGCAGAAGAACTTCTGACGGGGATAGGCCAGATTTCCGAAGAACTTCGCCATTTATTTGGTGATGATTATGAAGCTTATAAAAAGGAATTTATTAAGATTAATATGATTGAGGATATGATTAAAGATAGGAGTTGACTGCCATGAAAACTCTTTCTGAAATACTTAGTCCTTTAGATAGTGTAATCGAACTTGAATGTGATGGTATGACTAGGCTAATAAGTGGAATCCTTCAGGATGCAGGAGTGGTACATTTTATCTCTACTGGCTATGTTGAATTAAATGGCAGAACAGTTGCGCCACATTATTGGATAACATTGAAGGACGGCAGCTATATAGATTATCGTCTTAGAATGTGGCTAGGCGAGTCAGATGACATTCCGCATGGGCTGTTTGATTCTGTTGATTATAATGTGACATATGTAAGTGATATCATACGCCGTCCAGATAGCAGTGATTCGGCTATAGCTGAATTACTGGCATTCACTACAGGAGTTGATATTAAAAAATACGCACAAGACATTAGTGACGAATGGAGTGGCACCTAAGTATGGCATGGGATTACAGAGTTGTTAAATATAGCGTTGGTCCTGAGACAGACCGCGAAGAAGTGTTTGAAGTATGTGAAGTATACTATGACGACAACGGGGTAGCTCACAGCTTTATCAAAGATAAAAACCCATTGAATCAAGAATCAATCGAAGATTTGAAGACGACTCTGGAAAGAATATCATTAGCATTACAAAAGCCAGTATTGCAATGGGATGAGAAGAACCTGACGGAGTTAGGATAAAACATAGTTTTTAACAGAAAGGGAAGATAACGATAATGTTGAAATACAGAGAACTGGAAGCTAAAGAAGAAGCAGAGATGGACTATTTGCTCAGTACGAATTCCGCAGTGTTAAAACTGAGAGTTATAAGTGGTAAATACAAAGATGTCGAAGTTAACAAGATAACCGATGAAGCAATAAGGCTAATTGAAGAGAATGATCTGTTGTCGGCAGCGGAACAAATACCAAATTTAAAGACATTAACAGCGGTTAAGGATTGTGATATTGATATAAGCAAATTAATAGATGGTATTATCAGTGTCATAAAGCATGCGCATGATACCTCAATTGCCTACGATAGTTTTTATGGGGAGGATCAGGTGTGAATAATTTAGAAAGAGCAAGGCGATATATGGATATTCAGTGGTCAGATGAACAAAAACAACTTCTCCATGAAGCATTCAGTGCCATAGACCATCTATTGCTTCTTTGTCAGACTGAAGGAAACAAAGAGAAAATAGATCATATCTCAGGAGCGCATAGCAGACTGCATGATATGGTCCTAGCTGATTCATTTAAGGATATGATAGTAGAGAATTACACTGATGAATACTATGAAAAACTTGGATTTGTCCAGATTGAATTACTGGTCGATGTTAAATATGGTAGTTTTGTTGCAAACGTAGGGGATCATCGATGGACAACCAGGAGCGATGCAGAAGAGTGCGTTCATAAAGGTTTTGCTCGTTTAGTTGAGAGGGGGATGACTACATGAATCTTCATAAATTCACATGTGGTACGGGTCATGACTTCTATCTTAATTTAGAACTGCCACAACCAATTGATTCAATAGCCGAATCACTGAAGAATATTAAATGCCCTTTTTGTCACGAGGAGGGAATATCTATTCACTCAAACACTTTGAAAGTGTATGACAGTGAGCTAGCTGGCGATGTAAAACAGCGATTAGAGGAAATAGAAGATAAATTAGAACATCGACCAGGCGTTGATACAGCAGGAACTTTGCAGTATTACGTTTTCTATAAAGAGGATGTCAGATTTCTTCTTAAATTACTAGGTCAAAAAGGTGGATCAGTAGATGAATGAAGCAATATCAACAATTATCAGCGGAGCAATGGGTGCAGGGGGCGCAGTAATCGGTGTAGTCATCGCCAATTGGTATCAATCAAGGACGTTTGATCGGCAACGAAAAGCTCAGCTAAAAGATGCTGAAGAAGCTAAGCAGGAAACGCTCAAGGAAAATAAAATGAAGGTGTATAACCAGATATTAAAGATGCATGGGCAGTCTTTAGCGTTAGAGTATAATGGGCAAGGGACTATTATGAACATGAAAGAGTATCAAAAGGTCAGGTCAGCTATTTATGATGGTCTGCACATCCTTGATACAGATATTAGAGAGAAAGCGTTAGAAATAGACCGCTATATTGAACGAATGAACCTTTTCACAGAAATAAATAACGCAGCGCTCATGCACTGTGCGTCGGAATATGAAAAGCTTATTTCACTAGTAGAAAAGCATTATAAAGAATAAAAACATAATTTTAAGGAGCTACTTCACCATGGCTAAAGACCAGACGTTTGATGCTCGGAAATACTTTTCATTTATTGTAGCCGCTGTCGCATTTTCTATCCTTATTCTAATTCTTGCTATTGTAAGCACCTTCGTTGAAAGTCCGAGTTTCCGCAGATTTGTTGATATCGCTTCTTTCTTTTCAAATATTTTTGTCGGAATAGGAATATGGGTGCTCTATTTTAAAGTTCATAGGGTTATTTATAAACAGCATAAGGAATATCTGCATAAGGCAACTATAGCATACGAAAAAATAAAGTCTATGATGCCTGAAGGAGAAGTTTCAAGGCCTGTTAACCGCATAAGATATTACAGAAGATTGACTGTTATGTATTGGTGCCTGATACTGTTGAACGTCTTTCTTGCTTCAACTAATTATCCCTTCTAGGAGTTGACTAAAAGTGAGTAAAATTATGGATCAATTAATTGGGAATTTGGGCGAGGGAATACAAAGGTTATCAGCTGCCTTTTCGTTAGAACTAGACTATTCGCCTAAAAGCTTACTAAGGATAGAATCATTTATTAATAAGCAATTTCCGAATGAAACAGAACTAGACGGTTCAATGTCTATAATGTTAGGGCTGTATCTAGGGGAAGTTATTATTAGAAATAACCCAGGATTGCGATGGAACGAACCGGAAATTGAAAATAAAGTTCTCAATCCTTTCGATCTAAGTATTACGATACCGATTGACGAAGAAAGGCACCTTACTTTAAAACCAATGTTGAGAATCCATAAATTTGGGTTGGATAGAACTGATACTATATATGGTTACTACAACATGAACATTGATATCTATAACAAGGTTTTCGATCCTACCTCTACTATCAGGTATAAGGGCGATCACTATGAATTTAAACTGGCTGGAATGAAAAAAGCAAAGTAAATTCAAGCTTTGAGAGGGTGAGTTCTTTGTCATATAGTTCTGCAAAGAAAATGACTCAATTGCGCAGAGATAGAAGAGCCAAGGGACGGTGTGCAGAGTGCGGACAACCTAGTAATGGCGGTTATCTCTGCTTTTATCATGAAGAGAAACGCAAGCAAAGAAAGAATGGAAATCATAGTAGCCCATTCTTCCGTAGTGAATGGAAGATTAAAAACAGAAGATTTGCTAATGTAATGAAAGATAGAGGAATAAAAATATCAGATTTAAGTATTGCGATTGGCGTTAGCGATAGAACGGTGCATAGGTGGCTCTATGAAAATGGAACACCAAATATAAAGCATGCTATAAAAGCAGCTGAGTTTCTAGGGTGTGAGTTAGGTGATGTTTTCCCAGAATTTGAGGAGGGTTAGTCAGTATGGATATAAGTAAGATGATTAGAGAAGAAGTTGAAATGCTAAAAAAGCATGGCTGGTTGATGCATGCTGTGCCAGCTTCACAATATGATGGTGTTCATGCGAACTATCACACGCATGGGGTATTTGAAAGTTGGTCGCATATGGATTTTCAGATTACTTTAGACATGAATCCGATAATGGCCCATTCAATTATTGAGGTTGCGGTCGAAAATGTTAAGGAAGGTTTTAGATACGGGAACAATAAAGTGTATGATAATATATTAGTTGGGATGCCGGTAATGATGAAGGTATTCTTTGAATGCGATAGAGAAGTGATGAGGATTGTGTTACCTAATAAGAAGGGAGAAATACCTTCTAGAACAGATGGAGACGTGTTTTCCCGTCAGCTGGACGACTACAACTTCGATGCAGTCTAAAAGGAGAGAATGGTATGAAGAAGTATCAATCACTCAACCAGTACCTTGAAGAAGCGTGTTCAAAGGTGTCTGAGATAACGTTAACGGACGCTAAGATTGAAGAAATAATTGATGATAAGCTGCCGCCATCGTCAAAGAAAGACAAACGATGGTGGACTAACACAGAAGACAAAGTTCAAGGTCAATCATGGTTGTATGCTGGATGGAAAGTAAAGAGGGTAGATATGAACAAAATGGTTATAACCTTCGTGAGATCAAAGAATGAATAAAGATATAATTCTTCGGATCATGGTTGTCCTAATTGCCGGTAATTCAGCCAGCTTGTGCTTCAGTTTGTTATTGGAGAATGAAATTAATGTTTTGCATCTGGGCGTTATAGTTGTTAACTGCTTGATTATCTATAAGTATATGAGTACCGAGTTCAAAAACCTTTTGTTTGAAGTGAAAGAAAGGCTGAATATAACTAACAACAAGTAGAAGGTGAATCCCTTGTCTAAGAAATTTTACTTAGAAAAAACAGATTTCTATTGCAGTATATGCGGCAGTAGTGAAGAAGTTAAGGCGGTTAAGACTGGTGAAAAAAACGATGCTGATGACCAGCACGTTATAAATATATGCCCCAAATGTAGAGCAGGATTAATTGATGCATTAACCTTTGATGCAAAATACTTGGATGATGTGTGTAGAATCGATGGGTGCAACCATCCAATCAAGGCACGGTTTCTTTGTGATATGCATTATCAAAGGTTTAGAAGACACGGAGATCCCTTAAAAGTGGTCAACACTAAGCATTCATGTGAAATCGAAGGCTGTGAAGAAGAACGGAAGGCTAAGGGATATTGCTATAAACATTTATATAGTTATCAGAAGTACGGCGATCCTTTGTACATATCAAAGAAAGTCGTACAAAAAATATGTAAATATGATGGCTGCGACAGACATGTACATGCGAGAGGGTACTGTCATAAGCATGTAGCGTGGTTATATCGTGGAAAGATAACGGAGTGATTCTACTATATAAAATGAGGTTTTTAACTAGGAAGGTGGGGTGCGTTTGCCGTTCTCAAACCGATTCGCTAAAGGCAATCCTTACTATAGCCTAGGTTCGCAGTCAAAGCTTGCAAAGGGAATTATAGGTCATATTATTGTCGAAGGGAATGCCGCTACTATTATTACGTTCACGTCTCTTGTGGAGGGAAAGGGTAACGCTGGCAGGTTCATTGATGAATTAAAAGAGAGGTACGATATTGTTACTTTCCCAAACCTTATAAATAAGAAACTAGAAGGTATGCTTCAAAGACGTGGTTTCAAGAAGAAGTACAAATATGTACGAATTCTAGAAGGTCACACAGACGTTTATATTTGGAAAAAACAATAGAAAAACCCATGTCTACCGTCCTATTAAGGGCGGTTTTTTTTGTGGGCAAATATAACTATATTAAAGTCGATATTTGTAAAAATTTAGCTTTACTAGCGTACCGATATATGATACCATGTATCAAGTGATACCTAGTATCAAATGATACCGTATAAGGTTACAAGTGATACTATATAAGGGTACAATACATAAAAAAGGAGTGATTTCATGGAAAAACATACCCTTGAAGAACAGAAAGCTAGTATTGCGGCAGTAATTAACTTAACAAGAGAAGACGCAGATATCTCTATCAGAAAGCTAGCTAAAATGACGGGCTTCAGTCCGACTCAAATCAGTAGAGTTTTGAACGGGACCAACTACACCATAGATACACTTCTCAAGACATTGAATTCGTTAGGCCTAGGATTGGAGATCACGATTCTGCAAACAACGGAAAAAGACAACGGAACTTACTAATTATAAAGGGGATAAAAAATTGACACAGGTATTTGTAGCATCATTTACAGTATTACAATGGTTCTTGCTTTTTTTCTGGGCATATTGGTTGTTCATTAGCCTTTTTGGTTTCGGACGAGCTAAGAAATTAAGGAGTAAGTTACCAGAAAAAAGATTTCTCATTATGATTCCAGCCCACAATGAAGAAGCCGTAATTGGCAACTTGGTTGAAAATTTAAACAATCTTGATTATCCTAAACATCTCTATACGGTATGTGTTATTGCAGACAACTGTTCTGACAACACCGCATTGATAGGAAGGAAATTAGGGGCTATGGTTATTGAACACACAAGCAAGCCTGGTGAAGCAAAGGGGAAACCTTATGGGATCAAATACGCGATTGATGTCATTGGGGATGATTTAACTGAAAAGTATGATGCAATTGCTATTTTCGATGCTGATAACTTGGTAACACTCAACTACTTAGAAGAAATGAATAAGCATCTGCTACGTGGCGACAGACTGATTCAATGCTATCTAGATACAAAGAACCCCGATGATAACTGGGTAACCTTAAGTTATGCAACTTCTTATTACTATATGAATCGCTCTTGGCAACTCGCAAAATCAAGATTGGGATTGGGTAATGCCATTGGTGGTACTGGTTTTTGTGTGGAGACGAAGCTTCTGCAAGAGGTGGGATGGACAGCGAAAAGCCTTACAGAAGATTTGGAGTTTACAATGCAATGTCTGTTGCGTGGTGTGCCAGCAAAATGGAGTCATCATGCAAAGATTTTTGATGAGAAGCCAACTGACTTCATCGCTTCCTGTATTCAGCGATTGAGATGGGCAAGAGGGCATTGGGATGTTTGTTTTAAATACACACTTCCTCTCATGAAGCGCTTTGTGACAAAACTAGACCTTAGAGCGTTCGATGGGGCTTTGTACTTAATAAATCCAGGGAAGATCGTGTTGGGAAGTCTGACTGTAATTGTAACTTGGGTATGTTATTTTGCAGATTTTAGTGGTATTAAATCAATGATACCATTACACATTTGGCTAGTATTACTAACCTTTAATATGTTGTACATTATTTATACTATCGCTTCTGACGCAAAGAAAAAAGTATCTAGCATAGCTAAAGCCATCGTTAGTCTATTTGTTTTAAATTACACTTATGTACCCTTGTTCGCGTGGGCATTAATCACTAAGGATAATAAGACATGGAAGAGAACTGAACATTCTCGAAACATCGCAATGGATGAAATCGATCTCGGAGCCGCACAGGTTGCAACAACTAAAGAAGTAGGTTAACACGAAGGGAGATAGGGCATAGACTCTATCTCTTTTTTATTTACATGCTGTGGTTAAATATGGTAGAATGGTATCAAATGATACCTTGAGAAAGGACGGGTTAGAAATGTTTATTCGTGAGGATTGGAAGTTGTTCGGGAATATCGACACTCTCTGTCAAAAGGCAGGTGTAACAAGAAACAAGATACCAAATCTGGTTGTGAAAGAGCTTGTCGATAACGCCCTTGACGTTGCGGATCAAGTTACCGTTGAATTGGTAAACAGTCAAACGGTTGCTGTTTACGATGACGGTTACGGTATTTCTGAAGAAGATTTGCCGGTTTTCTTTTCAATTAATCGACCATTAGTGTCATCGAAATTGCTTAGACTTCCGATGCGGGGGGCTTTAGGTAATGGTCTGCGTGTTGTTACTGGTGCTGTAATAGCCTTTGGCGGTTCAATTGTGGTGGAGACACGAGGGAAGATTTATAAAATCATCACTAAAGCAAACGGTAAGTCAGATATTGAAGTTATTGGAGTTCGGGATGACATTATAGGTACTAGAGTCATTGTTAATTTTGGTTTCGACCTTGCTGTGGATGCTCTGGCTTGGGGTCAGAATGCAATGGCCTTCTCTCAAGGAAAAAGGTACCAAGGGAAGACATCTGCTTATTGGTATACAAGCGAAGCGTTCTACGATCTCTGCAATGCCTATCAAGGCACATTAAGGGAACTGGTTGAATATTTCCACGGAGTAAATAAAATAATGGCAGTGAATTTTGCTGATTACTTTGGTGGAGATATGGAAACATCAGAAATGTCTTTTGAGCAAACTGAAGAATTGATGAAGCTTCTTAGAGAGTTTACGGGGAGAGTAGATAAGAAAAAGATAGGTTTGATCGGTGACTTTGGCGAAGCATCACACTATGACTATCGTAAATGTTATGGGGAGTATACAGCCTTTTCTACAAAAGGTAAGTACCATGCCACTATACCATACACCGCCGAAGTGTGGGCTGAGCTATCAGATGATAATCATCATAGATTCAGCGTTTCTGTAAATCGCACACCTATCACCGGCGAAGTAGAGATATCGTATTACGGTGCAAATGAAATCGGTATTTATGGTTGTGGGTTCAGGGGCTACTTGAAAGGCAGAAAGGCTAATATGTTTATCAATCTAATAACGCCGTATATGCCAATCACTTCAGACGGGAAAGAGCCTGACTTCTCTTACTTCAATGAAGATATTATGAAGATAGCTCAGAGAACAATGCAGAAAGCAAAGCGAACATATCAGTTAAAGAAGACAGCTACACTTATCAGTAGAGATGTTATCTTTTCGTATATGGATGAAGCTATAGATGCTGTTAGCGGAAGTGGTAAGCATGTCTTCTCTCAACGGCAGCTGTACTACCAGATCAGGCCGCATGTGATTAGCGTCTTAGACAAAGGGTTGGAATATACTTATTTTTGCAGAGTACTGACAGAATACGAAAACGCTTATGGCAAAATCAACGGATTGTACCGTGATCCAAGGGGGTCCTTGTATCATCCACACTTAGGAACTGAGTTACCACTTGGCACACAACAAGTTGATGAATATGAAAGGCCATCATGGACCTTTAATAAGGTCCTATATATAGAGAAGAGAGGTTTGTTCCCTCAGTTAATCGATTCAAAGTTCCCTGAAAGATACGATTGCGCTCTAGTTACCTCTCAAGGGCATGCATCAAGAGCAGTTAAGGATTTATTTGATTTGTTAGGCGACAGCGATGAAGAGATCCAGTTCTTTGTAATACATGATGCTGATGCCGCTGGCACTATGATTTATCAAACCCTACAAGATGAAACTTTATCGAGACCAAAACGAAGAGTTAAGATTATTAACTTAGGGTTGGAACCTTGGGAAGCTGTGGAAATGGGACTGCAAGTTGAAGAAATAAAGAGAAAGAATAATTCTACAACAAAATTGCCAGTTGCAAGATACTTATATGAACGTTCAGATGCTTATGAGTGGAAAGAGTGGATGCAACACAACAGGATTGAGCTTAACGCCATGAGTACACCAGCATTCCTAGAATGGCTAGAGAATAAGATGGAGAAATACGGTGCAGGTAAAATTGTACCGCCAGATTATGTATTATACGACAAATTGAAGGAAAGAATAGGAGAAAATACGAGGGTGCAACTGATCCAAAAAATATTGAATGAATCAAATTTTGAGAGTCTATTAGAAAAAGAAATAATGAAGAATGAGATCGAAGGGATTGAAATGATTGGGAAATTGCAGGAGAGAGTAGTCGAAGAATTGACTAATAATCCTGTAGATAGTTGGACGAATCCGATCAGCAGGATAGCCAAAGAAATCGTTGAAAGGTAAGTGATTAAAAGGGAAGGTTGTTTGTAGTTTAGGGGCAACAAGCAGTCTTCCCAGATAATCGAGAGTCAAGTATAATTACCCAAATTTAGAACTGATGAAACAGTGTATGAATAATTTACAATGTTAATTTTTTTCGAAAGATTTCCTATTTCATTGATTTGAGAATCGTTCTCTGTTATAATGTGAATACAACATAAAATAGTGAGGAGCATTATTGATGGAAGAAAGGCTTCAAGTCATTGATTTGCTTCAACAGGTAATAGATAAAACGATACGATATGATAAAAAAATGCAGAATTTCATCAAAGACAAGTTATTCAAAGAGAACAATATGATGAAGGGCGAAACCCAGCAGCTGTTAAATGGTGACTTGTATCAAATCGAAGATAATAAGATACTTTGCTTGTTGATGATGGCTATCCATGATCTATTTCCTGAAAGAAGTAAGAAGCGTAAATATGATGTTAACAATTATTTCACCGAAGAAGAAATAGAGGAAGCGATTGCTACGGATTTCACTCCAAAAGAGAATCCTATTGACTTCCCAATTAAAATACATAATGTATTACAAGTTGGGGAGCAGGATTTCATAACGGTGCTTCCCTTTAAGTTTTTGTATGAACTAAAGAACAAGCACATTATGAATTATAATAGTCGTGTAAAGAAATTTGTTAATAAAAAATCAGTCCAGGCGATCAGTGAGTTATTGAAGACAGGTAGGTATAAGCCAGACACGCTAACTCTAAATGTCTGCAAGGGGTCATCGAATTCTAGTCAGAATGAATTAGAATATGATTTTGATACAAAAACATTAACAATTAATAAATCCGTTATCGAACTTATTGATGGATTTCAGCGATTCCAGGGTTCTAAGATGACATATATTGAGAACAAGAACATTGAAGTGAACTGGCAAGTTGCTATCAAGTGGTATGATGAGAAGTCAGTTCATGATTTCACTAGTCAGATGGTGCAATACAATAAAGTCGATAAGGGAAGAGCATCGTTCTTAGTTCAAGCAAAGAAGAGTGACTTATTAGTAAATGAACTTGTTAATGAATCAGAATTAAAAGGCAAAGTCTCGACTTCTAGCAAAATCCCAATAAACAGCGGAGAAATTGTTAGTTACTCTATTTTGTCTGACACTATTGACGAATTATTTATTTTTAATACAATAACAGAGATGGACGAAAGCCTAGATTTCTTCAAACGGTTCTTCAATGCACTTGTCAGTTCATACCCTGAAGCATTCATTACTGATGTCAAGCAAGTTAAAAAACTTAGCTTAATTAACAGTAATAGTGTATTTGCTGGATACATCGTTTTATGCAAGCGATTTATGGATAACGATAAAGATATTGGAGAACTTAAGAAAGTACTGGACAACATTGACTTTAATAAGTCTAACCCCTTATGGGAAAGCCTTGGCATTCTTAAAGGTGGAGTTGTCACACCAAGCGCAAAGAAGAACTTTAAAAAGTTCTTTCAGAGCTTGGAACTATAGGAAGGGGCTAGACAATGAAGGGGCTACTATTTAATGAGGATAGAAAAGAACGGTTTCTTGACGAGATAACCAACAGTCCAGATTCACGTAGAGTGTACAGAAGAATATTTGTTAAAAGTCACGATGATGAGATGAAGTATGGGAAAGACTTATGTGAATTCACTGAAGAACAACTTGTATCATTCTTAACTAGTCTTCAACCAACAACTGACGCAGCTGCCGATCATAACGGTAGGGTAGTTTCATCATACCTTGGTTGGTGTATTAAGAATGGACACACACCGTCAAATGAAAATCCCCTAGAAAGTTTCACTCCTGAAATGTTCGCTCAACTCGTAGACCATAAAATTAAGATTTATATTTCTGAAGATGAATTGAACTATGTCCTTGGTGGTTGTCAGAACGCTCAAGATCAGTTAATGTTAGTTCTTCCTTTCTATGGTGTTTGTGGTGAAGCAGGTTCTGAAATTAGGTACCTTAAGAACACTGATGTCGATTTCATTAACAAGAAACTGCATGTGAAGAACGTTAAAGAAATGACAACACCCGTTGGAAGGAAAGTTCAAAGTTACACTGAGAGAACCGTAACAATTGATGGTCCTAACAGTGAACGTGTTTTTGATATTATTGACAGAGCAATAAAGCAAACCCATTATATTCGCAGAAATGGGATGGTGGAAGACGACACTTATGGAGTAAGGACGGTTTTGGTTGAGAACAACTTCGTTGCTCGAAGTGGGAAGACTAATACGGAACACTTCAATGACGCAATCGATAAGACGACCTACTTCAGAAGGATAAATATAGTAAGTAAGACTTTGGAGTTCCCGTACCTGAATGCTAAGAATTTGCAGAGATCAGGAATGATCTTTATGGCTAAAAACTTGTATGAAGCAGAAGGTAAACTTGAAAAGGAACAGTACCTAAAGATATGTGAACAATTTGATGTCAAGCCAAGCATGTGGTTTTCGCTTAAGAAATTCTGTAATTTAGAAGCAATTTATGCACTATACCACACTGGTAATAAATCATTGACCATTTAATCCGTCATTCTAATTAAATAATGTATAGTTAAAAAATCCCTTCAGAGGGATTTTTTTTATTGGTGGATTGTTTCCAGTGTTTCCAACGTTTACGAATTGTCTATATCGAACGCATGCTCTACAATAGGTCTCAGGGGCAACAAAAAAGGTAACATTTTCTTAATCGAGAGGGGTCGCACACACGTATGTTGAACAAATTGCCGGATTTTGTGGATGTAAAATTTAAGTACTTGGACTCATTAAAACTGGGCGCATCGAACTATCATCTTCTTGATTTCTTAATTGAAGACTCCAATGATGTTCGCGTGTTCTCAGAACATTTCTGGATCGGATCAGAGAAACAATTCTTCGCCATTATGCGCTTTCGGCGCTACAAACAAAACCGTAAGCATATTGCATTTCCGGTGTTTGCAAAGATTTTCAAAGCCAGGCCAAAAACGGCACTTGAAATTCTGTTTCAACATAGAGTGTTCGATGAAGACCTCAAGGATTTGTACGCAAAAGGGATCACTCTTGAGGAGCTTTACGAGAAGCATATCAAGTACCCCGAATATCAGTTGTCTTCTTTTATCTTATAATTGGTAATATTTACATTTGCCAAAACTAATATATACGGTTAATATGTTCGTGCTGATGGATAGAACCTGTGCTAAAACACAGGTTTCATTAATACCATCTAATGCAACGAAAAATAGTATAGGAGGATTCATAAGTGAGCGATAGCAACATCTTGGTTCAAACAAAAGGCGGCTTTAAGGTAAGAGGTATCGTAACAGGTCTAAGCAAGGAGAAAGCATACAGCGAAGGTACTGTGAAAAATGGGAAATTCAAAGGGAATAAGTATCGTAGTATTCGGTTTGGTGTTAAGACTAGTCCTGTTAATACTGTCTATGTTGAACTGTATGGTATGGAACAAGATACAATCACTGTTTACCGCAGAGAAGACAAAGAGAAGAACATTACCGAAGACAAGAAAACCATCCCTTTTGAAAAACGTGCCAATATTCCTGCTGGTTACGAGATCGTTAATACAACTTTTAAACTTGAAAGCAGCGAAGAAGGTGAAGACATTGTAAAGCACTATGTGCAATATGATGCGGTGAAGTACATCCAGAAGACTTTGAAAGACGGCGACTCTGTTTATATGCAGGGGAACACAGAGTATTCTAAGTATGTAGATGCCACCGGCAAAGAGCGTCAACAGAAGCGTAACAACATTCGCTCTATTTATAGAGAAGAAGCTATCGATTTCACTGCTGAGGACTTCAGAGAGTTGGCAGCCTTCGAACAAGAAATTGTCTTTGTTGGTAGTGAAGTTGAAGGGGAGAAGGTCTTTGTAACTGGCAGAACAATTGCTTATGGTGGTAACTTCTTGGATGTTCAGTTTGTCATTGATCCGCAAGACGATGAGGAACTTCAAAAAACCGCCACTGCATTTGAAAAATATCTGTCTTTTGGTGACTTACTCAAAATCAATGGAAACATTGTTAACCGTGTTGAGCGTGTGGAAGAGGAAGAGCCTGCGTCTACTGGATTGTTTGGCAACAAAAGTGCTTCTGGTTATGGAAAGCGTCCAATTCGCACTACTGTTACCGAGATGCAGATTATCGGTGTAGACGAAGCTTCTTACGAAGCAGGCCAAGGGAAGTATACGGAAGAAGACTTCCAAGTAAAAGAGTTTATCGTGCGTGACGAGGAAAAGCAAAAGTCATCAGACAACCCATTTGAAATTCAAGATGATGACTTGCCATTCTAATAACTAATGCAATGAAAAATAGAAATAATGAGTAAAAGGGGATAATATTAATTGGCTACTATCGATCTTAAAGCAATGAGTCAGTCGCAAGGCAATGTACCAAAGGCAAACCTAGAGGATTACGTGGTAACACTCTACGGTCGAGGTAAGGTAGGTAAGACATCTCTGTTTTTTAATGTTGTGAAGAAGAAGTATGGCGATGCTTCCAGAGGTTTGTTGGCAGCATTCGAGATTGGATATTCGGCACTCAAAGGGATTCACGCAGCTGATATTAATCAATGGGCAGACTTTGTTAGTGTAGTAGATCAGCTGGTACGTGACCATGACTCGTTGCCATATAAACTAGTCGGAATTGACACAGTAGATATTGCTTACAAGCAGGTTTGTGACTTTGTTGTTAAGCGTGAGCGTATTAAGGATAACAAGGCGTACAAGGACATCTCTGACATTCCATGGGGTGCAGGCTATCAAATGGTTGCAGACGCATTCTACCAGCAACTAGAACGGCTTCAGAAGGTTGGAATTGGCATTTGGTTCATTACACACGACAAGGATAAAAAATTCGAATCCCGTGATGGTGTAAGTTATGACCAAACGACTGTGAACTTGCCAGCAAAAGCTCGGGATATCGTTATCAATATGTCTGACTTTGTAATCTTTATCGACAACGCTAAGATCCAAGACGATGAAGGAAAAATTATTGACCAACGGTACATCTACTTTAGAGCAGAGAGTAGCGACTTGGAAGCAGGTAGCCGATTCAAAAAGATCACTCCAAAGATTGAATATGACACAGACCTATTCATCCAGACCATTGAAAAGGCAATCAAGGACGAAGTTGGAGAAGATGTTGATATTGATGCATTGAAGGCTCAACAGCTTGCAGAACGTGAAGAGAAAGCTCAAGAATTTGTTCAAGAACAAGAAGTTAAAGTGACTGGAACTGCTGAAGAACTGATCTTGCAAATTGACGAAAAAGCAAAGTCGGTATCGAGCGAAGACCGTAAAAAGGTTAGCGATGGATTTAAACAAATCCTTGGTGGTACGGCAAACTATAAGGCAGTAACCGATACGGAGCTTCTTCAGAAGTGCGTCAACTTCTTAAACACTCTATAGAATGCAATGAAAAATAGTATACCTATAATATACTATTAAACGAATAGGCAGTCAATCCCGTTGGCTGCTTATTCATTATCTAAAAGGGAGCAAAGAAATGACAGATAGAGATTTCCGCTATGTTGAAACAGCCGCAAAGGTTGGCGACCTGGTTGCTCTTAAACAGCAAGCCTATGGTAATTCCGTTGACGCTACCTTTGAAGTTATGAAGGGTTTCCTAAGAGCCTACAAAGGCGTTGATGGTGACTATATCATCCCAGAAGCATTGCTTAAACACATCTTGTTGCAGGTGCGCATTATAGACAAACAGAACCGCATCTTCAACAACCCCGAGGGAGACTTGATGGACGAGTCACCCTACCGTGATATGCTCGGCTACTCTCTGTTAGGAATCAAAATGGCCGAAAATAAGTAAGGAGAAAGTAATGACTGAAACTATACGAAATTACGATAGTCAGGTCATTCCTTATCTAGAAGTATACAAAGAAGAGAACAGAACAAAAAAGCGTTGGCATCATACAAGAGCAGACAAGGAAACACGTTACGCTCATTATTATCAGCATAAAACCGCCACATTATCCGAAAAGGAAAGATGGGGAATAGACTTAATCAAGATCGGACTACAAAGGGCTGTAAGGCCTGTTGTAAGCTGTTCTTTTGGAATAGACAGCATAGTTGATGTCTATCTCACCAGAAAGGCTCTAATCGAGTTAGGACGCGATCCTTCAGATATAGATATTGTTTGGAATGATACTGCGAATGAGTTCCAAGATGTAAGGCAATATCAAAAATTTATCACCCAAGAATGGAACTTGAGATTAAAAATCACTAAGCCAGAGAAGACACTAAAACACATCATCATGGATAACGGCGGCGTTACGGACGACTATTTCTTTACTCGTAAGGGAGATAGGACTAAGAACAAGCAACCGTTGAGTGAAAAATGTTGTGGTACGTTAAAGCACAAACCAATGAAAAAAATGATTAAAGAGCATGAGTGGGATTTAGTCATCGTTGGATTGAGGGCAGATGAGTCTACAGCAAGATTTCAAGCTGGCCTACGTGATGGAGAGTTTTTCTACAGTAATTCAGAATGGAAATCCCTTGTTTGTAGGCCAATTCTTTGGTGGACTGAGGACGACATTTGGGACTACGTGGCGCAAGAGGATATCCCTTACAACTCTCTTTACGATAAGAACCAAATACAAGAATACCCTGAACAATCAAAGTTGATTCAAATGATTGATGAATTCAACGAACAATTGCTTTCAGTTGGATTAGACATTGAAAAACTGAAGAAACGTGAGCTATCAACTGTCACACGTAAACAAGCGATACTGCTTAAGAAGAAATTGAAATTCAAACTCTTCCCCCCAAGAACAGGATGCATGATGTGCCCTATTCCCGTTAAATACGGATACATGAGTTGGATGCGTGAGTATTACCCCAAGGTGTACAATGCGATGGTCCATAATCTGGGCTATGGGAAGGCCCTGATCGGGATGGTTCCTGATGATGTAAAAGAAGAGATTAAGCAGTTCCTTGGGATCGATGTGACCGCCGATAATGCGCATGAGTTCCTTCAGGAAATCTTAGAGTTCAAGCCTTGCACATTCGATAAATTGTAAGGTACGGCGACTGTAGCAAGTTCGTCTTTGAGCAAGCAATGGAGGTAAAAAGTGAGACAAACAGTAGCGACACTACTGGTGCTAATCATTTCGAACTTCGTAATGGTAGATGCATTAAAAGATGATTGTGTTAAAGCACCGTACCCAGAATTTAAACATTATCAATTACTACAAAAGATACAAAAGGAAGCAGCAATCAAAGAAGAGCGAAGATTGTTGGCAGAGAAAAGCAAGCAGGCCGAAAAGAAACGCCGATATCTTGCTTATCAAGAACATCTAAAAAGAAAAGAAGCAAAAAAGCAGAAAGCATTAGCGGCAGCCAAGTTAAATCGTGTCAACCAGTCAGTTGAGCGAAAAGGAGTTTCTAATAGCGACAAAGAGCTTCTTGCGCGACTGGTCACTGCTGAAGCGAAGAACCAGCCATTTGAAGGGCAAGTTGCTGTGGCAGCTGTCGTTTTAAATAGAGTGGAATCTGATGAATGGCAAGATAGTGTTAGCTCCGTAATTTATGCAAAACGGCAATTTCAGCCGGTGTCTAATGGTTCAATCAATAGAAAAGCTACTGATTCTGCGAAGAAGGCTGTCGAAGAAGCTTTGAAGGGCAGTGACCCTAGCCATGGCGCGGTGTACTTCTACAACCCTGACATTGCGAATGGAAGTCCAAGCCCCCGTTCGAGGAAGACGGCGGTCATTGGGGATCATGTGTTTTTAGACTAGAGATAGGACGTAATCTATGAAAAATTATGCATTTAAAATAGGATTCTTCGCATTGATTTATTACTGCGGAACACAAATGGCATGGGTATTTCCAGATAAAGAATTTTTCTGGGGGTTCTTCACTGGATTACTTGTATTTCTATCATTTATGGTTGTCGATTTTGTGCTATTAAAAGAAAAGTCATAACCAAAAAAGAAGGGGAATGCTTATGGAACTGTCGGGAACCTACGTTGTGCTATACAAACACCCAGAAGACTCAAAAAGATTCAGGTATTTA
Organism: Paenibacillus sp. LBL; assembly: GCF_029893715.1. Taxonomy (NCBI): domain Bacteria; kingdom Bacillati; phylum Bacillota; class Bacilli; order Caryophanales; family Paenibacillaceae; genus Paenibacillus; species Paenibacillus sp. LBL. The sequence continues at coordinate 62,412 of NZ_JARXYU010000015.1, read as the reverse complement.
TATAGCTTCATAGGAAGGTGTCAAAACTTCACTCCTAATGGGTTATGTGCCTTCTCTAATGAGAAAAACGAAATGTTACTCGTAAATTACAACGACATTGTTCAGATGAAGTTAAAAAACCCTGATTTAATTTGATAAAATCGTTATTTTAACCGGCATTTTGGATGGACCATAAGGTTAAATCTTATGGGCATCCAGCCTATGCCGAGAGAAGGGAGGACCATTAATGAGATTTATTTTCATACAAACATTACAAGAGTTCAAAGACCTTTTACTTAAAGACGAGGTAGTTTTCGCCAAGGAAGATATCTCTAGCGGCGACTACATCTTATTTTTTGTGAAAGATGATGTTGTGATGTCGATGAATTCATTTGAATCAGATGTTTATACCTCAACAATGGATGACCTGGACGTGATCTACCAATCACTTCACGAAGAAGGGTTAACGATATTCGTTAATCAAGGATTAAGAATTATAGAAAACGTACCTAATGCAATGAAAAATGGTGAAGACAATGAATCGTGAAGTTAAATGTGCTTACTGCGGTGAAAAGGGAAAAAAGATTGATATGAAAGTCGATGAGATCCAAAGGCAAAGTGGAACTACTTTTAAAAAAAACGTTCACATTGCTTGTTGGGATCAATACATCAGTAACAAACAATTCCTTGAGACAGAAAAGAAAGAAAGAGAAGACTTGATAACGCTAATTGCCGAAATTATCAATATTCCAATCAATGAAGTTCCAAGTAGCTTCTTTCCATTTATCGAGCAGTTGCGAAACGGCAATGAAAAGATAAAAGGGACCAAGTATAAACAAGGTCCAACTTATGCTTTTATTGCAGACGTATACGAATATTGCAGGCAGGACATTATCGATGTTCGGAGCTATAAGTCATTTGATGATGTGTTTGGTTATCTTCTATACGGGTTAGCTATCGTCAAAAATAACATCTACAACGTGAAACGACTACATGAGACTCAAAAAATTGTAGCAGAAAAACAGGACATCATTGAACAGCAGATTGATATTGAACACCTTGAACAAGAAGTTGAATATAAACCAGCTGCATCAAAAACATCAAATGATATTTCTGACTTTTTAGATTGAGGTGTGATTGTCATAGATATTGAAAAGTTACTTAAAGAAGAGATTATTATATCTGAAGCATGTCTGACGGGGATATTTTGGAACGACCCAAACTTGTATGCCTTGTACCCTGAAGACAAGATTGATAGAAAGACATTCTTAAATAAGCATTGGGGATTCTTTTTCGGCCTTGGTCGTTACATGTCTAAGCAAGGAGTCCAGGTATTTGATGATATATCAATTGTTAAATACATCAAAGACTTAGACTTAGAAGATGATTATGAGGAATACGGCGGCTTTGAGACGGTCAAAGAAGTAATGATTGAAGTTCAAGATAAGGCTGAGAACGTTGATTCTTATTATGCAGATATTAAGAAATACAAGCTTATCAAAGAGCTAGTTATCTTACTTGGAGAAAAAGTAATAGAGCCAAATGGGAAATACGACTATCACCATCTCAATAAAGAACAGTTATACACCTATTGGAATGATAAGATTGTCAAGCTTGGTTTGGATGGCGATGCAAAGTATGATGAACATCATCTCTTAAAGAATCTAGATAAGGTCGTCGATCAGTGGAGCGAAAATCCTGCAACGGGTTTGCCATTCTACAATAGCAAGAAAATGACCAAGATTTGTACTGGATGGGATTATGGCAACGTCTATATAAACGGCGGCTTTGGTGGCAGTGGTAAAACATCCTTTTCATTCTACAAAGTTGTTATGTCTTGTATTGAAAAAAAAGAGAAACTTTTGGTTATCGCTAATGAGCAAAGTGTAGAAGAGTTTCAAAAAATGTTACTCATTACTGCAATGGGCATCATAGCGACTGAGAATGAGGAAAAAGGATTTCAGCGGCAGCGTATAAACGAAGGTAACTTTACCGAATCAGAAAAAGCTAAGCTTCAGAAGGCTGTTGAGTGGGTGAAGAAACTATGCGAAGGCGAAGAAAAGTTGATAACCTTTGTCTTCATGGAGAATTACATTATTGAAGATGTAAAAAAACTGATGAGATATTATGCTAACCGTGGAATTCGCCGCATCATGATTGATACTGGCAAACCTTCTGAGGGATCAGCATCAATGGCGCGTTGGGAACGTTTCACAGAAGATTTCAAAGAGATTTACAAGTTAGCCCGTAAGAATGGTGGAGGGTTGAACCTTGCAGTTTGGGTGAATGTTCAGCTAGCAGACTCTGCCTTGTCTCATAGGTACTTGAATGAACATGCTTTCGGTGACAGTAAAAAGATAAAAAACGAAGCAAGCGTTGTGTTTATGTCAAGACCTGTATGGGATGACGAGTATCGTGGTGGCAAGAATGAATTGAAAGTTATTAATTATGTTCCGGCTGCCGCAGACAACAAGTTTGCTAAGGATGGGTATGTGGCGAAAACCATTCATCTAGAAAGAGATAAGACTTATTATGTCCTTTTCACAACCAAAAATCGCCGTGGTCAAGATAACAAGACTGGGCTGAAGGTATTGGTGTTCGAGGTTGATTTTAACCGAAACACTTGGACTGAGGTTGGTTGGACAACAATCTTTGACGATAAGAGCTATTAATATAAGCACCTGATTGGTTGGGGGAATCGAATTTGAGCAACTTAAGCGACTTAAAGAAAAGAATATATAAAGACAACCGTGTAGAAGAACTGCTTGAGAAGCTTGGGTGCCACCATATCCGAACCGAAAAAGGTGGAGAGTTATATGTAGCTGCTCGTCCAGATGGAGATAACTCTAGAAGTGTGCAGGTTTATAATAATGAATATCTTAATAGCCATATCCGAAGTAAAGGTATTAACGGAGACATCTATTACTTGATTTCATATATAAAATACGGTTGTTCCACCGAAGCAGATATTAAGAAGCGTCTGAAAGATGCAAAAGATTGGATTATTGATAACCTGGGATATCATGAGTTTCGCAATCCTTCGAACCGTAGCACCGGCATAGAAAATAGCTGGCTTAAAGACATTAAAAAGAAGCGTTCCAAGGATATTAGCCTTGATGATATAAAGGAAAATATCATACTAGACGAAACAATCATCAACGAGTATATTATGATTCCTCATAAGCTATGGATTGATGAAGGAATATCTTACGAGACTCAGGAAGAATTCGAATGCGGTTTTGATTTAGAGTCGAACAGAATTGTTGTGCTGATCCGTAACAAAAAAGGTGAACTAATTGGTGTTAAGGGCAGAACGGTAGACGAGGATTATGAGGAAAGGGAGATCCCCAAATATTTGTATCTCTACAAGATGAACAAAAGCATCGAACTTTACAATCTCCACCGCGCTTTAGAACATATTCTTTTGACTAAAGAGATCATCGTGTTTGAAGGATACAAGAGTGTCATGAAAGCCTGGGAGTATGGATATAAAAACTGTGTAAGCATTGAAGGGGATAATTTTAGTAAGGCCCAAATAGCTTTAATTAAAAGCTTAGGACTGGATATCGAAATAACCTTATGTTTTGACAAAGACAAAAGCGTAAAGTTCATCAAAGAACAAGCACAAAAGTTTACCAACAGAAATGTGTTTGCGGCTTATGATATGAATGAGTTATTAGAAGAAAAACAATCACCCGTAGACCAAGGAAAACAGACATGGGAATATTTACACAGGAATAAATTATCCATACCAATCAAAAACAACGTGTTATATAATTTATAAGGTAATGAAATATAAAATAGTGAATGGAGATTAATAATGCAGAATCTTAGTTTGATCCTTCAAAGCAAAGAGGACTGGAATGGGCAAAAAACAGTGTTTAAAGCAGTTCTAAATGGTATGCCAGAAGAAGCAGCAGTAATGCAAGAGCCTATCGTTTTGGAAATAGGAGAGCTTACTGAGGACATTTACACTGAACTAGAAGCTGTAGCGCTCACAGTCAGAGAAGCAGAGAAGTTAATTAAGACACTTACTGCACAAGTTAATTTCCTAAAAAACAATCCTTAATAGGGATTTATATAGATATCTTTTCGGAGAGGAGGTATTCAATTGAAATGGGTTGAACGAACGCCTAAAGATCAGTACGTCCAAGACGATTGCATGTTAGTTAAACTTGCAAAAATCAGAGGGATAGATGATCTTGACGATTATCTGAACCCATCGAGTAAAAATGAACATGATCCATACTTACTAAAGAACATTGAAGAAGTAGCTAAGGAAATAATCAAAGCTGTAGTTACTGGTAAACGAATTTGTGTTAGCGCAGACTGCGACTCGGATGGTATATTCTCAACAGCCATAATGGTTAGATACTTAAGGCAATTCACTTCGAACCTGTACGTGATTTATGCTCAGCGTTCTGAAGGGCATGGTATCGAACACCAAATGAAACACATTGAATCAGAGACAGATTTACTTATTATTCTAGACTCTTCATCTAATTCAGTGGATGCTTGCAAAGAGCTTTCTGAAAGAATGCAAATCATTGTTCTTGACCATCATGAGATAGAAAAAGAAAACCCATATGTACTGCTTGTAAACCCACAAAATGATTCGTATCCAAACAAGGCATTGAGTGGAGCAGCAGTAGTATACAAGACGATCAAGGTTATGGATGACACCTTAGCATCAGAAACAGCAGAAGACTTTATAGACCTTGTTGCATGTGGTATGTATGCAGACATGATGAATGTTAGCGTCCCAGAGAACAGGTATTTGATTATTAGTGGCATGCAACAAATCAAAAACACTGGATTACATGCTATTTTAGCAAAGAACGGCGTTGATGTGAAAAGTCTTAATTGCGATACCATTGGGTATACAATAAGCCCATTAATCAACGGGGTTGCTCGAATGGATAAGATTGAATATGCAATCCAATTACTGTTAACTGATGATGCATCCGAGTGTCTTCAATTAGTAAGTGAAATGATGCATATAAACGAAGAAAGAAAGAAGATAGCTAGAATACTGCTTGAGAGATATTCGAAGCATGTAGATGTTTCAGAAAAGATTATTATTGCAATAGACGACAATGCCAGCAAAGGTTTTAATGGAGTAATCGCCAATGACCTTGCTCAGAGGTTTCAAAGGCCAGCACTAGTCCTTAGAAGAACCAACGGTATCTTAACGGGGAGTTATCGAACCTATGGTAATTTTAAAATGAAAACATTCTTGAATGGATTTCACATGATGGGATATGCGCTAGGTCACGAAGAAGCAGGTGGCGTTGAATTCAAGGAAATACACCTTGAACACCTTAAAGAATACGTAAACAAGAAAATCAAGGCAAATCTATTCCCGATGAAGCAAGAGTTTGATATCGAAATCGATGCTAAAGAGATTAACTTCCAACTTATAAGAGAAGTTGAAAGATTCGATTACCTAACTGGTAACGGCATGCCGAAAGCCTTATTTATGGTTAAGAATCTATTCGTAGATGAACGAAGAGTATTAGGCAAAAACAATGATACTGTGAAGATATCCTGCGATGGCATTGATTGTATTAAATTCAAAACTACATCGAGTTGGGCTAACGATGTTGATATTCTTGATGATATAGATGTTATTGGTAGCTTGAGCTTGAATGAATGGAGAAAGAAGCTTACGCCGCAAATAAAAGTAGAGGATTACTTTAAAAACTAATGCAATATAAAATAGGTGAAAATAAATGATTATGTTTCCAGGCTTACTGCTATCAATAATAATAATCGTAGTAATAATTTGGTTTTCATTAGGTCGATTCTATTATTATGTTGGCAAGAAGATAGATAAGATTGCAGAGCCATTTAAAAAGGGAGAAGACGAAGAAGATGAGTAGAAGTTTCAGAAACGGCGCGGTAGCTGTTGGAGTATTTCTAGTTTTAGTAGTAATTGGTTTAGTCATTTTTACAACAAGAATCACAGCAGGTCATGTTGGCATTGTTTATAGCGCTAATGGCGGCTTGAAAGATAAAACGCTACCCCAAGGTATCCACATTATTATGCCATGGGAGAAAGTAACGGAGTATCCAATCTCGACTGAAACAGTTTCATATGCTGATGTAATGATTGGAACGAAAGATGGAAAGCCGATTAAAACAACTCTTCAGTATAACTATCATATCGAGATCAGCGAAATCTCCGCTATCTTCAATAAGTTCCGTGGAGCAAAATCCACTACTATCGAGAATGGTTTCTTGAAGACACGTCTCACAGAAATGGCAAAAGAAGTTACGACTAAGTATTCTGTGTTAGATATCATGGGGGAGAAGAGTGGAGACGTTTCCATCAAAATTCAAGAGAAGTTTCATGACGATGTGAAAGGGATTGGTTTTGTTATCGAGTCCGTAACCTTCACACCGCCTATGCCAGATGAACAGACTCAGAAGGCTATTCAGGCTAAAGTTGACGCACAACAACTACTTGAACAATATAAGACGGAAAAAGAGCAAGCACAAATTCTTGCAGACAAGGCACGGATTGAAGCTCAGGGCAGAGCCGATGCAGTCATAATCGAAGCTGAAGGCCTTGCTGAAGCAAACAAAGTTAAAGCTCAGAGCATCACAGATAAACTAATCGAATACGATAAGATTCATAACTGGAACGGTCAGCTGCCGACTGCGACATCAGATGCAGGTATCTTTAATATGACACTCCCATCTCAACAAACATCCAAGTAAATGCAATGTAAAATAGCATGATTATAGTATATGCTTCTCTTACTGGGAAAGTCAAGAGGTTCATCGCCAAACTAGACCTAGACATCAAGTGTATCGAGCTAAAGAAAGGAATGAAGGTTGACGAACCTTTCATTCTCGTAACTTACACAACTGGGTTTGGCGAGGTTCCTAAGGTTGTCATGGAGTTTTTAGAAGGTAATCACTCGTTGCTAAAGGGAGTGGCAGCTAGTGGAAATAGAAATTGGGGGCCAAGATACGGGATTAGTGCAGACATCATTTCACGCAGATATAACGTTCCTATTATTTCCAAGTTCGAAATGGCTGGAACGCCTAGCGATGTCTCGTATTTTCAAGAAAGGGTGTTAGGTTTTGCGTCATATTGAGCTAAATAATGAAGTTAAAGTAATGAAAGATGGTCTATATCAGTTTGAGAAGGATAAAGAAGCTGTTAAGGCCTACATGATTGATTATGTGAATAAGAACACTGTTTTCTTCCATGATTTGAAAGAGAAGATGGATTATCTGTTCGAAAATAATTACTATGACAAGAAGGTTTTTGAACCTTATACGTTCGCACAGATCAAGCAAGTATTTCAACTTGCTTATAATAAAAAGTTTCGTTTCCCATCCTTCATGTCAGCTTATAAGTACTACAACAATTACACGTTAAGAACTGATGATGGAACTAAGTTTTTGGAACGGTATGAGGACAGAGTAGCGGTGAACGCCCTTGATCTTGCAGATGGTGATTTTGAAAAGGCGAAACTCATTGTTAAAGCCTTGATTAATCAAAGATACCAGCCTGCCACACCAACGTTCTTGAATTCAGGGAGAAAACGTTCTGGCGAAAAGGTTTCGTGCTTCCTGTTGGACACGCCTGATACAACCGAAGGCATACTTTACGTTATTAGTGCATGCGCTCAGCTGAGTCGGCGCGGCGGCGGCGTTGGTATCAACCTATCCAGGCTTCGGGCTGAATCTGATCCAATCCTAGATGTCGAGAATGCAGCTTCATCTCTTGTGGGCGTTGCAAAGATTCTTGAAGACACATTTAGCCACTTTAATCAACTAGGGCAAAGAAATGGTTCAGGCGTTGCTTATGTCAACATTTTTCATCTTGATGTTGATGTGTTCCTTGAAACGAAGAAAATTAATGCAGATGAGAAGTACCGCTTGAAAACTTTGTCTATCGGCTTGATTGCGCCATCTAAGTTCTTTGAGCTAGCAGAAAAGAACCTGCCGTATTTCACTTTCTCTCCATATGATGTTCGCAAAGAGACAGGCATTGAGTTGGCTGATATGGATATGGATGAATGGTATGACAAGTTGGTTGACAACAAGAACATTCGTAAAGAGAAAAAAGATGCGCGTCAAATGCTTACGAAAGTCGCACAAATCCAACAGGAGTCGGGATATCCATACTGGATGTTTATCGACAATGCGAACAAGAGAGATACTTTTATGAATGTGTCAGACCTTAAAGTATTGATGAGCAACCTGTGTAACGAGATTTACCAAGTTCAAGAGAAGTCTGACATTAAGGGATACGATTCTGAGGAAAAGAGTGTATTTGGAACCGATGTGTCTTGTAACCTTGGCTCACTAAACATTGTGAATGTAATGGAGAGCAAAGCCATTGAGGAGACAGTAAGTATAGCAATTGACTGCTTGAACTCTGTTGCAAAAAATACATCGATTAAAGCTGTTCCAACTGTAAAGAACGGCAATGATAAATTCCGCGCTGTCGGCCTTGGCGCGATGAATCTTCATGGATTCTTGGCAAAGAACAAAATCATGTATGACAGCCCAGAAGCAAAGGATTTTGCAAATGTATTCTTTGCAGCAGTTCGATACTACGCTATCAAGAGATCGATGGAAATTTCTCTAGAGACAGGATTTAAGTTTCATCGCTTTTCAGAGTCGGAGTATGCAAAAGGGCCAGAGGGCGCGATATTCAAAAAGTATGTAACAAATACTTATGCCCCAACTCTTCCAAAAGTTGTATCTCTCTTTGAAGGTATTTACATTCCAACAAAAGAGGATTGGTTGAAACTCTCGATTGACGTAGCGAACAACGGAATGGCGAATGCTTATCTATTAGCCATTGCACCTACTGGATCAATTTCTTATATTCAGTCAGCTACAGCTTCAGTCATGCCAATCACTGAGCAAATTGAGACGCGAACATATGGAGACAGCACGACTCACTACCCAGCGCCATATATGAGCAATGAGAATTTCTTCTATTATAAATCTGCATACAACACAGATATGTTTAAGGTTATTGACCTTATCGCAGTCATTCAAGAACATATATGCCAAGGTATCAGTACGATTCTCTTTGTAGACAGCAATAAAACGACAAGAGAGATGTCGAGGTACTACATTTACGCTCATAAGAAAGGTCTAAACGGCTTGTATTACACAAGAACTAAACTCCTTTCGGTAGATGAATGTTTGGCATGTAGTGTATAAAACGAATGATTGGAGAAAGAAAGATGACAGTATATAAAGCTTGTAACTGGAATGATATTCAAGACGATTATGTTCTTATGTTTTGGGAACAGAACCTTCGCCAATTTTGGATTGATACTGAAATTCCAGTATCAAAAGATTCCAAAGTGTGGAAGTCTCTCTCTGCGGAAGAAAAAGATGTTTATATGAAGGTGCTTGGCGGCCTTACCTTGTTGGACACCACCCAAGGGAATGTAGGTATGCCATTCATTGCAATGAACGTTGAAGACCTTACTAAAAAGGCAGTGCTTACCTTTATGGGGGCAATGGAGGAAATTCACCAGAAATCCTATAGTACGATCTTCACGACACTTGCCCAGAAAGACGAAATCAATGACGTATTTAAATGGGTAGAGGATAATAAACATCTTCAAACCAAAGCAGAGATTATCGAACGCTATTATCGAAACATCTATAGCAAAAAAGATTTATACATGGCTATGGTTGCTTCAGTCTTCCTTGAGTCTTTCTTATTCTATAGTGGGTTCTTTTATCCACTATACCTGGCAGGCCAAGGCAAGATGACCAGCAGTGGAGAAATTATTAATTTGATCTTGAGGGACGAAGCGATCCACGGGGTATTTGTGGGGTTACTAGCCCAAGAGATTTACAACGAGCTTCCTGTGGTTGAACAAATTAGCGTAGATCATGAAACGATTGGCTTGCTTCAGAAGTTGATGGCAAATGAAGTTCATTATACCGATGAGGTTTACGGCAGTATTAATCTTCATCATGATGTAAAGAACTTCCTCAAATATAATGCAAATAAAGCAATGATGAATCTGGGGAAAGACCCATTCTATGTTGAAGTAGAAATCAATCCTATTGTTCTTAACGGATTGAGCACCGACACTAGAACGCACGATTTCTTCAGTGTTAAGGGTAATGGTTATCAAAAAGGCGTAGTAGAGCCTTTGACCGATGACGACTTCATTTTTGACTTCGGAGGATAATTGAATGAAAGTAATTAAATTTGAAATGCCAAACTGCGCACCTTGCGCAAATGTGTCGAGATACCTTGAATCAAAAGGGGTAGAATATGAGCGCGTTGTCGCTTCAGATGATCCCGACATGGCAAGTGAATATATGGTTATGGCTGTTCCAGTTGTAGTGCTTGTAGATGATAACGGCACGGTTCTAAATAGAATTACAGGATATAAGCCTGAAGAGTTGGACAAGTTGATTCAACAACTAAACTAATGCAATATAAAATAGAAGGAGCTAATAAAAATGGCAAAGAGATATTATAAGCTAAATGAAATGGTATGGGTGAAACCTTTGAACAAGAAGGGGAAGGTCGTAGAACTGGACATTCCTAATCTGTCTGTTAAATTGACTTACTTTGAAAGTAAAGGAGAACTGAAGGCAGCTACGTTTAAGTTAGAAGAGATTGATAAGCTATTCAGTAAAAACTCCCAGGACGAAGACGTGAAAAAGACAAACAAAAAAGACACTGTTCTGTTTGCCAAAGTTAAACCTGATGCAATTATTCCTTCTAAACGCCATGAAGACGGCTGCTACGACATCTACGCTTGCCCAGATGTAAAATCAGAGCCTATCATCATTCTTCCATTCCAAATCGTGACAGTACCAACCGGCATTGCAAGTTCGATGTTGCCCAAATACCGATTCTCAGCTAAGCGTGAACGTGGAAGCACTGGTTCAATCGGGTTAGTACCACGTTGTGGAGAGATCGATTCAGGTTATCGCGGCGAATGGTTTATCAAGCTTCAAAACATGAATGCCGACAAACCCATTGTCATCACACACTTGGTCAAAGAGACAGTTGTGTACCATGACCGAATTGAGTATCCAGTCACTAAGGCCATCTGTCAAGCCGCGCTTGAGATTGTCCCAGATGTAAATACAAAAGAGATTTCATATGAAGCATTAAAGAAGATTCCTTCCGAGCGAGGAACAGGCAAGCTTGGTTCCAGTGGCAAGTAAACAACATGGTGGGCATTAACGCCCACCTTTTTCTAACATAAAAGAAAGAGGTTATACGAATGAAGCAATACCTTGATATTTTGCAACATGTTCTGGAAAATGGGACTTTAAAATCTGACAGAACCGGCACTGGTACCCTCAGTAAGTTTGGGTATCAATCCCGTTATGATTTACAAAAAGGCTTTCCACTTGTAACAACTAAGAAGCTTCATCTTAAAAGTGTTATTCATGAGTTACTTTGGTTTCTCAGTGGAGATACAAACATCAAATACCTTCAGGATAACGGCGTTCGCATATGGAACGAGTGGGCAGACGAAGATGGTGATCTTGGGCCAGTGTACGGGCAACAGTGGCGTAAATGGCACAATACTAAGCCAATCATCTCAAATGGTTCGTTTTTAGGATTTAAAACAGAACACATTGACCAAATTTCAAATGTCATCGAGCAGATCAAGAATAACGCTCACTCCCGTAGACATTTGGTAATCGCCTATAATCCTGGTGACGTAGATGATATGGCATTACCTCCTTGCCACTTTGCATTTCAGTTCTATGTAGAGAATGGCAGGCTGTCTTGTATGCTCTATCAGCGTAGTGCGGATCTCTTCCTTGGTGTGCCATTCAATATTGCTTCCTATGCATTGCTAACTCATATGGTGGCACATGTGGTAGGGCTGGAAGTCGGGGAGTTTATTCATACTATCGGAGATGCACATATTTATACGGATCATATTGAAAAGGTAGAGTTGCAACTTCAACGTGAACCCTTGCCGTTGCCGACACTGAAGATTAAACGTGAAGTTAAAAACATCTTTGATTTCAAATATGATGACTTTGAATTCATTGATTACCAACACCATCCCCATATCGCTGGGAAGGTAAGCGTATAATGATTTCTTTAGTAGCAGCTATGGGTAATCATAATGTGATCGGCAACAAAAATGAATTGCCCTGGCATTTGCCAGCAGACCTTAAGTATTTCCGGGCATTGACTCTTAATGGAGTTGTAGTAATGGGGCGCAAAACATATGAATCTATTGGCAAGGCATTGCCTAATAGAACGAATATTATCATGACGCGAGATACCCAATACTGGAAGAAAGATGCTATTGTTTTCCATTCAGTAGATGATGTAATCTTATATAAAGAGAAAAACGATGTCAAACATTTGTTCGTAATCGGCGGCTCTGAGGTGTATAATCTATTTATGCCTATTGCGGATCGACTCCATATCACCAAAATCAATCATGATTTCAAAGGGGATGCTTATTTCCCAGATATTAACCCTGAGATATGGGGGCATATGTATGAGCGCGTAGGGATAAAGGATGCTAATAACAATTACAATTACTCCTTTAATGTCTACTACAGGAAGTAAACAAAAATGATATTTATTCGCTATATCGTAATGGGATTTATATTCCTAATGCTCTTCATCGCCGTCTTTTCTGCTACAATGTTTACATTATTTAGTTAGGACGTGAACCGTAATGCAAGGTAAAATATTATACTGTTTTGACTGCTACGATATGATTTCGTTTCAGTTCAACGGACAATCAACCTACAGGCCTGAGAAAACGCAAACAAAGTACTCAGAGATGCTTAGGGATTGGCCTAAAAATAAGGTTATTACATGCGATTTATGCGACAGGTCCGTTGTCTATGAGCAGATAAAAGACAATCAATGGTCGCAAACAGTCCTTTAGATAGATCGTCTAAATGCAATAAAAAATTGAAGGATGAAGAATAATGTGCATTTGTGGCGGCTATCTCAAGGATTTTATGAAAATAACCTTCTTTGACCTTGAAGTTGACGAAAATTGTATATCTTCTTATGTGAATTATGAGAAGAAGAAAAATGTTATGGATGAAATATTCACTGAAATTATAGGGAAACGGTTTGGATTGAGTATCACAATATCCAAATAAAATACGTGATTTATCAAACACAACAACACCAAAGGAGACATGATTATGTCTATTCTCAGTTCAAAAAGCGAAACCGACAACATTATTGATGAAATCACTTACCGTATTGAAAAATTGCAGAAGGCCCAGAAGCAGGCAAATGACTATGAGTATGCCAAATTCCAAGCTAAGATTGAGGTTTTGGAAGAGATGAGAGCTTGGATTTCGGTCAACTATTACTAAGTCTTCGGGGGTTTCTTGTGATGGCTGTTTATTTGATCGTAGATACAAAGAATAATAGAATCTATAACTTTGAATCAGATGAATTCGAAGATACCCTTAAAGCTTCATGCATTATTCCTGTTCAATGGTTAGCGGATCAGCTACATGAGGAGATGCGTTTCAATGAGTGGGAGAAAGTAGTGGAGCTGCCGGTTGGAAACGGAAACTTCAATTATACAAACCTAGAGAAGTCGTGAAGGCTCCTCTAGTAACTAATGCTATATAAAATAGTGCGGGGTAGATAATGGGAGAGTTAAAGAGAAAATTCAAAGTTGGCGACATCGTTAAGGTCCAGGGCTATAGAGATGAATTTGAAATTGTAGGTTACATGCACCAATCCATTTATGTAATGGGAACTCTCGATGAGGAGATTCTTTACACAGTCAAAGAGAAAGCATCGGGTTGCGTTCTCGAAAAGAGTGAAGATAAACTATCCTACGCTGTTAGTCATGAGAAGATGAGAGAGCTTGCTGAGAGCATAGAGAGACAGTTGACGAATGACGCATTGGATATGTATAACGATTTGATGGCCTTACACTTGATGTTTGGTGATAAACAATACAAACAACAAGCAAACAAGATTGTCAAAGAATTAAAGCGATATTACAACAATAAAGATAACTACTAACCAAAGAGCGGTTGCTTCGGCAGCTGCTTTTTTTACATTCATTTACTTACCATGTTTATCCTGCATTCCCATCAATCACCCATACTAATGCAATGTAAAATAGAATATTATTAAATAGTAATAGTGAAAGGGGCAAAGGGATATCATGGCGGCGCTCAATAATTACGTTGTATATCATTTGCATTCGGACGACAGTTTGCTGGATAGTGCAACTAAATTTAAAAAGTACTTAGATAAAGCAGTTGATTATGGCATGACTGCTATTGGGTTTTCCGAACATGGCAACGTCTTCAACTGGATCAATAAGAAGATGGAAGCTGAAGCAAGAGGGCTTAAGTATATTCATGCAATGGAAGCCTACGTTACTGAGGATTTAAACACCAAGGTACGTGACAACTACCACATGATGTTTATTGCCAAGAACCTGGATGGAGTTAAAGAGCTAAATAAGATGAGTAGTAAAGCTTACTACAAAAATGACGGACACTACTACTATGATGCAAGGTTTAGCTTAGATGAGGTAATGGCAACCAGTGAGAACATCATGATTACTACATCTTGTTTAGGTGGAATTCTTGCAAAGGGCAGGAGACTCGAATCACCAGTGGTTGGTAAGTTCCTAGACTGGGCGATTAAGAACAAACATAGAGTATTTCTTGAAATCCAGTACCACAACCATCGTGAGCAGATAGAACACAATAGTTATCTCGTAGAGTTGAGTATGAACTATGGGTTTCAGTTAATTGTAGGGACAGATACACATTCGTTAGATGCTAAGCATGCCAAGGGAAGAAAGATTCTCATGCAGGCTAAGAACATCCAATTCCAAGAAGAAGACAAGTTCGATTTAACCTTTAAATCATACAGAGAAGTTCTTCAGATGTTTAAAATTCAAAACAGTATCAATGACACTGATGACGATTTAGAGGTTCAGGCCAAGAAGAAATATGATCTCCTAACTGATGATATAATTCTTGAAGCATTAGACTTCACGAATACAATGGCAGAAATGGTTGAGAATTTTGAGTTGGATAAGTCAGCAAAGTATCCTAAGCTGCACGATAATTCTGAAGAGGTTTTTCGCCAAAAGATAAATGCCGGCATTGTATCTAGAGGTATCAATAAGTTTGGGAAAGACAAGCGGAAACTCTATTACGATACTATCCATGAAGAGTTTGAAGTGTATAAAAAACTGGATGCAATCGACTATATGCTGTTCCAGGACGATGTTATTGAATATGGAAAGAGCAAAGGTATATACCCAGGTTACGGTCGGGGTAGCGTTAACGGGAGCCTTATTGCTTATGTATTGGGTATCACTGAGATGGACAGCATCAAACACAAACTTAACTTCTTCCGTTTTCTAAACCCTGAACGAATTTCTCTTGCTGATATTGATATCGATTGGCCCCCAAGCAGAAGACAAGAAATCATCGACTACGTTGCATCTAAAGAAGGGATTTATTTTAGTGAGATAGTTACCTTCAATACTATTGCAGATAAAGGGGCCATAAGAGAAGTAGGTAGGGCGTTAAAATATGACCTAGCCGTTGTAGATGATATAGCTAAGAATTACGAAGATAAGCCTAAGTACTATAGAAGTAAGTATCCTGAGATGTTTGAATACGTTGATTTGATTAAAGGCGTTAACGTCTCCGTTGGTTCTCATCCGAGTGGTTATCTGATTTCCTCAATTCCTTTAGATGAGAATGTAGGGACTTTCTTTACTAATGAATCCAAGTATCCAGTGTCACAGGTTAACATGAAAGAATTGGATAAAACCAATTATGTGAAATTAGACATTTTGGGCTTAGACAACATTGAGATTATCAACACAACATGTGAAAGCGCCGGTATTGAGCGGATCACACCAGACAACGTTGACATAAATGATGAGGATGTTTGGGCTTCTATGCGAGAGTCAACGCTTGGAATATTTCAATGGGAGTCTGATTCGGCTTTTGCCTATTATAAGAAACTCTTTAGCCCTGAAACGTTAGAAAAAATAAAAGAACAGAATCCAAGTATTAGCTATATTGACTTGTTTTCCATAGGCAATGGCGCTATCAGGCCATCAGGAGATTCTTATAGAGACAATCTTGCAAATGGAGTATTTAAAGACAATGGTCACATTTCCCTAAACGAATTCCTTAAAGATACAATAGGTTATCTCGTTTATCAGGAACAGATCATGAATTGGCTGGTTGATTTCTGTGGTTATAGTGGTAAACAGAGTGATACTGTTAGGAGAAGTATTGCAAAGAAAGATTCAGATGACTTCGATACAATGCTATCGGAAATCAGAAACCGATTCATCGGGACTATGGCAACCAAGTATGATACCGATAGTAAAACAGCAGAAGGTATACTCGAATCGTTGCTCCAGGTAATCGATGATGCACAGCGTTATGGCTTTTCGGTGAACCACTCAACTCCCTATAGCTATACTGGTTACATTTGTGGATACCTAAGACACTATTATCCATTAGCATTTTTAACATCAATGCTTAACCTTAACGATGATAACAAGAAGAAGACGGGTAAAATCATTGAGTATGCGAACAGACAGGGTATAGAAATACGGTCAATAAAGTTCCGTAAGTCTTTGGTGGCCTACTCGTACTCCAAAGAAGAAAATAGCATCTTCAAAGGCCTGAAGTCTATCAAGTTCCTAAATGAGAAGATAGCTATAGAATTGTACGATTTAGGTCGGCGAGAATATCATCGTTTTGTTGATCTGTTGGTTGACATTGTAAACGAAACAACCGTAGATGCTAGGCAACTTAATATCCTGATTCGACTGAACTTTTTTGAGGAGTTTGGGGAGATCGGTAAATTACTGAGCATATATAGCGAGTTTTCCGCAGGCAAGAATAGATATTCTAAGAGCCACAAAGAAGACACCAAGATGAAAAGACTTCCTTTGCTATATGAATATGAAAGTAATGCGCCTTTGGTTGAGTTAGAGATGATTGATATCCTAATGTTTGAGAAAGAACACCTTGGATATATCGATAGCAAAATCAGAGATGCTTCACCAAGAGTTGCAATAATTCTTGAAATTGATACAAAGTACACCCCCAAGGTATACCTATACCAGCTGCGCTCAGGGCAAGAAGCCATGGTCAAAGTGAGGAAAAAACACTTTTATGATTACAATGACCAAGAAAGATTGCATGTTGGGGATATCATCAAGGTGGGGGATGTAGTGTACGAAAATAAAAAGAGAATGGTTAACGGTGAATGGGTAGAACTTGAAGAACGCGAACCATTCATGGAGAATTGCGTTGTTATAAAAAACAATGGATCAACTAATGCAATGTAAAATGGGAGAGATGTAAATGTCAAATACTTGGTTCATTTCGGATACACACTTTGGTCACAAGAATATTATCAATTATGAGAATAGACCATTCACTTCAACTTATGAAATGGATGAGGTGATGATCGAAAATTGGAACAAAGTTGTCAAGCCGAATGATGTTGTGTATCACCTAGGGGATGTGTTTATTGCCAACAAAGAAAGACAACAAGAAATTATGAAGCGATTAAATGGACACGTCATTCTACGCCTAGGAAACCACGACAAGGCAACAGTCACAAGTTACCTGAAGCTGGGTTTCTATGATGTGTACAAGCACAATATCTTTGTCAATATTGAATCCAATCTGTTAGCACTAAGTCATTATCCTATCAACGAAGATAATGTTGACCCTAGTGATAACGGATTAAACCTAATTCAAAAAGGGCTGGCAAAGAACCTTCACGGTCATGTTCACAGTCAAATCCAAGAGTTAGATCAGTCAATTTATAAATGTGTGAGTGTAGAATTAACCAACTACACGCCCATTCATGTTGATGAGATTGCGGTATGGCTCAAGAGTTAAGACTAAATGATTTCTTTTGTGGTTGTGGGGGCATAGGACTTGGATTCAAGAATGCCGGTTTTACTATCGCAAAAGCCTGGGATGTTGATCCGTATGCTGTTAAGTCATACATGGCTAACGTTGATTCTAACGTAGAACAGAGAGATATCAGCGAGATGACTTACAGGGATGTGCCATATGCAGATGTATGGTCTTTTGGATTTCCGTGTCAAGACTTGAGTTCAGCAGGCAGTTGCAAAGGTATATATGAAGGCAGCCGCAGTAGGCTCTTCTTTGAAATCATGCGTTTGCTGAACGAGTTAAGGCAAAATGATCCTACCAGACTGCCAAAGATGATAATTGCAGAGAACGTTAAGGGTGTAAAAAAGTATCTGTCTGTCATTGAAAACGAGTATCAAAAAAACGGATATTCAATGCAGTATCAACTTATAGATTCAGCACAGTGGGGAGTGCCACAAAAGAGAGAGCGATACTACATGGTCGGCCTTCTAGAAGGAGTAGTGTCAAAATTTGATTTCCCAATACCATCGCGTAAATTCTGCTCTATGAAAGCAGTTCTGCAATTTGATGTACCTGAAAAATACTACGTTCACTATGAGAAGTCAGTTCAGATTGTCGCATCTTATTTAGGTCCTGAAATTGAGTTTGAAGTCGCACAAAATCGTCCTTTAAGCACTGTGTCCGAGTATATTACTGGTTACTACAGCCAGAAGGATGGGTTTAAGCAAAGCGATATATCAAATACAATCGATGCTACCTATTCAAAGGGGCTAGGAAGCAACCAATATAGACCAGCGATAATTGAGAGATATGAGGTCGATGTTTTTAGAGTAAGAAAGCTAACCCCGAGTGAGTACGGTAGGTTGCAAGGTTTTCCTTGGGACTGGATTCAAGTAGTCAGTGATTCCCAAGCATACAAACAATTCGGGAATGCAGTAACAGTCAATGTGTCTAATGCAATATCTAATGCAATGAAAAATAGTATACGTAGGTGATTTGAAGTGGCGAAGTATTTAAAACTTGATATAAGCAGTATGTTCGATCCTAGTAACCAATATTACACCACTTATGATGTTGGATTCACGAACGGATCAATCACGATTCATTCAGATGATAAGGAAGCTTTCTTAAGAGAATTTGCGTTGATTTGGCGCGAAATGGCTGAAGATGGATTAGTAGAAATCGATGAGAACCGTGACCATTACGGTGACATCATCAAAGAAGATCGATTCGATGACTAGCAAATTCAAAGTAATTGACATGTTTTGCGGTTGCGGCGGGATGGGCTTAGGATTCAAAAGGGCGGGATTTGAAATCGTAAGCGCTTGGGATATAGATAAGTACGCTATCCAATCCTACAGGGCAAACGTAGACCAGAATGGAATCGAAGCAGATATAAGAGAGATGACGTTTAATGATCTTAATTTGTCAGATGTTTGGACGTTTGGTTTTCCCTGCCAAGACCTAAGTCTAGGTGGTAAACAGGCTGGCTTGAGTGGGGATAGAAGTGGTTTGTTTTTTGAAGTAATGCGATTGCTGAAAGAAGCAAGGATTCATTCTCCCGAAAACCTACCAAAAGTAATTGTTGCCGAAAATGTCAAAGGTTTAAGAAAGTATCTACCTTCATTAGAAGAAGAATACAAGCGTCATGGGTACCTAATGTACGTTGTTCTCTACAATTCTAAGTATTGGAACCTTCCCCAGAACAGGGAAAGATACTTTGTCGTTGGAGTAAGAGAAGATATTGCTTCAATACCACTTCGGTTTCCTTTAGAAGATAAAACGAATGTACCAAAACTAAACACCATCCTTGATAGCCAGGTCGATGATAAATACTTTATTGAACCAGAGAAATCAAACAGAATGGTCGATGTAGCAATAGCTCATTTGCTATTAAAAAAAGGAATCAAGGCGATATCTTTTGATGCCATACAACAGCTTTTTACTGATCGAGATGGCGCTGCTTATGTGTGCAATGCAAGATACTTCAAAGGTCCGAGTTACCAAGATATTATAAAATCTCGAAATACTCAAGTGCTGGTCGAATGCGATCTTGAACCTCATGGTGTCAGATTCCGTATGTTAACTCCTACAGAATACGGAAGATTGCAGGGTTTCCCGATGGACTCTTGGAAGCAAGTCGTAAGCAACATGCAAGCCTATAAGCAGTTTGGCAACGCTGTTTCAGTAAATGTGGCAGAAGTTATTGCTTCAACTGTACTGAGCTTTCTTGAAGCAGTTAGCGAGGTTGCTCAATGAAACTAACCGTCAATGACTTATTCTGTGGCTGTGGAGGTATGGGGTTAGGGTTCATCAAGAGCGGCTTTGAGATAGTGGGTGCGTGGGATTATGATAAATTCGCAGCTGAGAGTTATAAGGCTAATGTAGATAAGAGTGTCCAAGTCAAAAACATCATTGATATGACCTATAAAGATTTAAAAAAGGCTAACGTCTGGACCTTCGGGTTTCCTTGCCAAGATTTATCCGTTGCTGGCCTAAAGGCTGGTTTACTTGAAGGTAAGAGATCAGGACTGTTCTTTCAAGTTATGCGACTCCTCAGTGAAACAAAAGAACATGTATCAGAGAACCTTCCCGAAATCATCCTTGCCGAAAATGTTAAGGGCCTGAAGAAGTACATTCCTGTCCTTAAAGAACAATTCAAAAAGCACGGATACAAGGCTTATATTGCATTATTAAATAGTAAGGAATTTGGTTTAGCTCAAAACAGAGAGAGGTATTTCATTGTTGGAGTCAGAGAGGATATAGAGAAAGAATTTACATTCCCATTGGGATATCTAAGTGACATTCAACCAATGATTCTATCTTTAGAGGAGCATGTGGAAGAACGATTTTACATTGACGATGTAAGAGCTAGTAAAGCAATCCAACAGGCAGCCGTCAACGGACTTACATTTCCACGTCTAGGAGATATAAGGGTGATTGCAGATTTGCAACATTACGGAAATGACCAGATGAATCGAGTGCATGACCCATTCGGACTTTCGCCAACACTTTTGACCGTAAGTGGTGGTGGTAGACATGTGAAGATATACGAAAGACACACCAAGAGAGTTCGGTATTTGACCCCAAGAGAGTATGCAAGACTTCAAGGTTTCCCTGAATCTTTTGAATTTGTGGTTTCAAAAGCGCAACTGTATAAGCAGTTTGGGAATGCGGTTAGCGTTAATGTCTCTTACGAAATGGCACGTTCTATAAAGAAATTTTTAAATGCAATGTAAAGTGGTGAAATACAATTGATAATATACTACGCAGGTATTAGCGGAAACGTAATTGATTTGCATACCGCTGTCAATAATGGCGCTAAGCACGTACTACTCTCTTATCATTACCGAAGCCTGTACAACCAAAAGCAAATGCGGAGATTTAGAAATCTTGGCCTTCACCTATTCGTTGACTCAGGTGCATATAGTGCTTGGAAGGTTGGCATTGATATCGATATCGATGAATACATTGCCTACCTAAAAGAAAATTGCATCGGGAAATTCATAAATTTAGATGTTGTAGGCGATCCAGAAAAGACCTACTTCAACCAAAAATATATGGAAGATAAGGGACTTAACCCTGTGCCTGTGCATCACATGGGTAGCGATTTAACCTATTTGAGTCAATATGAAAAAGAAGGTTATCGCTATATATGCTTGGGTGGATCAGTAGGTGCCAGCAAGAAGTCAAGAGTTCAATACTTTGATCAATGTTTTGAGAATTTCCCAAACCTTCTATTTCATGGATTAGGAATGACGGATATCGAATTAATGACTAAGTACCCTTGGATGAGTGTTGATTCTACTACTTGGCTCGTTGGTAGAAAGTATTGCCAAGTGATTACCGAAGAAGGCCGAATATCCATTCCTAAAGATACCCCGATGAGCGAAAAGATAGGGAAAAACGTCAAATTTTTCAGGGAGCTTGAGCGAAAATCGATACTTTAAAGAGAGGAAAGAGAATATGAGAGTGTTGTTCTATATGTTGTCCATCATTGCGGCAAACATTATCACAGCAAAAATAGCGCCTTTGAATTTAGGTCTATTTATTGTACCGACAGGCACATTGCTTATAGGCCTAACATTTATACTGCGTGACTTGGTTCAAATGAGACATGGAAGAAAGCAAACTTACAAGATCATTTCATTTGCGTTAATAGCGTCTGCACTAACTTCTTATTTACTAGGAGATACACTATGGATTGTTTTCGCGTCAACAATCGCATTCATAGTTTCTGAAACCACAGACACTGAGATATTTACACGATTAAAAACATCGTTAACTAAGAGAGTTATGTGGAGTGGTGTTATTGGCGGTACCTTAGACAGTGCGATATTTGCCGTTATCGGCTTGTCACCTCTGGGCGCAAACTTCTTGACTTGGAGCGAGATATGGTTGGCGATTATAGGACAAGTCATCGTCAAAATTGTAATGCAAATGTTCGGTTCGACTATCCTCAAATATCTCAGTAAGGGGGGAGAGCACTGATAGGTTTGATAAGTTGTGCAAAAACAAAACAGTCGTCGCCATGTAAGGCAAAAGATTTATATATTAGCGATCTTTTCACGAAAGCAAAGAAATACGCTGAAAGTAATTATGATAGTTATTTTATTTTGAGTGCTAAACACGGACTTCTTGATCCAGAAGAAATAATTGAACCTTACGATCTCACATTGAACAACCAAAAGAAAGACTTTATCGAAGAGTGGTCTATCAATGTATCAAAACAGTTACAGGACACTTTGGAAGAAGGGGTCAGCCTATACTTCCATGCTGGGTTTAAGTACCGCCAGTTTTTAATCCCTCAATTAGAAAGTCATTTCAATTGCTTCACCCCATTGTTGGGCATGGGGATAGGTGAGCAGCTAGCTTGGTATAAGTTAAACACTAAATAAAAGAAGATTTTTATCAAAATTAGGAGTGAATATTTTGAAAGATAAACAAACCCATACAATTGTTGTCTCAAATACTCCACAAGAACAAGCAATAACCTTCAAAGAGCTTTATGAAGATATTTTGAATGAGATTAGCGCCTACAAAGAACTTGGTTGTTTGGACGAATTAATGAATCAAAAAGTCAGGCTTAGTCTGCTTGACGCTGAAGGGAAAGTAGTTGAGGGAGCTGCAACACTTGCAGTTGGATGGTTAGAGAACGGCGATGTTCTTATTACAGGAAGTATCGAGGGTGTGTTCGCATAGTGAGGACTTTAGTGATTAGCGATATCCACGGATGCCATGACGAATTTGAATTACTACTTCAAAAGGTGAAATATCAGCCAGGTCAAGATGAGTTGATACTTCTAGGTGATTATATTGATCGCGGACAAAAGAGCCGACAGGTTGTCGAACGAGTCAAGGAACTTCATGACAAATGGGGAGCTATTGTTCTCTTAGGCAATCATGATGACATGATGATTAAGGCCGTTACTGGCAACAACGAAGAAGATGACGCTATGTGGTTGAACAATGGGGGATTATCAACGATACAAAGTTATTGTGGGTTAGATTTCTTTGAAGAACATTTCGACTGGCACACCTATGAGGAAGCTAAGGAATACGTTCTGAAATACTACAAATCACATTTAGCTTTCTTAGCTTCACTGCCACTGTATTATGAGACAGACCATCATATATTTGTGCATGCTGGAATAAACCCATTCGCCACTGACTGGAAGAAGCAAGACGAGCAAGAGTTCATTTGGATCAGAAATCTATTTATAAAGAACAAAACCAATCTTGAAAAAACCGTGGTGTTTGGACATACACCGACAGCCAGCATACACGATTCCTCGGATATTTGGTTCAGTGATAACGGTGACAAAGTTGGAATCGATGGGGCTTGTGCATATGGCAGGCAGCTAAACTGTCTTGAAATACACGAAGACGGTTACGAAACATATTCTGTAAAACGTGGAGAGATCGGGGGAGAATAGCATGGTAAAAATGTATCTGTATCATTTCTCAGGAGGGAGTACCGAGTACTTTACTGAAAATAAAAAGTATATTGGAAGAACAACTAAGTCGGGAGATATTTCGGCTAGAGACAACAATGGGAATTGGACAATGATCTATAGAAATGTGCTAACGGTTAATCGATTTATAAACGAGTTCAAAGAAGTAAGCACATTCTACCTGCCAAATCATAAGGCGGCACTCTCTTTTGATATCAAAGATTATAGACCTGAAGAGTACTGTCAAAATTGTGGGACTGATCTTATTGGCCTTGAGATACCAGACAACCTCAAAGAACATTATTCACCGCCATATTATTGGAAGCGTAAGATTGGGATCTACGATGCTTTGCTAGATAGAACAACTCAATGGCAATGTCCTGACTGCAAATTCATCTGGGAAAGAGTTGGATATTCATTTTAAGGGAGGGAATGTAAATGGCTGAGTTTTTCCAATCCATCCATTGGGAAAGTTTTTGGATCGGTGTTGTTGTAACTGTTGTGTTTGGCAGTCTGGGGGCAATCCTATTCAACATTTTGGGCGAAGACTACTGAAAAAAATATGCAATTCTGAAGATTGGTGCAGGCTACTTCATTATAAAAAGCATTGGATTCGGCTGCCGAACGGCGAGTTGCTTTGTGTTAAATGCCTTAAGAGATACGTGATTGTATGCGTGAGAGATAGATTCTTTATTCAGAGACAAGAATAACGGGGGTTCCAATTTGAAATCAGTAATTAGTGCGATAGTATCCTTTTTCGAAGGTGTACGTAATATCTTCTACTGGATGCCGGTGGTCTACCGTGACAAGAACTTTGACGAACATTACTTTTATAAAATCATTCATCACAAGTTATCAGACATGGAAAGAACATTTATCAAGGATGATAGCTTTATCATCTCTGCAATGTCAATTCGTAAAGCTAAGGCAATTCTACAAAGATTGATAGACGACAACTACTATCATGAAAGAGTTAAAGGGATTGATACAAAGGCTTTCATTCAAATCAAAAAAGGCAAGTATACAGTTGACAGAGAACATCCCGATTTTGATAGGTGGTCGCAGGCAGGGGAAGAAGCTGAACGAGACCGCGACCATGATAAGGAAGAATTCTTTGATATCTTATCTACTGAAATTAATGGTTGGTGGTATTAATGGGATTGAATACTTATCGTTGGTATCGAAGAATGAAAGGTGGCTCATGGTTCCGAGTAACACATCATGCGCTACCTGGAATGAGTTTTTGGGTAAACGATCCTCTAAATTATGATGTCATAGATTTTGAGAGTTGGTATCAAGGAGTTAACTTTAGCTGTCTATTTGAAGGGAGAGAACATTTGTATGAGCGAAGTGATTACTACTAACCACGCTAAGCAACGGACAAAAGATCGTCTGGGTCTAAGCAAAAAACTGACTGATAAACTAGCACAGAAAGCGTTAGATTACGGTATTAAGCATTCAGATACCGCAGGCAGCTTAAGAAGATTTATGGATTCTCTTTATCTAAGCCAGCGTAATGCAAACAACATCAGGATCTATAATCGTAAAATCTACCTGTTTCACGACACGATCTTAGTGACAATCATTAACCTTCCAAATAAGTACAGCACATTAGCAGATAAGATTCAAAAAAGAAAGGTTGGATAGTTCATGCACTGGTTATGGACGCAATTTACTGAACTACCTTGGTGGGGTATGACGCTATGGGGTTTATATACTATTTACTTCATTCTTAGAGCTTGGTATGTATGGAGTGAAACATCAGAAAATGGACTTTTAAAAGGATACAAAATCGTATTTATAGGTGAATATGAGAAGACTCTTCGATTGTACCATTTGCTTCGAATGATCTTCGATATACCACCAGCGATTTTAGGGTTAGTTTTCCCTATTTGTCGAACAATTTTTACATTGAAAATCTATGAATTTAATAAAGAAGGTGAAAGCAAGGATGGTAAGAAAAGAAATGAAAGATGAAATTCTCAGTCATCTTCTGGCAGCTTCTGGACTCTGTGCTTTTTCAGCAAGAAATGTACACCACTCTGATTATGAGTTAGCAATCCAAAATATTGACAGTCTCAAACATCACCTTGAGGAAGCTAAGGTTGGTATTATGGTTCATCTTCGAGAATTGGGTGAAGGCAAATGAACCCATTCTTTGAGGTAATAGCAACTTTTGAGTGGGAAGAGCTAGATGGAAAAGTAGTTGAAATGAGACACATCGTTTTCGATGATGGTTGCACTTTGACCGCCGCATATGACATGAAGAATGAAAAGATTTATATTCTAGATCAGCAAATCCCCAAAGGGAAAATCTAGTTACCAGTAATAACCTAAAAGCTAATGAAAGGATAAATAGTATAATATGAATGTAGAAACCTGCCCAATTTGTGGCAATGAGATGACTGTCTCTCAGGACGTACACGAGCACGTTGTTCATGAGTATAGCGAGACGTGTAATGTATGCAGGCTATACGACTTTCAATATGCACATGGCAACGGGAAAGAGTGTGTCGGAAATATTGAAATACACGATCACCATGCAGATGACGAAAAGCAAAGGCTGTTCAATCAGATGGTTCGCAGTATGGCATTGTCTTACTTCAAAACGACTCAAGGCTTTAAATATCGGGGAGGTCGCTAAGATTGATCGAGGTACTTGATTATATAAGATGCGATGACGGTAACACATATCACATCACACACAACTGGAAAGACGATAACTATAAATTCATGCTGTGCTTAGGAAACAAGTCAGTGAATGAAGTGCATCCATGGTATCTAAATGATTGCTATGAATACGGTGAATCTATCTGTGTTGGAGAATCCGAAAACAGAGAACATCTGTACGCAAAAATAGTTTCCGTTTATGATGCACTCGGTCGTCTGAAGAGTACTAAATAGGAAGGAGTGGCTAAAGTGAAAAATTATAAAAAGGAAACAGTGACAGAAGAAAAGCTAATTCATGTTTCCACAACTTGCAATAAATGCGGTAAAACTGTTGAGCCAGAACAGGTTGATTTCTATGTCTGGGAAACTTTCGCCTATGATTTTTCGATTGCTTTTAAAGAAGGTAGCGAGTATGAAGGCCAAAGATGGCTATTCGATATTTGTGAGGAATGTGTGATTAATTTTGTGAGGACATTTAAAATTGTTCCGCAATATTTTGATGGAAGTGTATCCGAACAATCTCAAAAGGGATTTGATGAGTGGAAGAAAAACTGGTATGCAAACGCCAGCATATCGAAATTCAATTCTAATTAAAAGTGTAATTTTATTTCATTCTGAGAGGAGAGCGCAGTTGTGATTGGAACGTTTGAACTTTTAATTCATGCCCCGTATGGCAGAGGGGTGCCTGAAGAGATATCTGTAAAAACAAAAGGCGGTAAGGAATACATCTATACGGTTCATGGATGGCGAAGAGAGTCCAGTGACATGATGACTGTGTTTGTCCAAACTACGTGAATTAAGGAGATTAAGTATTGAGTAATATTAATGTGCCTATCAGACAGGCTGGAACCAGAACTTATATCCGTATGCCCAAGGATTGCTTGGAAGTACTTGATCTAAACTCCAATCGCCTATTGACTATCAAAACAAATGGCAAGGGCGACTTCCTTTTTGAAAAAAGCCAATCCAACATCGGCGCAAAGGTTCGTAAGAATAATGATTTTGTCTTCCCGAAAGCGTTCGAAGATAAATATCGACTAAACACCGACTTCGAAGTGAGATTCAGCATCAAAGAAGGGAAGGTAATGTTCAGACTAAGTAGATGGAAGGTAACCGTATGAACGAGTACAGAGAAGTAACAAAAGCAGAGTGGTATCACTTTGTCATCTGGTATGGCAAGTATATCGAAGATTATCAATGGATACCGATGACTATCTGTGACGCTATAATTGTGAAGGATGCCAAGGGCGAATCTATTGCTCAGCAGGATTTTGGATTCGATGGCAAACAAGAATATCATCATTACTACGTCCTTAAGAATTGGTTCGATACATGGGATCAAGCACCTAACAAATATAATGAGTGAAACTTTCTATGTCACTGGTGGGAAGGGGAACGCCAGGCTAATTAGTTGGAGCTACGAATATACAGAAGAATATAAGCGTCAACGTCTCGACAATTGGGCAAAGCAAAAGGCAAATAAACAAACTAACATAGAAGAGATACCATTGTATATTCGCCCAGAAATAAACACAGCGATACGTACAATACCTATAACTGTTAAACGTTTGGGTAGGGTCATAAGAAGAGAGGAAGAATCTTTGTTAGTTAAATGCAAGAAGGAAGTAGTGGGTAATCGTGGTGCGCTCATATTTGAGCTTGGCAAGGTTTATGAAGCAACTGAGATGAATGGCTGCTTGATAGTAAAAGATGAGTTGAAGTGCCTTAGAGAAGTCTCTAGGAGCAAAATGGGCAATTGGAATGATAGTAAAGTATTTAAAGAATATTTTGAGATATATGAGGTGTCATGATGCATTATACAATTCACAAATATGACTTGCCATTCGTTCGAAATACCATTGAATTTCCTATTGGTTCAAAAGTGATTTCGGTCAAGAATCAGCGAGAAAGAATTGTTGCTTATGTTATGGTCCCTGTTGACCAAACGTATAACGATTCGGTTGAGATTGAATTTTTGGTTGTAGGTACTGGATGGACAATCTCAAATGAAGACTATAGAAAGTACCATTTCATTGATACAGTAATGACCGACAATGATCAACTGGTATCGCATGTATTTGCAAAGACAGTATTTATTGAGAGGGCTTTGGGTTAATGACAGCACGAAATACTAAAATGAGAAGGAAGAATATATAATGAAAAAAGCAACTTGGATGTGGAACTTTACGGATATTTGCCAGAATTCCGACATGTATGTACGTTTTATGGCTGTTCAAGGCGTTACGGATATTTATCTCCAATTTACTATGTCTACTACATTTGACCGCTCTGCATATCGCTCATTAATTAAAAGCTTAACACGAAACGGTATAAGAGCGCATGCTACAAATGGAGCATCTAACTGGGTTAATAATCAACAGTATGCACTTCGTTTTCTTGATTTAGTGCATGAGTACAATCGGGCATGTGAAATAGATGAAATGTTCTGTGGCGTTCATCTAGATGTGGAGCCATACACTCTTCCTGAGTGGATAACAAATCAGGGAGAACTTGTTTCTCGTTGGACTAGCTTGATTAAAACTTACGCTTCTTATGCAGAAATTCCAGTATCCGCAGCAATGCCATTTTGGTTTCATAATCTTGGAGAAGAATTTCTGTTAACCGTAATGAATTCCCATGATCACGTTGCTCTTATGTCGTATCGGAATATAATAGAAGGGCCGAACAGCCTGACTACGATCATACAGCCGACATTGGATTTGATGGCCTTCTATAAACCATATGCTAATGTTGTCGTTGGAATGGAAACTATCCCTGTTAATGAAGGGCCTATGATAAGTTATTGTGATAAAAGCATTAAGGATTTAAATTTGGATATGCGTACAATAACTCGTAAGTATAACCAAGCTCCACATGTGGCAGGCATTGCGATTCATAGCCTTAATGGGTGGATGGCGCTTAATCAGATTAGTAAGACTAGCATCTAATGAAATGTAAAATAGGGATGGTTTAATGTATCTATATGCCTTAGATTTATCAATGAGTTGTTCAGGGGTTGTTGTGTTTGATCTCAACACCCTGGAACCGGCTCTTATTACTTCTATTCCAACTAATGATAAATATAGTCACGGCATTCGCCTGAGACACTTAGCACTGGAATTAGAAAAGATTATTCTTCAATACGAGCCAAGTGTAATTGTGATAGAAAGGACTTTCAATCGGTTCCCAACTGCAACAGCTGTCTTGTATAAGACACATGGCGTGGTTAACTATCTATTCCACAATTATGAACAGGTTTATTATTCTCCAAAAGAAATAAAAAAAGAGATAGCCAATGTCGGGAACGCCACTAAACAGAAGGTCCAAGCTGTAATCAAACGTAAGTATCCTGAAGTATCTTTTAATAATGAAGATGAATCGGATGCCTTTGCTATTGGTTTGACTTGGCTAATCAGAAATAAAAAGATAGTTTGGTAAATTACAATAGGGAGCTTATGGAATGGTAATTTTTTCATCTAGTAGATGCGGAAATTCCTTGTTTCATAAGCTTTTTATATGTTTATAAGGTTTAAAAGTGTATAATTCCAATTAGCTAAACATAATTAAAGGAGTAAAATAAAATAAAAAGGAGGGACATATTTTGTCGAATATGTTAATATAAAAATCGACTAAAGGCTATTTTATATTATATTAGCTATAAAGGTCCTATACCTACTAGGAGGAAATGCGAATGGAGACTCAACTAGACATACAGGCTTGGCAAAAGTATTATGACAACAAGTATGGAAGACCAAATGACGAGGGACAAGAAATTGACATACTAACAAAGGTATATAGAAGATTCTTTCCTAGAATGACGATTGCTGAAGGCGAGGGTATAGCTGAATATTACCGGTCATTAAAAGCAAAAGGTTTACCAGCATACTTATGGATGCAAGAAGCTATACACGTTTTATCAAAAAAACACAGAAATAAACAGTCCTTCAGGTATTTTGTAGGTATTTTAAGACATTGGACTCTTTATGGTTTTGGTCACATCCAAAGCGAAGAAGAGGATGACATAATTGAGTATTTTATGGAATGCAGTAAATTAAATTCCGAAGAAGTTTCTGCACATAGTAGATCAAGATTGAGAAATATACTGGGTAGTTATGGGGTTGTGACTCTTAGCAAGATACTTAATGAAGTTAGTAATATGGACAAATCAAGAATATTCGTTGATTTAATAGAAACAATAGCGAACACTGATTATGAAACATCATATCAAAAAAGACAAAATAAAATAAACAGCGGTCATGAAGTGATCGAAGAACCCAATGAGGATACTCAAATTAGCCGTGAATCAAAACTGATTACACAGCCAAGCTACACTTCAACTGCGCAAGTATCAACAACTAATAGTTATAATAGCTCAAGGTATGCAAATACTACAGTGTCGGTTTCGACTAAACCAGTAATAGTAGCTGAAGATAGTAGCATCAAAGATCAGAATGCTTCACCCATAACCGAAGAGAAGAAGCAGTTAGAAATAAATTTAGTTGAACCGGCAGCCAAACTTGCTGAAAAAGAAATAGCTACTAGTTTAGAAATAGCAGAAGAATCTAATATTTCACCATTAGTTCAGAATGATGATGTTCATGAGAAGAAAGAAAATCCACCTTTTACAATTGGAGAAGTAATTAAATTAAAGCTTGCAGAGAAATCAAGTAATAAACCTGTTAATGAGGAAAGAAGTATTGCAATTAGTAATAAACCTGTGTCTGAAAAGGAAGACAAATCGACAGGCTTGCCTGCAAAAAAAGGCGGTTTGACTAAAGCTGAGAGAGAAGAAGTAGCAGAGAAATTATTAAAAGAATCAATTATCATCGAGGACACTATACGCGCTCACGGACAAAAGCTAAAAGTAACTATGTTGAGAGATTTAACAAAGGATAAAGTTGATTGGGGTACAAATGCCCACAATAAAATCAATACATTCATTAAACAAAATCCAAACATCGTTAAACGAGATGGATTTATTACAGTTCATTAGATAATGGAGGACCGCTTATTAGGCGGTTCTTCTCTTTTATACATAAAATTAGATAAAGAGAATTTTAAAAACTGGAGAAATATGATAGAATTAACTTGAACAAGTGCATAGTGCGGTTGGGACTCAACATCTCATAGGTAAGGGGGTGTTGAGTATGGAGCAAGTAATCTACTATATTGTCAGTATTATTCTTCAACTGGTCAATCTGATGATTACCTTAGTCGATAAAATGACAAAAAAGTAGCCCACCCAACCGCCCTGAGAAGTTGTTAGGTGAGCCACTTTTTGACAACATACTTAGCATGACCGTCCCAACGGTCTATGCACTTGTTCCTTACCTATCTGTATTATACCCCAAAACAAACAAAATTATCAAGAAGAGGATACAACAATGAGCGACTTACAATTGGAGAACTTCGAAAACCTAGATGTTTCTGATCTGAAGATGCCGATGATAGTGATTTACAACAACGATACGAAGGATTACCCAGGAATGTTCGTGGCTAGGTTATTCGATCTCAATTCACCGACCAACTGTGTGGTTATTAAATCAACATACGAAGAGATATATGATGTGATTCCTCAACATATGGTCAAAATGGACAGAAGTCAAATTGACGACCCTGTAATCAAAGAGGTCTGGGTTTAAACGTTTGTTTGAATGAATTGTAAAATGGAGGAAGCTTTTGATGCTACCAATACCTTATGTAACATCACTTGAAAATATGATTGAAAAGATCAATGATCATTTGTGCTATTTCGTTACCTTCAGAGTGCAAACAGAGGGTGGCATAATATCTAATGCCACAATACCTTTCTGCCGATTTAGGCCAGTGGAGGGAAGCGAAGATTCAATGATCGAAGCAAGGAGTTGTGATTGTAATGGTGAAATATGCAATCATCCTACACAGAGATTGTACATTTCTAAGAATCAATTAGTGAATTATGTTTTCTTTGACCGTTTACAGGATGTTAATTTGATATTTGTTTATAATGTGTAGGGCAAACGAAAAGGCGATACCACACGGTAACGCCTTAAATTCAACTAAAGTTTCCCTATAACCTGAAATATATCAAACATGCTATAATCGTTTTCTTCATACTCAACTTCATTAAAGTTCTTGTCAGAAATTATTTGTGTAGCAAGTCGTCTGACTTGACGCTCTACATAATCAATATCTTTATAGGTACCCATGAAGCTTGGATCTCTCCCCATTTCCTTAAGATCTTGATATACACGAGGAGTTAAATCATTTGCATGCGCTGTGTCAAATCCGATATACCATAGATCAGGCTTCATAAGCTTGAAGTGGTTTAGCTGTCGATGTTCTCCTCCACTTCCTGAGAAGGTGACACCGCCATGTACGTTCAGAAAGTATAAACTTTGACTGCCTGTTAATAAGTATGGTATCTCCTTGCCATGGAATACATTACCCCTAGGGACTCCCACATACCCGTTCAGATTCCCGAAGTCTGGACTCCGAACAATTAGTCCGTGCAATGAAACTTCTTGTCTTTCATAACCATATCTTTTGCGCCACTTGTTATCGATACGAGTCTTATTATGCTTCATTGTACGCATTAAGCTGGTGCCAGTGATCTCAAATTCTTTCTCGTCTGGTTCGTCAGGGAATGGTTTATATCCAGTGTATTTTTCTGGTATGTTGTACTTCATCGATACATCACCGCCTTGCTACTATTTTACATTATATTCGGAGAAATGTCGATAATCTCTGCTTGGTAAATTGCCATATAATGTATAGGCGTGGTATAATTATTGTATCCGTCAAAGGATAGGTGTATGCAAACTGCTGAGTACTTTATAGCCACTAACGATGTTAGTGGCTATACTTTTTTATTGGTAAGCTGCCGAAACGATTTCTGAGAACTTAATTCTTTCATATCTGTCATCACCTACACATAGTTTAACTTCCTTCAGATAGTTGTTGATGGTTGTAACAAATCCAATCAACTCTCTGTCTTCGTATGGATCAAACACATTGATACGTACTCTTTCATGTGCATGCAATGAATAAAGCAGTACCAAATTGATTAGTTCTTTTTCCTGCCAGTCTAGAACAGGCATACTGCGCTTATTACTCTCTTTTTCATGAGCAATTAATGCTTCACGATGTTCTGGCATGATAAACCTTGAACTTTCATATAAACCATTTCCATTCAATTTCTTAGACATGATGAAGGCCCTCCAATAAGAACGTTTGTTCTTATTATAATGAAGTGTATTATAAAAATCAATTACAAGGGTGAGTGTTAATGTTAACTCCTGAAAAACATCTGCACGAAAAAATAGTCAAGGCTAGAAGGGCTAAGGGGTATACACAAAAAGAAGTGGCCTATAAAATGAATATGACTTTGAATGAAGTCAGGCAATTTGAAAAAATCGAAAAAGATATGAGCGATGTTGGCCTTGAATCCATAGCAGAGATTATTGGATTATCTCCTGAAGGGTTAAAAAAAGAATGGCGTAGAGTATATAAAAAACAAAACTGATTAGAGATACGAAAGGGTTGACTACTTATGAACAAGAATGTTCTAACACCGATATTATTCGCGCTGTGTTCTGTCTGTTTGGCGTTGTTTGTGTTAGGCCTGATATTTGGCGAAAACAGTGCCTTGGCCTTAACAGGGTTTTGTGTTGGAGTGCTTGCTTTGTTTAATCCATACAGCATAAAAGAAACGAAAAGATTCATGCGAGAGTTTGCTGATTGGATTAAGTAAAGTAGCAAGGAACATGAAAAAATAGAAAAAGGTGAGTGTTAAATATGGATAATACCTCGTACATTGAATGTGAAGAATGCTTCTCAATGGTACCTCTCGAAGAATACGAAGAAAATGGATGTCCAAATTGCGATTAATAAGCGATAACTAAAAGACCGCTAACGAGAATATCAGCGGTCTTTTTTCTGTTACTTGATTAAAATGTTTAGAATATCCTCAAAATTATCGTAGGCATTTCGGTCATTTTTAGCGAAGTAAAAGCGAACCTTTGCTTCCTCAATGTTGGCAAGATACTCCTTAAGTTCTTCGAGGTCTTTTTTAGCGTAAGATATTTCCTGCTTTAGTTTTTCACCCTCATCTGCCGGTACAGTGTAGCTTCGGGAAAAATTCGGGCCATCTGCTTTACGAAGCCATATCCCAACTTCGGTTTTGTTTGACTTATCCCTGAATGTAATAGGGTTTAAAATTCCCATGTATGGAGCAGATACCTCAGGTGCTTCTAGTTCAAATGAAAGCCCTCCATATGTTGCTGTCAACTTCTTCACAGTGTACGATTTGGAATCTATCTGCGTTTGAGACTGACTCTCTTTTATCTCAAAACCAAGAGGAGAGAGTTTATCGCTAAATGCTTTAAAAGCACTAGCTTGAAGGGTTTCGGCTTTCTTTAAGAGATGTGCAGAAACTCCACCTTGTACTTCTCCCAACTCTTTACGTAAATCTTGCAATTCAATTTTTAACTGCAACAATGACATTGGACATGACCGCCTTCTCAATATATTGTGAGTCATCGGGCGTATTCTTTGTTGTACTTACAACATATAGTTTACTTTCATATTAATTAAAATGCAATAAATAGAATGGATTATTTATTTGATTAAAACTGAGAAGCGTTAACGCATTAATGTTTAATTCTCTTAGATGGAAACAATGAACAACCTGGGGCTACATCTTTAATGCGTCTCTTAGGCCTTGCTGCAATACAAGGGAAAAGTTTATTCCTAGTTCTTTTCCTGCATCCCTCATCCACATTGGAACGGTACAATTGACTGTTACGGATTTGTTTTTATAACCCTCAAGATAAGGTAAGATGTTGCACTCAATATAAACAATGCGATCCGTTGAGTTGTACAGTTCAATGTCTTTAGCAGGGGTAGGGGAGGGAAGTTGTTCATTTTTGTAAGCGAGTTCGACCAACCTTGAGATCAATAAGCTTTTGGCGTTCAGAATTGCATGGCTTTCTGAAGAATGTAACACAGCTGTTCCTGGAAGGTCTGGGAAGTAAATGCTAAATCCATCTGTTGTATGTTCAATCACGGCAGGATATAAAAAGGCACCGTCAGACATTTTATCACCCTTTAAATGTTTTAATTCAATAATAACACGCATCATTACGCATGTAAATAACACGCATAACGATGCGTGTTAAATAGCATAATGGATTTATGTGGAATTACTTGACATGATATAAGAGGATGGCATATGATTAAAACACCACTGAGCCGCTTACCAAGCGGTAAAGAGTAGCCCACACAAAAATTCTCCGCCAAGAGATGGGCTACTCTTTATTTTTGTCTCATATTTGGTCAACTTGAAGGGTAGAGATAATATGGAACACATTAAAAAGCAAATAATAGATGGTATCCAGAAATTCAATAAGGACTTTAATAGCCTGTCTAGTTGGGAATACAATGCTAAGAAGTATGGTCCACCTCTAACAGCTGTTGAGGAAGTTTTCGGCTCATGGAACGATGCAATATCAGCCGCAGGGTTCACTCCCAACAGGCCAGCGATGCTTACTAAGGAAGAAGCAACGAATACTTTCTTAACACACTTACGTAGCCACCCAGAGATCGTTAGCAGAAAAAATTATATTGAATTAAGTTTAGAACCTTCACCGTCTAGGTTAACCAAACCATTTAACGGAAGTTGGAGAAACTTGCTTTTACATATAGGAATGGACGTTAATACTAAAAACACAAAGAAATCAGCCACATGACGGGAACATGCGTTCCTATTTTAAAACTGATATATGAACAAAAGTCGTATTTTGGACATATGTCTAACTCTCTCCAACAAAATAAAAAGACCACCATATGGGAGTTGGGTGGTCTTAGGTGTGGGAATGGGGATCTCACACCAAACACATGTTCAAATCGAATATATCACACTTTTCACTAGAGAAGCAAGTACGTTTACATGAAAGCCGCCCACAATCGGACGGCTCTTTCTCTCATAACCTGAGTGACACCACGCGATGTCATAATCAGTATATCCTCAGTAATTGGAATTATACTTCTTGGTTCGTTAATTTGTTTGGATCAACCAGGTCGGTTTCATTAATCGCTCTAAGCAAATTTTTATAAGCGTTCATTACTTCAGATTTGTTAACTTCACTTTTTTCACTTTCTAAACGATCAAGCATTTCTTTAAAATTCATAAATGAATTCCACCTTTTATGCCGGCATGCCGGTTATTGAGAAGAAGGTTTCCCTAATAATCATTGTACCCAGCAAAAATAAGCGATAACCAAATATGAAAAATTAGTTCTCTTATTACTTATATCCGAACAAAATTTCCGGAACCTGGTTGCGATCGTTCGGTAATGAGAAGTTGGCCAATCTTATTTCTTGAAACAATGTTCGTGTTTACCTTAGAATAAACCTAATTGTTTACCAGTGTTTCTTAAGTTATCATAGCCTAAGTATGGTTTCATCCCGAGCCAGCTACCTATTTGCCTTAAGCGATTATCGATATCAAAATCCAATCCAACACCCGATTTGAAGACTGTACCTTTTTCAATCAACTTAACTATTGTTGTTCCTCTTAGACCATTTTCAGTATACCACTCTGTTTCCTCCCCTGCTCTTCTCAAGGTTTGGATTAAGCCTAAGTCTTGGTCTTCAGGTCTGAACGACCTGGTGCCTTGCCCATCATTCAAATCAATATGACCCGAATGTACAGAGCTAACCTGAAGGTTTTCAATCTCTCCTCTTGTAAGGCCGAACACAACCGATAACACCAATGCTGAGTCTTGAAAATTAACCAGGCTGCCGGTGATGTTAACCAGGTCGTCTTTGTCTAAAGACTGTTGATCGTTTGTCATTTAGCTAACTCCTCATCTATTGTTTATTTTAAGCCCTCTAAATGGTCTATGTACCTTTTCAGCGCTTCCCTTTTATGAGTACTTACCCACTCTACATATGTTAACCCCATTTTCCTAGCCGCTTTCCTTGCGTACTCTTTAGGTGTACTTTTTGATTCCCTGAAGCCATAGTAGTCCAGACCTGAAGGTAGTTCTCCCAAGACCATTGCAGGTCCCTTGAAATCAAAGAACTGTTCCTCTTGACCGATTGAGATGTCAACAATTGCGCCTTTGACTTCTAACCAAGCATGTAATCCAGATTGGTTTTCACCAAGTAACTTCCCTAATGGATTATCATCCCTGCATTTATGCCAATACATCCCTTGGCAATAAGTGATATTTGAATCGCTGATCCCGTCATTTCTTAGCAAAGCATACAACAGGAATGACAGGTATATGCATTGACCACCATTCTTTTCCCACTCGAAAAGCTCATCTAATATAGGCTTAGGCAAATCTGTCCCTGTAGGATTCCAGTCCCTGATAATTTCAAACAAGAAACCGATGTAACTAAGGCTACTAATGAAATCTATATTACTTGCCAGTGATCCATTAAGCTTTAAACCTTTAAATCGTTCCATTTCCTTAGATTCATAGTCAAAACTCGTAATGAATTTCTCATTATACATTGATTTTACGAGTTGTATGCCGCTTTCTAAGTCTTTAATGTTATGTAACTCCATTTAATAGACCCTCCTGAAGCCACAAAGCCGCCAGTTCCCCAACTGACGGCTAAAGGTGGATATTTGGAAACTGTTATTCATATAGGCTAGTTAAGTATACCACAGCGTTCCGCTTAATGATATTACTTAGTCATTGCTGGATGTACCCACCAATGGTCTGCAACCATCTCAAGGCTGTCCAGTCGGAAATTATCAAAATTGATCTTATCTAAAGTCTCCCTGCTAACTTCAACCGACACCACTGTATCGTCACTTTCATTTCCATAAGCATCAACCAATGGCATTAAAATATTGAACTCAACATTAGATACTTCCTTGAAAGTCTTAAGTTCCTTTAGAATGCTAATCATATCCATTCTCATACCGTCTAGGATCATATTAGTGGTGAAGTTATCCTTGCCTAGCGCCTTTATGTATACTCTTCCGTTCTCAGAATTGTAATTTACACTAACTACTTTTTCAAACTTATCGGCAGCCAGCTCACTTGCAACTGTTTTAGGAGTCTTAGGTTTCTCTTTTACTACTTCCTTTTTAGGTTCCTCTTTCTTAGGTTCCTCTTTCTTCGGATCAGCTTCCTTCTTGTCTTCAGCTTTTTTATCGGCAGTATCTGTTTTTTCTGAAGCTACAACATCTTTTGCTTTTGGTTCAGCTTTATCTTTGTCTGGATCACTAAGTACTCCAATAATAAATAAAACAACGATAAATATAAACCACCAACGAGTGTAAAACGGTTTCTTCTTCATTCCTCAGAACTCCCCCCAAGATCAAAAATTGGCAATAATATTTTTCAGAGCATTTGCCCTCAAAGTTAGGCACTAAAGACTATTGTAGCACAATTTTCCAACAAGTAAAGATAAGGTTTATTATTGTTAAATTAACACCATGTGAATATTTCATAATAGAAAGCTATCAATGATTTCACCTAGTTACTTCCCCAATTATCGCACACAATAATACGTATATATCCTACTAAAATCAATGTACAAAGAATGACCGGCGAACTAGGGAATAATGTGGCACAATTAATCCTTGAGAAGTATAATTAAATAGGCATATTTAACCGATTTAATTTAGGAGGGTTCTTCTTGATTTATTACAATAAAGTTATCCGTGACAACATCCCTTCAATCATTGAAAAGAGTGGCAAGAAATGCGAAGTACACGAATTGAATGACGATGACTTCCTTGTTGGCCTGAAGAAGAAGCTACTTGAAGAAATCGATGAATTCAATGACGGAGAAGACGTTAATGAGCTAGCAGACGTTTTAGAGGTTGTATATGCAATTGCAAGATTGAAGGGTGTTTCCCAAGAGAAACTTGAAGAAATTCGAAAGGCTAAAGTGGATTCAAATGGAGGATTCGATAATAACCTTTATTTAGTAAGGACTTACGATTGAGAGACTTAAGTAAAAAAGGAGAATTTCAGATGAAAATGAAAATCGCTATTGCTACTGCTGCTATCTTGCTTGCGATATCTTCTAGCGCTGTCAGTGCTGATGCTCGAAAGAATGTAACCGTTAACGGACAAGCAGTTCTTTTCGACCAAAACCCTGTTGTTAAGAATGGAGTTACTTTGGTTCAATTTAAACCGATCTTTAAAGAGCTTGGTATCTCTGTTCAATGGAACCAACAAAAGAAGCAAATCACCGGCACTAAAAACGGAAAACGAATTGTTCTAACTGTTGGCAGTAAAACTGCCTATGTAAATGGGAACCCTATTAAACTAGATGTTCCTGCACAAGTAGTTAATGGAAGTGTGTTTGTTCCGCTTAGATTTATCAGTGAATCTACTGGTTCTTATCTCGGGATTAAAGGTAATCTAATCGAGATTAGAAACTTCTCTGACCAAGGAAACACAACCCAGCCACAACCAGTAAAGCCACCTGTCAAACCACCAGTTACCCAAGTTAGTAGCGCTACCGATGATGAGATTACGAATTATCTCAATTCATATTTCTCAACTGTTTCCTACAGCAAGCAAATTTATGACCTTAGATATTTAACAGTATCTAACACCACTGGTTTATTTAACGTAGGTGTATACATTGAAGATCTAAGTCAAATGAAAGCACTAATCTCTACTGGCTCAGAGTATCCACACAAAGTTATGGGCGAAGTGGCTAATGTTCTACATACAAAGTACAACAAGAACAAAATTGGGATTATAATGTACTTAGACTTCGATGCTCCTTTCTATCCTGATGCATTCCATATGAGTGCTATCACCGACAATGGCGATGGTACATATCACGTCAGTGTGCCTGCTATCTCTTTGATGTATGACTTCAACGAAAAAACAGTGCGTGTCTATGCAATTAATCCTGACGACAAGTACAATGTGAGTTTGCTTTCAGAGTATAAGCTATAGTATCCACTAATTTATCTTTCATTAGGTAGTGCAAGTGTGCTATACTATTGTTGGTAATGCTTTATAGGCATCCGAGTTTCGCCTGACCTTTATTGGTTAGGCGATTCTTGCTATAGGGGGCGATGAAAATAGCGACCAATATGAAAGATAGGGACGAGATTATCAAGAGTGAAGCAAAGAAGAAAAAAGCGATGGAGAAAGCCAGGCAAGAGTTAAACGCTATAAACAATGTAGTCACAGGTACTGCTGGGAAAAAGTTAAGTGAAAATAAGAGAAAAAATCTCGATAAACAACCCGTGCATAAGAACAGCGGAGCTATTATAAACAAACGAAAAAACTCTGAGAAACATAGAAATAAGTTAAGAACATCTCTTCCTAGGGTCCGCGATGAAGGTAGGCGTTGGAGAGGTTGGCGCGATTCTGACGGTGTAAAGAGTGAAGTAGTTACATACTCGCTAGCAGATTTAGAGAAAAACAAAGAAAACAGCTAATATTTCTTGATAAAACTCATGTTTTAACAAGATGAAGGAGTCACAAGTCATTATGGGTAGAAGAAAAAAATCATTTAGTATCAGCTATGTACGGGTTTGCGATGACAATACTTCAGCAGAAATTATAAGAAGTTTAGTTAGAAAAGAAATCATCAAAACCTTGGATTCTCAATATGTTGTAGCAGACAATTTAGAAGAGGTCTTAGCCAAACATATCACAAAGGATATGATTAGTTCATAATATGTATACCGTCCCTGTTTTCACAGGGGCGTTTTTTTATCTTAAGCGTTCGTTTTTGGCAAGAGGTTAACGGCTGCTTCAATACCAACCTCAATCAACTGCATCATATCTTCATTCACAACAATCCCCATCGATGCTAAAGCTTGAAGCGTGGTTTGCACAGCCATTGCTTTCTTCTCATCATTCGTCAAATCTTTGGACACTTGCTCTACATACCGAACAGAAACCTCGGCTATCTCAAGCACCTTCTCGGCATCTTTCTTTGCCTTAGAGTCCATGTCTGTATTCTTCAGGATGATCCGAAGAAGCTTGAGGATTTCTGCTACTGTAGCCGATCCACCTGCGATGTTTACACCTCTGCTTTTCAGAAACGGAAGAACAACAAACGCTAGCAATACTGCAATAACCATAACGATAGCACTTACAATGACACCATAGTTCTCTTGAATGAATTCCATTTTATTTCACTCTCCTAAAGTAGTTTCTTTTCTTTCATAGAATCATATACTTTCAACAAGCAGGCATTTGCCCAGTCAGCCTTTTTCTTGTCAGCCCCTTGCGACAATGAATAGAGATACTTGATTTGATTCTGGACCTGATAAATCTTTTCGTCTTGATTCACGTCCGACACCCCTTTGGATTCTTCCTTTGTGCATTCTTTGTATTCCGTGACAACATCCTTCAGCATCTGCTCATAAGTGCGACCGCATTTCGAAAGACCATTCTTAGGATCGATTTTGCGGCCTGGGTCAAGAATGTGATGACCAACGATTGCTTTAGCAGGATCTAGTTTATAGAAGTAGCAAAGGTAAGCCATGACCCAAATAAACCGCGCATATGCTTCATTAGAATTGATGTTCGACCCGAAACAATATTCAACACCAATTGCACAATCATTTGCATTAACCCCATACATTTTGTTGTCAGTTGTGAGATTGTAAAGCACATGCCAAGCTTTCTCTGCCTTCATTTCCAGAAGACCTGTAGGGATGCATTCGATAATCTCCTTATCATCTACAAATAAATGCGCCGATGCAGAGATTTCGTTACGACTGTTTTGATAGTAGTTTATATTGCCAGCTGCCGTTGAGTTTGGATTTCCAGTGTCATGAGCAACAATGAACACGACCTTGCTCATTGCGTCTCCCCCACGCCGCTTAGAGGGTTTTCCTAGGTATTTCGAGTTGATTGAATATTTCATCTTAAAACTCATATCAATCATTCCTTTCGTGAATATAAAAAGGACCGAAGGCAATGGCCCTCAGTCCTCTTCTTGAATTACTTTTCTGATTCTTCGTTATAAGGTTGCGGTATAGTCTCATCAGTTTTCTTATTTTGAGATACGGCTGCCACTACACTATGCACTGCGTTAACGCCACCGACAGTAAAGATTAACGTTTCAGTTAACTGCAATAAGTTATCTGATATTTCACCGTATTTGAAATAACCAACAAGGCAGGCAACCAT
Organism: Paenibacillus sp. LBL; assembly: GCF_029893715.1. Taxonomy (NCBI): domain Bacteria; kingdom Bacillati; phylum Bacillota; class Bacilli; order Caryophanales; family Paenibacillaceae; genus Paenibacillus; species Paenibacillus sp. LBL. The sequence goes on along the minus strand of NZ_JARXYU010000015.1, from coordinate 19,796 downwards.
CGTTCCAAGTAAACACACAATCAGCACAGATACCTTGAATTCATCAATGGAGATTGTATGTTCTAAGCTTTTCTTCAATGATTTACGCATTCTGATCAGCTTCTTTCAATCGCATTTCCAGAACATACACTTTATTCTGCAATTGCTTGTTCTCCATCTCCAATTCTGTGTACTTAATTCGCCATTCTTTATCAAGTTCTACATATTTGTTTTTCCACAATACAATTGTTTCTTCTAACTCAATGCTCTTTTGATGATATTTGTCTACTTGCTCTTGCAATAGATTCATTCTCTCAATGATTTTAGCCCTGAATTCCTGCTCATCCTTAGACAACTGTTCCCTATCACTAATTGCGATGTCCTTTTTACTGTTTTGTTTTGCAACAAGAAAGCCGAAAACCCCTGTAACGATCATCCCTGCGATGCTGCTTGCGGCAGATATAAGAACATCGTTTACACTGCTCATTTTTGTCCACCAACTTTCCCGTACAACCATGTTGCTAGTACGCCGATTATAAAATAAACTCCCCACTCTGTTGATGCAGATGCATCAAGAGCCATCATTGAAGAAATAAAATACCATTGCCCAGCTGCTAGTATAAGCCCAACTCTTCGAACCATCTTATCGTCTTTTAGCATGCCAAAAAAATGAAACATAGCGACAATCACCATCAAGCCTGACCATACGCTTTCAGGGGCTAACTGCTCCATCGAATTATAAGCCGATGACCCATCAAATGTATTTGTTGGAACCATGAGTACGATTCCCCAAAATAGCGAGATCCCCATCAAGGTCAATTCAATTGCTCTAAATTTTGCATGTTTAAAATACTGTTTGATTTTTTTCATGACATTAACACCAATCCCCTTCTTTGTATAATAAAAAAGAGAGCCTAAGAAGACTCCCTTTACATAATGAACACATATGCTCCATCATCCAGCTCGCCACCAATGCGGATTGTACTTACCAATTCGCTGATGTTCAGAACTCGAACAGTGGCTTTACCTCTAAGATCGCTTGACCCGCTGTACGGAACAAAGATGGACGATTTCAAATCACCAGATATAACCAGGATACTACCAGGAATTGTGCTAGCACCGATAACCCGAAGACTACTTGGTAGATCAGACCTAAACAGGACGAAAATCTCACCAGTCAAATCCTTCTTATCATACCGTTTAACATTGATCGTCCCAGGGAAATACGATGAAAACACTACACCAATATTAGAAATCAAGGTTGGCTTGCTTGCACTAATCTTAGATGGTATTTGTTTTACGCCCTGCCGTCTGATCATGATAGAGCCGTCTATGTTAGACTCATCACTTCTTCTGACGATAATATTGCAGTAAACTGTCTCTCTAATGATCTTGATTTGAGACGGTATTGATATATCAAGATGCTGAGCGACATGGATTTTACCATTGAGATCACTGCGATTAGGGATGATAAAGCGACCATACATGTGATTTCGACTGATATTAAATCTTGATTTCAAATCGTAATCATCAGAAACCCTTACTGTCAGTCTAGACGGGAACATCTCTTCATACGGAATCTGCAACCTACTGACCATTGCTGGTTTGCTTGCGAAGACCTTCGCATCAAATTCTTTAAGGCCCATCTGCCTAACCGTAATAGTACTAACGAAATCTTCTTTATTCGTCCGTCTTACAACGACCCTCGAATGAATCAATGTCTTAGATATAAACCCATTGATAAACATAGTGTCCGCTGATTTTACTCGAATACGACTTCGCAGATTTCTCTTTTCATCATAAGTTGGTACTTCGAGAGATGAACGGAAATCGTTCCTATGCAATACATAGGCATTACCAGGCAGCTCACGTTTGGCAATACTCGGAATGTTAGGATCATAATACTCAATTTCCAACTTTGGTCGGAAGTCTGGATTGGAATATTCTTTTGTATATACCTGAAGGACTTGATCTATAGCTTCATTCATTGAACGAATGATAAACCCATTGTTTGGTGATAAACCATTCACCCAGCTATTAACGGCCTTCAGAACATCAATCTCAACGTAGCCTTCTTTATCTCCAAACTCTGCTATAGCAATATTCCGTACAATTGGCGGTTGGTTTACCCAAGTGACACTCTTCTCTGCCCAATCGCTGTATGCTTCGTAGATACCCACTCTCAGCTTCTGCCTTGCAGTGGTGTTGTATATCTTAAGGACTGCTTTGTTTAGAGTTTGTCCTTTCGGTATCATGGAAAGATCGAATCCCATAAATCCACGATAGACTTCATTCAATAAATCAGAACGACCAAAGAGCATGGTTTGCTCAGAGCCATAGTTTAACGTTTTTATACTCTCACGGATAAAAGCGTCTTTAATAGGTTCTAATGAATGATGAATTTTAGGTGGCTCAAGTACGTCAACGATACCTGACATCTTTCCGTTTGGCTTGATACCAATAGATGATTTAATATCGTTCCTAAACTTAACGTTAAGCCTTGATCTTCTCTGATTACCATAAATAGGTGGAAAAGTTATTGTATCGATAACTGTGTCCGAATAAATTTGTACTTCGGCAATCAGCTCACTTTTTTGCTTAATTAACGCAGTCGAACGGATGTCCTTTTCATCAACCGCTATTATCTTAACCTTACCTTGCATACGGTCAAGCGGTCTTACTGTAATGGACGACCGTATTTCGTTAAATCCTTCCAAAACAAATCACTTCCTATTCCTCATTGTATTGAGTAAAACAAACAATCACATTGCATTGTGATATTTTACATTTCATTAGGCTGGATCAGATTTTACCATGATATCGAAGTTCCCCCCTGTTTTAGCAGCTCTCTTGGATACAACTCGAACATGGAATGAGATTGTATCACCGCTGTTTAAGCGTGGGAGGTTGATTTCCGTTACGGCAATAAAGGGGTTATTTGTTTCGCTAATCTCAACATTCACTTCGTCAATCGATTCCTTCACCCATAATCTCAGGTTTGCGACATCATAATTGAGAGTGTTCATCAGGAAGACTTCTACAGGATCAGCAATCTGACCAGCAATCAAGGTACCCATATCTAGATATTGAAGAATTTCACCGGCGCTAGTGGAATAATAGCTCTGTGTCTTATCCATGAACATAAGTCCATAGTATTTTTTATCAATAGCGTCATATACAACATTTATAGCATTGATTGTCTGTGCTTCATTTACAGAAAACTCATTCGTAAAGAGCGCATCAAGTTTGGCTACATCCGTAATTTCTCTTTGCTCAAAATAGTAGGCAAATCGAATCTTTCCAGTTGGTGAAACCATCTTCCACTCGTTCTCTCCGAATAATAGAATGTCTGATGGCGAACAAGCATGGATCTTAATCTTTTCGATGTCATTAATGTCAATAGTTTTAATAATAGGCTTCCCATCAAAGCGGATTTTAACTGTTTTCCAAGAAGCACCGCTATCGCCACTAAACAAAACCTTTATCTTCCCATCATCAGCTAGCGAATTAATCAGTTCGAGTTTGCGTGGGTCACCATCCAATTGTATGTCTCTTGTTTGTTTTATTAGTTTTGGATGTGGTAAAGCAGTAACCTTAAGGTTCTTATTGTCCATTTCATCTTCATTACCTGTCCAGATAAACAAGCTCGGATCTTTGCCTAATTCATCTAGCGGACTGTAGTTAGCTGTAACTTCCATTTCAGAAGTTGTTTTTCGCGGATCGTCAGTATAGTATAAAACATCAACAGCGTTCATAATCTCATCATCAAAATAGAATCTTTCTGTTTCAATGGTGACCGTAGACTCCGTTTTATTGGGATCGTCAGAGTATTCAATTATTTTAATGGTTTGGTCTTCCCATTCTTCAGCGAGCGTGAATGGTTCTGTTACGATGTTAAATAGAACTTCATTTTTGTTAACAGCATCAGTGTAATAGGAAAATTCTATGTCGCCCTGCAATTGCTCCCAAGCATCTTCGGGTACAATAGATATATCCTCCATCCCGTAGTTGATATAATCACTTTCCGTAACGGTGGAACCTAAACTAACCCACATGTTATTAAAATATTTATATACCCCTTCATGAAAAACAAAAGATCGATTAACATCAACGTAATAATAGAAATCGAGTCCGAAAGACATTAGATATGTCCTGTTAATAGCCGATGGATTAATGTCACCGCCGCCAACGAAGTACCCGTCAATAATGGTGAAGTTAGTCTTATTATCACTTGTCGATAATTTCATTAAGTTAACATCTGAAAAACCACCCTGACCACCAATAGGATTACTACCGTCAAAATAAAACAGTAGTTTGTACTTCTCATTTTTTTTCATTGTGACAGGATTAGTAAGAGTGAACTTGATCCAATTCCCTTGCATGGCACCAGTAGTTGAAATACTAGGGGATGTTCCGATTAGCTGATTGCTTGAATTGTATATTCTTGGTGCTACGTTCATGGTCGATGAAGTACTACCTCTATACATATAAACGGATGTTATAATAATATCTCTATCCACTTCGATCATATGGCCTTGTGTCTGGTTAGTATTTCCGAAGGCAGTAACACTTTCAAAACCCTTGTAACTTACGTCAAACCTCATATATCTTTACTCCTTTCTATAACCATCTTTTTATTCAATGAGAACGTTTTTTATTGTTACTTTTGATGTGTCAATTGATTTCTTGAACAATCTGCCCGATCCTAATACTTCACTTCCAGAATCGATAAATATCTTTTCTGGTATAACTTTGTTCATATCTACAGTCGTCTGTTTACCCATCCCTTTTTTAATAATAACGTCTTCGGCAAAAGTTTGACCTTCGATAGATATTAATCCAATGTAGTTTATCATCATTTCCATTTCGCCTATACTTACATAATATGTGTTACCGTCATTTGACATTATGAAGATTCGATAAATTAAATATGCCTTGCTATTATTAAATTCAAACTCTCTTTTCACACCTAGTAACCAACCTGTGACCCCTGTTCGCGTATCTAGATCAGTCCAATTTACACCGTCATTACTACCTTGGAATTTCCAATCTCTTGGTGCCGCTGATTTTTCGTACTGTTCTGTAATTGTGTATTTATTTATGACTGTAGGAGCGTTGAATTGATACGCAAGCCATTGATCTTTAAGTTGCCCATTAGCTGCAATCCATCCATTCCCTGTGAATACATTATCGAACGCTTTATATGCAGCGTTTGCCCCTTCTACTGAACTCGAAGAAACAACTCCTTGTGGCGTTGTACTTGAAGTCATAGGTGGTATTAAATTTAAATAGGGGTCGCTTGTTTTTATCGAATAGTAATTACTATCTTCTGATAGAATCAAGAATTTATTGTCAAATATAATTTCATACATTTCTAATTCATATATATCTGTAAACGAGCCACCGTTATTTTCTATTAAATTTATCCTGTAAGTTTTGTAGGCTGTCGTATTGGAGAAATTAAATAATTGAAATGATGAAAGTGACCAATTAGTTATATTACTTCTGGTATCTAGTACAGTCCAATTAGAACCATCATTACTTCCTTCAAATGTCCAAGATTTTGGTGTGTAGATAAAAGTACTTCCAATCGTAACCTTATATGCAGAAATAATAATAGGACTAGTAAATTCATACGATAACCATTGAGGTAAAGGTTCACCATTTTTTGACCTCCAGTTCGAATTTACTAGACTATCGAAAGCCTTCCAAGGGTCTTGTCCTAAAGCGTTAAAGCTACTTGCACTCACAATACCACTCGGAGCAGTATTAGAAGTCATTTTAGGTATTGCATTAACTGTACTTGCTGTAGCCATTCTCTCACCTTCCTATCTTCATTTTCCTCAATAAAACATTTCTTTTAAGCAAAACAAAAGAAGCAGCGAAGTTAAGCACTGCTTCTTACTGAAACGTTATCTTGTTTGTTTTCCGCTCTCCAAGATCGACAACATGTTCAAACGTGCTACCAGATCCTAGAATATTTTTTTTAGAAGTAATCTCTTTGATTCCATTTACACTTACTGGATAGATATCCCCCCCCATTCCACACCTTAAAAAAACATCTTCATTTAGATGGTCGATTTTGACCATTTTTTTTTCTTTATATTCATACATCTTTAAATTGCTGATCAACATACTTATTCCTCCATGATGTTCAGTAACATAAATTCTATATGCTTTGAATTTATCGACATTATTCAAGTAAAAACTTTTCGTGTTTACTTCATCTTCCCATATGATATTTGTTTGTCGATCCAAAACAGTCCAGTCGGTAAGGTTGTTTGACCCCTCAAATCTCCAACTTTTTGGAAACCTATCTTTTAAAGTTTTGTCTAGTGCTACATTCAAATCGTATTTCCCTATTAATATAGGATCAACAAATTCATATCCAACATATCCAGAAGAGAAATTTGTTGTTGAATATCTAGGAGTTTCCGATTTGTTAAATGCGTACCATGCAATTGTTGATGATGCGTCTCCAAACGCTATTCCCAATGGCGCAGTGTTTGAAGTCATTTTAGGTATAACATCAAACTTGCTGGCGCTTGGAAACGAGATGTATTCTTTATCATTGGGAGAAAATAACACCTTACGGACATGGTAATTTACATAAGGTTCATATCCTTCTGGTGGAGAAAAGCGGAAAGTTGTGCTTCCGAAATTGATTGTGAAGGTTTTGGTAGCTGTAGAATTGCTACCAAGGTATGGATAAACCTCGCCAAAATAATCAAAGTTCTCTGTATCAAAAAACATTTCTGTCCCGTTTTTATGATATCTTATTGTATAATTATCCATATCTAAAGCTACGCCGATTATATCTCCAGCAACAGGAGAAAATCCACCTATACCCCTAGTTTTTCTGTAGGCGATATCTAAGAACGCCCTATTTCCTATACCAACCTGTCCATTTGTAATTGCTCCACTAACCAAGCTCACTTCCCAATAATACTTTCCTGATGTTTTGCCATGTGTGGCTATGATGTGGCCTGATGATACGGTTGTCGTGACAGTTAATCCACCATTACTCAGCTGGTTTCCTGCTGATGCAGTTGTCGGATCAAGAACAACCTTCACTATCGTCATTTTCTCATTCCTCCTAAAAAGTAAAAGAAGTAGAGCCACAAGCCCTACTTCACATTAATCTTCTTAATATCGATATACTTATTTAGATCAATCCGTTCCTTAAACATCTTACCGCTACCCAACGCCTGTCCCGAAGCAGTATTATCATTCATTGGAATAGTAGTTGTTGTAATCTTTCTATTAAGAACGGAAATGTCGTCCATGCCTGTGCTAATAAAAGTATCCGCATCAGGCAGCGTTGTCGATACTGTTTCCCAGAATGGAGCGTTTACTGTCTTAGTTACGGTCCCATACTCCAATAGGTTTAATGCGCCTATGGTAAGGTAGGCACTGTTTTCACTGATAACTACATTTACCCTGTAGTACCTGAAACTCATTGGGTTTGCAATCATATACGACCTTTTTTCTCCATTAGTCCAATTAATTTGATTGGTTTGAGTGTCTAGTATGGTCCAGTCTGCATCGTTATTACTACCTTCAAAAGTCCATTCTTTTGGGGCATCGTCTGCGAATCTATAGCCCTTTTCTATTTCATAATTTCCAACTACTGTCTGTGTCCCCAAATCGATTTTAAGCCAACCAGAATTTGACTGACATACCCAGCAGTCTGTTACGGTAGCATTTACACCATCGAATGCCAAGTATGCAGGGTAACTGGTAAGAGCGCTTGAAGCACTTGCGACAAACGGAGATGGAGTGTTATCTGAGGTCATTACAATACTTATCGGAGTTGCAATTCTCTCAGTTACTGTGTAGGAATTTTTCAGTGTTTTGTACTCACCATTTGATAAAATTAACGATTTAACCTGTGGGAGCATTTTAATTTCGAGAACTGGTCGGAAACCTCCTCCATTCGAAAGGCTTGAATCCGAAGAGGTCCATGTTGCCATAGCGCTGTTCCCTCTAACGACTCTGTAGACACTATTTCCTTTCAGTGTTGTGCTTGTCCAAGCATAAGAATTGCCACTCCAATTCCACACAGCATTATCACCAGATACGATTGTTCCATTAAGCGTAGAGTTGACGATGTATTTATCCCAATCATTCTCTTTATCTATACTTTCAACTCCACCTGAAAGAAGACGTATAGAAAAACTATATCCCATTAAACCTGGTATGATATTCAATAGAAGCCCACTACTACTTGCAAAACCAGCTCTGTTCAAAGTGTCCCAAGAGATAGTGTGTTGAATGTTACGATCAGCTATGAGAGTCTTCTTTTTATTAGTATCTTCGACCATAATAAAATAGAAGTCGCCGTTAGGAGTGGCTGTTCCAGTAACTGGGATGAAGTCAGCCGTTTCTTGTCCAAGCCCTCTGAATGTGCCTGTTGCACCAGATGTCGCAGAATAATTACAACGAATACGCTTGCCCACATCAAGGTCTTTAATTCCAAAAACTTCATTTGGATGAATTAACCGACCAGTAGAGTCAACATCAACACCTTGTATTGACTGGTACTCATTCGCTACATTTATAGTTATAACGACTGTATGGTTGCCTTCGACCAATCCAGTCTTCTCATACACTAGTGCTGAATTTATCAAAGTATTAGACAAGAAGGGGATTTGTTCAGTCACACCATCTATTGATATAGATGCTGGTGTTTTAGAGGTAGTATTGTACTGCCCGATATACCTAAACTTTGTTCCCCTAAAAGCAAAAGTTATTCTAGCTCCTACGGTAGTAGCGTATTTATTTATCCCCCCTGAGTATGCAGCATTACTTTGTGTCGTCCATGAACCTGTGTATGAAAGCAGAGGATGATCGGCGTTTATCCTCTTCCAACCACTCTCAGGGGCGGTTAATGCTTGTCCTATAGTAGCCATTTATTACACCTCCTTATATTCGAATACTGGACGGAAACCCACGTTGGATGCGGCACTATTGGAACTAATAAATGAGAATGCATAAGCTAGTGCAGTATCATTATTCTGTATAAAAGATCCACGATGAACTCTATGTGAACTCACAGCTTTAACTGTCGAAGTAAGTTGCGTAATTCCGATAGCAGGGGTTTCTTGGCATAAAGTCACAACATTACCAGACCAATGAAATATATCGTCTGTTGTTTTTCCGACTTGCATCTTACTTTTCGGGAAATTAATGATGTATTTATCCCATTCATTATTCGTAGGCCAGCCACCAAAATTCTGGTTCGTAGTGGACATACCACCATTTGCATCAGCATAAGCCACTCCACCAGTCAGAGAACGCACACCATAAGGTATGTCAAACATCCTTAACTCTGCTATCTCCATTGCCGAATCGCCATTATTCGCACTAATTACTAATTTATAATACTGGTAAACCCCCTTATTCTGAGTCACATTGAATAATAGCTCTATTCCAGCAGCACTCCATGTGATGTTAGTCCTACTATCTAAAACAACCCAGTTGGCCCCATCATTTGATGCTTCAAACGTCCAATTTTTAGGCGCACGATTAGCGCCCAAGGCTTCGTTTACACTGACTATACTGTAATGTTCAACTTTTTTGCTAGTATCAAACTTGTATTGTATCCAGGCTCCAGAGGAGAACGTGTTAACATACCATCGATCTTGCCAATTTGTTGCTATTCCGTTAAAAGCTTTCCAAGCTTCCCCATCAGCACCTGAAAAGCTAGCTGTAACAATACCATTTGCTTCACTGACAGTTTTTACGAGCTTAACAATGTTGCCTGCCATTGGCCCACCTTGCATAACTCTACTATTATTTAGAACATCCCAAGTTATGGAATTCTGTATCACTCTATCAGCTATTAGCAAACCAGTATCAACTTTAATCAGGTAGAAGAACCCATCTGGTGCACTTACCCCAGTTATAGGGATTTCGCTTCCAGTAGCCATGCCAAGATTGTTAAATTCACCTATGGTATTAGCAGTAGCTTTGTATCCACAAGCAATGTAGTCACCAATCTGCATATCTTGGGTCTTCGTCCTCAATTGCCCTGTCGTCGCAGGCGTTGCCATCTATATCACCTCAATCTTATCAATCTTTTTATAATTACCTATAGGTGTAGAGTATATGAACCCTTCCGAAACAGCAGCGTTCTTCGTGAATGTTTTAATATGTTCTATACGAAGATACATACTTCCATCCAACACGACTTGATTATCAGCATCGAACTGAATAGAGTCACCTTGAATAAAGTCATTTCTTAGAATTCTCAAGAGATTTTCCCCACCAGACAATTCAACTTTTACTCTGATATATCGGCCTTGTGGAGAAAGCATATTGCCACTATTGTCAACCTGCTGATACGCAGTAAATGTCTTAGCATCGTTTGATGTTGAAGTGAAAACTTTTGTTAAGGTTGTATTCGGGAAGTTACCTGGGACCTCAATCTTAGTGACTTTCATGTAGAACTGGCCCAGATCAATCGCAGGGAATTCTATACTACCTTCTTTCACATAAATCTTTTCACCATAGTTTGTGTCTTTAACTAAATTCAGCTTAAATGAGTTATTTGAATATGTTACGTTTGTTGTTGCGCCCCTAGCATTATCAAAGGGCAATGTAATCTGAGTAATAGGCAGAGCCATTTATTTCACCACCCTTATTAATTTGAAATCAACCAATTAACTTCCCCACCCACATTGTTATGCAGCGGAGCTTCTATTTCCTGTACAACCTTGCCGTTTCGTTTGATTACCACTTGACCATCTAATTCTCGATCAGCGACCAGCCATAAGTTCATGTATGCATTCTGCATATATGGGATCATGCAGATAGCCTTAAAATTAAAATTTATGCCATCAATATTTAAATTCGTTTTGTAGCCAAAGTTGAACTGCGTTATTTGACTATTCATTTCTCCACCGCCGCTAAGCAAATTAATAGTAGCTTCAGCATTTTTATAAGAAATGATATCGCAATACATTGCTTGTTGGCCCGTCAGGTAATACTCCTTATCTCCAACTTTATATAATACTTCGATCATCTGTCCTGCGACTTTAAAAATACCGCCATAGACTTCATAATAAAGTTTAATTCCATGTCCAATCAATCCAAATCTAAGTAGCTTATCTCTCTCAATATCGTAAAAATTGTTTTCAATTTTTGTTACTAAATCAAACTCGCTCAGATGACTACCATCCATATATTCTGCCAACCATATAAAATCTTGATTAACAGGCGAAATGTAATTGTTATTCATATTTAATCCCCCATTGTATTGAAGTATAAAAGGCCCACCATTAGGCAGGCCTTCTCATTAAAATCTATCTTTTATTTATCATTGCATTAACTATTAGTTGTAGGTATACGCAACACGAGTCAAGAAGTCAACGTTACCTGCTGTAGCTGTTGCTGGAACGTTTGCCTGCAAAGTTACCTTAGCAAAGTTATCCACGCCACCTGCGATTGTTCCGTCATTAATTTTACCGCTAATAGTTCCTGCTGGAACCGTTGTACCACCAGCTTTGATTGCCTTTGTAACACTGCCGCCAATAGCACTGAAAGTTGTCTCACCCATTGTTTCAACTTTGACTTCAATCCACTTATTAATTACTAATTCGCCGGTGTTACCACCCGATGCATCTTTGGTCGTGATTGTGCAGTTATCCATATCAGCAACAGCCGTTGTACCTGCTCTGTTGTTCCAAATAGTAAAAGTTGTTGCTTGTGAAACTGTACCTGCATCGACTGTGCCTATCGCCCAATCTGTAACCGCCGCCGTGTTATCTCCATTCCACCAAGTAACTGTCGGTGTAGCCATAATAAAATTCCTCCTAAGATTTAATTAAAAAGAACAGAGCAATAATTTCGCCCTGTCCTGATTTATAATTTAACTTCAATATGAATAGTTAAGCCTTTCACATCAGTATCAATTTGAGTCAAGTTGATCCTGAAATAGTCACCTGCATCGATGACATTATTATTCAAAACTTCATTCGCACTGCTATTCGACTGGTTAGGCAAATCCATGGTCGCTATCCCTGACCAAGTACCATTTGCCTTAAAATCAGCATCACTTATTTTTTCTACAACAATTTGAGTAGTAGCTGCTAGGCCAGGAATGTTGCAATATGCATACACCTTTTCGATCTCACCTTCTAATGGGAATCGAATAATTGGTTTCATCACTCCTACATCTTGAAACGATGGAATCACGAAAACGATAGACTTTCTATCGAGTTTTGTATGAAACTTGGTGTAATCTTCTTTATACATCATACCGTTCAACACATCGGAAACCATTGGAATAGATCCACCAGTATAGTTGTCGATAAGCTCCCATTGCCCACTCACAATTCCATCAAACCTATAGATGTCGCCCGTTGATGTTACCATTACTCTGTCACCATTTACTGGGTTAGGATACTGGATATCGATATCGTCATACTTTGCTACTGGATTAAGATAAATCATGATAGTGCTAGCAGCTGCGTCCAATGCTTCCTTTGTTGCATCTTTAGCATCGTCAGTCGCTATGTTGGCATTATCAGTTGCTTTATCGGCTCTTAATGTGGCTTCTTCAGCAAGCACCCTGGCGGCATTAATACGATCAATCGCATCATTAGCGTCAATCAACGCTGTCATCGAGTCATCAAGTATTTCCTGTAGATTCTCAACCACGTTGTTCTTTCGCTTATTATGAGCGAATATACGCTCAGCTGGATACTGTATAATGCCACGGCCTTTATATTCAAAGACCAATGTTTTATCTTCTTCAGACGAATTAAACTCAATAATTCCGTTGTTGTAGTTTACATAGAATTCGTTTGATAGAAGGACCTTCTTTCTACGAAGCGTATCTTCCTGCACTTCAGTATAACCCGATACTTTTACCTTATCGAAACTAGAAGGGATCTCTTCGAGTACAACCTTATTGTTGATAATTCGTTTACTCTCCACCCTAGGGACATATGGGTCCTCTGTCGTTCCAGCCCTCCAAATAATTCGGACTGGATCGTTGAATTGAAAGTATAAATTCGGTATTGACAAGTGATTCACCCCCATTCTTCTCTAGGTTATATATACATTAGTACTACCATCTTTGATAGTTGTACTTCCCCCAGCATGCGTTGTGACTGAACTACCAACAACTGCTACTAGTACACCGCCTGCATAAACTCTGCTACTATTACCGTTTGACACTCTACCTGTTCCACCATCTGCATTTCTAATGTTAACGGCGTTTCCTGGTACATTTGCTTGCTCTGTTTCTGTAACGGAGTCATTTTGCCTTGCTATTTTTTTACCATTGACATAAACATTTGCAATTGAAGCACTAACTGTACCCCTAACAGTCGATGTACCATCATAATCGTCATATCCAGGTATCCAATAACCGCAGTCCCAAGTATTACCCTCTGAATCACTGCATGTTCTGTCATACCAAGTTTTTTGAGGATTGTAAACCTGATATGTGATATCAGTTGCAGTTGAATCATTCGTGTTACTTCCATTGCAAGCCACTAAACTCATACCAATCACTCCTTAGTTCAAATGGATGTTCCCAACTGCTGATAGTTTAATATCATTTGCAATCTGAATGTAGCTACCACTTGAATGAGTCAGTTTAATAATTCCAGAGTTTTCAATTTCTATCTTTGATCCTAACCCGTGTTCAATAGTCAGTTTCCCGTTCTCTGTTTTAATATCCAGACCAGCATCCGTTAGATCAACCAAGCGTAGCTTTGCTGAGTTAGAAACAAGGTATTTCAAAGTGAATCTATCTTGTTCCTTATAGATATAGCCGATTGCTCCACCAAGAGTATCACCTTCACCCCATTGCCAGACTGGGTAGGCATCAAATCCATCGTTATTGAAATAAACCTGCATCTTGATCCGTTCCTTGAAAGTGTTACCCATAACTGGGATACCAGTATTGTCAGTTGTTGCGGCTGTCTTAGTGCTATCAGTCCAGTATAAGAGTTGCCCAGCAGAGTTCTTGGATTGTGCAGTGCCGGTGATTTCACTTGTCACCCATTTTGCATATTTCTCATAAATATCGATGTAGTTTAGATAACCACTCGTATTATTAGGCAATGTCTTCAAACGATTTACCGTTAGGTCGGCAATGAATCCCTCATTAGCTGTGATTGTTTTTGAGATAATGTTCTCGGCTGCCACTGTACCTATGACCATATCGAAGTTATCTAAGCGTAAGACTTTTTCGTCTGCATCAAGAAGGATTTCCCCGTTATTCCCTTTGAGTAAAAGTCTTCTGGCTTCGATATTGTCAACTTGCAATTTACCAGTGTAATCTACCGAGAAACGGTTAACCCATTGCCCATTCTCCTTAACCTGAAGAACAAAACCTTCAGTTGCGTTAAGTCGAGTACGCTGCATGTCATCACTACGGGTAACAGTAATGCCGTCAATAGCATCAATCAATACATTGTTGTAGAACTGACCTAGTTGCAGAGATGAGTATTTAATAGAGTCCGCAATGGCGTTTATAATCTTTATCGCTTCATCATAGTATTCTTGGAATCGTTGGATAAATAGTTGTCGGTCTATTGCTTCTGTGATATCCATATTTACTAGATAAGGAACGATATAATTATTCAAACGCAAATAAGCTTCACTGTAAGCCGATGTACTGATACGTTGTGAACTATCACGGCTAGTGAAAGCATAATTGTTAGCTTGCTGAAGCAACATCTGATATTCTGTTTTGATCCGTTCCCATTCGCTCTTAACCTGAAGCTTTTCAAGTGGGGTTAACTTCCCATCCACTATAATGTTTTCGAATTTACCAATATTCATATAGCTCGTATCTGTATTGATAAGCTCTTCATTGAAGTCATTAACTACACGAATACGCTTTGCGTTCAAGTCTTCAACCCATAGGTATCCGTTGGTGTCCGCATAAAACTTCTTCTGCCAGAACATCCCGTTATATCGTTCAATCGATATTCCGCTTGTCGCATTTAAAATCGTGCGAACCAGACCATCGCTTCTAGAAATCATAATTCCATCTGTAGGGTTAATTATAATCCCGTTCGTTAAGATACCCATCAAATGGTCAACTTCACTTTGGAAGATCCGAATACCCTGGGCATGTAATACCCCGTCAGTGCCTAACCACGCCATATCAATCCAGTTGCCATATCCATCATTTTTCGTGATTTTAAATCCACTGTCACGATCTATGATGACTTGATTTGTATCATTCTCAAGCTTCATGCCAAACTTATCGCCATTTGTGGTGTCATAAAGGCCAAACCACATAACCTCTCGACCGTTTCTATCGGTGATTTTACCTTTGTTTCCAAGAATCTCAAGAATCCCGTCTGGATCACCAATCACAACACGTTCACCAGTAATGATTTTGCCGTATATCCTCTCACCGATGATACCAAAGTAGGTGATTGCATGCTTATAAGTGTTGCCGCCGTCATCAGTAATCCCTAAGATACCATGCGTAGCTCTAAGAAACTTATTCGGGTCATTTGGATCGTAGATGGTTATACCACGCTTGTCTATAACTACCGTTTCATTGGCAGCCATATCAAGCTCATTCTTCGTCTTATCCCACAAGGAGTTGATGATTCTGTCGATTTCGCCCAAATCAGTTTTAGTTCCATCCCATTTGTACTTATTCATGTCAACTACAGTAGAGGTTGAGATTGAGTCATACAGATATTTCATTAGCTTTTCAGCGTCAGTCTGGATGTCCTTGATATTAGCTATCGTTAGTTTAATCGTACCGTTTTCGAAGTCATAATCAATTTGAATGATTTTGGCATGGACTTTAATATTTAACTTTTCGTACTTAATGGTGATAATGTCGCCAAGGTTGAGTTTTCGCCAATTCCACTGTTCCTCAAGGCACTCTAAAAAGTTAACTACATCAATCTCGATGACCATCTGCGGAAGTCTAAGCTCATCAAACTTCTTTTGTGCTTCCTCAAACAAGTCCTCATCATCAATGATGTTCTCATCACTAAATTCTTTTTCGATAACATATTCGTTTAGTTCTACGATTTGAGCAGGAGTGAAGTTAGCTTGTACACTAATTTCGTTTTTCAATGCATTAATTGCATCATCTTTAACTTTAATCTGCTTATTGATGTTATCTATCTCTGCTTTTTTATTAGCAATCTGAACTTCCTTGTTGTCCAGTCCATACTTATTAAGAATTTCACCATCAGTAATATTAACCTTGGTATACGAACCGTCTGGATTCAGTACTTCCTTCCACCCACGGAACTCATCGTCAGTAACTTGGTTTATCTGAATTTTGACATCCGTTCCAAAAGTAGTGCCGCCCGTAACATTAATCGATGCTAGGGTAGTAAGCTGCAATCGCTGAACTAAGCTCCACTGGTTATTTTGAAGGCCTGAATTCAAACCGTTCACACTGATGTTGATATTACTGTTATCCGAGACTTTAGCCAAAACAACATACTTGCGAATGTTATTTAGGTCCATAGACTTGCTCATGGAACCTCCATAGAAAAGGAAGTTGTAGATAGAGAAAGCTCCGTCAGCTTGTTGAACATCCTTAATATCTAGAATCACATCTCTTTGACGATCAAGTTCAGTCAACTCTTGAGTCAGAGTGGTCAAGGTCTTCAATAATCCATCTTTTTCAGTTAGGAGTGTTTTGAAGTAATCCTGTTTCGATCTAATTAGCGCATTATAGCGGATCAACGCTTGGCACAAAGCATCTGACATATAGTAACTATGAGAAATTACGTTGCCATTATTGTCTTGTTCAAATGGGTACATGAAATAACTAAAGTCTTCGATATAGTTCTGTCCAGTTGGATTAACTCGTTGAATGGACATCCCTTCGCTACCGAAGACTTTTAGCCGTGTTACCATTTCATCGCTATTCGATTCTTTGCCAAGAGACTGAAGGTATTTTCCATATGAGAAAATCAATCCCTTATTCGTCCCAACCAAGTTCGGTTTCTTCAAACTCACCTTGCAATTCAGGGTATTATACTCAACGAGTGCTGTATACGTCTCAGCGATCTCAACTATGAAATCCAAGACAGATTTACTTGAGACTTCAAACTGTCTATATTTCAATTCAAAATCTGAATCAATATAATCAATAGACCATACTGTATTGCTTAGCGCAACAGTCAAAGCTTCTCTCGCGTTCTTTGATTCTAACTTAATGTCCCTAACCATTTTATCTTTTAACATATACGCAAGCGAATATGCTGTGATTGTTTTGAAGTCAGAGTCATCTTCCATGTCATCGTTGATTTTAGTAATGATAAAAATCTCTTTTAGATTCCCAATTTCCAATCTTAATAGGTATCTTTCCTTTACTAAATCAGCATTGATATTTGTTTCAAGCACATGATTAATATCAACGTCATACGGCATTCTAAATGTAAGCTCATTGATGCCGCCAAGTTTCGCGGAATACGCCACATCATATGCTTCATTGATTTTTCCGATAGTCGATCTATTTGGTTTTAATAGAAATATCTTGTGATTCATCGGTTTTATATTCCGATCAATATTGCCTATGCCCATACTTGCTAACATCTTAGCCCTCCCTTCTACCCTTGAAGTGTCTTAAATTGATATCTAAACTGAATTTTCGCATCGCCATTAACTCTTAAAACATTAATCCCACGAAGTAGTTCAAGAAAATTATCATTAAAGTTATCGTAACGATATACCAGCGCTAAACTAGTCTCTATATACTCTCTTTCATTGTGCAAATAGACCGTTTCCCCATCGATTAAGCCAGTGAACTTAAACTCTCGATTGTTATCCGTCATATTAACGATTGAAATGTCGCCGTTCCCAACCTTTGTGATCCACATTTCAGGTTTTAATGTGTAATCACCGGCATTCTCGAACTGAATTACTGGTATCATAGTGAAAACGACCTCTGATAACTCAGGAGTTACATTCGCCGATTCACTACTTAAAAAACTTCTATACTTAATAATTAAGTTCGTTAAATCTGTATTTGTTGTGACATCTGGTATCGAACCACCATTCGTAGCCTTCTTCCATCCCATCCATGTGTGACCGCCATCAAATGAGACATTGGTACTTAGCGAAATGCTAGTCCCACTCGGGATAACCCCTGACCATTTTACTGTCGATACCGCACCGTCACCCTCCAAACTTACAGGGAGTTCGGGGGATTCTCTATGTCCTTCAAATCCTGCGACACTTGCCCATGTTGGCATGATTATTCAGCCCCTAACTATGCGATAATTCCAAAGCCCTTAAACAAGGCTGCTGGTCCAACTTCTTTCCATTCTGTCTTTCTGTAAACTCTCCATGTTACGTTCCCATCGTATACTGCATCTCCTGCACTTGCAGACCACAACGGTTCTGCCGAACCTGTTACGCCTGGTACTTCACAAACATAGAAGGCTCCATTATCCAAGGTCGGGAATACAATGTCATTTGCATTTGCCCTGGTTGCAGATCGCCAAGGGACACCACCCTTTGTATCTTCAACTATTCCTTGTGGTGATAACGGAAAAGTCGGCTGAGTAACGCCACTGTTCCCTGTTTTAGTACATTGATAAACATGACCATTGTCAGCCAACGGCACAATGTAATCGCCTAATGTGTAAGGTGTTAAGGCGTTCCACGTCCGAGCTGCAATGCCATCACGGACACAAACCCAACCAATGTAACTGCCACTCGCTGGATTGCTATTCCACACTCTTTGCTTCTTAACCCAATTCCCCAGTTGAGGGAAATTGTTAGCATACAATTCAGCAGCGTCATCAATCTTTTGAAAATTATCAGAGAAATTGATTATTGTCTGGTGCATTTCTTCATAAAGATCGACTTTTACCAGGTCAAGATTCTTTGTTTTACTGATCATTAACTACCTTCCTTTCTCCAAACTTAAGGCTCTACTTTTTGGATAGTTCCGAATACTGTATCATTTGCGTTACCTTTAAAATCTTCAATAACGTGTGAAGTGGTCGTGTCATTATGACTGAAAATCAAAACGTTCTTGTGCGCATTTCCTATAGGACCGTCATCCGACACGATTCCACCAAGCGCTACTGTAACTGGGCAATTCGCCGCTAATAGCTTCTCATTTACATGAGGTACTAGAGCGGAAGTGAAGAATTCTTTTCTTGTTACATAGGTGTTCGGATCAAGGTAAATTGTGTACTCTACTGTGTCTACATAAAAAATCAGGGTGTCATTAACACCCTGAACAATTTCAACTGATGGATTAACTGCTTTACTGCCCCAAACAGATGCCATTATTTCACCACTTTCCTAATAAAGATCAAACCAAGTTGTTGAGCTAGGGAAATCAATCCATCTCTTTTTGACTGGATTGAGTGCTAAATTCTGATTTGAATTAACAATTACATTTGTTAGCGTCCCTTTGCTAAAATCCGAAGCCGTTGCCTTCTCCTGAACCGTCAGCGGAATTTCATTCCATTCATACACCTTTGATACATACTCAGGTGAATATGAAAAAGGACTATCACAACGCATTTCCAGCGTTATATAGCCCTGTTTTAAACCGTTATGAAGAAGATTGGAATCCGAATTCAACAAACAATAAAAAATTCGTTCTGGATTATCAGAAGTGTAAAACGGCTTATAGTAATCCTGATCCAACCACCTTGCCACCTCACGAATCCTTTGTTCATCATAATAACCTTCAAAAGCGAATTCCAGCTTAAGAACAAGGGGGGAACGCTTTACCCCTTGAAAATATGGTTTATCGTTCCCACGAACTTCTACTTCTTGGATGCTTCTTTCAGATATGAACGACTCTGAATATAGGTCATTACTCAACTGAACATTGAACAATC
>NZ_JARXYU010000014.1:0-155312 GCF_029893715.1 Paenibacillus sp. LBL | reverse complement strand
CACGCGTACCCATACCGAACACGACCGTTAAGCCTTCCAGCGCCGATGGTACTTGGACCGCAGGGTCCCGGGAGAGTAGGACGTCGCCAAGCGAACAACCATAAAGACCGTTATCGAGTTATCGATAGCGGTCTTTTCCTGTTTGCAGAAAAAGACCAGTAGCAGTTTCTAGAAACAGTCTTGAGCAGTAGTTTTCAATAATAGTTTCCGGTAACAGTCTTCTGCAGCAGTTTTCAGTTCTTCAGCAGCATTTTCCAGTAACAGTTTCCAGTAGTAGTCTTCAGTAGCATTTCGTATAGGCAGCTGGCTCCAAAAGTAGATTATCAATGGCAGATTCCCTAGTATGAACGTATTGCGCATAACGGACCGTAGGAGTGTTATACAGCAATAAACTAGATGATTTCAAATGTAACGGACCCCACAGATGTTATATTAGGCTATGAGTCGGCTTGGGTCACATTTTTGACGATATAAGCTCAATCCGGTCCGTTAGAATTTCAATAGCTTCATTTTTCCGCGAATAGTGTCCTCTAAGTCCGTTAGCGATCAAGAAGAAAGAACACCAGCAGCAGTTCCCGGTAACGGTCCTTAGTAGCAGTCTTCAGCAGCAGTTCCCGGTAACGGTCCTTAGTAGCAGTCTTCAGGAGCAGTTCCCGGTAACGGTCCTTAGTAGTAGTCTTCAGCAGCATTTCGCTTAGGTAGCTGGCTCCAAAAGTAGATTATCAATGGCAGATTCTCTGGTATGCAAGTATTCCCCATCTAACGGACCGTAGGAGCGTTATACACCAATAAACTAGATGATTTCAAATGTAACGGACTCCACAGATGTTATATTAGGCTATGAGTCGGTTCGGATCGCATTTTTGACGATATAAGCTCAATCTGGTCCGTTAGAATTTCAATAGCTTCATTCTTCCGCGAATAGTGTCATCTAAGTCCGTTAGCGATCAAGAAGAACACCAGCAGCAGTTTCCGGCAATAGCATTTAGTAGCAGTCTTCAGGAGCAGTTCCGGTAACGGTCCTTAGTAGTAGTCTTCAGGAGCTGTTTTCCGGTAACGGTCCTTAGCAGCAGACTTCGGCAGCATTTTCTAGTAGAAGTTTCCAGTAGTGGTCTTCGGCAGCATTTCGCATGGGCAGCCAGCTCCAAAAGTAGATTAGCAATGGCAGATTCTCTGGTATGCAAGTATTCCCCATCTAACGGACCGTAGGAGTGTTATATAGCAATAAACTAGATGATTTCAAATGTAACGGACCCCACAGATGTTATATTAGGCTATGAGTCGGTTTTGATCACATTTTTGACGATATAAGCTCAATCCGGTCCGTTAGAATTTCAATAGCTTCATTTTTCCGCGAATAGCGTCATCTGAGTCCGTTAGAGATCAAGAAGACCACCAAAAGTGGCTTTACAGTAGTGGCTTTACAGTAGTGGTTTGCGTCTGTAGAGATCAAGAACCCCGAGAACGATTTTCTGAAAAGATGGGCTTCATCAGCAGTAGAGGGGGCCAGTAGTCGATTTCAGTAGTCGATTTCAGTAGTCGATTTCGGCAGCAGTTTCTAGTAACAGTCTTTAGTAACAAGTCTTCAGTAACAAGTCTTCAGCAGTACTTGCAACCAGTTTTCCAAAAGTAGATCATCCGTGCCACTTTCCTATAGCAGTCCCCAAACCCAACCTCCACTAACAAAACTCACTGCGTACGTTAGTCATTATGAGGTGGTTACATGGAGGAGATGGCAACGAACAGAAGGACGCCCAACAAGACCTAAGGTCTTTGCGGACGTCCTTTTTTTCCAAAATTAATATCTTTCCAAGATCAGCTGAGTTTTCAAGCCATCAATGGGGAGAAGCCAGTCGTTAGACACCAGCGTGTCCATAAGTTCGGTTCGAAGTTGGGAGGCAACCGAAGCATCAGCTGTTTTGAATGAGATTTCAATCAGATTCTCGGTTCCTGTGCCCTCTGCGTTGCGAATAGGCCATACTTCAAGGCTCATCTTCTGCCCCTCCCACGTGCCTTCGTAACGATAGAAGGTCAGCGGACCATGCAGACGGGACTGTGAAAGCTTTTGTTGACCCCAATCGGGGGAGGACCATTTTTTGAGTTTACCGGGCAGTTTATCCAGCAGCAAAGCCAAGGATTCCTGCTCCGATGGAAGCTGTGTGCCGGTTGTTGTGGTGTTCACCTTCTTGGTGTTAGAGAAGCTAAGCGTTTGTTTGCCGTATCCCCAATCAATCTCTGCCTCGTAGTTGTCATCCGAAGCATCAAAGCCCTCACGGTTTGCCAAGCTTAGCGCGGCGTTAATATCTCCGTTTAGGATGGGATACCGTTTTTTATAGGTAAGCTCGTAGTTATCCTTGTCCTCTTTTTTGCGGAAACGGACATTCCAGCCTTCGGCATCCAGTTCCAGATGGTTCGTGTCATAGTAAGCTACCCCGATTGCTTGGGGAACAGAAGCCAGTCCGAATGTCTGAATGACGTCATTCCGAAGACTCCCGCTGGTTCCTAGAACGGCTTCGGGTTTGGCAAGGAACTTCACTTCATAGGAAGGCACGGCATTGGCAGCGGCTGAAACTTGTGATGCGTGGAGTCCGGTCACACCGCTTCCCAGGGCCACGAAACTTACCATGAAAGACAATGTCAGCTGTTTCCATCTTCTCAATACAATCACTCCCATAAGCTGGATTTAGGTTCAATCCTACTTTAAGCGTCGATTGATTGTTAGCTGTTAACGGAGAGGATGAACTGTATAAAATATCCATAGAATTATTGAATAGCTGCATCCATTTTATATTCGCTCGCTGCCCGAAATAAATATCCTCGCTTTATTAGAGTGCCTGCTCCAATTGTTTGCCCATCTCCCGCAGCACCTCCTGAAAACGATGAATTTGCACGGAAGGAAGACGGTCCTGGTTATGAACGCTGTAAATATGCCGGGATGCCCTGTGACCGGGAATCGGCAGGACGTGCAGTAATCCCTGCAGCCGCTCCCGCTGCACAGCCATTCGCGACATAAAGGAGACATGATCGCCCAATAACACAAGCTGCTTGATCGCTTCCAGTGAGTCCAGCTCCACGGGACTCCGCATATGCAGGCTGTGCTGCTGCAGCCAAAGATCCGTCAGCTGCCTTGTGCTGGATTCGCTTCCATGCAGGGCAAAGGGCGTGCGAACAATGTGTTCGGGCTGAAGCATATCCGATTGTATGAGTGGATGGCCTGGGGAACATATCAAGGTTAAATCATCCTTGCACAAGGATTCAGCTTGCAGGCCGAAACCCGTAAAGGGCTCTGACGAAATGATGCCCATGTCAATCTGGTGCCGGACCAGCATATCACGGATAACCGGTGAAGGTTTAACGGATAAGGATATCCGAATGCCGGGAAATTCACGGGAAAAGGTATTCAAGATCGCGGGCAGCAGATAGGTCGCGGGGACATAACTGGCTCCAATATGGAGTGTTCCTCGATACAAGCTGTCGTACTCCCGGACGACCCGCTCGGATTCCCTGGCAAGCGAATTTATTTTAACCGCATAATGCAGCAGGGCTTGTCCGGCTTCGGTGAGAAATGTTTTTCCGCTTCGGGATTCGAACAATCGGACTTGCAGCTCTTCCTCCAGTGACTTCATATGAAAAGTAACGGTTGGCTGCTTGATGCCGAGTATCTCCGCAACGCTGGTCATATGATGATGACGGTCGATCAGTTCCACGATTTGCAGCTTCATCAGATTCACGTTTGCATCTCTCCCTTGGGTGTTAGTTGTTCCTTATTTATGCTCTCTATATAGATTTAATCTATGAGTATCAACAGAATTCAAACAAAAAGTTAATTCTGTGTTTACATTAGTCTAATACAACGCTTAAACGTGAGCATTACACTGGAAACAGCTTAAGAAGACAGGCAGGGATCGAAAGTGGAGATTGAAATCAGGGGCATTCATAAGTCGTTTCAAGGTACAGCCGCTTTGCTGCCTACCGATATAACGCTGCGTCATGGTCAATTCACAACATTGCTGGGGCCGTCCGGCTGCGGCAAAACGACACTTCTCCGAATGATTGCAGGGCTTGAACAGCCGGACGGAGGAGAAATCTACGCGGAAGACCGGTGTATTTACTCGGTGCACCAAAGAGTTGACGTTCCTGTGCACAAACGGAATTTTGGGATGGTCTTTCAAGATTTCGCTCTCTGGCCTCATATGACGGTATACGAGAATGTGGCGTTTGGATTAAAGGCGGCGAAGCATAAAGCGGATCTCCGGCAAAAGGTAACCGAAGCACTGGCTATGGTCCGCTTGCAGGGGATGGAGAACCGTTATCCTCACCAGCTGTCCGGCGGACAGCAGCAGCGGGTTGCTTTTGCCAGAGCGGTAGCTATACGTCCAGCTCTCGTATTGTTTGATGAGCCTTTAAGCGCGCTGGATGCGGTGCTTAGGGAGGAGATGCGGATCGAAATGATGTCACTGGTGAAGGACATGGGACTGACTGCGCTTTATGTGACCCATGATCAAGTTGAAGCCATGTCGATGTCGGATGAAATTGTGGTCATGCGGAAGGGGGAGGTGCTGCAGCGGGGAACCCCGGAGACCATATATGAAGCGCCAAGCCACCCGTTCGTGGCTTCGTTTATCGGCAAGTCCAACTGGCTGACGCCTGATCAGACGATGGTGAGGCCGGAGCATGTGACCTGGAACAGAAGCAGCACAGAGGATTTATGCTATCAGGCAACGGTGCTGAGTGTCAGCTATGTAGGCGAGCGATATGAAATCCGGCTGCAGTTGGACGAGTCGGATAACAAGTGGACAGCTTATCTGGACAAGAGAGTGGTCATTGGGGAACGCGTTAATCTGTACGTTTCTCCCCGTTGTATATGCCGGATGGATGAAGGCTCATTTCAAGGTAGAAGTACGCAACAAAATACAGCAGAACAGACGCCTGTTGTCGCAGGCTAATGATGAAAGGGAGTTGGGGAGATGAAGGGTCTGAAGTTGGGGAAAAAAAGCACGCTGTTATTATTGACATCGGTAATGAGTTTGAGTTTGTTTGGATGCGGGAGCGCGCCGAGCGGCGATTCGGTTAAGCCCGCTCAGGATAACAGCCAGCCGTCCGAATCGGGTACGGCTGCAGCAAGCGGTAAGCTCGTATTGTACAGCGCAGGACCGCAGAAGCTTGCCGACAATATCGTGAGCGGATTTGAAGCCAAGACCGGCGTGAAGGTCGAGATGTTCCAAGGCACAACAGGCAAAATATTGGCGCGAATGGAAGCGGAAAAATCAAATCCGGTCGCGGACGTTGTCATTCTCGCTTCGCTTCCGTCCGCACAGGCGTTGAAGGCGGATGGATTGACATTGCCTTATCCGGAAGCCGCCAATGCGGACAAGCTGAATAAGGATTGGTCTGACGCGGAAGGAAACTATTTCAGCACAAGCGCATCTGCACTGGGGATTGTATACAACACTAATCTGGTATCAACGCCACCGCAAAGCTGGGCGGACCTGGGTCTGCCGGAGTGGAAGGATGCCGTCAATATTCCTGATCCAACGCTGTCGGGATCCGCGCTTGATTTCATCACCGGGTATTTGAGTGTAAAAGGCGATGCAGGCTGGGAATTGTTCGAGAGTTATAAAGCCAATGGCACCGCGATGGCTGGGGCGAATCAGGAAGCGCTCGACCCGGTGATCACCGGTGCCAAGAGTATGGTTGCTGCCGGCGTGGATTATATGGCATATTCGGCCAAAGCCAAAGGGGAGCCGCTTGATATCGTATATCCGGCAGAAGGAACCGTTGTGAGTCCAAGACCTGCGGCGATTCTGAAATCCAGCCCGAATGTGGATAATGCGAAGGCCTTTATTGACTACTTGCTGTCTGACGAGGCACAGAAACTGGTGGCAGAAGCTTATCTGATTCCGGGCCGCGAGGATGTGGAGGCTGAGGGACGCACCAATCTGAAGGATATTCCGGTATTTAAGGTGGACTGGTCCTGGATGAATGATCACGGGGATGAAACGGCCGCGCGTTTTTCCGAGGTATTCAAATAAACCGTTTAAAAGTGAATCACGTAAAAGGCATGTGAGGTGAACAGCGGTGAGACCTGTCATCATGGACAGTCAGACATTTTTTCGGAAACTGGGCGTTATTCTCGCCCTGTTTCTTCTTATCATAAGCATTGGCGTGCCACTGCTCCTTATATTCTGGCAAAGCATATACCCGGAACAGCACTTGGATTGGCTGGCTCCGATACGAACGATAGCGGGCCATGAGCTGTCCGGCATATTGCTGCAGTCCATTTGGCTCGGAGTATGCGTGGTGGCAGGATCAACACTGTTCGCGCTTCCGCTCGCGTGGATTATGGCCAAGACCCGGCTGGGAGAGCATCGGTGGGTGGATGTGATTCTGATGATACCGTTCATGACCCCGCCGTATATCGGTTCGATGGGCTGGATTCTATTCATGCAGAAGGGCGGATATTTACAGCAATGGCTGCCGGGAGCAGCGAGGTGGAGCGAGTCATTCTTCAGCTTCGGGGGCATGGTGCTGATTATGAGCCTGCACTTGTTCCCTTTCCTGTACCTGCTTCTGCGGGATGCGCTGATTCGGATCGGCGGCAATCTGGAGGAGGCCGGCGCGGTTCACGGCGCAGGCGCAGGGTATCGGTTCAGAAAAATTATCCTGCCGCTGCTGTTATCCTCTTACGGCATGGGCGCGATGCTGGTGTTTGTAAAAACCATTGCCGAATTCGGCACACCGGCAACATTCGGACGACGTATCGGATATTATGTGATGACTTCGGAAATTCACAAATATATATCAAGCTGGCCGATTGATTTCGGTAAAGCCACCTCGCTTGCCTCAGTACTGCTGTCCGTCTGTCTGGTGATGTGGTACATGCAGTCCACGGTCAGCCGGAGATTTACCTATCGCCTTGTCGGAGGTAAAGGCCAGCGCTCCAAAAGATATTCGCTGCGCGGCAGCAAAGGCGCAGTCAGCGCGCTATATATCGGGCTGCTGCTAATATTGTCGGTTGGAATCCCCTATTTTTCCGTCATTGCCGCTTCCTTGATGAAGCTCCGGGGAGCCGGATTATCTATGGATAATTTGACGCTCGATCATTATAAGGAACTGCTGTCATGGGGATCTGTCAGCCTGAAAGCGCTTGGTAACAGTCTGGGATTGTCGCTTGCGGCATCAACGGTGGCGGTTGTATTGGGTACTGGATTTGCCCTAACGATTGGCAAGTCCCAGGGGCGGATGCAGCGGGTCATTGATCTGTTTAGCCTCCTGCCCAACACGGTGCCCGGGATCGTGATGGTGGTCGGATTGATCCTGTTCTGGAATGCACCATGGATGCCGGTGACGCTCTATAATACCTATGGAATGGTCGTTCTTACTTATGTTGTATTGTTCCTGCCGTACACGGTGCAGTATGTGAAGGCCAGCTTTACGCAGATTGATGGCACCCTGTTTCAAGCAGGCCAGGTATTCGGAGGCGGTCCGCTGCTTATACTGCGGCGGATTCTGCTGCCGCTGATTATGCCGGGTATGCTGGCGGGATGGATTATGACGTTCACGATTGCGTCGCGGGAGCTGGTTGGGTCACTGCTCATTCTGCCGCCTTCGATGCAGACATCGGCTACGTATATATTTGCCCAGTTTGAGCAGGGCCAGGTGTCTCTCGGCATGGCTATGGCGGTGGTCTCCGTCGGAATGACGGTGGTGCTGCTGCTGATGGTCGAAGCCATGAATTCTAAAAGAAAGTGGAATGCATCATGATGAAACTGACAGTGTGGGGCGGTGCGGGCGAGCATGGCCGCTCCGCCTATTTGCTGAGCGGCAATCGGGTCCATTTGCTGCTGGATTGCGGTGTTATGAAGGAAGGAACCGGGGTCTATCCGATTATACAGCCGGAGCAGGTTCCGCAGCTTAATGCGGTGTTTCTGTCTCATGCTCATGAGGATCACTCGGTGGCGATTCCGCTCTTGTATCGCCTTGGATATCAGGGGGAGGTATGGACGACCCGGGAGACGGCGGCACAATTAACGGCCTATTTCGCCTCCTGGCGGGAGTATACGGAACGGGTGGGCGAGAAACTTCCCTATAGGGAAGAAGATCAGCGTGCTATCCGCTATCGGTTTCTGGAGGAAGAGGCGAAGAGGTTGACATGGTTTGACGCGCTCCCCGGTGTTAAGGTGATGTGGGGGAGAAGCGGACATATGATGGGCTCTGTCTGGTTGCTGGTAGAGGCCGAAGGAAAACGGATCTTCTATTCGGGCGATTATACCTCGGAATCTCTGCTGCTGGAGGACGATAACCCCTCACTTGCAGACACGTCATCCGCCATGCTGCTGGATCTGGCTATTGTAGATGCAGCTTACGGGACGGATGCTCATTCACAGGCCGACAGGCTGATGCAATTGGAGCAAACGATTCAGAGCACGCTGCAAAGCGGAGGAAAAGTGTTATTGCCGGTCCCGGCTGTGGGTCGGGGTCAAGAAATGATTCTCTGGGCATCCCGAAATTGGGGGCATATCCCGATCGTGACTGAAGCTCCGCTGATCGAAGGGATGAAGCGGCTGCTTTACCGTTCGGAGTGGCTTCGCAGCACGGATTCCGGTCAGGGAATGAAAAGCGAGCTTGAGTTATTGCTGAGCCAAAATAATTGGATTGTACCCGGTAGCGATGCAGAACGCGAGTCATGGCTTGAGAAACAGGGAGCCTCGTTGTGGTTCGTAACCGACGGAATGATGCAGTCGGATCTGGCACAGTGGTACTACCATCGGTTTTCCAGAGATTCCCGGAACCTGGTTCTGCTCACTGGGCATGTTTCTAATGGAACCTTTGGACAGCGTCTCCTTCAGCATCCAGAGGATTACGGGGATTGTTCTGTTATGAAAATCAGGTATAAAGTGCATCAGGGTCTGGCGGACGTTCGGCAGATGATAACCGCTATACCGGCGCAGCATACCGTGCTTGTTCATGCAGACAAAGCAGAAACGGACCGGTTACGAGTCCGTCTGGTCGAGGAATTAACTGATCCCCATATTCACATTCACTCCATTTCGGTGGGTGAGGAAGTACACTTCTAATAGTTGGGAATCCAGGAACCTCTGTCGCTTCATTGGCGATGGAGGTTTTTTGCTTGTGTTTCATAGATTACCACGTAGGGTTCTCATGGCCTTATAGGCTGTTCGCGGGATTCTCACAGCCTCCATTCGCCTGTGTTTAGAGGGATGTGAAGTTGGTGAAGGGTAATCATAACCTGCATAAAAATAAATTAGTACCAAGTACTAGTAC
Source organism: Paenibacillus sp. LBL (assembly GCF_029893715.1). NCBI lineage: Bacteria > Bacillati > Bacillota > Bacilli > Caryophanales > Paenibacillaceae > Paenibacillus > Paenibacillus sp. LBL. The sequence continues at coordinate 146,027 of NZ_JARXYU010000014.1, read as the reverse complement.
TTGGTGATATAATGATTATAAACTTGGAGGTGTGAATGATGAGCCAATCAAAATCAAGGATTACAGCAATCGGGACCTATGTACCTGAACGGATATTAAGCAATGCGGATTTAGAGAAGATGGTCGAGACCAGCGATGAATGGATTGTCCAGCGCACAGGCATGCGGGAACGCCGGATAGTTGCTCCGGATCAGTTTGTGTCTGACCTTGCCATTCGTGCTGTGCGAGATATGGTTGATCGGTACGGTGTTACCGTGCAGGATGTCGATATGATTCTTGTGGCTACAAGCACGCCGGAATATTCTTTTCCAAGCACGGCCTCTCGCGTGCAATCGAAGCTGGGCATAACCAGTACGGGGGCACTCGATCTGAATGCAGCTTGCGCGGGATTTGTATATGCACTTCAGATGGCCGACGGATTAATATCCGGGGGAGCCTACAACAAGATACTCGTCATTGGGGCGGAAACCTTATCGAAGATTACGGATTACACCGACCGAACGACATGTGTTCTGTTTGGGGACGGTGCTGGCGCTGTACTGCTGGAGCGGGATGAGGATTCGCCGAGCATTGCAGCTTCCATATCAGGTACGTTTGGCGAAGGCGGCATTCATCTGTACAAGACAGCCCTTTCCGAGCAGATGGACGGAGCGGAGTTAAAGAGCGGGTGTCTTGTTCAAAATGGCCGTGAGATATATAAGTGGGCCATTCGGAACATTCCGGAGGGTGTCCGTACCTTACTGTCCAAAGGGGGCATGACCGCGGACGAAGTGGATTGGTTCGTACCGCATAGCGCCAATCTTCGCATGATCGAAGCGATCAACGAGCGAGGGCCTTTTTCAATGAACCGAACGTTAACCAGCGTTGAGTACCGGGGAAACACATCGGCAGCCTCCATTCCGCTTGCGCTTCAGCTGGCCGTGGATGAAGGACGCTTGAAAGCAGGAGACCATGTGCTGCTCTATGGATTTGGCGGGGGAATGACCTATGCCGGCTCCATCGTTAAATGGACGATATGATCTCTTGCATGATATAAGAAATCGACCTGTCATGGACAGGTGCCAAGTTCCGAAGGAATACGGAAAGGCAGCATAGGTAAAACCACCACCACCGCAGGAATCATCCGGCTGTCAAAGGGCTCATCAGTCCGAGAGTTTCACATCTAAAATATCCGTAAGACCGCTATCGACATTCGATATGCGGTTTTTTTGTGGTGGAATTACGAAGTGGACAAACGTGAATCGTAATAAATTCAACTCAAATTCGAAAGTTTGCCTCCTCAAAATTTGGTGCCGCTTTCATTAGACTATAAAAGAAAAATACGTTTGATGGAAGAGGGGTAGAAGAATGAAAAGGTTTAAATCATGGAGCTTGCTGCTCATGAGTATCATCATGGTGTTCTCGCTGGCGGCGTGTGGAGGCGGCAACGGAAACAAAACGGCTGAATCTCCGGGGGGAGGCAGCACCGAAGAGAAGGACAATACGAAGGAAGAAGCACCATCTACAGAGAAAATCGAGCTGTCCTTCTGGTCATTGGGTACGACCAATTATGAGGATCTGGCTAAGGAATACACCAAAGAGCATCCGAACATCACGTTCAAATTCCAGAATACGTCGGACCAGACGGCGCATCACAACAATCTGACAACGGCGTTGTCCGCAGGCTCTGGCGCACCTGATATTTTTCAACTTGAGATTGCCTTTATGGAACGCTTTATTAACAACCAGGATAAGTTCTATAACCTGTATGATCTCGGTGCCAAAGATGTAGAAGGCAACTATCTGGAATGGAAATGGAAGCAAGCCACATCGGTGGATGGCTCGTTCCAACTGGGTCTTCCTACAGACATCGGCCCTACGGTTGTATACTACCGTACCGATTTGGCTGAGCAAGCGGGACTGCCTACGGATCCGGACGGGTTCAGCGCTGCGATTGATTCATGGGATAAATTCGCAAGCGTGGCCAAGGAATTCACAGGCAAAACGGGTAAACCGTTTGCTGACCTGACGGATTTGGTATACAACGGGGTTCGCGACCAATCGCCGGATCAAATCTATTTCAACAAAGAAGACGGTTCCTTTATAGGAGATACGAACCCGCAAGTGAGAAAAGCTTATGACTTTACGGTCAAAGGGATTCAGGAGGGCTGGATCGGCAACTGGATACTGTGGTCCCCTGAATGGCAAAAAGCGATTAATGATGGAGACTTCGGCGTTATGCTCGGCCCGGCCTGGATTGCCGGTACCATTCGTAATGCCAAGGACACCGCAGGCAAATGGCAAATTGCCCAGCTCCCTGAAGGAGCAGGCAACTGGGGCGGATCGTTCCTGACCTTGCCGAAGGAAGGCAAGCATTCGAAGGAAGCGTATGAATTTATCTCGTGGGTGCTGAACCAGGAGAACCAGCTGAAATCGTTTAAGGATAGCGGCTTATTCCCGTCCATTCCTGCGGTTTACAGCGAGCCTTCCTTCACGGAAGAGAAGGATGAATTCTTCAGCGGTCAGGTTATTTCCGAAGCATATGCCAAGTCAGCCGAGCGTATCAAGCCGGTGTATTACGGACCGCTGCATGACCAGACCGATACCATTATCAAGAACGCGCTTAAGAACGTGCTGGAGAAGAAAGCGGACCCGCAAAAAGAGTGGGAAAGCGCAATGAAACAAATTAAGACACTGGTCGATCGCAGCTAAGAAACTGAGGATAAGCTTTCGCTTAGCTCGTTCATATCAAGTGATGCATCCGAATCCGAGATGGGATATAGCCCTCCCCTCGGCTTCGGATTTATCCTTACCCACCTGGAGGTGCATTTATGGCAGACACAGCAACGGCAAAGTCATCGCAATCCGTGCCGAAAAAGCGGCGCTTGTTGACGGAGACCGTGCGTAGCCGATTTACGGCGTATACGTTTATATCTCCATTTTTTATACTGTTTGCAATCTTTGGACTCTATCCGATTGTATTTACCATCTATCTATCCTTCTTCAAGTGGGACGCACTCGGACCGATGAAATATGTCGGGTTCAAGAACTACGAGCTGATTACAAGTGACCCGACATTCTGGATCGCTTTCAGCAACACACTCATTATGGCGTTGATGGGAACCGTGCCGCAGCTCATTGTGGCATTATTTGTTGCGGTTATGCTCAATTCGGCCCTGAACAAATTCAAGAACACGTTCCGCATTCTATATTTTATGCCGAATATCACGTCTATCGTAGCCGTCACATTGGTGTTCAGTACCATGTTCGGCAACAACGGGATGGTGAATTGGATGCTGAATACCTTCGGTGCGGAGAGCGTTCCGTTTAATTCCGGCTGGTGGGGAGTCAAAATCGCGATTTCGTCCATGGTGATGTGGCGCTGGATGGGTTATAACGCCATTATTTTTCTGTCGGGGCTGCAGAGCATTCCGACTGATATCTATGAAGCGTCCAAAATCGACGGCGCAACCCGGGGCCAGCAGCTGCGCTATATTACACTGCCGCTCCTGCGTCCGTTTATCCTGTTCGTTACCCTGATATCGACGATTGGCGCGCTTCAACTGTTTACGGAGCCCTATGTCTTCCTCGGTCAGTCCGGCACAGGCTCTACACGTCAGGAAGGGGTAACGATGGTAACGTATCTGTATAATGAAGCATTTAAGAACGGTTTCTTCGGTACGGCTGCGGCAACGGCGGTCCTCTTGTTTGTCGCCACCATCCTATTCTCGGTATTGAACATGATGCTGGGCCGTGAAGGCGGGGAGACGGGAGGTAAAAAAGCATGAGTTCAGTTGCAATAAGCCGTAAAAAACCGGATGAACCCGGTGTAATCGCAAAATTCTTTTTCTATCTGTTGATGATTCTGGGTGCGCTTGTATCGATCTTCCCGTTCTACTGGATGTTCGTTGTGGCTACCAATGACAAGGATGCGGCATTCCATATTCCGCCGCTGCTCACACCAGGAACGCAGTTCTTGGATAACTTCTCACGCGTGCTGGAGCGCACGGATTTCTTCAGAGCCTTGTTGAATTCCGTCGTTGTGTCGACATCGGTTACAGTGTCCGTTGTGTTCCTCTGCACGTTGGCAGGGTATGCTTTTGCGAAGTACGAGTTTCCTTTGAAGAAGACGCTGTTTGTATTTGTCATTGCTACCATGCTCGTGCCGGCTCAGTTAGGCGTGCTTCCACAGTATGTCATTATGGCCAAGCTGCACTGGATCGACAGCTACAAAGCGCTGATAGTGCCGGCCATGGTCAATGCCTTCGGTATTTTCTGGATGAGGCAGTACATCACATCTGCCGTTCATACCGAGCTGATCGAAGCGGGGCGGATCGATGGCGGCGGACATTTCCGGATCTTCTGGAATATTGCCATTCCTGTTGTGACGCCTGCGATGGCCACGCTTGGGATATTGAATTTCATGAATGTGTGGAATGATTTCTTCTGGCCGCTCGTCGTATTAAAAAACCGAGAGAATTACACCATTCAAATAGCATTGCAGCAGCTGTTCACCAATAAGGACGGCCTCGACTTCGGGATGATCATGTCGGCAACCTTCACGGCAACACTGCCGCTGCTTATTGTTTTTCTGCTGTTCAGCCGCTATGTCATCGCGGGTCTGACATCAGGCGCCATAAAAAGTTAAAAGGCGCGGGAACTTTGACAAGGAATGCCACCTGCCATGAAGAATAATAGACATAGTAGAGTGGAGGGAGGAAATGGTTCATGAAACTCCGCCGAAAGATTTTGCTGGCTATTATTCTTCTGGTCTTCATTCCGGTCATCGCGCTGGGCGGTGTTTCTTATTACAGCTTTTCGGAAGCGATGGAGAAGAAGTCGAATGATTTCTACTGGATTTCGCTCTTGGAAACGGACCGGAAGCTGAAGTTTGCCTTGAACGAAATTACGACGATTTCGAACTCCGCGATTACCCAGCAATCGGTTCAGCAGATGCTGAAGCAGCCGGACTACGCGGTAACCTATGACCGGAGGCAGGAGATCAACAATCTGATCAATCATCCGATGATTGCCTCGTTTGCTTTTTATTCGAATGATCAATTGATTTATCATACAGATGGCGGAATGGAGCTTGCTGAGCTGAGGCGGCAAGATTGGTATGAAGCGGTCGTGAAGGCAGAGGGTCGCCCCGTATGGGTCGGTCCCGGAGAGAACGGCTCTGCTTCATCCGGTGCTCCCGTCTTGATTCAGTCCAGAGTGATTAAGGACTATTACTCTCTGGAGGATATCGGGACGGCTGTGATTTACGTGAAGCCGGATCTCCTCGACCAGGTCTTCTGGGAGGCGGCAACGCTGAAGCAGGGCGATATTTTGCTGGTCAACAAGCAGGGCCATATCGTATTTACGAAATCAGGCGAGCATATCGGGGAGCGGACGGAATTTCCGTTTCTCTCGGACAGTTATACGAATGGGAAAGGATACTATGTCGATCCATATTTAGATGAAAAATCACTCATCACGTATTCCCCTTCTCATAATAAGGAATGGTTTCTCGTCGCCATCACGCCAAGCAAACTCATCTCTGCCGAATCGGTCTCCATCCGTAACCTTGCCTTGATCCTGGGATTGATCTCGCTGCTGTCGGCGTTTCTGTTCGACCGTTTTTTTGTGCGCAGAATGGTCCGCAGCATCATCAGTGCGGTGAACGGGATGAAGCGTGTGAAGCAGGGAATATTCGTTCCGATCCCATCGCATCATGCGGCAGAGGATGAGACGGATCTGTTAATCGACGGATTTAACCGGATGAGCTCGCAGATCCATGAGCTGATTGGTCAGGTCGAGATGGAGCAGGCCCGGAAGAAGGAAGCGGAGCTGCAGGCGCTTGTCGCTCAGATCAATCCGCATTTCATATATAATTCACTGGAATCGATTAACTCGATGGCTGTCCTTCAGGGCAACAAGGATATCAGCAAAATGGTGGTCTCCCTGGGTAAGCTGCTGCGCATCAGCATCAGCGAGCATCATGAGCTGATCCCCCTCCATATGGAGCTGGAGCATGTCCAGCATTATATGCGGATACAGAAATTCCGGTTTGAAGAGAAGTTTGAATACGGAATTGAGCTTCCGGATTCGCTGAAGCACTACGTTACGCAGAAGCTGATTGTACAGCCCATTGTGGAGAACGCTTTATACCACGGCATTGAGCCGATGGAGGACAGCGGCTATATCTCCATCAAGGTGTCGGAGGACCATGAGGATATCGTAATTGACGTGGAGGATAACGGGCCGGGGTTCGATCCGGAGACATTGATCAAGCTGTGGAATACGGATCAGGGACAGTTGAAGAAGTATCGGGAAAACGGAGTTGGGCTGAAAAACGTGCACGAGCGGCTGCGGATACGGTTTGGCAGCCGTTACGGACTTATGATCTGTTCTTCCCCCGGTCACGGTTCATTGATACGAATTCGTATTCCGAAAATACTGACATGACAAGGAGGCGGCGCAGCGTGAGATGGTTTTGGAATTGGGGCTGGATTGTAGGCTATGCCACTCTGCTCGCGCTCTCTGTTGTGTGGGTTACAGTGCAGAACCAGGGACCGGCCCAGGAGGCGCAGCCGGAGAAAATCACGCTGACATTCCGGCATTTCTGGAACAAGGAGCATGACAAGCCGGTGCTGGCTATTTTTGAGAGTGTCGTCCGCACTTATGAGAAAGCGCATCCAAATGTGAAGGTGAACTTTGAAAGCATCGATCAAACAATCCATCGGGAACAAAAGCTGAAGAGCGAGATGGTCACCGGGACGCCGCCGGATATGTTTGTCCTGTTTGGCGGAGCTGAAATTGTGCCGTATGCCAGATCCAACCGGCTGATGGATTTAACGGAATTTCTGGAGAATGCCGGCTTGAGGGAGCAGTTCAAGGATCTGCACCACTGGACCTTTAATAACCGGGTCTATGGTTTGCCTTTTGAGGGCCATGCGGAGCCGATCTATTATAATCGGGCTTTATTCCAGAAGCTGCATCTGGAGCCTCCGAAGACGATGGAAGAGCTGGATGAAGTGATCCGGGTACTCCAGGCGAACGATAAGATCCCTTTTGCATTAGGGAATGAAGATCGGTGGCCGGCAGGGATTTTTGCCCATTATTTCATGGATCGTTATGCGGGACCGGAACTCATTGACAGGCTGGTTGAAGGAGAGGATGGCGTTAGCTTTCAGCATCAGTCGTATATGAAGGCTTTTGAGAAGCTGGAACAGTGGATCAGCGAAGGGGCGTTCAGTCCCCATGCCAACGATCTTTCCACCGAGGAAGCCATCGCTCAGTTTACGGAAGGGAAGGCAGCGATGTATCTGAACGGCAGCTGGGATATTACATTGTTTCGCAATGAGGATCATCCGGATTTTCAGAATGAGGTGGGGGTTATCCCCTTCCCATCCCTGCATTCCGGAGAGGAACGGTCCTTGGCAGGTGGTTACACCATTGGCATCGGACTTTCCTCGGATTTGGATGAGCCGAAAAAGCAAGCGGCCCTGGAGCTGCTGGGCATGTTCTATACAACGGAGGTACAGACCCGGCTGGTGTATGAAGGGCTGCGCGTTCCTTCCATGAAGATAACCTATGATTCCAAGAAAACCGGTCCGGTATTTGCCCAGGTTACGGAGCTGATGGAGGATTCTGCGAGTACCTTCCTCCCGTATGACAACAAGCTATCGCCTGAAGTGAACAGTTCATTCCTTAAAGTGATCGAGGACATGATTGGAGGACGGATCGATGCTGACAATGCGCTGGAGCAAATTCAGAAGTCCTCGATACGCTATTGGCAGCTTAGACGGAACACGGTGACGGAGTAACCATAAAGACAGGGGGAGAAGCCATGAGCGGAGCGGACGGTAAATTCAGAGTGATGCTGGTCGATGACGAGCCTATCATTCTGCGCAGTCTAAAGGCAGCGATTCCCTGGGATGAGCTTGAACTGGAGGTCGTAGGGGAGGCGAAGAGCGGGGATAGCGCTCTGAAGCTGGCGCGCGAGGTATCGCCGCATATGATCATTAGCGATATTCGCATGCCGGGAATGGACGGCATCACACTCATGAAGGAACTGAAGGCGGATCAGGCGCGTCGGTTGATCATATTTATTAGCGGCTACGGTGAATTTGAATACGCGAGGGAAGCATTGCGCGAAGGGGCTTTTGATTATTTGCTCAAGCCGATCGATCACGATGAGCTGACCGAAACGATTGCCAGAGCAGCCAGAACCCTGGAGAAGCAAATGGCGGATGATCAAATGCTTCACTCGATCAAGGTATTATCCCTGTTGGCTCGGGAAAGGATGCTAACGGAGTTCATCGAGGGCAACCGGAGTCCGCTCCAGCATATGCAGTGGCTGGAAGACAGCGAATTGGAGCATGGCTACACGATGGCTGTCATTCAACTGGATCACTATTTGCGGCTTAATGAGCAGTGGAGCATGGATGAGAAGCGTCTATGGCTCTTTGCCGTGCGCAATGTTCTGGAGGAATGGTCCGTGCAGCATGGAGGGCTGACGGTATTCCCTTTCCGCAGCGGGGAATGGGTGCTGTTGTTTCCGAGTCTTGCGAGGGAGCGACAGGAGGACATTGGCCGGGATCTTGTTCAATTGATCAAGCGCAACACCAAGCTGTCCTGCTCTGTTGGCTTCAGTTCCAGCATGGCGGGGATTGACCGCTTGGGAACGGCTTATGAGACGGCAGTACGCGCGTTATATCAGCGCTTCTATTCCGGTGAAGAAGGTGTGTTTATCGGTACTGCGGATTCAGTTATGGAAACGGCCAGCGAAGCGGGATACCCGAAACATCTGGAGTCGCTGATGGTCGAAAGCATCCGCACGCTTCATAAGGAGCGTTTGCTGGAGCTTTTTGATGAGACCAGGGCTTATATAGAGGAGCATGCATTCAGCAGGGAAATGACTGAGCGGGTATTGCTGGAGATGAGTGTTGTGCTGTATCGGCAGTTTGAGCATATGAAGGTTCTGTTTGAGTGGTCGTTAGAGGAGCTGCTGCAGGAGCTTTATGCTTCCGGCACCCTGCAGCAGCTGATGGATGTCATCAAGAATCATTTCAGCAAATGGATTGCACAGAGCCGATCGGGGCAGGCCAAGGACAATGTTCAGGCTGTGATGGGGAAAGCCAAGGAGTACATTGCGGACAATTATCAGAAGGATCTCAGCATTGAAGAGGTTTCGGAGCTGGCGGATTTGAGCATCAGCCATTTCTGCACCTTGTTTAAGGGAACAACGGGATATACGTTTCTGGAATACTTGACGGAGTGCCGGATTGAGAAGGCGAAGAGCATTCTGCTGAATACGGATGTGAAGGTGTACCAGGTGGCACCGCTTGTAGGGTACCAGGATCCGCGGTATTTCACGCAGGTATTTAAGAAAATAACAGGCAAGACCCCTTCCGAGTATCGGGAAGAGGCGACATCCAAAACATAAAAGCGCAAGGATCCTCCATGGAGTTCAAGATCCAAACTTGTGAGGATAGCATTCGGGTCCCAAATAACGTAAACAGGAATAAATAACAGATCCATTTTTCCGGCTGTAATGACGGGAAAAGGGGAGTCTGTTATTTTCATTTTAAATATCTTAATATTAAGACTTGACGATGACTAAGTTAAATATTAAACTGAAATTAGCAAAGATCCAGCCGCTGCGGTGGAGCAGCGATAGAAGAAAACAGCGGCCAAAGCGCAGCTGCCTGTATAAAGAGATTGTTTTCGAAGCATCGTCTAGTCTTAGCGTATATGTGCTTACAATGGTGAACATGATTTCGTTTATTAGAGAAAAAACATTATAGATGGGAGTTGAGGTCATGAAGTTCAAAGGAATTCATCACGTGTCCGCAATTACAGCAGCAGCTTCGCAGAACTTCGAGTTTTATACAAAGGTGCTGGGCATGCGGCTGGTCAAGAAGACAGTAAACCAGGATGATGTCTCCGTGTACCACTTGTTTTATGGCGACGAGAAAGGAAATCCCGGAACCGAGCTTACCTTCTTCGAAATTCCGATGGCCGGCAGGACCCGTGAGGGAAACAACAGTATTTCGGCAACCTCCTTGCGAGTGCCCAGTGACCACGCGTTGGAATATTGGACCGGGAGACTGGACGAATACGGCGTAGAACGTGAGGAGATACAGGAACGTGCCGGTCGATTGACACTGCTATTCAGAGATTTCGAGGGCCAGCGGATCATTCTGGTTTCGGATGAAAATAACAAAGGAGTTCCTGGGGGCATTCCTTGGGAAAAGGGGCCGGTTCCGGCAGAATACGCCATCATCGGTTTAGGTCCGGTGCAGCTGACAGTACCTCGTGTGTTACAGACGGTTAAGGTATTGACGGAGCTGATGGGCTTCCGTTATAAAGGGCAGTATGCCTCGCCTGCAGACGGGCAGCCGGATATCCTTGTATTCGAAACCGGGGAAGGCGGTACGGGCGCAGAAGTTCATGTCGAGGAAAGAACAGACCTTCCACAGGAACGCCTTGGACGAGGCGGTGTTCATCACGTTGCATTCCGCGTCGAGGATGAGGAAGAGCTTCGTTCCTGGATTGACCGGATTGGGGATGTGGGATTCTCAAATTCGGGATTTGTCGATCGTTTCTACTTCCGTTCCTTGTATTTCCGGGAGCCTAATGGCATTTTGTTCGAGGTGGCTACCGACGGACCTGGATTTGACACGGATGAGCATATCGATCATCTTGGCGAATCCCTGGCGCTGCCGCCGTTCCTGGAACCGAAGAGGGAGCAGATCGAAGCCAACCTGAAGCCCATCCATACCATTCAATAAATCCGGGCTCATGGAATTAACCTAAAAAAGCATCAGGCAAACCGCAATTTTTATGGGCTTCCTGATGCTTTTTTTCATGTTGCTTATGGATCCACTATTGATAGAGCCGAGCGATGGCAGTCGCAGCCGAGCTGACATGCTCACGGAGCTCCTGGGGTGCAAGCACCTCGATTTCCGCCCCGCAGCTTAAGAGAAACGCGGACGCAGATTCCAACGTATTGAATTCCAAATCGGCCGTTATCCACCCTTCCTGCGGGTTCTGCGTGTCGCAATGAATGATTTTCACATATCGCTCCCGCTCAAAACGTTTGATTAGAGAAACGGTCATTCGAACCTGTGCCGGATATTGCGGTAGATTCTGCATGAACCGTGTCAATGATTCCTCCCAATACTGGGCCAAGTCAAAATCAGCCGGACGATGAAACGTCTCATCGGTCATCACGGCATCCACGATTCTGGATACGCGGTAAGTCCGCAGTTCGCCTTGGGATTCCGCCACCACATACCATGTGCTCCGCTTGGCAACCAGTCCGAGGGGAAGGACGATTCTCTCGACACGCTCCTCTCCCTTCATATAATGGATGCGGAGTACGCGATCCAGCCATACTGCCTCCTGAAGCACCGTAAGGTACGGATGCGATTCACGGTAAGCGTGCCAGCCAGCGCCATCAATATGGATTTTCTCCCGAATGATTTCGGCATCCTGCCGAATGGAGCGCGGGGAAGAAGCCAATAATTTCTGATAAGCGGCATCAAACTGTTTGCCTATGCCTAAATCTCCGATCAGCGGGCTATGGCTGGAAACCAGCAGGGAGATGAGTTCGTCAGGCGTCATGCCCGTCAGGTTTGTACGATAGCTCTCCTCCAGCACCCAACCGCCGTGGGAACCTCTCTCCGCATAAACGGGAATGCCGGCCGAGCTCAGGCTTTCCATATCGCGTATAATCGTTCGCTCCGATACCTCGAGCTGCTCCGCCAAATAACGGGTGTTCTTTTTACCACCGTTCTGAAGCATCAGCATGATGGACAGTAAACGGTCGGCTCTCATATCGTGTCACCTCTTTTAAGAACTGTAGAAGATAAATGTATTGTAGCATGGATATAAGACAATGGATGTCATATAAGCCTGATAGGATGAAGGTGTTGAGAAAATCTGTTATATGATGGAGGTTACGCTATGATTAACGAAAATCGTAAGCCGCTACAAGGCAAGGTTGCTGTCGTTGCAGGTTCGACGCGCGGTGCGGGTCGAGCTATTGCGGTTATGCTGGGTGCGGCGGGGGCAACGGTGTACTGCACAGGACGGAGCGTACGGGGACAAGCATCGGATATTAAGCGATCAGAGACCATTAACGATACGGCGGATATGGTGACAGAGCGGGGAGGGACCGGAATTGCCGTGCAATGTGACCATACCGTGGAAGAGCAGGTGAAGGCTCTGTTTGAGCGAGTTCGTGAGGAGCAGGATGGGCGACTCGACATTCTTGTCAATGATATATGGGGTGGCGAGCATCTTACACACTGGAATGTTCCGTTCTGGGAACAGTTCCTGTCCGATGGGTTGTTAATGCAGGAGCGTGCGGTTACCACGCATATGATCACAAGCTATTACGGTGTTCCACTCATGGTAGAGAATGGAAGCGGATTGGTCATTGAGGTTACGGATGGCTCTACTTACCGATATCGCGGGAACTTGTATTATAGTTTGGCCAAAATATCGCCGATTCATCTGGCAGAAGCAATGGCAGAGGAACTGCGCCCCTATCATGTAACCGCGTTATCCGTTACACCCGGATTTCTGCGTTCCGAACAAATGCTGGATCACTTCGGTGTTACAGAAGAGAATTGGCAGGATGCCGCAACGCAAGAACCGCATTTCATCGCGTCGGAGACGCCGTATTTGCTGGCGCAGGGGGTTGCGGCGCTGGCGGCTGATCCGGATGTTGCAGCCAAGAGCGGTAGAGCGCTGACCAGCTGGGATTTGTCGGATGAATACGGCTTCCGCGACATTGACGGCCGCAGTCCGCATTGGGGCCATTATGCGAAGGAGCAGGGTCTTCCCATATCGTAAGAAGATACGTAAAAACAGGGTGCCTATAGCCATGGCGGCGAATAGGCACCCTGTTTTGATGGGTAAAAATGTTCCTTTGACTTAGCATTTAGCGGTACCGCTGTGAGAACGTCTGTATCGGCAATAGCGGTACATCGCAGTGGAAGTCAAGGTTTTAGACTTCAGCTCATTACGAGCGGCCGCGTCTCATCGAGCCCATGATCAGGCTGACGATAAAGACAAGGACGACGGCACCAATCAGGGCAGGCAAGATGAAGAAACCTCCCATTTCCGGTCCCCAAGACCCGAGCAAAAGTCCACCCAGCCAAGCACCGACAAAACCAGCAATGATGTTACCGATGATACCGCCGGGAATGTCTCTGCCCATAATCAAACCTGCAATCCAACCAATGATACCGCCGACAATTAATGACCAAAGAAAACTCATGTTTATCACCTCGTATAAGTTATAGTTGTTTGTGCCTTACTATTAACCAAAGAAGTGACTTTTAAACCGGATTGATCCCGAACATTGATAAAATCATTTTTTTCCAGCTAACAAAAGGGAGTTGTTCTTTTGATAAATAGAGGGCTTTTGATTATGCTTGAAGTATCATGAACGTGAAAATTATAAAGGAGTTGGCATGAGGCTCATGGCAGAGAAATGGATAGAAGAATATACTATTCAATCCGTTGATGCGGATTTTCGGGGGGATTGCCGCTGGTCCTCGCTGCTCAGTATTTTGCAAAGGGCGGCAGACCGGCATGTCGAGGCGCTTGGGATCAGTCGCGAGGAGATGATTGAGCGGGGGATGGGCTGGATGCTCATTACGCTTGAGCTTGATATGGGGCGAATGCCAAGGGATATGGAGACCGTCCATGTCGAGACCTGGAGCCGCGGCTCTAAGGGGGCTCTGTGGCATCGGGATTATCGGATAAAAAATGCTGACGGAGAAAAGCTGGGTGAAGCCCGCTCGGTATGGGCGCTGGTGGATATTCACAAACGGAAAATCCTGCGTCCCTCCATGTTCCCGTATGAGGTGCCGATCGGTAAAGAATCGGTAGGAGAGCTGCCAAACAAAGCCGTATTGGCTGAAGGCGTGCAGCTTGCAGAGGCCTATACGTATAAAGTTCGATACAGTGGAATTGATGTGAACGGGCATCTGAATAATGCCCGGTATGCGGATCTGTGCTTCGATGTGCTGGACGAGCAGGAGCTACAGGAAGGGAAAGTGACGGGCTTCAAGATTACATATCACAACGAGGCCAGACTCGGAGATACGATGCTCCTCAGCCGTTCGGCTGAAGAGAACAGCAGGGTGTATGTGCAAGGCACTTCACCTGACGGGATAAACTTTTTTGAAGCGGCTATCGTTAGGGAACCATAAACCATCAGGCTGCTAATCCGGATAGGAGGGGAAGTGCCTGACGCTGCACGGAGGGAGAGCCGGATGTACAAAATCATGGTCGTAGAGGATGACCCGAAGCTGGCGGGGTTGCTGCAATCGCATATCGAAAGGTACGGCAACGAAGCGATTATTGTTGAGGATTTCGATCAGGTGCTGGAACAGTTCCAGGAGCTGAAGCCGCATGTGGTTCTGCTGGATGTGAATCTGCCGAGCTTTGACGGATACTATTGGTGTCGTCAAATTCGGTCGTTATCCACCTGCCCCATTATTTTCATATCTGCCAGAAGCGGAACCCCGGATCAATTAAGAGCCCTTGAGAACGGAGCGGACGATTATATTACGAAGCCATTTGCCTACGATATCGTCATTGCCAAAATCCACAGTCAGTTGCGGCGCGTATATGGCGATTATGCGACAGCATCCGCCGAACGTACGGTGGAGAAGGACGGGCTTGTCCTGTATCCCGAGCGAATGGAGATGAGTTTGGACGAACGGACCTCCGTTCTCACGAAAAAGGAAACGATTCTCCTCGAGACGCTGCTAAGCCGGAGTCCCCGCCTTGTTACGCGCGAGACCATTCTGGAGAAGTTATGGGATGATACCTTTGTTGACGATAATACGCTCAGCGTCAATATTAACCGGGTACGGAAACGGCTTGCCGAGCTGGGCATTGAGGATGCCCTTGAAACGGTCCGCGGCTCGGGATACCGACTTCATACGGTGTGGAAGAGGCAGTCATGAAAAAGCTGTTCTGGCGAGAGCATCTGCCGCTGATTATGTTCACGCTTGCAGCGCTGTTTGTGGTGCTGCTCGTTTTCTGGTATGACGGTTATGATCATCCGGTAACAGCTGTCTATGCGGTTTTTCTTGGTTTAACCATTCTGGGGGGATATTTGGCTTTCCGGTATTTCACGCACCGGGATTTCTATGAGCGGCTGTCACAGCCCATCCGATCGCTGGAGGAATCGATAAAGCATAATGAATCCGCTCCCCTGCCAACCGCTCTCAGCGAGCTTATGGAAGAACAGTACCGTCAATACCGCACGGTCATGGAGGAGTGGGAGCGACGGCGCAAAGAGCATATGATCTTCATGAATCAGTGGGTGCATCAGATGAAAACGCCGCTCTCGGTCATTGAGATGATCACGCAGGAGGACGATAACGATTCGTTCAAGAGCATTTCCGAGGAATCCGACCGAATCCGGCGGGGGCTTGAGATGGTGCTGTATATGTCCAGGCTCGAAACTTTCGAGCAGGATTTCAGCGTAGAGCCGGTGCATCTGAACCAGATAGCTGTCGACGCGGTTCATGAGAACAAGCGCTTCTTCATCCATAGTCATGTATATCCCGAACTGCTGGTGGATCCAGACCTTATGGTTCAGACGGATGCCAAGTGGCTGCGGTTTATTATGCTGCAGCTGCTCTCCAATGCCATTAAATATTCTGCCGGTACCGGATTCAAGGTGACGATTCAAGCTCGCCGCTCGGAGGATGGCCGTCATGTGATGCTGGAGATCACGGACCGGGGAATGGGAATTCCAAAGTCCGATATGAACCGGGTGTTCGACCCGTTCTATACCGGGGAGAACGGCCGCAAGCTGAAGGAGTCCACAGGCATGGGCTTATACCTCGTCAAGGAGGTCGTCCAGAAAATGAACCACCGGATTGAGCTGGAATCCGAGCCGGGGAAAGGCACAACCGTGAGGCTGATTTTCTAGGGATGAGGCTTATTTCATTGATCGCGTTATTCTCGTTAGAGATGCAGCTGCGGGAAGATCAAGCATGATTCTGTTCCGCTCTGCGCCCCGGATTTGTCATATCGAGGCTGTACTGGAGCCATAGCAAGCCATAGCATACAAGCTGTTAAGCTAGGAGCCTTATCTCGGGAAATGACTTCGGTTGAAGACATCTGTCAGAGATAAGGTTTTTTCTTATGGTTAAGTATGTATTGACGTCTTTCAGATTTGGGGAAAAGTGAATCTTACACCGATGTAAGACTGGTGAAAGAGTGATCGATAGGAGAAGGCCGGGGGATGCTATACACTAACCTTACAAGATTACGAAATAACGAGAGTGAGGTTTAACAAGATGGAAATATTGAACGTCCGCAATCTGGGCAAAGTCTACAAGGCCGCGGTGTCACACGAGGCGCTTTCCAATATCAATTTGAGCATCAACGAAGGGGAGTTCGTTGGCATTATGGGACCTTCCGGCAGCGGGAAAACGACGCTGCTTAACATGATATCCACCATCGACCGTCCCACATCCGGTGAGATCAGCATTGGCGGGAAAGATCCGTTTCGTCTGTCACAGGATCAATTGGCGATGTTCCGCCGCCGCGAGCTCGGGTTTGTCTTCCAGTCCTTCAATCTGCTTAATACACTGACCGTGAAGGAGAATATTCTGCTGCCACTGGCGCTGGACGGTGTCGATCTGGACGAGATGAACCGACGGGTCGGCGTGCTGGCAGAGAAGCTGGGCATTACATCGATTCTGGATAAGCGGACCTATGAAATTTCAGGGGGACAGGCACAGCGGACAGCTGTAGCGCGGGCGATGATCCACGTTCCGAAGCTGGTGCTTGCGGATGAACCGACGGGGAATCTGGATTCCAAATCCGCGCGCGACGTCATGGAGATCATGGATCGCAGAAACAAGGAAGACAAAGTGACCATGCTGCTGGTCACCCATGATCCGGTGGCCGCAAGTTACTGCAATCGGGTGGTGTTTATCAAGGACGGTCAATTGTACAACGAGATCACGTACGGTGACAGCCAGTCGGCTTTTTATCAGAAAATTATCAACGTGTTATCGCTGCTGGGGGGTTCGGGACATGAATTTTCGCCAGTTCGCCATTAATAATGTCCTGCGCAGCAAGCGCACATATATCGCCCACTTTCTGAGCAGTGCCTTCTCTGTCATGATTTTCTTTACTTATGGCCTGCTCTCGTTTCACCCGCAGCTCAAGGACGGCTTGGTCTCCTCCAGCGGAACCCTGAGCATGCTGGGAACCATGGGCATGACGGTATCCCAATATATTGTGTTTGTCTTTTCATTCTTTTTCCTGCTGTATTCCGTTGGGGCCTTTATCAAGGTTCGGAAGAAGGAATTCGGCATACTGATGATACTCGGAATGTCCCGCAAACAGTTGAACCGGATGCTGTTTATCGAAAATATTTTGATTGGCGCTGCTGCGATCATCGCCGGTTTGGGAATCGGCATGCTATTCTCAAAGCTCATTCTGTTAATCAGCGCCAAGCTGATGGCTGTGGATCAGGGCCTGCCGTTTTATTTTCCACTCCAAGCGCTTGTGATGACGGCAGTGGCTTACGCCGTGTTGTTCTTGCTCATTGCCCTGTTCTCCTCGCTTATGCTCCGTAAGGGCACGCTGCTCGCTCTTGTCAAAGCGGAGGAAAGCCCCAAGCCCCAGCCGAAAGCCTCACCCTGGCTGGCTGTGCTCGCCGTTTTCCTGATTGCTGCGGGATACGGCATGGTTATGGCCTTTGCCATTCTCCAAATTTTCAATCTATTGCTGCTGCTGGGCGGTGTTGTATTGGTCATCACTGGCACGTATTTTCTCTTCACCCAGTTCAGCGTTTATTTCATGCGGTACTTGCAGAAGAGGGAACGATTCTTTTTTCGCAAAACCAACCTGCTGACGGTATCGGAGCTGCTGTACAGAATCAAGGACAATGCAGTGATGTTTTTCCTTGTATCGGTCATTTCGGCATCCGCCTTTACCGGCATTGGGACGACGCTGGCCATTGGGGATCCGGGCTTGTCTGCGATGGAGAACCCTTATGCTTACACATATTCCATGTATGACGAGGATGAGGATAAAGGGAATCGGCATCTGGATATCATCAGGGAGGAGCTCAAGAAGGGAGGACTGGATTATAAGGAGGCAGAGGTTACCCCGATTTTCACGGATAACGGGGTTAAGCTGATTAAGCTGAGCGAATATAACGGTCTCATTCAATCGCTAGGTTACCCGGCAGAAACATTGGGCAATCTGGAAGGAATTCTGACTCCGGGAACGGTCTCGGAGAAGAACAGCTACCGCATCGACGGTCCTTTGTCTGATCAGTTCGAGGTATTAAACGGCAAAACATCGGAAATCGTCAAGGTGCTCAAGGCCGAAACGTTCATTGCGGTACCCGAAAGCTACGGGGAGACGCTGGTTGTATCCGACCGCTTGTACGAGGATGCGCTGCAGGCACAGCAGGACCAAGAATACGGTTATGCGGCCTACCATACATTTTACGTGCAGGATTGGAAGAATACCGGGGACGTGTCCAGATCGATTCTGGAACGTTTTAACGAGAATGAAGACAACAGTTATTATCTAAAATCGTTGTATTTCGATTGGAAAAACGCCCAGCAGCAGAACGGCATCTTACTCATGGTAAGCGGATTGGTTGGCATCGTCTTCTTTACCTTCGCAGCAAGCTTTGTCTATTTCCGCCTGTATGCGGATCTTGCACGGGATGAACAGCAATATCGCATGATTGCCAAGGTCGGTCTCAGTAAAAAAGAGCTTGGCATCATCATCACCAAGCAGCTTGTCATCATGTTCTTCCTTCCGATGCTCATTGCACTGATCCATAGCGGCGTTGCCTTCGTTGCCCTTCAGCAGCTGGTCGACTTCTCCATTGTAGGGCATAGTTTAAAGATTTTTATCTTTTTCCTGAGCATACAGATCATGTATTTCTTTATTACTCGATGGCGTTACCTGGAGCGTCTCAACAAAATGATTCAGTAGCATTCCCCTGTTTCCTCGTTGAAAAGTGTCAAAACGGGTATGTTATTACAAGAAGCACTTTATAACGAGGATGGGGGCGACTTTTCATAATGAATGATCACAGTATGTTAAAGACGGGTGCGATAGAGTCTGAAGAGATTGTGCCGGATATCCTTTCTATGCGCACCGTGATGGTGAACATCCAGATGATTGGCCTGCCGAGTTCAGGTGATTGGGTATTGGTGGACAGCGGCCTGGGTAATTTTGAAGATGCGATTGCAGAGGCAGCAGAAAAAAGGTTCGCTCGTCCGCCTGTCTGTATTGTGCTTACGCACGGCCATTTTGACCATGTGGGCAATGTGAAGGCATTGTCGGACCGCTGGGGCGTACCTGTCTACGCTCACCGGAACGAAATGCCGTTCCTGACTGGAGATGAGGATTACCCTCCAGCAGATCCAAGCGTGGGCGGTGGATTATTGGCCCAGTTCGCCCCGATGTATCCTCATAAAGCGATCGATCTGGGCTCACGAATTCGTCCATTGCCCCATGATGGCACGGTACCGAATCTCGCTGATTGGCGGTGGATTCATACACCAGGGCATAGTCCCGGTCATATCTCCCTGTATCGCGCTACAGACGGCGTTCTAATTGCCGGAGATGCTGTCATTACGGTGAAGCAGGAATCTGCATTAGCTGTCATAGGGCAGGAGAAGGAGCTGCATGGCCCACCGATGTACTTTACACCGGACTGGGACCTTGCAAAGGAATCGGTTCGCCGCCTGGCTGAATTAAAACCCCGGATTCTAATAACTGGACACGGCGTGTCGATGCACGGGGATGAGATGAGGGATTCGCTGGATCGGCTGGCCCGAGAGTTTAACCGCCTTGCCGTTCCCGATCATGGACGATACGTTAATAAAGATATGAACTGAATGGGATGGAAATCTATAGGATAGGATTCAGCTTCATGATATGAAATATTAACAGGGTTACGTGGACACCGTTGGGACAAACTCCCTGCGGTGTTTTGGCGTGCTCCAGGTCGGCATCCAGGGCGATTTCTCCATCATTGAGGAGTTGAAGAACCAGGGCTGCCCGATATGTGCCAGCCATACGTTTTGCCTGGTTCGCGAAGCGAACGATCTGATTCATTTTTGTGGAAATAAACGAAGGGAGGTTATAATAGGGGAACAGAGGAAGGGGAGGGCTATGAAAGTATTAGTATTGGCTGAGAAGCCGTCCGTCGCGAAGGAAATTGCCAGAGTGATGGGCAGCCGAGAGAAGCAGAAGAATTATTTTGAAGGACCGAAATATATTGTGACCTGGGCGCTTGGGCATTTGGTAGGTCTTGCAGAACCCGAGGATTATGATAAGAAATATCAAACCTGGGTGCTGGAGGATTTGCCGATCCTGCCGGATAACACCAGGCTTAAAGTGCTTAAGGAAACCAGCCACCAGTTCAAGACGGTGCAGCATCTGATGAAGCGACAGGATGTCGGGGAGATGATCATTGCTACCGATGCCGCCCGCGAAGGGGAACTGCTTGCGCGCTGGATTCTGAAAATGGCGAAGTGGAACAAGCCGTTCAAGCGGTTATGGATTTCTTCCCAGACCGATAAGGCAATCAAGGAAGGGTTCGCATCGCTGAAGCCGGGACAGCAGTTTGATCGACTGTATGAGTCCGCACGCTGCCGGGCGGAAGCCGATTGGATGGTTGGCCTCAATGTGACGCGTGCGCTTACGACCAAATTCAATGCTCAGCTGTCGGCAGGCCGGGTTCAGACGCCAACGCTCGGAATGATCATGGACCGTGAGAAGGAGATTGTCCATTTCCGCTCCCAAGAGTATGAGACACTGCAGGCCGATCTGGGAGGCTTCGAGGTTTCGTGGCGTCCGGCGGGCGGAGACGGTCGTCTGTTTGAGAAGGATAAGGCCGCGAAGCTGAAGTCGAAGCTGGAAGGCAGCACCGGGAAAATCACCAGCGTGAAGAAGAGCGAGAAAAACGAGCCGCATCCGCTGGCTTACGATTTGACCGAACTGCAGCGGGATGCCAACCGCAGGTTCGGGTTCTCGGCCAAGCAGACCTCGAATGTGCTGCAGCGCCTGTATGAACAGCATAAGCTGGTCACTTACCCGCGTACGGATAGCCGCTATCTGACATCCGATATGGTGGGGACGTTGAAGGAGAGATTGTCGAGTATTGCGATAGGACCTTATGCATCGCTTGCACGTCCATTGCTGCGCAAAAATATATCGCCAGGCAAACGGGTTGTGGATGATAGCAAGGTAACGGACCATCATGCAATCATTCCAACGGAGCAAACCGTGCTGCTTAATCAGCTGTCTGTTGATGAGCGGAAGCTGTACGATCTCATCGTGCGCCGCTTCATCAGCCTATTCTATCCTCCTGCCCGGTACGATAACGTATCGGTAACCGTGCAGATTGAAGGAGAGCTGCTCTACGCGAAAGGGACAACGATCAAGGACAGCGGATGGCGTGAGGTCTATGGCGGTGATTATGATGATGACGGCGATGATGAGCCTGAGGATGCCCAGGGTGCGTCCTCAGGCAAACTCCTGCCTGAACTGAAGGAAGGAGAGACGGTGAAGGTGGTTCGCTGCGTGCTGAAACCGGGACGGACACAGCCGCCCAAGCGCTACAACGAGGCGGCACTGCTCTCGCAGATGGAGAAGCACGGTCTTGGAACACCTGCGACCCGGGCGGACATCATTGAGAAGCTGGTTAGCTCGGACACCATCGAACGGCAGGGGCAATCCCTGCATCCGACAGGTAAGGGCAAGCAACTGATTGAGCTTGTCGCTCCAGAGCTGAGAACACCGGAGCTTACGGCACGCTGGGAGGCTGAGCTGGAGCGGATCGCGAAGGGGCAAGGCAAGCCGGAGCCGTTCCTGCGCGGCATTCGGGACATGACCAAGAAACTGGTCACCGACGTTAAGGGAAGCGACGCGGAATATAAGCCGCATAATGTCTCGAACAGCCACTGTCCGGACTGCGGTACAAGGCTGCTGGAGAAGAAGACCAAGCGCGGCAAGCTGCTGGTCTGCCCGAGCGAAGATTGCGGATATAAGCGTTCCGGTGAGAAACGTCTGTCAAACCGTCGCTGCCCGCAGTGCCATAAGAAGATGGAGATGAAAGAAGGCAAGGCGGGAATGTTTGTGCAGTGCCTTGGCTGCGGCATTACCGAAACGCTGAAGCAGGACGCCAAACATGTGAACAAACGGGAGGAACGGAAGCTCGTACAGCAATTCAGCAAACAGGAGTCGATCGGTTCGAATCTGGGCGACCTGTTGAAAGCAGCTCTTGAACAGAAGGGCAAGGAGTAGTCGGCTGTTTATGAGACCGCAGATGCTCGAAATGCTTTTTTCTTGCCGCTGTTAGCATAACCTCCGGCGCAATGGCCCATTCTACGGACAGGGGGTGATTTGCATGCCGAATCATAAAGCGAGAAAAACCGAAAATCAGCAGAACAAATCAAGCATTCTTGAGGAGAGTAAAACCCTCAAACCGAAAAAGGCTGCAGACTATGTACCAAGCCTGAACGAAATACCCAAGAATGAATCTTGAGCTTTCGTAACGGTCGAATGATTCGATTATCTTAGTTGTCATTGTGCTGGGCATCGGGGAGTCGGTTCTTGCCGGCAGACCGGTGTCCTCGTAATGGCATTTGCGGATGATGCGGCGGCAGGGCTGATTAGCCGGGCATTGTCTTCATTAGCCTGCGGTTTTATAATGATGGTAGAACTAATGGCTGATTGAGCAGCATGGATCAGTTGAAATGGGGGTGCGTGAGCCAACGTGAGACCTGCACTGATCGTTTGGTTTATTTTTATTAATGCGGTAGCCTATCTGGTCATGTCCGAGGATAAGCGGCGTGCCCGGTTGGGACGGGATCGTGTTCCGGAGAGAACGCTCTTTTTGCTGGCTGCAATTGGCGGTGCCTTGGGCGTATGGATTGCGATGTACCGCAAACGTCATAAGACACGGCATTTATCTTTTAAAATCGGAGTACCGCTATTATTAATCGTGAACGTTGCGCTGTATACGTACTTCTGGGGTTGAAGTCGGATTAGCCTGGTTTTTACATAAGGGGACAGCCGAACAGCAAGTCAGTTAGCTCGTTTCATATGGGTATGAAGTTGTTTAATAATAAGTAGTAGGTCTTTTAACAACAGAAAGAGGTGGCCTGTATGCTTTTTACTAAAATTCTTCTAGCTTACGACGGCTCCAAGGCAGCGAATAAAGCACTCGGACGTGCGGTTGAACTTGCGAAGGTAACGCCGGGAGCTACGCTGGATGTCATTCATGCTTACGATTTTCCGCGTTTTTTCGTTGGGGAAGGGCTAGCTCCGATTCCAGCTTCACTCAATAAAGATGTTTACGATCTTGCCGTGCAGACGACTGAGGAGATCCGCGAGCGAATTGAGAATTCTGGCGTGCCTGGTCAGGTGGAGATGATTCAGGGTCCTCCGGCTGAAGTTATTCTGGAGTATGCAGATCAGAACGGCAGTGACCTGATCGTTATCGGCAGCCGCGGTCTTGGCGGTATTCGCGAGTTTGTGCTCGGGAGTGTCAGCCATAACGTGGTGCAGCATGCAACGGTTCCAGTATTGGTCGTGAAATAATGATGTTGGGGACGCTGAGAGCGTCCCTTTTTTTATAAAGATAAGACAGTATAAACGTCAGAGGCTTTCCATTCTTATCTCGCAAGATAAACTCCCCCCAGATGTCGGATGATAAGATTTCGACACTAGCCCCCATCTTTCGTGTAAGTAACTACAATTAAAGAGCAGAATACGGTCTTATTTTATTCTGCGATAATACTTTTCCCTTACCCTCAATGCAGCAGCAAAAAAATCTCCATTGAATATGCTCCAGCGGAGCGGACGAATCGTGGATGGAGAAGCGCCAGCGTTCGCCTTTAAACACGGGAAACATCCATTATAGTTCAATCCAGTTTCCCGTGTTTAACAGCGATCGGAATCACGATGCGTCAGCGCAGCGCTGCTAATTGCTCAACATGTACTGCTTACAGTTTTTCATATCCACCAATTGGCAGGCCTTATAAAGCCCGCAGTCTCCAAGAAGTTTTTGCTGCTGCACGCCCCACTTGCCAGATACGAACATTATTTTTTGTGCAAATCTGATTGTTCGTGTTTAGGTTGACACTAGGTGTCAGAAATTGATAAACTGAGGATGTTGAGGTTCAAAATAACTTATGAAGCGTGATTGATGAAATTTAATATTTCTCGTATAAAACCGGGGATATGGCCCGGAAGTCTCTACCCGAAAACCGTAAATTTTCGGACTACGAGGGAATACAAACGGTGCGGCAACAACGGGGCCTGACTTCTTGTTTGCCTCTTTGGCGGCGGATGCGAATGACTCTTCTGCTTGGAGCAGCAGCGTTCGTAATCCTTGTATGTCCGAGACCTGCACAGATTTTGTGTTTACGGGATCGGACTTTTTTCAGTGGTCAGCAACGAATTGTCGAATTTCGAAGAAAGCGGGGGTAACTCATGTCAGCACAAGTAGGAGTTATTATGGGAAGCAAATCGGATTGGGATACGATGTCCCATGCATGCGAGGTGTTAGACGAGCTTGAAATTCCGTATGAGAAAAAAGTCGTATCTGCTCACCGCACACCGGACCTGATGTTCCGTTATGCCGAGGAAGCGGAGGGCCGGGGGCTTCGCGTCATTATCGCCGGAGCTGGTGGAGCCGCGCACCTGCCTGGTATGGTCGCATCCAAGACGGTATTGCCGGTCATCGGCGTTCCGGTTAAATCCAAAGCGCTGAAGGGTCTGGATTCATTGCTGTCGATCGTACAGATGCCAGGGGGCATTCCGGTAGCGACCGTAGCCATCGGCAAAGCGGGGGCCACTAACGCTGGACTTCTCGCAGCTCAAATACTGGGTACTTCGGATGCAGGGATTCGTGAAAGAGTGCAGGCGCGTCGTGACCGTATTCGTGACGAAGTGCTGGAAAGCAGCAATAACTTATGATGGAGAACGGAACACAGCAGACAACCGGATCCGGTAAAAAGCTCTTGCCTGGTTCCGTCATTGGCGTTCTGGGCGGCGGCCAGCTTGGACGGATGATCGCGCTGGACGGCATCCGGATGGGTTATTCGTTCGTCACGCTGGACCCGACGCCGAACTCGCCGCTCGGTCAGATGGCTGAGCAGATTACGGCAGGTTACGATGATGTCGAAGCTGCACGTCAATTGGCAGAGAGTGCTGATGTCATTACGTACGAATTCGAGAATGTCGATGCGGGCGTAGCCAAGCTTCTGGAGGAGCAGTCTTATGTTCCGCAAGGAAGCAAGCTGCTCTATACCACACAGCACCGTTTGCGTGAGAAGGCGGCAATTGAAGCCGCAGGCGTGCCGGTTGCACCGTATCGTGAGATAACAAGCCTTGCAGATTTGCAGTCGGCCGCGACTGAGCTTGGACTTCCGTGCGTGCTTAAGACCGCTACGGGAGGTTATGATGGTAAAGGGCAGGCGGTTCTCCGCAGCGAGGATGAGCTGGAGTCGGCTTACAGGGAGCTGGCAGCCAGTGGAACGGAGCTCGTATTGGAGAAGTTTGTGAAGTTTGCGTGCGAGATTTCCGTGATCGCTGCACGCACCCCAAGCGGTATCGTGAAGAGCTTTCCGCCGGCAGAGAACGTGCACGTCAACAATATTTTGCACTTGTCGGTTGTACCTGCGCGTGTGCAAAGCGACGTTCAGCGCAGGGCCTGTCAGCTCGCGGAACGCGTGGCTGAAGGCTTAGGAGCGGTTGGCCTGCTGGCCGTGGAGATGTTTGTGACCGAGGATGGCGAGCTGTATGTGAACGAGCTTGCACCACGTCCGCACAACTCGGGCCACTACACGATGGAGGCTTGCTCAACTTCCCAATTCGAGCAGCATGTGAGAGCCATATGTAATCTCCCACTCGGAGATACCACGCTGCTGAGCCCGGTTGTTATGGTGAATGTGCTCGGCCAGCATCTGGAGGAGGTCGTGCAGCGCTTCGGTAATGAGGATACGCTGGCAGAGTCTCTGGGTGTTGTGCCTAAACTTCATCTGTACGGCAAGAGCGAGGCGAAGCTTAACCGCAAGATGGGACATATCAACCTCTTGTGCGGGGATGTGGATGCCGCCCTGGAATGGGTGGAGAAAATGAATATTTGGAGGCAGGATTAAACGATGATTGAACGTTACAGCAGACCGGAAATGCGAGCGATTTGGACCGAGGAGAACAAATTCAGAGCGTGGCTGGAAGTGGAACTGTGCGCATGTGAGGCATGGGCAGACCTTGGCGTCATTCCGAAGGAAGACACCGTTAAACTTCGACAGAATGCGACTTTTGATATGGATCGGATATATGAGATTGAACAGGAAACCCGCCATGATGTCATCGCCTTTACCCGCGCGGTATCGGAGAGCCTGGGCGAGGAACGGAAATGGGTCCACTATGGATTGACTTCGACGGACGTGGTGGATACCGCGATGGGGTATCTGCTCAAGCAGGCCAACGATATTTTGGAGCAGGACATCCTGCGCTTTATCGGTATTTTGAAAGAGAAGGCACTGGCCTACAAACATACCCCGATGATGGGCAGAACGCATGGTGTTCATGCTGAACCTACAACGTTTGGTCTGAAAATGGCGCTGTGGCATGAAGAGATGATCCGCAATCTGGAGCGCTTCCGCCATGCGGCTGACGGCGTCCAATACGGTAAAATCTCGGGGGCGGTCGGAACATATGCCAACATCGATCCTTCCGTAGAAGAATTCGTATGCCGCAAGCTCGGCACGAAGGCAGCGCCGATCTCGACCCAGACGCTGCAGCGTGACCGTCATGCGGAATACATGGCAACCCTGGCACTCATCGCTACATCGCTTGAGAAGTTTGCAACTGAGGTTCGCGCATTGCAGAAGAGTGAGGTTCGCGAGGTAGAAGAAGCATTCGCTAAAGGTCAAAAGGGTTCTTCCGCGATGCCGCACAAACGCAATCCAATCGGTTCGGAAAACATCTCGGGCCTGGCGCGCGTCATTCGCGGTCACATGGTGTCCGCCTACGAGAACGTGCCGCTCTGGCATGAGCGGGATATCTCCCACTCCTCGGTAGAGCGCATCATCCTGCCGGATGCGACGATGCTGCTGAACTACATGCTGAACCGCTTCGGCAATATCGTGAAGAACCTGACGGTATTCCCGGAGAACATGAAGCGCAACATGGCTCGCACCTATGGCGTTCCCTTCTCGGGCCGCATCCTGACGAAACTGATCGACAAAGGCTTCAGCCGCGAGCAAGCGTACGATACCGTTCAACCGCGCGCCATGCAGGCATGGGAAGAGCAGCGCCAATTCCGCGAGATCGTGGAAGCCACGCCTGAGATCACCGAGGTGCTCAGCGCTGAGGAGATTGAGGATGCATTTAATCCAAGCTGGCACCTGAAGCATGTGGATACGATTTTTGCCAAGCTGGGGCTGGAGTAAGGATGTCGGTATAAGAAGTTCTACAGCGGAGAAGGCGGAATTGTTTTGTAGAAGCGATAGCGGTCCCCTTTGCCCCCGGATTTTAACCTTTGAATCATATTCATGGAAATCTGGGGGCAACAGGGATCGGAAAAACAATCCGCATTCGTAGTGATGAACAAGCTAAAGATCTTTAGTCCACATGATACTGAGCATTCTATTTTTCATCCGACAGAAATACAGGGAGCGACAGTCTCAGATTGAGATATACGTCGCCCCAAGGGGAGGAACACATGACATTACCGGCATTATCGACCGCCACTCATCTGGTCAACGTACCGCTGCTGTACAAGGGCAAGGTGCGTGAATTGTACGACCTGGGGGAGCACGTACTCATCGTCGTCACCGATCGCATTTCCGCTTTTGACTATGTGCTGGAGCCGCCTGTACCGGCCAAAGGAACCGTGCTGAACAAGCTGAGCGCTTTCTGGTTTGGGCAAACGGAACAGCTTATCAGCAATCATGTTGTGCATACGGACGTGAATCTCCTGGGTGATGCCGTCAAGGATAAGGCGCTGCTCGATGGCCGAATCATGGTGTGCCGCAGAGCCGAGCGCATCGATATCGAATGCGTCGTCCGCGGATATATTACCGGCGGCGGCTGGAGGCAGTATCAGTCCACGGGAGAGGTTAACGGTATTAAGCTGCCGGAGGGCATGCGCAAGAATGAGGCTTTTCCCGAGCCGATCTTCACGCCGGCTGCCAAGAACGATGTCGGTCATGATGAAGATATTTCGCTTGATCGGATGCAAGAGCTTGTCGGTGAAGAGCTGGCATTGCAGCTGCAGGATCGCAGCCTCATGCTCTACAAGTTCGCCCGCGACTATTGCAGCAAGCACAGCATTATTTTGGCAGATTGCAAATTTGAGTTCGGTTTGATCGATGGAGAGATCGTGCTGATCGACGAGATTTTTACGCCGGATTCCTCCCGTTTCTGGGATGTGAACCATTATGCGCTCGACATTGAAATTGACAGTATGGATAAGGAGCCGGTGCGCACGTACCTCGCTTCGTCCGACTGGGATAAGAACAGTGAACCGGGTCCCCTGCCGCAAGCCGTGGTGGAGGAAACAACACGCCGCTACACTGATATTTACAGCCGAATCACGGGTGTCAGCTTGTAAGCTTTTATAAACCATTTCATTCATATATACCGAGGAGGAACAGGAAACAATGTTGAAAGCAAAGGTCTACGTCACGATTAAACAGAGCGTATTGGACCCTCAAGGGGTAGCGGTACAGGGTGCACTTCATTCAATCGGATATAAGGAAGTAGAGAGTCTTCGCATCGGTAAATATATGGAGCTTGAGCTGGGTACGGATAACCGTGAGGAAGCCGAGCAGCGTGTGAAAGAAATGTGCGAGAAGCTTCTGGCCAATACGGTGGTTGAGAACTACCGTTATGAATTGGAGGGCTAAACCGATGAGATTTGCAGTGCTGGTCTTTCCTGGCTCGAATTGCGACATTGACTGTTATAAGGCGGTAGAAGAGACGATTGGTCAGCCGGTGGATTACGTA
Source organism: Paenibacillus sp. LBL (assembly GCF_029893715.1). Taxonomy (NCBI): domain Bacteria; kingdom Bacillati; phylum Bacillota; class Bacilli; order Caryophanales; family Paenibacillaceae; genus Paenibacillus; species Paenibacillus sp. LBL. The sequence goes on along the minus strand of NZ_JARXYU010000014.1, from coordinate 117,002 downwards.
TGGCATACGGCAACCGACCTTTCCCCATATGATTGTATTTTGGTACCCGGCGGATTCTCCTACGGAGATTATCTGCGGTGTGGTGCGATTTCCCGGTTCGCCCCGGTTATGAATGAAGTGGCGAAGGCGGCGGAAGAGGGCAAGTATATTCTTGGCATCTGCAACGGATTTCAGATTTTGACGGAAGCGGGACTCCTTCCAGGGGCTCTGCGCCGCAACGATTCGATGAAATTCCGCTGCCATGACAGTGTGCTGAAAGTGAACAATAATACGACGCCATTTACGCGCGATTATGCAGAAGGGCAAGAGATTGTCATTCCGATCGCCCATGGTGAAGGCAACTATTACTGTGATGAAGAAACGCTTCAAAAGCTCCGGGACAACCGGCAAATCGTATTTACGTATCAAAACAATCCGAACGGCTCGGTAGAGGATATCGCAGGCATCTGCAACGAGCGCGGCAACGTAATCGGCATGATGCCGCATCCGGAGCGCGCGGTGAGCAGTCTGCTCGGCTCGGATGACGGCAAGGCAATGTTCACATCCATATTACAGGCATGGAGGGATACTCATGGCGCAGCAAACGTCCGTTAAGGAACCGACAGCAGAACAGATCGCAGAGTTTCAGATTTATAAGCAGATGGGAGTTTCGGACAGCGAGTATGAGCTGATCTGTTCCTTCATGGGACGCAAACCGAATTATACGGAAATCGGCGTGTTTAGTGTCATGTGGTCCGAGCATTGTGCTTATAAAAATTCCAAGCCGCTCCTTCGTCGCTTCCCGACAAGCGGTCCGCGCGTCCTGATGGGACCAGGCGAAGGCGCAGGGATCGTGGATATCGGCGACAACCAGGCGGTTGTATTCAAAATCGAAAGCCACAACCATCCGTCCGCGGTTGAGCCTTATCAAGGCGCAGCTACGGGTGTGGGCGGCATTATTCGCGATATTTTCTCTATGGGGGCAAGACCGGTTGCGATCCTGAACTCGCTTCGCTTCGGCAAGCTCGAGAGCGATCGCGTGAAATATTTGTTTGAGCACGTTGTATCCGGTATTGCAGGTTATGGCAATTGCATCGGAATCCCGACGGTAGGCGGCGAGGTTGTATTCGATGAGAGTTATGAAGGCAATCCGCTGGTCAATGCGATGTGTGTCGGCATTATCGACCATGACAAGATTCAGCGCGGTGTGGCAAAAGGGGTAGGTAATCCGGTCTTCTATGTTGGACCTCCAACCGGACGCGATGGCATTCACGGCGCGACCTTCGCTTCCGTTGAGCTGACGGAGGAATCCGAAGCGAACCGTACGGCCGTTCAGGTCGGTGATCCGTTCATGGAGAAGCTGGTCATGGAATCCTGCCTGGAGCTGATCGATTCCGGCATCGTGCTGGGCATTCAGGATATGGGCGCGGCTGGACTGACTTGCTCCAGTGCGGAAATGGCAAGTAAAGCCGGCAATGGTCTTGAACTGTACCTGGACCAGGTGCCTCAGCGTGAAGAGGGTATGACGCCTTATGAAATGATGCTGTCGGAATCCCAGGAACGGATGCTGTTCGTGGTAGAGCCGAAGGATGAAGCTCAAGCTTGCGAAATCTTCGACCGGTGGGGCGTGATCTGCGCCAAAGTCGGCAAGGTAACGGACGATGGCCGCTTGAAGCTGATCCATCATGATGAAGTGGTGGGCGATATGCCGGTGAAAGCACTTGTTGACGAGTGTCCGATCTATGATAAACCATCCCAGGAACCGGCTTACTATAAAGAGCAAGCGGCCGTGGATACACTTCGTTATGAAGAAGTGAAGGATTTGGGCGGTGCCCTTAAGAAGGTGCTGGGCTCACCAAGCCTTGCAAGCAAAGCATGGGTATACAATCAATATGACTACATGGTTCGTACCAGCACGGCGGTTCGTCCGGGTTCGGATGCCGCTGTCGTGACGGTTCATGGAACACGCAAAGCGCTGGCGATGACAACGGACTGCAACGGCCGTTATGTCTATCTCGATCCCGAGCGGGGCGGCAGAATTGCGGTCAGCGAAGCTGCGCGCAATATCGTATGCTCTGGCGCAGAGCCGCTTGCCATTACGGATAACCTGAACTTCGGCAGCCCGGAGAAGCCGGAAATATTCTGGCAGATGGAAAAAGCCGTTGACGGCATGGCCGAGGCTTGTCGCGAGCTCGGAACTCCGGTCATTGGCGGCAATGTCAGCCTCTATAACGAGAACACGAAGGGCGCGATTTATCCGACGCCGGTTGTCGGCATGGTCGGTCTGATCCATGATACGGATCATATTACGACACAAGCTTTCAAGGCGGAAGGCGATGTGATTTATCTGCTGGGCGATACCCTTGCAGAACTGGGCGGCAGTGAGTTCCAAGCGGTCGTTCATGGGGTGTCGGAAGGCAGACCGCCGGAGCTTGACCTCGGTACCGAGAAGAAACTGCTTGACGGCGTACTGAAGGCGATCCAATCCGGTCTGGTTCAATCCGCGCATGACGTGTCGGAGGGCGGCCTTGCAGCAGCACTCGCCGAGAGCTGCATCAGCGGCAATGTCGGTGCAACGGTCGAATGGTCGACCGAGCTTCGCAGCGATGTGGCGCTGTTTAGCGAGAGCCAATCCCGGATCGTGCTGTCGGTATCCGCTGATCATAAGAACGCGCTTGAGAAGCTTCTGCAAGAAGCCGGCGTACCATTTACGGCACTTGGTTTCGTTGGCGGAAGCAAGCTTAGCATTAACATTAACGGTGCTTCTGCGCTGGAAGAATCCGTGGAGGCTTTGAAATCCGTCTGGGAGGATGCCATTCCATGTCTCATGAACTGATGCCCGAAGGACTGTGGACAGGGGATTACTACAATGAGGGAACAGGTCAGAGCGATATATTTGATACATTAAAAGAAGAGTGCGGCGTATTCGGGGTGTTTGGGCATCCCGATGCCGCCTCCCTTTCCTATTACGGGCTTCACGCCCTCCAGCATCGAGGGGAGGAAAGCGCAGGGATCTGCGTGGCCGATGGTGAGAACTTCAATTATCACCGCGGCATGGGGCTTGTGAAGGAAGTGTTCGACAAGGATAAGCTGGAATCGCTGAAGGGCGGGATGTCGATCGGGCATGTCCGTTATTCGACCAGCGGCGACAGTCGGCTGACGAATGCGCAGCCGCTTGTCTTCAAATACCGTGAGGGCAATCTGGCGATTGCCACGAACGGCAACATCGTGAATGAGCCGAAGCTTCGGCGTGAGCTGGAGATGGAGGGCTCCATTTTTCAGACGACGAGTGACACGGAAGTTATTGCGCATCTGATTGCACGATCGCCCAAGGATTTTGTCGAGGCAGCCAAGGATGCATTGAAGCGACTGGTCGGCGGATTCGCCTTCCTGCTCATGACAAACGACAAGCTGCTTGTCGCTTCGGACCCGAACGGACTCCGTCCGCTGACGATGGGACGTCTTGGCGATGCGTATATCTTCACGTCCGAGACGTGCGCGCTTGAAGTGATCGGGGCGGAAGCGATACGTGATGTCGCTCCAGGGGAGCTTCTTATTCTGGATAGAAACGGTCTGCGTGAAGAGCGTTACACGGAAGCCGGCCGCAAAGCGCTATGCGCAATGGAATACATCTATTTCTCCCGTCCGGACAGCGATCTGAACGGTTCAAATCTGCATTCGGCCCGTAAACGGATGGGCAGCAAGATGGCGTTGGAATCGTTCGTGGATGCGGATGTGGTCACAGGCGTGCCAGACTCCAGCATTTCAGCTGCGATTGGTTATGCCGAACAGACGGGCATTCCGTATGAGCTCGGATTGATCAAGAATAAGTACACCGGACGTACGTTCATCCAGCCGAGCCAGGAGCTGCGCGAACAGGGCGTGAAGATGAAGCTGAGCGCTGTACGGCGCGTGGTGGAAGGCAAACGCGTAGTGATGATTGATGACTCCATCGTGCGCGGTACGACGTCCCGCCGGATCGTCAACCTGCTTCGCGAGGCAGGCGCTACCGAAGTGCATGTGCGAATTACGTCGCCGCCATTCAAGAATCCTTGCTTCTATGGCATCGATACACCGGATCGCAGAGAACTGATTGCATCTGAAAAAAGCGTCGAGGAGATTTGCCGTGAGATCAATGCGGACTCCCTGTCGTTCTTGAGCCCGGATGGACTCATATCTGCTATTGGCGGTTATGATGAACACAGCCATAAGGGCGGCTTGTGTATGGCGTGTTTTGACAATGATTACCCGACGCAGATTGATTTTAACGGGGAAGAGAAAATGGGCTGCAGCTGCTAGATTTGCGGTGGACAGCCGTTTTCTTGGGAATACCCTTTAAGCTGATTATTGATTAAGGCCATAAATGTTGTGTGAACGGATACTTTCGTCATAACGAAAAAGGAGTGTTGAGCGCGTGTCTGATACTTACAAACAAGCAGGCGTGGATATCGCAGCAGGCAACGAAGCGGTAGAGCGGATGAAAAAGCATGTCAAAACGACTTTCCGACCGGAGGTCATGACAGATCTGGGTGGTTTTGGCGCACTGTTCAAGCTGAATAAAGACCAATATGAAGAGCCGGTACTCGTCTCAGGCACGGATGGCGTCGGCACAAAGCTGAAGCTCGCATTTGCGATGGATCAACACGATACCATCGGTATCGATGCGGTGGCGATGTGTGTGAACGATATTGTGGTGCAAGGCGCAGAACCGCTCTTTTTTCTCGACTATTTGGCGTGTGACAAGGTCATTCCATCCAAGATTGAATCCATTGTCAAAGGAATTGCGGACGGCTGCAACCAGGCCGGCTGTTCGCTGATCGGCGGCGAAACCGCGGAAATGCCGGGGATGTACAGTGAAGGCGAGTATGACATTGCAGGCTTTACCGTCGGGATTGTCGACAAAAGCAAAATGATCAACGGGTCGAATATCGCAGCGGGTGACACGGTGATTGGACTGGCTTCTAGCGGCGTACACAGCAACGGCTTCTCGCTTGTACGCAAGCTGCTTCTGGAGGATGCGGGCTATTCGCTGCAGCAAGAGATTCACGAATTGGGAGGACGCCTTGGCGACGTGCTGCTGGTGCCAACCAAGATATATGTGAAGCCGCTGCTTGGTTTGTTGAAGGAGATTGAAGTGAAGGGCATGGCGCACATTACGGGCGGCGGATTCATCGAGAATATTCCGCGCATGCTGCCGGATGGCGTCAATGTCGACATCGAATACGGCGCTTGGCCGATTCTGCCGATCTTTAAGCTGATGCAGGAGAAAGGCAAGATTTCGAACAAGGATATGTTTACGACATTTAATATGGGAATCGGCATGGTTCTTGTCGTTAAGGAACAGGATGCTGACGCGACGCTTCAATTCCTTCGTTCCGCTGGCGAAGAGGCTTACGTGATCGGCCGAGTGACGGAAGGCGAGCGTATCGTAACCTTCACGGGAGCTGAGGTGTAATGAGTCCGTTTCGCATAGCCGTTTTTGCTTCCGGAAAGGGCAGCAATTTTCAGGCATTGGTGGATGCGCAGTTAAGCGGTGCCTTGGGCGGCGATATCTGCCTTCTGGTATGCGACAAGCCGCAGGCTCCCGTGGTGGAGCTGGCGGCAGCGGCGAATGTGGATACCTTTGTATTCGAGCCGAAGGAGTATGCCTCAAAGGAAGAGTATGAACGGAATATTGCAGCAGAGCTTCAGCAGCGCGGTGTCGAATTGATTGTACTTGCAGGATATATGCGATTATTAAGTCCGTCTTTTGTGGAGTTTTACAGCGGCCGAATCATCAACATTCACCCTTCCCTGCTGCCTGCTTTTCCCGGTAAAGACGCGATTGGACAAGCGCTTGCCTATGGTGTGAAAATGACCGGAGTTACCGTTCATTTCGTGGATGGCGGCATGGATACCGGGCCCGTTATTGCCCAGAAGGCCGTTGAGATCAAGAAAGGCGATACCGCGGAAGTGTTGGCGGAGCGCATTCATCATGTGGAGCAGAGGCTGTACTCGGAGGTCGTATCCTGGTTTGCTCAGAGGCGGATTTCGCTGAATGGGCGGAATGTGACGATTGCGGAATAGCCTTTTGTAATAATAGCGGACAAGGTCTTGCGGCGAATCGACATGTTCGATATTTCTCGGGAAATAATTTGCAATTATGGATGTTCGACAGCATCTAAGGAATCAAGACAGGCTATTATGATTTTCATTCAATATAGGGGGTATGGACGTGGGTATCAAAAGAGCTTTGGTCAGCGTTTCGGATAAAACCGGCATCGTGGAATTTTGCCGTGAGTTGTCTTCATTGGGTGTAGAGATCATCTCGACTGGGGGAACCAAGAATCTTCTTGCACAGGAAGGAGTACCTGTTATCGGTATTTCGGATGTGACGGGATTCCCGGAGATTCTGGACGGACGTGTAAAAACCCTTCATCCTGCGGTACACAGCGGTTTGCTTGCTATTCGCGACAGCGAGGAGCATCAGCGCCAAATGCAGGAGCTTGGTCTCGATTATATCGATATGGTTGTCGTTAATCTGTATCCATTCCAGGAAACGATTGCGAAGCCGGATGTCGAGTATGAAGATGCCATCGAAAATATCGACATTGGCGGTCCAACCATGCTGCGTTCTGCGGCAAAAAACCATGCTTTTGTAAGCGTGGTTGTCGATGCGGCGGATTATGGCAGTGTGATCGAGGAAATCCGCGGTGGTGGCGACACCACGTTGGAAACCCGCAAACGTCTGGCAGCCAAGGTATTCCGCCATACAGCGGCTTACGATACACTCATTTCCGACTATTTGTCGAATGTGATGGGCGATCCGCTTCCTGAGCGCTTCAGCGTGACGTATGAGAAAATCCAGGATCTTCGTTACGGCGAGAACCCGCATCAGAAGGCGGCCTTCTATCGTAAACCGCTGGCTCCGGCGGGTACCTTGACGACAGCGGAACAGCTGCACGGCAAGGAGCTGTCCTATAACAATATTAACGACGCGAATGCGGCTTTGCAGATCGTGAAGGAGTTTGACGAGCCGACGGTAGTGGCCGTGAAGCATATGAATCCTTGCGGTGTTGGCATTGGCACCAACGTATTGGAGGCTTATCAAAAAGCGTATAGCGCCGATCCAACCTCCATCTTCGGCGGGATTGTGGCAGCGAACCGGACAATTGACGCTCCGACAGCTGATCTGCTGAAGGAGATCTTCCTCGAAATCATCCTTGCACCGGACTTCACGCCGGAGGCGCTGGAAATTCTGACAAAGAAGAAGAACATCCGTCTGCTGAAGATGGGCGAGTTCGGTTCTGCCAAGGAGCGTCAGAGCACGCTTGCCGTAACGACGATTGAAGGCGGCATGATCGTCCAGGAAAGCGACGTGCATTCTCTGGATGTTGCCGATCTGAAGGTCGTGACGGACCGTGAGCCTACTGAAGAGGAGCTGAAGCAGCTGCTCTTCGGATGGAAGGTTGTCAAGCATGTGAAATCCAATGCGATTGTATTGGCTGCGGACAACATGACCGTTGGCGTTGGCGCAGGTCAGATGAACCGCGTCGGCTCGGCACGCATTGCGGTTGAGCAAGCCGGCGAGAAAGCGAAGGGGGCTATACTGGCATCCGATGCATTCTTCCCGATGGGAGATACGGTTGAGCTTGCAGCGAAAGCCGGCATTACGGCGATCATCCAGCCGGGCGGCTCCATTAAGGATGAGGAATCCATCAAGGCAGCCAATGAACACGGCATCGCCATGGTCTTCACCGGCGTGAGACATTTCAAACACTAATGAGGATGGCAACAAAGTCTCTCTTGTTGCAGCCATCCGGTGCAGTTCAAGGGACCCCTTAATCCCAACACAGACTGAGGCGACGCTGCGCTTAGCGGGCGCCGCCTTTAAGTTTAGGGGATGAAGTGGACGTTGGGCGTTGAGCCAGGCTGCCGAAGAGGTAGCACAAGTCCCTTTTCGGGACTTGGAGCCCGAGCAGGCGGCCGTCATGGTACATTTGATTTTGCACTATGAATCATTCATGCAATGAAACGATGTGAATACCTGAGATGAATCGGGAGGGAAGATCCATGGATATATTGGTGATCGGAGGCGGTGGCAGAGAGCATGCCATCGTATGGGCACTGTCGAAGAGTCCGAAGGCTGGCACGATATACTGTGCACCTGGCAATGCCGGAATCGGGCAGCTGGCTGAGTGCGTGCCCATCGCGGTATCGGAGTTTGAGAAGCTGGCTGCATTTGCGGTAGAGAAGCAGGTGGGACTTATCGTCGTTGGTCCGGATGATCCGCTGGCAGACGGCATTGTCGATGCGTTCGATGAGACAGGCATTCCTGTCTTTGGTCCACGTAAAAATGCTGCCGAGATTGAAGGAAGCAAAACCTTCATGAAGGATTTGCTCCACAAGTACAGTATTCCGACAGCGGCTTATGCGAAGTTTGACGATTACGAAGCTGCACTTGCTTATTTGCGCCAGCAACGCGCGCCAATCGTTGTGAAAGCGGACGGGCTGGCAGCAGGCAAGGGTGTTACCGTTGCACGCACGCTGGAAGAAGCAGAGCAGGCGCTCAGCGACATCATGCAATCGAAGGTATTCGGCGACGCCGGAAGCCGGGTCGTCATTGAGGAGTTTCTGGAAGGCCAGGAAATGTCGATTCTGGCCTTTGTCGACGGTGAGACCGTGAAGCCGATGTCGGCAGCCCAGGATCACAAGCCGGCCTACGATGATGATCGGGGACCGAATACAGGAGGAATGGGAACCTATTCGCCATTGCCTCATATTCAGCCATCCATTATTGAAGAGGCCATTGAAACGATTATCAAGCCGACAGCAAAGGCGATGGTAGCTGAAGGGCGACCGTTCCGCGGGGTTCTGTTTGCCGGATTGATGATCTCACCGGACGGCAGGCCGAAGACGATTGAATTTAACGCCAGATTTGGTGATCCAGAGACGCAGGTGGTATTACCGCGCCTGAAGACGGATCTTCTGGAGGTGTTCCTGTCTGCTGTAAATGGCACCTTGGCTGATCTGGAGCTGGAGTGGAGCGATGAAGCGGCGGTATGCGTTATCCTGGCCTCTGGCGGCTATCCGGCATCGTATCCGAAAGGGATTGCTATCACGGGTCTGGAGGACGAGCAGGACAGCACCATAGTATTCCATGCGGGAACCGCACGCGACGCGGAAGGAACGTGGAGAACGAACGGCGGACGCGTACTCGGTGTTGTCGGTTTAGGCGCAGATATCGCTTCTGCACGGGCAAAGGCATATGAACGGGCAGAAGGCATCACGTTTGAAGGCAAGTTTAACCGGACGGATATTGCACTCAAGGCACTCAGATGATAACGGAAATGCTAAATAGCAGAAGTATTCATTAACGAACAAGAACAGCTATCAGAAAAATTTGAAGGGCTGCCGCCGATCTTTTTTTAGATCGGGATCGGTAGTCCTTCTGTTTTGTATGATCATTTAAAGGAAACTGAAGAACTGCCTTGGATCTTTTTTAGATCACGATCGGCGCTCCTTCCGTTCCGTAACTGTGAGAGCATAAATGCTGGAGGAACGGTCTTTTTCGCAAGCAATAGATGTATGTGGAGCCTCATTAACGCCTATCGCATTAGTGTGCAAACGTTTGTTCAATTGATCATCATTTATTGCGAATTCTTGTCTTAATTAGCGAGCATAACTACAGGATTGCACAGCGAATGCACAACTATTTTTATGATAACTTACGAAACACAGCGATAATGGAAGATAATATAGGATTAAATGCCTATTTCGAGGAAAAATGATCTGTGCAAACGTTTTTACATTCGATATTAAATGTTGTATGATGTTTTCAGTGAATGAAGCGCTTTCTCAACGGGATTTTTCCAAAGTATCTCGCCAGATGCTACATAAAAAAAGAGACACTGAAAATTTTCTGAAATCGTTTGCGCAGATTTCCAACATTTTCTGATCATTTATTTGAGAGGGGTAATCATGGAATGAAGATGAAGAAGTTACTCACGCTAGCTGCAACCTTCACGTTGGCGTTCTCCATTACAGCATGTGGAGGAAACACAGCTGCTCCTGCTACAGAGGCACCTGCTGAGAATCCACCAGCACAGGAAACGCCGGCTGAAAATACAGAAGCACAGGAACTTAAGCCAGAAGAAGGCGCTAAATTGATCGTATGGGAAAGCCGGGACGAAAGAGCCTACACGGACGCGGTGGCTAAAGAATTTACCGAGAAATACGGCGTTGAAGTGACCATCGAAGAATTGTCTCCAACCGATCAAGTAACCAAGCTTGCACAAGACGGTCCATCCGGATTGGGTGCTGACGTAGTATTGTTCCCTCACGATAACCTGGGTAAAGCAGTAGCTACAAACCTGGTTCTGCCAAATGACTTTTACGAAGAAAAAACAAAGAGCAGCAACACGGAAGCTGCCATCCAAGGTGTAAGCTATGACGGCGTTCTGTACGGATACCCGCGCGCTGCTGAAACTTACCTGATGTACTACAACAAGGACTTGGTAAAAGAAGTTCCAACATCGATGGAAGAAGTTATCGAATTCAGCAAAACGTTCACCGACAAATCCAAGAACAAATACGGATTTATGTTCGAAACGGGCAACCTGTACTTTGCATATCCGTTCCTTGCTTCCAACGGCGGATACATCTTCGGTAACGGCGGTGCAGATGTCAACGATATCGGTCTTAACAATGACGGCGCGGTTAAGAGTATGGAAGTATACGCTAGCCTGAAAGAAATTCTTCCCGTTAAATCTGGCGACATTACACCGGATATCAAGCGCGGATTGTTCACAGCCGGCGACCTGGCTATGGACATCAACGGACCTTGGGAACTTGGCGGATACAAAGAAGCGCTTGGCGACAAACTCGGCGTTGCTCCAATCCCAACGATTGGCGGACAGCCTGCCGTATCGTTCTCCGGTATCAAAGCATGGTACGTAAGCTCATTCTCGAAATATCCGCAAGCGGCTCGTCTGTTCGCTGACTTTGCAACTTCCAAGGAAGCTCAATTGCAGCTGAGCGCATTGGTTGGATCGGTTCCAACAAACAATGAAGCTCAAGAAGACGATCAAATCAAGAATGACGAGTATGTTTCGGCATTCACGGAGCAGTTCAAATCTTCCCAGCCGATGCCATCCGTTCCTGAAATGGCTAACGTATGGTCTCCTGTAGGCGCTGCACTGGCTGAGATTTGGGATAACAACAAAGACGTTAAAGAAACACTGGATAAAGCTGTGAGTCAAGTTAAAGATCTTAACAGTGGTGGAGCTGCTAAGTAATAGCGTTCTTATATAATACGAGAAAGATGAAGAAGTTCACCCGCCGAACAACCGGCGGGTGATTCCTCGATTATATGGAGAGGAGAATGGAGGGAGCATGCGTCAACATCGTATGACAGCGGCTATATTATCAGCCATCTGTATGGGTCTGGGTCAGCTTTACAACCGGCAATGGATCAAAGGCGTTCTTTTACTTATCGTAGGTGTATTCAGTCTGTACTACTTCATAAACAACCTGGGTGATGCTATCTGGGGAATGATATCGTTAGGGGAACAGGGAAGTCATTTAGAGAAGGTGAACGGCTTAACCCAGATGGTTGCCGGAGACCATTCCATCAACCTGTTGATTGAAGGTCTTATCACTTTGATTTTGTTTGCGATTTTTCTGCTTGGCTACTATGCCAATATCAGAAACGCATATAATGCTGGAAAACAAAGGGAAAAGGGTGTGAAACCCAACAATTTCAGACAGACCCTTTATTATATTTTTGAGTGGAAATTCGCCCAATCATTCCTGACCTTGCCTGCCATCGGTATTTTATTCTTTACTGTCATGCCGATTATCTTCATGGTCTTGCTGGCGTTCACGAACTATTCTGCTCCGAACAACCTGCCACCGGCAAATCTGGTAGACTGGGTTGGTTTCCAAACCTTTACGAATCTGATTGCATTGAAATCGTGGAGCCATACCTTTTTCGGCGTCCTGACCTGGACGATCATTTGGGCAGTGCTTGCAACGGTAACCACGTATTTTGGCGGGGTGCTCGTTGCACTGCTTATTCAGCAAAAAGGAATTCGCTTCAAAGGCGTATGGCGCGTTATTCTGATCATTCCATATGCAATTCCGCAGCTGATTTCATTGCTCGTTATGCGTAATATGTTTAACGGGCAGTTCGGACCGATCAACCAATACTTAAGATATTTCGGTTTGGAAGGCCTGCCTTGGCTGACAGATCCGATCTGGGCAAAATTCACCGTTATTATCGTAAACATGTGGGTAGGTATACCTGTATCCATGCTCCTGGTCATGAGTGTCCTGACTACGATTCCGAAGGATCTCTACGAAGCCGCGGACGTGGATGGGGCAACCGGGTTCCAGAAGTTTAAAATCATCACCCTGCCGATGATCATGTTCTCAACCGCACCGGTTCTGATTACGCAATTCGCCGGTAATATCAACAACTTCAACCTGATCTTCCTCCTGACGAACGGTAACCCGGTTGTGGGAGATTATCAGTACGCGGGAGCTACGGACCTGCTGGTTACCTGGCTCTACAAGCTGACTTTGGATCAGCAGAGATACAGTATGGCATCGGCAATCGGTATTATCATCTTCATGATTATTGCGTCCTTCTCGATTTACAATTATCGCCGAACCAGATCATTTAAAGAGGAGGATATGATCCAATAATGGGAATTAAAACGAGAAATGCAATTCGCCTGACGGCAAGTTATATTACTCTTGTTATCATCGCGATCGGCTGTATTTACCCGGCGCTCTGGATTGTTCTGGCTTCTTTCCGTCCCGGAAAGTCATTGTACAGCAAGACTCTGATTCCAGAATCATTTACACTTAGTCACTATAAAGAGTTGTTCACATCCCAAAGCTTCCTGTTTGGTACATGGTATATGAACACATTGAAAATAGCGGTATTCTCCATGATTATCGGGACCATTCTTGTATTGCTTACAAGTTATGCCGTATCCCGCTTCCGGTTTAAGGGTCGGCAAAATGCACTATCGACCATTCTTGTGCTGGGGATGTTCCCCGGCTTCATGAGTATGATCGCACTGTACATTTTGCTGAACTCTCTGGATCTGCTGAATACACATGCAGCTATGATTATTGTGTATGCCGCAGGGGCGCCTCTGGGCGGAACGCTGATCATGAAGGGCTTCCTGGATACGATACCGCGAAGCTTGGATGAAGCGGCGAAAATCGACGGAGCAACCAACTTCCAGATTTTCCGCAGAATCATTCTGCCGTTATCGAAGCCAATGATTACGTATATGGGCTTGACGATGTTTGTTGGACCGTGGGTAGACTTTATCTTTGCCAGACTTGTGCTCCGGACTAAAGAAAACTGGACGCTTGCCGTTGGTCTGTGGGATCTCGTCAACTCCACCCAGGACAGTAACTTTACTCTGTTCGCAGCAGCCTCAGTGCTTATCGCGCTGCCGATCACCATTCTGTTTATCTTCCTGCAGCGTTTGCTGGTGGACGGTATGACGGCAGGTGCAAGCAAAGGGTAACATGCAACGGACTCATCATCAGACCTAAAGATAGACAGAACAGCGAAGAGACACAGCCGGTAACCGCTTGCTGTGTCTTTTCGTATTTTATGAATGCTACGCAGGGGGTACATACATATGAACATGGCAAGGCGCTTTCAATTTAGGGCAGTCGGAATGAAGCTGTTTGTTATCTTTTTTGCAACAATTGTGCTGTTATCTTCGGCCTTGGGGTTGTTATCGTATTTCATATCCAAGGATACAGTTATGGATCAGGTGTCTGAAGCGACATCGGGTCAGATGATGCAGGCGGCGGACAAGCTGGATTTTCTGCTGTCCCAGTATGAAGCCACTTCCCGTCAATGGGCGCTGGATACGGTGCTTCGTGAGGATCTGGTTACGGTCAGTTCTTCAGACATCGGTATTCGGGAGAAAACAGAGGCCGAGAACCGTATCCGTGAGAAACTTAACGGGACGGCCTCTTCGGATGGTCGTATGCAGGGCATGCGCCTGGTGGCACCCAGTCTAAGTGCACAAGGCTCCTATAATTCTACAGGTTTGTTGGGATTGTCTTCTGCGGACAGCATCAAATCCAAAATCGACCAGATCATTCAAGCTGATGGCGAGCCGGTATGGTTCCCTACGGAAACCAAAGGATTTATGGAGAATGAGAAAAGCCCCACCATGACAATGGGGAGATTGCTGAAAAACCTCAAAAATCCAAATGCGCAGTACATCCTCCTGATGGATATTAAGGATCAGGCCGTGGGAGATGTGCTGGCAAATTTAAAAATAGGGCATAACGGGCAAATGCGAATTGTTGCCGCAGATAACCGAATCGTACACGATATGGATCCGGCGCAACTAATGCAGCCGTCCACCATTACGGTTCCTGAAGGTGCTGCGGAAGGAGGGACCTATTATACTTCGAATGAGCAGATGGTCGTTTATACGCCTCTGAAGACGGCTCCTTGGTACATGGTTGGCTTTGCTCCTGTCAGTGATTTCGTGAAGGCTACAGACAAGCTGCTGACCGTAACGCTTGTTGTTATTGCAGCTGCGATTCTGGTTGCAGTGCTGATCGGATACTATATGATGCGCACTATCGGCCGTCCACTGAATCAGATGTGCAGTTTGATGGAAGAGGGGGAGCAGGGAAATCTGAGGGTTCGGACAGATTTTCAGCGTGTGGATGAGATTGGCCGCCTCGGCCACAGCTTCAACCAGATGATGGGGCAAATCTCAGCCCTGGTTGACCAGACGAATGCTTCCGCGAAGGAAGTGCTGGCTACCGCGGAGGAACTGGCAGAAGCGTCAAGAGGAACCTCACTCACAGCTGGCGAAATTGCGGCAGCGATGGAGCAGATTGCGCAGGGCAGCGGAAGTCTCGCCATGGAAGCCGAACGGGAGAATCAGCTGGCCGAGAACATCGGGGTCCAGATGAGCAAGGTTTCAGATTCCAATCAAGTGATCGAGGCCGCAGCGGATCGCGTACTTCGGGTGACGGGAGAAGGTGCACTGCATATGGACAGTCTGGTAGAGAAATCCACGCGGATCAATCAGGTGAACCGGGCCATCGTTCAGAATGCGGAGAAGCTGAAGGATAATACCTCGTCGATTCACAGAATATTGGAACTGATGTCGGAGATTACACATCAGACCAACGTGTTGTCCATTAACGCTACCATTGAAGCAGCCCGGGCCGGGGCAGCAGGCAGCGGCTTCATGGTCGTAGCTAATGAGGTGAGAAGCTTGGCGGACCGTTCCAAGGAATCGATCCAGACGGTGGGCGCCATGATCCTGGATATACGGACGGAAGTGCAGGGCTCCGTCGACGCGTTAACGTCGGCATCGCCGCTCTTTGACGAACAGCTGCATTCGGTACAAGAAGCGCAGGGGGTATTCGATAATGTGCGGCACGAGATGGATACCCTCTTAACCGAGATTAGCGAATCGACTCATGCCATAGAGGGCCTGATCGAATCCCAGCTCACTTTGACCGACTCCATCTCGGAGGCAAGCTCGATCGTACAAGAGACCAGTGCCGCCACAGAGGAGGTCGCTTCGATGTCATCCGAGCAGTTCAAGGTAAGCGAGAAGCTGGTTGTTCTGTCCTCGCGATTGGAGGAGCTGTCGGAGAGCTTGCGGCAGTCCTTGGTGAAGTTCAGGACGTAAATAGCTTTGGTTAACCATGTGCATTGCATGATGTGAAGGCCGTGCAGCACTTTGCATACGGATCATGCTTCCGATCCCTGTTATCCCCGGAATTCTATTGAGATCATATCTAATGATGAATTCCGGGGATAAAGGGGACCACTTCGTTTCTCCAGCATGATTCCGCCTGCTCCGTTGAAGCCTCGCCTCTGTGTATGCATTTCGCTGCACCCTCATTGCAATAAAAGCAATTTACTCTCGGGGTGTGGATATAGAGGGTAATAATATCGAGCCGATGAAGGGCAATACCCTCATCGGCTCATTTTTGTTGTCCGCGATGCGCGTCGTTAGCTGCACGAAGACCGGCTCCGGGAATAATCCCGGAGCCGGTGGGCTTGATATGGAGTCTGCGAAAATAGCCTAGCCCATTAGGGGCTTACGGCTGCCAGTTCACGTTGACCGTTGCCGTGCCGCTGGCTGGAGCGGTGAAGCTGTGATTGCTTCCGCCCTCCCATGTTACCGTTGAGCCTTGTTTCTTCAAGAATTTGAATTCAATGGTTTTGCCGGCAGGCACGCTGACGTCATAATACCAGGTTGGGTACTGGTAGATGACCTGGTTGTACAGCGGGCCGATGGCCTTGGCTGGGTCCCAGTTGCCGAGCTCGCTTACGCTGCCTGAGAGGTACACGTTCTGCCCGAGAGCGGTTGTTGCATTGTTGATCACAAAGCGGACGCTGACCTGATCTCCGGTCAGTACTTCGAAGTTGTCATACACATTACTTGAAGCGCCACCGCTGTTTGCGATTTTGATGTTATATACGCCACCGGCAACCGCTGGGATTTTCACTTTGATCTGCGTATCTTCCCAAGCTGTAATGTTGGCGCCTGTAACGGCTGTCGTTCCGAAGTACACGGTACCCTTGCTTGCGCCGAAGCCGCGGCCGTCAATGGTGACGGTTGCGCCCGGTTTTGCCATCATCGGTCCTACATGTCCTATGGTTGGAGCGGTAGTCGCTGTAGTGTACTGCCATACTGCCGTGCCGCCTGCTGCCAGCGTGAAGTTGGAAGCAGCCCCGCCGGAGCTGACGGTAAGTGAATTACCGTTCAGGAGTCCGCCCAATACATCCGCGTAGTTCCCGGCAGGAAGCGAGGTGGCCAATCCTGTAATCGAGGCTGGCGTGTTCACGTTACGGTTCACAGCGATGACAGCTACGCTGTTGCCGAATTTGCGTTCATAGATCAGCACATCGTTGTTGATCCAACGCTCCTGCGTTGTTCCATAAGCGATAGCCGGGTTTGATTTACGCAGAGGCGCAAGCTTTTGAATCACTTGGTAAGCTGTAGTCGTTGTGGAGAAAGAAGGGATCCGTGCCCGGTTGTTGGGATCGTTCCCGCCGGCCATATATTGTTCAGTTCCGTAATAGATGGCTGGCACGCCACGGGAAGTGAGTGTGAAGGCCAGGGCTTGCTCCAGCTTCCGTCGGTTGGCATTGCTGTCGTGGAAACGCTCCATGTCATGGTTGTCGATGAACGTTACCTGATCCTCCACTTGGGCATAATCGGTCGCTGAACCCTCCAGCATGGACTTCAGACCGTACATATTGTCCGTGTTGTCTCTGAATACCTGACGAACCTTCTGGGCGAATCGGAAATCAAGCAGGCTCATGCCGGATTCGTTAGCGAATTTGTGGTTTTCGGCGCTTACTTCATTCACGCCCAGGAACCATTCGCCGAAGGTGAAGACCGGCTTGTAGTTGTTGACGGTGGCCATGAAACTCTTCTGCCAGCCAAACGGCATGTGCTTCACGGCGTCCATCCGAATGCCGTCAATGCCAAGATCGAGCCACATTTTGACGGCGTCCTTCAGATAGGTGTCCACCGTGCTGTTGTTATGGTTCAGGTCAGCAAGGTCATACAGGTTTTTGTAAATCCCGTTCTCTGTCGTGGAGAAATCGGTGCCTCCGTTATGGTGGAACAGATTTTGCGTATCGCCTGTGTATCCCCCGAGCAGGGTGCCATTGTTGTACAGCTTGCCGTTCTCTGCGAATGAAGGCTGGTCAGAGGAGGCGGGAGATGTATGGTTAGGAGCAAAGTCAATGATGACTTTAATGTTCTTGGCATGAGCGGCAGTGATAAGATTCTGGAAATCGGCAATCGTGCCGTAAGCCGGGTTGGTCTTCTTGAAATCTCGGGCCCAATAGCCGTGATAAGCGGTGTTGTTAACACCGGAATAATTGATGACGCTGTAGATATTCTCAACCGGCTGGGAGATCCAGATGGCGGTAACGCCCATTCCGGTAAGATAGCCGTCGTTGATCTTGTTAATGATTCCTTGCCAGTCACCGCCGCAGTAAAGTCTAAGGTTGGTGCAAGTACCGTCAAAGGCAGACCCGGTCGGGTTGTTGGAAGCATTGCCGTCGGAGAAACGGTCAGTAAAAATCTGATAGATGACATCCGTACTGAAATTCTGCTTGTTGGATACCGAGGTATCCGGGGCCGCGTATGCTGGGCCAAACAGGCTCAAGGTAAGGGATAAGCTAAGGGCTAACGCGGTGGTCAGTTTGTAAAACTTCTTCATTGTATACCTCCTATGTAATTGAGAATGAAATCTTGGTTCATCTTGCTAACTGGCTGCTTCAGCATCACCTCCAACAAAATCGGGCAACAAAAAACCCCGGCATCTCCTGAAGAGAAACCGGGGTTGTTCCATACCGGTGTGCGGTTACGGAATGCATGGCCCTTAAATTATGCGAGTGTTTGATTTCAAAATTATTGTAATTGAAAGCGGATTCAAGTGTCAATATTTAATATCCAATTCAATGGAAATATTTAATGATCCACCATGAAATTAAATTTTATAATTTATATTTAATATTGAAACAAAATTTTACAAGCTCTATAATAAGATTTAGGAAACGTTTACATTTATAAAGGCCTCTCCGCTTCTGTTTGTATGTCAATAGTATAGATTTTAGAGTTGGATATCTTTCGTTCGGTTGTTTTGATTATAGCTCGTTGTTCAATGGATTTTGTCGTAATGGAGGGGGAGGACTCGATGATGAATGTGGAAACTGGCGCAGCGAAGCTAAGATTGGGCATTAGAGGATTGAGAGCGGCATGCGCTGCCGTAGAGCGTGAGATTGCTGCAAGTACGACACCCGGCGCGGTGCTCGGCGTTCTCCACCAAGACAGGGACTGGTACTACGCAGCAGGTTATGCCAATCCGAAGCCGATGCAGGGTCAGTCTGTGTCTACCCGTGAGGAGACGTTATATGATTGCGCATCCTTGACCAAGGTGGTAGTCACACTCCCGTTAATTCTGCAACTGATCGATGATGGCGTTCTAATCTTGACTACAAAAGTGAGTGATATTCTGCCTTCATTCGGTTTGGCCGGTAAAGAAGGGATTACGGTAGGGCAGCTGCTGACACATACTTCCGGGCTTCAGGCCGATATGAACCTGCATGCCCAGGGCTGGAGCAGAGAGCAGATGTGGGATGCTGTTCTTGCATCGCCGCTCGCTGCCAAACAGAATACTGAAGTGATTTACAGTGATCTCGGATATCTCACCCTGGGGCGCATCATTGAGAAGGTGCTGGGTATGCCACTAGATCAGGCGGCAAAACAGCGGGTTTTCGATCCGCTGAATATGCGTCATGCGACATTGACGCCTGATCCGGAACAGACCGAACGCTATGCTGCAACGGAATATGATGAGACCGTACAAGGTCATCTATGCGGAATCGTACATGATGAGAAGGCCCGGGCCTTGGGCGGCATATGCGGCCATGCCGGATTGTTTGCGACCGCAGGCGATCTGCTGTTGTACGCCCGTATGTGGCTTGGACAGGGGACAATCCCGGCAGCCCCGCATACGGAGGTGACAGGCCATGTATCACGGATTTTATCTCAAGCTGCGGCTGGTACCGCTGTACGTACCCATACAGGGCATATTCAAGGATCGAACCGCGGTTTGGGCTGGGTTCTGAAAGGGGATAAGATGGATGCTTCCGGGGATTGGATGAGTCCTGGCTGTTATGGACATACCGGATTTACCGGTACCAGCCTGTGGATCGATCCCGAGTTTGATCTCGCGGTCGTTCTGCTCACCAACCGTGTATACGGAGGGAGGAGCACAAGCGTGGCTCAGCTGCGTGCCCAGGTCCACAATGCCTTGACAGGAGCCGTGGCTAAGTAATCAGCGGTAAATGAAGGATAATAATAACACCTTATGGACAGCTGCCAAAGTTTGATTAGCCTGGGGAATATATATCCAAATTCCGCGAACAAAAGATTGGATTATCCGGTCCCCGTTTTACTTCACGTTAACCGGAACGGGACCTATAACGAGAAATTGAGGAGGGAACACGCTATGACGACCCTAACCTACAGGTCTTATCGGCCTGGAGATGAAGAAGGCATCACAACCTTATGGAATGCCTGTGTGCCGGGAGATCCCATCACCCGTCTTCGCTTTCGAAACTTGGTGCTGCTGGACCCGAACTTTGATCCGCAGGGCCTGCGGGTGGCCGAGCTGGAACATCGGATTGTAGGCGTCCTGTATGCGGTGCGCCGGAGACTCCCGATGATCGGAACCGAGTTGGAGCCGGATCGGGGCTGGATTACCTTCTTTTATACCGATCCGTCGCTGCGAAGACAGGGCGTTGGGGCGCGGCTGCTTCAGGAAGGTGAGGATTTCCTTCGACGCCATGGACGCCGTACAGTTTTTTTCTCCTCTTATGCCCCGAATTATATGGTCCCGGGTATCGATGGCGAGCGGTATCCTGAGGGCCTTGGATGGCTGCAAGCCAGCAGTTTTACCCGGAATTACACGGCGGTTGCAATGGATCACTCCCTGGTTGATTTCCATATGCCGCTTGAAGTTGCGGAGCTGAAGCAGCAGCGCGAGCAGGAGGGCTTTACCTTTCAGCTGGCTCAGGACGGCGATCTGGTGGAGCTGATTGATTTTGCAACGGACGTGTTTAACCCTGATTGGGGCCGGGCGATTCGTGAGGGATTGCTGCAGCAATTAAGAACGGATCAGATCCTGATTGCGCGCGAGCAGGGGAAGCTGGTTGGATTTTGCCTGCATGGCGGATACGAGGGCGTTGCTGAACGATTTGGCCCGTTTGGAGTGGACCCGTCGATGCAAGGGAAGGGCTTGGGAAAAATTCTGCTGTATGACTGTCTCGCCCTTATGCGGGCTCAGGGGCTGCATGGTGCGTGGTTCCTCTGGACGGGCGAGCAAAGCCCCGCAGGACATTTATACCGAAAAGCCGGGTTTCACGTGACGCGCCGGTTCGATATTATGAGCAAGCCGCTTCAATAAAATAGATTCTACGACTTTTTCTACAAAGGAGAGATCAAATTGACGGAAGCAAAGCAGCATCACATTTTGGCGATTGGCGGACATGCGGGGGATATGGATCTTACGGCAGGAGCGGTCATAGCAAAATACACGCAGGCCGGGCAACGAGCAACGTTTCTTCATTTAACGCCGGGGGAGAAGGGGCATCCTCGGATGACGCCGGAGGATTACGCGAAGCAGAAGATTGACGAAGCTCATCAATTCGCCGAAATTGTTGGCGCGGATGTCCGATTTCTTGCTTATAAGGATGCGGAGCTTCCGCTGGACGAGGAAGTGAAGTATCAGGTAGCCGATGTCATACGGGAAGTGAAGCCGGACATTATAATCACCCACTGGAAGGAGAGCATTCATAAGGATCATGCCAATACACACTATATCGTGGAGGATGCGCGATTCTATGCGGGGCTGAAGACCATTGAGCGAGAGCTTCCATCCCATTATGCCCAGCATTTATACTATGCGGACAATTGGGAGGATCCGTATGATTTTCATCCCGAGGTATTTATCGATATTCCGGAAGAAGCCTATGAAACTTGGGTAAGAGCCATGAATGTATATGCTTACGCACGCGGGGAAACCTATGGCTTCCCGTTCATCGAATATTATAAGGCACTCACGATTGTACGGGGAGCGCCGATGAACTTCAAGCGGGCACAGGCTTTTGCGGTTCCGAGAGGCGTATTGACCAAACGATTACAGTTTTTCTAAATATATGGTTTCACCTCCAGTCATCTGGAATAATACCTAATGAAATCGCAAAAAAATTGTGAGAAATCCCAAAACATACACTGACATTATAAACATCTTTTGATATAATGAGTGATGTTACGGGGGAACACGTACGGAATCATATAGAGAATATACATGAGAGAGGAAGACTTCCATATTGGAGGCTTCCTCTCTTTTCATGCGCGTAGAAACCGGGCGGGATGCAGAAGAAGCGATGTTGCATTTTTTGAATTCCATGGTATGATGTATTTGAAGAATCTTAAATTAAAGATATATAAGCTGGATATCAGGGCAGACTTTGATGGAATTGCAGACTGTTTTCTGATTAGATTATTTAAATTAACGAAAAGGAGACGGAATCCATATGGAACATACACATATTTATCGCCAGGGAACATCTTCCGAGGCACCGACCTTGCTACTGCTGCACGGCACCGGAGGCAATGAGGAGGATTTGCTGCCGCTGGCCGAGATGATCTCGCCAGCTTCGAATGTGCTAGGCGTCCGCGGGAACGTGCTGGAGAACGGCATGCCCCGGTTCTTCCGACGTCTGGCCGAAGGCGTGTTTGATGTAGAGGATCTGGTGAAGCGTACGCAGGATCTGAATGAGTTCTTAAACTGGGCAGCAGCCGAGTACGGTTTTGACCGCAGCCGCATCGTAGCGGTTGGTTATTCGAACGGGGCCAATATCGCCGCGAGCCTGCTGTTTCACGAAGGAGATGCGCTGCAAGGAGCTGTACTCCACCATCCGATGGTTCCGTTGCGGGATAAGGCCCTGCCTGATCTGACTGGCGTTCCGGTCTTCATCGCGGCTGGCCGGCGCGATCCGATGTGCACTCCGCAGGAGAGCGAGGATCTGAATGCACTCCTGAGCGAGGCTGGCGCGGATGTCAAGCTGCACTGGGAGAACGGAGGGCATCAGCTCAGCCGTGCAGAGGTTGGCATGGCAGCTTCCTGGTTTAAGGAGAAGTTCCAGTAATACCTTGGATGCCATGATGTGCAAGTGCTAAACATTTCTTACCTATAGAAGGTAAAAATGAAAGTGAATATGATCAAAATACCGTCAACGACTTGACGGTATTTTTTTTATACTTAAGCCATCCAAGATAAACGAGGTGGTCAGACATGTCACAGACGATGGAGACAGTGAAGAAGCCTGGTCGGCAGATGACCGGCAGGCCCAAGCCCCGGGGCTCCTTGCGGCGGGGGGAGAATCTATGGGGGATTTTATTTGTAAGCCCGATGCTGTTTGGCGTCATCATTTTGGTGCTGTTTCCGATATTGGCTACGCTCGTGCTGGGATTCGCCGATTGGAACTTTGTGCAGGGCTGGGACGGAATCCAGTGGGTCGGGTTTCAGAATTTCCGACATTTGCTGGAGGACGACATCTTTCTCAAGTCCGTGCGGAACAACCTGATTTTTCTTCTGACGGTTCCGATCTACATGATGATATCGATGCTGCTGGCTATATTGATCGACCGGTTTGTCTATATGAAGGGATACTTTAAAGTAGCCTACTTCATGCCCTACATATCCAACATCGTTGCGGTTGCTGTCGTATGGCAGGTACTGTTCCAGCCGTCCTACGGGCCTATTAACGAAATCCTCCGGACAATCGGAATTTCCAATCCGCCCAAATGGATTGCAGATCCGAATTTTGCCCTGATCTCCATTATGCTGATATCGATTTGGATATCCATCGGCTTCAATCTGATCATCTATATTGCCGGGCTGCAGTCTATACCGAAGGATCTGTACGAAGCAGCGGATATCGATGGAGCAAACGGCTGGACCAAGTTCAGGCGCATTACGCTTCCCTTGCTGTCACCGACGTCTTTTTTTCTGCTGGTCACGGGGGTTATCTCTACATTCAAGGTGTTCGACATCATCGCCGTCATGACACAAGGCGGACCGATCGGTTCTACGACGATGATGGTCTGGTATTTGTACGATACGGCGTTTGTTAACCTGAAGGTAGGTTATGCATCATCCATTGCCGCGGTACTGTTCGGGTTCGTCATGCTGATTACACTGGGGCAGTGGGCAGCTCAGAAGAAGTGGGTCAACTACTAGGAGGAGGGCGTTATATGCAGACACAAGCTGGCGTTGACTGGCGCAGGCTCTTCGTAACCATCGTGATGTTCGTTGTGAGTATGCTGTTCCTCCTTCCGTTCATATGGATGCTGGTCACATCCTTTAAGGTGGAAAGAGATGTGTTCGTGTATCCGATTCAATGGATTCCGCGGGAATGGAACGCGATCCAGAATTACAGGGAGGTATGGTTCGGTGATTATCCCTTCTATCTCTACTATTGGAACTCGATCAAGGTTAGCATGCTCACAACCCTCATCTCGGCAATGGTATCCGCGCTGGCAGCCTATGGGTTCTCCAAAATCCAGTTTGCCGCCGGGAATTGGCTGTTCATCATTGTGCTTGTGACCTACATGATCCCGGGTCAGGCCATTCTGATCCCGCAGTTTATCCTGTACCGTAACATCGGGCTGTTTGATAATCATCTCGGCCTCATTATGCTTGGGAGTTTCAGCGTGCTGGGGACGTTTATGCTGCGGCAATTCTTCATGGGGGTGCACCAGGAATTCATCGAATCCGCCAAAATCGACGGTGCGAGCCATCCGCGGATATTCTGGTCCATTGCGCTGCCGCTGGTAAAGCCCGCTGTGGCTACCTATGCGATTCTGCGTTTTATCTGGACATGGAATGACTATCAGAATCCGCTCATCTTTCTTCGAACGGATCGGCTGTTTACGATTCCGCTGGCGATGCAGAAATTTACGTCTTTAAGCGGTGAGTTTTATTCGCTGATTATGGCGGCGGCCGTGTCGGCCATATTCCCGCTGCTGATTGTTTTTATCATAGGTCAGAAGAGTGTCATCGAAGGAATTGCACTGGGCGGGGTCAAGGGATAGGCACAAGGACATCCCGGAGAATCGCGCTTCTATTAGAATGATATGATTGGGGAGGGCTCGATAACGATGATGAACAAGAAATGTTGGGCAGGGATACTTGCAGGGACGATGGCATTCAGTCTGCTGTCCGGCTGCGGCGGAGGTACGAAGGAACCGAGCGGTACGGCAGGAGAAGGCGCCGCCGAGGGTGGAGAGACGGTCAATCTGAGGCTGTATACGCACGGTACGGAGGAAGCCTACAATTGGAGCAAAACGATTCAAGCTTACGAGGATGCAACACCCGGTGTGACCATTGAGCTGGTTCAGTTAAGCGAGAAGGGAGACAGCCAGGAAGCGATGAAGAAGATGGACCTTGAAGCCGCGTCCTCGGCGCAAATGGATATTCTCATGTTCAGCGATCCGGCAGGGTATGCCCAGCGGGTTGCGCTCGGCATGGCCGAACCGCTGGACGAATACATCGCCAAGGACGGCTACACCGTGGAGACTGACTATAAAGTGGATACCCATCTGGATGGAAAAGTGTATGCGCTTCCCGGAAAATTCAACCCCTGGTATGTGCTGCTGAATAAGGACCACCTGGAGGAGGCGGGCCTTCCCGTTCCGACGGATTGGACCTGGGACGACTATGCGGACTATGCGAAGCAGCTGACTCAGGGCGAAGGGGCAAGCAAGCGCTATGGCACATATTTTCACGGCCCGCAAGGGGGTGGCTGGATGGAATTCCTGAAGCTGAAGATGGCTAACCAGCCGCAGGATGCCGACTTCCTGAAGACGGATGGGTCTTCCAATCTGGATAACCCTACATTTCGGGAGACGCTGGAGCTGAGAGTGAAGATGGAGAAGGAGGATCAGTCTTCTGTTCCCTATACCGACATTATCTCTCAGAAGCTGAATTACCGGACACAGTTCTTTAACCAGTCGGCAAGCATGATCACGATTGGAAGCTGGATGAATACCGAGATCGGCGGAACCGACAAGGTGCCGCTGGATTTCCAAGTGGCTGTCGCCCCGTATCCCAAAAACAAAGAGAGTGACCCGATCGGACTGACATCAGTCTCTACGGACTATGTGGCCGTTGCTGCCAAATCGAAGCACAAGGAAGAGGCTTACAAGTTTGTCCGCTGGTACACAACGGAAGGTCAGATCGTACAGGGCAAGAACATTCCTGCCTGGCAGCAGGTGAAGAGCGAGCAGGTGGAGGGAATCATCGACACCATCCTGGCAGGCACCAAAAGTCCGGAAAAGGTAGATAAAAAATCGCTTGTCGACACACTTGTTATCTCGAAAGCCTCGGCCATCGTTCCGCCTTCCTCCTATCAGGCCGAAGTGTACGAGGCGGTGAATGAGGAGTATGAGAAGCTGATCCTCGGCAATCAGGATATAGATCAGACCCTTAAGAGCACCCAGGAGCGTGTGAACAAAATTATCGATTCCAACAAAAAATGATCTGGTATAATAAACGAAAAAAAGGGGCGAGCCTTCGTCCCTTTTTTGCCATCGTATCTCGAAGCGTATAGGTAAGGAACACTCCGGGCTGAGGTGAAGGATATGCTTGAACGGCTCAAAAGATATGTGCCCAGCTCCATTCGTCATAAGCTGATTCTGGCGTCCGTCATGTGCATTATCGTTCCGGCAATTGTCAGCTTGATTCTGTACAATTCCTTAACGAAGGAAGCTCTGCGGCAGCAGGCAGTATCCAATGCCAATGATGCGCTGCAGCTGGTTCGCGGGTCCGTCACGAACCTGCTCCTGAGCAAGCTCAATATCGCCAACTACATCCAGGTGAATTCTACCTTGAATTCCTATTTCAAGCAGGTAGCTTCCGGCAATGAGGAAGAAGACCCGTACCGCCGATTCGTTGAATCGCATCGCGTGCTGGAGCTTCTGGACAGCTTGACGGTGGTGGGCGAGCACAGTTATGTTACCGTACTGCTGACAAACGGAGCTTATTATATGAATTATTCCGTAAGCGATTACAATCCGCTGGATTACAGGCGGCAGTCCTGGTTCAGGCAGGTCGAGCAGCTGCGGGGACTGGAGTCGCTGTGGACAGGGCCGGAGCCCACGGTGTTCCGTTCCGATCGGATCGATCATCCGAATCAGGTGTCCGTGGTGCGCACCCTTCGGCTTCTGGATTCGGAGGTTTACGGTTATGTCATCGTGACTTTTACCGAGGATCAAATCAGCAGGATCTTTAACTCTCTGTCCGAAGGCAGCGATGTGCTGATGATTGATGGGCAGGGGAACATTGTGTCGAGCACTCATCCGGACAGCATCGGCACCCCATTTGCCTACCTGAGCGAGACCGGAACGGCTGAGCCATACTCCATCGTTACGATGGACGGAGAGAAATATTTGATGGTGCAGCAGGACATTCCATCTGCCGGATGGCGGCTTGTAATGATGCAGCCGTACAAATCGGCAATCGTGAACATCAATGCCATTTTCAGCAGGGTGTTTCTGTTTCAGATGGGCTCTTTCCTGGTCTTCTTGCTGCTGCTGATTGCACTGGTCCGGACCTTTACGAAGCCGCTTGTTCGGCTCGGCAAGGTAGTGACGAGTGTGCAGCGCGGCAATTTGGAGGTGCGGTCGAACATCGAAGGCAATGATGAGATCGGCCGTTTGGGGCATCTATTCGATGACATGCTGGACCGGTTCAAGCTGATGATTGCCGAAATATCGGATAACCAGACCCGCAAAAGAAAGGCGGAGCTGAGGATGCTCCAGGCCCAGATTCACCCCCATTTCCTGTTCAACGTCCTGAACTCCATCCGGATGAAGGTTATGAAGCGGGGAGACCCGGACAGCGCCAAGATGATCGGCTCCTTATCGATGTTGCTGCGCATGACAATCAGCCGGGAAGAGGATGAAATTTATCTTCACGAGGAGATCGATCTGATCTCGCATTACGTGGCCCTGATGAATCTCAGGCAGAAGGAGGACGTCCGGCTGGAATTGGATATTGCCGCAGAAGCGTTCCTGTTTAAGGTGCCGCGCTTCTTCCTGCAGCCGATTGTGGAGAATGCGCTGATCCATGGGTTTAATCAGCATGCGGGAACGATTGCCATAACAGCGGTTATGGAAGGCAGGCATATTATATTGAAGGTGAAGGATAACGGGATCGGCATGGAGGTCGCGACAAGGGAGTCCATCATCCGGAAAATAAGACAAGGAGCAGCAAACGCCTCGATACAAGATGAAGCAGGCAGCGGGAGTTTCTCCCGGATAGGTCTGCAAAATGTGATGGAGCGGATGAGAATGGTGTTTGGCGAGGCTTTTCAGTGCCATGTTTACAGCGAGCCGGGTCAGGGAACGGTGATCGAAATGCATATACCGGAAAGAGGGAATGCCGATGTATAACGTGATGCTGGTAGACGATGATTATCCGGTCATCGAGTTATTATCCGAGACGATATCATGGAATGAGCTGGGTCTGAACCTGATGGGAAGTTATGAGAATGGAATGAGTGCCTGGGAGCATGCCAGGACTCAACCCCCGGACATTCTGATCACCGATATCGGTATGCCCAAGATGAACGGACTTGAGCTGTCTGCACGCATAAAAGAGGTCAAGGCCGATGTCCGAATTGCCATTCTCTCTTGTCATAATGAGTTCCAATATGCCCAGCAGGCCATGCGCCTGAACGTGCAGGATTATCTGCTTAAGGACACGCTGGACCCCGAGGAGCTGGCACAGCTGCTGAGAAGATTCAAGCAGGCGATGGACGAGGAGGTCCAGAAGGGCTGGGAGCGGTCTCGCATGATTCATCTTGTGGACGAATCCCGGGAGCTGCGCAAGGAGCAGAGTTTTAAAAATTTCATCCACCAGCCCCTGCTGTCTCCGGAAAAATGGGAGCATGAGCTGTCGGAGTACGGCGTGCTGCGGCCTGGCCATCATTGTCTTCCCGTTATCGGATACCTGGAGGACGCACGGGATATCAAGCATCGCTTCGCCTCCAACCAGACGCTGCATTTTGCACTCTCCAACGTGCTGCGCGAGGTGCTGGACGACCTGAATCCGGATGCGGTGCATGTCGGATATGATGCAAAGACTTCATTGCTCTTGTTCTCCTATGCTCCCGGATTAAAAAACAACATATATGATGAAGTCGCCGCATGCCTTCAAGGAGTCCGGGCTACACTCACACGCGTGCTTCGAATTCGAATGTCGTTTCTGGTTGGCAGTGGGTGCGCAAGTCCGGAGGGGCTAAAGCTTGGGCTGAACGAACTGCTGGCTTGCGAGCATCAGCGATTTTATCTGGAACCGGGGGAGGTATCCAGATCTCTGGGAAGACAGGAAAAGCCGGGACTTGGCCGAGCATCCGATCCCTTCGTCCATTATGAACAGGCCAGCTCGGAGCTGCGGGAATCACTGCTTAGCAAGGATGCGTTCGATGCAGTCCGCGATACGGCGGATCGATGGATTGCCTGGATTCAAGAAAACCGGTTTGCGCCGGAATTGGTGAAGGACTGGGTCTTGAAGCTCCTGCTGGATATGAAGCTGCGGCTCCATCTTCTGCAATCGCTTTCCCCCGATTATACGGCAGATGCGCTGCATAAGGAGATTATGGACATGGATTCCTTGAACGAGCTGCGGTCGTGGTTATACGCGCATTTGGAATCCACGGCACAGGCACTGGGCGGAGGATTTGGAGGCAGCCGAAGATCAGAGGTAGCGGATGCCTGCAAATATGTGTCCCTCCGGCTGGACCGGAGGATCACGCTGGATGAGGTAGCGGGCAGCCTGCATCTGAACCCGAGTTATTTCAGCCGTTTGTTTAAGAAAGAAACCGGCATTACCTTTATCGAATACGTAACCCGGATGAAGATGGAGCGCGCCAAGGATCAGCTGAGACAGACGGACCGCACGGTTGGGGAGATCTGCGAAAGCCTGGCCTATGACAATGTAAGTTATTTCAGCAAAATATTTAAGGCGTATGCGGGCGTAACGCCCATAGAGTATCGGAGTGGTTGATGGTTTAGATAGTAATCAGATTAACATCTTACGCGAAGCCAATATTTTAACAAGAAAAGAGCAATGGGGGTTTACTTGATGAGCAGGGAGCAGGAGCTAAAACCGGCCGTGACCCGCTGGGCTTCGGTGGATCTACGATTGTATTATCCGAATGGAGACCAGAGGTCTTTCTGGGAAGATATCCAGAGCAGCGGGGCTTACGAGGAGGACATTGCCCAGATTCGGCGGGAAGGGGAACGGCTGCTGGCGGAACCGATCTCGCAGCTGACCTATGATTTATTCGCGCGGTTCGCCCGGCAGGGAACGAGACTGGAATACGAGAAGGTCTACTTCGAGCGAAGACGGCGACTGAATACGTGGGCTCTTCTGACCCTGCTTGAGCCAGGCAAGGAGGAGTATCTGCTGGCACTTCAGGAGATGATCTGGACAATCTGCGATGAGTATACCTGGTGTTTGCCGGCCCATCTGAACGGTGAGTCCTCCGCTAATATTCGAAGCACGATCGACCTGTTCAGTGCAGAGACAGGGTTTACCCTCAGCGAAATCCGCTTGCTGCTGCAGGATCGCTTGGCGCCGCTGCTGATCTCGCGGATGGAGGACGAGGTTGCAAGGCGCCTGTTCACCCCATTTCTCAGCCATGAGTTTGGATGGGAGACCGCAACGCACAATTGGTCTGCCGTCTGTGCGGGCTCCATCGGCTCTGCTGCCCTTCTGATGATGGAAGATACGGGTGAGCTGGAGGAGATTTTGTTGAAGACGGAGCGCTGCATGGCTTATTATCTGCAAGGCTTTGGTGCTGACGGAGCTTGTCTGGAGGGGCTGGGATACTGGAACTATGGGTTCGGTTATTTTGTGTATTATGCCGATTTGCTGCTTAAGCGCAGCCAAGGCGCAATGGATTGGTTCCGTGATGAGAAGGTGAGCCGCATCGCCTTGTTCCAGCAACGCTCTTTTTTGGGCGGGAGGGCGGTTGTCAACTTCTCCGACTCGCAGCCGGAAAGCGCCGTACATATCGGCTTGTCTCATTATTTGGCTGGATTATATGAAGACTTCGAGACACCGCCTCCTTCCCTTCGGTCCGCGTACGGTGACGATCATTGCAGCCGCTGGGCTCCGGCTCTGCGCAATCTGATCTGGAGGGACCCCGGGAAGCCGGGAAGCGAATGGGGGGAGGCAAGCTATTACTTGCCGGATGCCCGGTGGCTGATCTCCAGAGTCTCGGATGGAGAGGAGCTCTATGCATTTGCGGCCAAGGGCGGCAGGAATGACGAGCCTCACAACCATAATGATCTTGGTCATTTTATTCTGTATGGTGCGGGAGAGGTGTGGTGCTCGGATCTCGGCTGCGGCGAGTACACGGCGGATTATTTCGGCGATGGACGATACGATTATGATTGCAACGGCTCACAGGGCCATTCCGTGCCAATTATTGATGGGCATGTCCAGTGCGAGGGCGCGGACAGCGAAGCAATTGTATTGGAAGCTGCCACCGGAGAAGAGAGGGATGAACTCACGCTTGAGCTGACCTCGGCCTACTGCGCTCCGGTGCTTCGGGAATTCGTTAGGTCCTTGGAGTGGAACAAGCAGGAGGAGAGACCGGTATTAACGCTGCGTGACCGTTTTAATTTTCATTCGCCGCCGGGCAGCCTGGTAGAGCGAATTGTGACAAGGGTACAGCCCGAACTGAAGCAGCTGAATGAGTGCTGGATGGTTGTGCTGCGGGCAGCGGGTGCTGATGAGCAGGGGGAGATTAGGGAGCAGGAACAGGTTCAGAGGAAAGAAGAGGCTGCGGAAGGACTAGCAGCAGATGAACGAACCTGGAAGCGGACAGCCGTTCAAGATTCGGAATGTACCCGGGAGCCGGATCTTTCCATGGACGACAGACCGAGTCTGGCGATCCATTACGATCCCGAGCTGATGGAGCCTGAGCTGAAAGCTTATACGTTCCGTGATCATGATGGCAAGGATGCGGCTTGGTATGCCATTGATTTTAACGTGAAGGACCCGGGCTTGTGCGTGAATATAGGGCTTGGATTTCAATTCATATGAATCGAGGAGTGAAGAGGCATGGGAACAGAAACGGCATTAGATTGGTTGACGGAGGCCTGGGAGAAGGCGCTTGTAAAAACGCAGCGAAATGCAGTGCGGATCGGGGCGGGCTTTCCGCATGCCAGCCAGAACGGGGTTTATCAACTGGAGGCGCCGCATTGGTGGACGGCCGGCTTCTGGCCGGGGATGCTGTGGCTTCTGTACAATGACAGCGGCGATGCGGCATTACGAAGTTTAGCCGAGCAATGCGAGCTCCGTCTGGACGATGTGCTGAACGAGTATGTGCGTCTGGATCACGATCTCGGCTTTATGTGGATGCTGACCAGCATGGCCTCTTACAAGCTTACCGGCAATGAAGAGTCGAAGATCCGGGCGCTGAAGGCAGCCAATTACCTGGCTGCACGCTTCAATTTGAACGGTCGGTATATTCGAGCCTGGAATCCGTGGTCGGAAGGAGAGGACAATGCAGGTCTTGCCATTATCGACTGCTCCATGAATACGGCGCTGCTGTTCCAGGCATCCGAGGTCAGCGGCGATCCGCGCTATCGTCATATTGCCGAAGCACATATGGATACGGTACTCAGGGACTTTGTCCGTCCTGACGGGTCCGTGTATCATATCGTTCGTTACGATCCGGTATCCGGTGAGCGCATCGAAGGCATCGGAGGTCAGGGCTATGCGCCGGAATCCGCCTGGTCCAGAGGGACGGCATGGGCGATTTACGGCTTGACGCTTGCCTACCATCATACAGGTAAGCAGGTTTACCTCGATACAGCCAAAACGGTCGCGCATTTCTTTCTTGCGAACCTGCCGGAAGATCATGTGCCGTTCTGGGATTTCCGCGCACCGGACGAGGCACGCATATACCGGGATTCTTCCGCCGGTGCCTGTGCGGCAAGCGGACTGCTGCTTCTGGCCGACAAGGTAGATCAAGGGCAAGCTGCCTTATACCGGAAGCCTGCGATCCGGATTCTGGAATCGCTGTACCGAAATTACGGCACTTGGGACAACGATGAAGAGGAGGGCTTGATTCTGCACGGCACAAGCCACTACCCGCAAGCTCAGAATGTCGACGTGCCTCTCATTTACGGTGACTTTTTCTTTGTGGAAGGTCTCGCGCGGTTGCGAGAGAAGGGTCCATTTTATTGGGAGTAATGGAGAATGAGGGGGCAGTCTCGGTATTAAGAACAAATGAAGGAAGTTGTAGAGGAAATACCAGCTTTACGGAAACATGAAGAAACCGAGGAAGATCAGAAGAGATAGGGAAAGCAGGCAGATCAGACAGAGGATCGAGATGAGGAGATAGGGAAAGCAGGCAGATCAGACAGAGGATCGAGATGAGGAGATAGGGAAAGCAGACGTTTCAGATAGAGGCCGGCCCGGAAGATAAGAGCAGAGAACCCCTGGAAATGGAGTGAGTATATAAGATGAGCATAGAGGCTGTTGGAAATCCCGGGGGTGGCTTTACACATCCGGTTTCCCTGAATAAGCTGAAGACAAGACTGGATGTGCAGGAGGCGCTCTCGCAGCTATTGGAGCCTTTGAAAGGGTGTTACAGTGCGGGGCATTCCAGATTAATCCTTGGCAGCTCAAGTAAGGATGCCTACGCCAATATCGCAGAGATGGAAGGCTTCTCGCGGATACTGTGGGGACTCGTTCCGGCCATCGCGGGCGGCTCACACGAAGAACTATGGGAGCTCTGTCTTCAAGGGATACGTTCGGGAACCGATCCGGGACATGCGGAGTATTGGGGGGAGGTACGCGACTATGATCAGCGTCTGGTGGAGATGGCGGTATTCGGATTAGCCTTTGCCCTAGTTCCGGACCGGATTTGGCAGCCGCTGAGCGATAGAGAGAAGTCGAATCTCTATCAGTGGCTGGATCAGATCAACCATCATCCTTGTCATGATTGCAATTGGCTGTTCTTCCATGTGCTGGTGAACGTTGGCTTCCATAAGACTGGACTGCCTTACGATGCAGTTCTGTTGGAGAAAAACCTTCAACGGATTGAGGATTTCTATCTGGGTGCTGGCTGGTATAGCGATGGAGTTGGCGGACACTGCGATTATTACGTGCCGTATGCCTTTCATTTCTACGGCCTAGTATATGCAGAGCTGATGGGGGATGAGGATTCTGAACGTGCCCAGAGTTATCGGGAGCGGGCGGCGGTGTTTGCCCGTGATTTTGTCCACTGGTTTACCCCCGATGGGGCGGCTATTCCATACGGACGCAGCCTGACTTACCGATTCGCCCAGTCGGCCTTCTGGTCGGCTGCTGCCTATGCCGGACTGGAAGGGCTGAGTCCGGGAGCGCTGAAGGGACTTGTCCTGCGAAATCTCAGATGGTGGTTTCAGCAGCCTATTTTTGACCGGGACGGTGTATTAACGGTGGGTTATGCCTACCCGAATCAGATCATGTCCGAGAATTATAATTCGCCAGGCTCCGTGTATTGGTCATTGAAGACGTTTCTAATTCTGGCCTTGCCAGAGGAGCATCCTTTCTGGTTGGCCGAGGAGCTGGAGATGACGAAGACAGAGACGGGGATAGGGACAGGAACAAGGACAGGCACAGGAAGCATGTCGGTGCAGGAGCCGGCACATCTGGTCATTTGCCGTGAGGAGAAGGCTGGTCACGTGGCAGCTTTTAATACGGGTCATCCCTCTACGAACGAGCATACACATACATCCGCCAAATATGAGAAGTTTGTTTACTCTACCGCCTTTGCGTTCAGTGTGCCAAGAGCCGAATGGGGATTATCCCAGGGGGCTTTTGATTCCATGCTGGCCCTTAGCGAGGGTGATCATCTGTTCAGGGTGAAACGCTTGTGCAAGGAGACGCGGATACAGGAGCATGTATTATATGCGAAGTGGAAGCCGTGGAGAGACGTGGAGGTTCAGACGTGGATTGCTGCAGGCCTGCCCTGGCATATCCGTATTCACCGGATCAGCACGGGCAGGACACTGGATGCTGCGGAAGGTGGGTTTGCGTTAGGTTTAGGATCTCTGAGCAGCTCCCGTGCGGGAGATGGAGCAGCTTCGGCTTCCGGTACTTTCGGCACCAGCGCCATCTACGGCATGCTCGGTTACGATATGGCAGAGCTCATCTATCCGCAGTCGAATACGAATTTTTTGCATCCCCGGACCGTCATTCCTACGTTAAGGGCGGCGATGGACCCCGGGACGCATTGGCTGATTTCTGCCGTATATGGTGATCCGAGCGGTCCCGGCACTCCCGCCATTGAGGAGCCTTCCATGGAAATGGAAGACGTGAAAGAAAGGCTGGGCGTGGAGATCTTGCAGCGTCAGATTACAATCACCACGCAGACGGGGAACGTGATCGTGATTCCGATGGACTAACAAGCAGGTGGTCTCACCCGAACAGGTATGAAGCAGTGTTTGTCAGAATTAAAATAGATCATACAGATAGACACGCGAAAGCCGGGGGCATTAACCCCCGGCTTTCAATATCATGGCCTTCCGCCCGCACGAATCATCGCAAGGACTTATTTTGTCAAATAGGAACTGGTCAGAGGAACAAACAGGGAAGTGCCCGGACCTTCATCAACGATCTCCACAAAAATAAAATCGGCAGCCGATACATCGACGTCTACGCCGACCAGGCCATCTTCAGCAGTCAGGGACACCTTTTTGAGCGTTGAGTTGTTGTGGTCCATAATTACGATTTCTTGCGCACCGCCAGTCACGGCCAGCTCGAGATGCAGTTTGGCATATTTTTTACCCGTCATGATCTGGAAGCTGTTGCCTTGTTTGGCCGAATTGGTATGTAAATAAACGTCTTTATAATCCTTGCCTTTGTAGACCGTATCGCTGGAATCTTTGGTGTGCCAGGCCGATGTCCCCAATACGGAGGCTCCGAGTGAGCTTAATGATAACGGACTGGAGGTTTCGGATGGGGATCCCTGATTGCCGCCAATCAGTACTGAAGAAGTTGCGCTATCATAACGAATGTCGATATCCATCAGATCGCCTACAGCTCGCACAGGCAAGTACGTCGTGCCGTTATAGGTGATCGGCAGCACGGTTTTGCCGTTTGCGTCTTTTGGCGTTACCACCGTACCGTTTAACTTCAGGGAAATC
Organism: Paenibacillus sp. LBL; assembly: GCF_029893715.1. Taxonomy (NCBI): domain Bacteria; kingdom Bacillati; phylum Bacillota; class Bacilli; order Caryophanales; family Paenibacillaceae; genus Paenibacillus; species Paenibacillus sp. LBL. Next base: position 81,216 of record NZ_JARXYU010000014.1, on the reverse strand, counting down.
TGGCTGTTCAAATAGGCTTTGATTGGCTCCAAAGCTGACGACGCCATAGCGCCTGTACCGATCCCCAGCGTGAGCGTACCCGCCAATAACCCATACAATACTTTCTTCCTCATTTAAAACCCCTCCCAAAATTTAGGTTAACTTTCATACTTTATAGTAGTAAAGTGTCAGAAGGAAGTCAACCTCTTGAAAGGGAAGGTCCGATCCTTCATGGACCTATCCAGGGTACCGGCTGTGCACCGGCTTATACTTGTTGTGAAAATGCCTTTTTTCCGAAAGCATGTCAGAAAAGGGCGGGATATTTTCATGAAAAGTGATACAATGATAGAAATACGTAACGAAGGGTAGCGGAGGGATATGCGCAAACCTGGCAGCGAAGTGGGAGTGTGATCTTAGAGAATGGAAGAGACGTATACGACAAAACGAACAGTCAGCATGGAGGACATCGTACGCGCACACCACGTGCTTCGCGAAGTGATCGTGCGGACACCGCTGCAGCGGGATGCTGTGCTGTCAGCCAAATATGACTGCGAAGTGTACTTGAAGCGCGAAGACTTGCAGGTAGTTCGATCCTTCAAGATCCGAGGCGCTTACAACATGATTCGCAGCTTGACCGAAGAGGAACGAAGCGAGGGCATCGTGTGTGCGAGTGCTGGAAACCACGCGCAAGGGGTGGCTTTTTCCTGTAATGCGCTGAATATTAAAGGCAAGATTTATATGCCAAGCACGACCCCGAATCAGAAGGTGAAGCAGGTGAAGCGTTTTGGCGGGGGCAGCGTGGAGGTCATCCTGACAGGCGATACCTTCGACGATGCTTATGCCGAAGCGATCAAGGCTTGCGATGAATTCGGCATGACCTTCATCCATCCGTTTGATGAAGCGAAGATTATCGCGGGCAACGGTACGATCGGCATGGAGGTAATGGAGGAGCTCGATACGCCAGCGGATTATATATTTGTAACGATTGGCGGCGGCGGTCTTGCTGCAGGGGTTGCAACTTATGTCAAAACCGTAAGCCCAACGACGCAAGTCATTGGCGTTGAACCGCTCGGCGCAGCATCCATGATCGAGTCCAAGAAGCAGGGCGAGGTCGTCACCATGAACGAGATCGACAAGTTTGTGGATGGCGCTGCGGTGAAGCGTGTCGGGCAGCTGACCTACGATATCTGCAACGAGCTGGTTGATGACATTGTGACTGTCCCGGAAGGAAAAGCCTGTACTACCATCCTTGAGCTGTATAACGAGAATGCCATCGTTGTTGAGCCTGCGGGCTCGCTGGCCGTTGCTGCGCTGGATATGAACCGGGACCGCATTAAGGGAAAAACGGTGGTATGCATCATCAGCGGGGGCAATAACGATATTGACCGGATGCAGGAAATCAAGGAGCGTTCCTTGATATACGAAGGATTGAAGCATTACTTCATGATTAACTTCCCGCAGCGTGCAGGTGCGCTCCGCGAGTTTCTGGAAGAAGTGCTTGGTCCGGATGACGATATCGCCCGCTTTGAATATACCAAGAAGCATAACAAGGAAGATGGGCCAGCCCTCGTGGGCATCGAGCTTCTGAGACCGGAGGATTACGGTCCGCTAGTTGAGCGAATGCAGCGCAAGGGATTGGATTATACAGAGCTGAACAAGAACATGAACCTGTTTAATCTGCTGATTTAAACTTCAGAGTCAGGCAGCAACCAGGTGTGATAAAAAAAGGCCGGAACCCCTGTTACCATCGGGAGTCCGGCTTTTTTAACATAGTTAAATTTAATTGGATGCTTGCCCTGGTGAATAGAGGCCACTGCATTTGCATGCTCACCATCAACTGTTTTTAGTCAATGACCGGAACCGCCTTGGCACGGTATTGTTCCACTTCCTGTGTCAGCTTGTCCTTGTTGCTCTCAAGCACATCGGACCAGGCTTTCAGTTTTTTGAGAAGGGCGCTTTTGGATACCGCGTCGCTGTTCTTCAGGGCTTTATCGAAGGCTTGCCGCACTTCCGGATCCAAGAGGTTGTCCTCGTATTTAAAAAGCGGTGTATTGTTATACCCATAAAACAGACTTAGTTCGGTAAAACGAAGCTTCAGCTTCATGTCAGCAGCCCGGTTGGATTTGGGATAAGCCGTGAGAAAGGCTTCCAGTGAAAGCCCCCGGTCGATCACTTCGGACCAAGAGATAACCAATGCCGCATCACTGACCGCAGGCTTCTCGGATTCTACGACCATAATATCGATGTATGCCTGAACATCCTTGTTGATGTAGGGTTTGTAAGGCTCCAGCGTTTTATAATCTATAATCGGGAATATCACGCCTTCGGTTGTGTACAATCGGTAGCCGCTGTCGCGCAGGTTAATGAGCACCTTCCGCAGCGTTTCGTCTTTGGCTTTGCTGATGGTGGTGTTAATCGGCTCCCCGTACTTGTAGAGATTCATCAGCTTATCCTGAATGCCGATTGTGTACACTTTATCGGTTTTTGCAGGGAGCGCGTCGTTCATTGCGTTCTCCAGCTTGAGTATCAGCATGGTGGCCTGATACTTGGTCACACTTCCGATATGCTTGGTGATATAAGACTTGGCGTAAGCCACGTCTGAATCCTTCAGCAGTTTATTGGCTTTGTTGTACACCGCATTGCCGAAGGCCGTGGGTTTACTTGAAGCTGCGCTGGAATCAGCTAGAGGTTCAGAAGCGGGTGCTGCGCTTGCGATGACACCGGTCTGGATGGACAGAATAAGTGCAAGGATGGCAGCAATCGCGGATTTTTTGGATTTTGACATATATATTCCTCCCTTACCACACATTACCCTTATCCTATCATCTTCTTCAGAGCCGTAGTTTACAATGTACTAAAAAATATTAAAGATTTTGTTATGCTTCTGTATCGAATTCATGACGAGTTTGTATCATTTGCTCGAAAAAAGAAATTTTGTCCCTGCGATCCCGATCAGGAACAGCACGAGACTGATCCATGGCGCAATCGTGAGTACCGGCAGCAGCCGTCCCAGCCACACACCAGTTATAAGAATCAACACCGTGATGGCCATATAAATCCCCATGCTGCGCACGTTGATCTTGCGCCGAGCTTCATCGGGCTGAAAGGTATCATTCTTCATCCATCTCATCAATGCGTGGATTAACACATAAGAGCCCCCGGCAATCAGCACCAGGGTTGAAATTCGCACCTGCGTCATGCGTTCTACCGGTCCGCCTGTCCACGTTGTTATAAATCCGACCAGGGCCTGAACGAAGAAAAACCACGTTAAGGCGATCCACGGAATCATGAGATGGTATTGCAGACGGTTTAAGCCTTTCATTTTGGGCAACTGCTCGACCAGTTCCTTGCAGTAGGATTCGGGATCGCTGCCGAATACCTCCTCGGCTGTTTTGCCTTTGGCCTGGGCATCCAGCAGATGCTGGGCGATCTCAAGCAGCAATTCCTCGCCTTTTGATTCCTCGACGGAGCTGCTGCGAATATATACAACCATGTCCTGATAATAACTCAGATTGTCTGGTTTCATGGCATCCTGGAGCCTGTTGTTTTCCTTGATCATCTGTTTGGTATTCATCTTTATTGTCCTCCACGGGTTAAAATATGGTCCACGCTATCTTTAAGCGTTCCCCAATGTTCCTTGAATTGTTGTAGAATGTTCCGGCCTTTGTCGGTGAGTTTGTAATATTTGCGGGGTGGCCCGCCGGCTCCGGGCGCAGGTCGGATGGTTCCTTCAATAAGCTGTTCTTTCTGCATGCGAAGGAGCAAAGGATAGATGCTGCCTTCGCTTACAAATGTAAGCCCGCTGTCTTCCAGCAATGCGCCAAGCTCATATCCATACACCTCCCGATGCTCCATAAGCGAGAGAATGCAGCCTTCGAGAATGCCTTTGAGCATTTGACTTTGGGTGGTCATGAATCCGATGATCCTCCTCTGGGTATGTTGTTATGCAAGGTACTGGGTCGAAATAAGATTATTATTCTGAATGTGATAGACCTCAAAACCCTATGCACCCTGTATAAGAAGTGCTATCTGCCAACTACCTTGTTATGCAATATATCATATCAGCAGCATGCTTGCAATGCAAGGTAGCATGAACAATCCATGTCGTATTCATGAAACGGGTATAATTCCGCGCCTCCTATTTCACAATAATAAGCATTCTGAATCTATACACGACTCCCTGCAGGTGCAGGGACAAGAAGGAGGAAATCACAGATGAGCGCTAACTTATATGATGATGAATTAAGCGGGGGAGAATCTATACCGGCTAACGGGCAATGGGTTGTCGACGACAGTTCAGCTGAAAAGACGGTAGGTGAGTTAGAAGAAGGATACACTTCCGGCAGCGATGAGCAGGATTCTTCGGCTTCCACCTTATGGGGGAATGAACCGAGTGAGGAAACCTGGATGAATGGTTGGAGCGGACGTGAGGAGACGCATGCCATGTTTCGTCAGAGCTATGAGTAGTGCGGATTTACGTCTTCTGGCGTAGGCTTTAGTCAAGCAGGTAACGGAATCGCTGAATCCATGTTCCTTAGCTAAAGCTCCATATCCAATAGATGTAAACGGCCTCGTTCCCATTGCGTTGACAAATCCCTGATCACGATGCTAAGATAAGTTTAATTAATTCATATTAATCTTATCGGAATTATTAATATTAATGATAAAGGCGCGTTATCGCAAGGAGGAGTCGGCATGGAGCGGCAAATTACAATTCGTCATAATCAAGAGGAGCTTACAGCTGCGATACATTATCCGTTAAAAGAAGCGGCAGAAGGTGGCAGATGCCAGCGGGTTCCGCTCGTCGTTATCTGCCATGGCTTTGTCGGAAGCCGGATCGGCGTGGATCGGTTGTTTGTCAAAACGGCACGCGAGTTTGCCGAGGACGGATATATGGTGATCCGGTTTGATTATATCGGATGCGGTGAAAGCTCTGGGAATTATGGCAGCGAGGGCCTCGATTCAATGATTGCCCAGACGCGTTCCGTTCTGGATTATGGCCTCAGCTGTGCCGATGTCGATCCTACGCGCATCACGCTCATCGGACACAGCTTGGGCGGCGCGGTGGCCTTGCAAACCGCCGTTCGGGACCGGCGGGTGAAGAATTTGATTCTGTGGTCGGCGGTAGGTTATCCATTCAATGACATCGTCAAAATCACCGGGCGCGACGTCTATGATACCTCCGTTAAGACAGGTTCCGCTGATTATTTGGGATACTCGTTTACACCGGTATTTTTCGATTCCTTGGCTCAAGGGCAGCCATTCCAGGAAGCGATCAAGTTTACGGGCAATGTGCTGGTGGTGCATGGCACCTCGGACGAAGTCATCCCGGTGGATTATGCTTTCCTGTATCAGAAGGTGTTCTGGATGCGTCCGGAAGGGCGCTGCGATAAGGAAATCGTGTTCCAGGCGGATCACACCTACTCTGCGGGACCACAGCGGGAGCTGCTTCTCCAGCGGACACGGGATTGGCTGAACGAGCAGGAGCATATTCAGCAAGAATGGCAGAACTGGAGTATTTAAGGGAGTTATTTGGCATATTGGGCGGTTTAACGTTACAATAGAGTTGTCCCTTGATTTTGAAGCTGGAGGTGGCATCGATGACGTTACCTGCTTTATTTATTGCCCACGGTTCGCCGATGATGGCCCTGGAGGACAACGAGTACACCCGCTTCCTGGAGCAATTGGGACGGGAGCTGCCGACACCTAGAGGCATAGCGGTATTTTCTGCTCATTGGGATGATCCGGATCAACGGCTGACTGAAGACGCCGAGCATGGCACGATGCATGATTTTTATGGATTTCCGGAGGAGATGTACCAGATCACGTATCCTGCCAAAGGAAGCGCGGAGCTGGCGGCTCAAATCCGTGAACGGTTTTCGGCAAACAATCTGCATGCCAAAGCCGTAACCGGCCGTGGACTGGACCATGGCATATGGGTCATTCTGCGCAAAATGTATCCCGATGCGAATATTCCTGTGGTGGCCTTGTCCGTGGACTCCAAGCGCTCGCCACGCGAACAATATTCCATCGGTAGGATGTTGTCCGATCTGCGGGAGGAAGGCATACTGATTATCGGCAGCGGCGGCTTGGTGCATAATCTGCGGATGGTGCACAAGAGTGATGAGCCGGATGCATGGGCGGCTGCGTTCGATGAATGGATCGCAGAGCAGCTGTCGGAATGGAATCTGCACAATCTGTTTGCGTACGACAAAAAAGCGCCTCACGCGAGCGACGCGGTACCCTCCTATGGACGGGAGCATTTTGTTCCTCTGTTCTATGCGATGGGGGCTGCGGATAATGGCCGCAAGGCGAAGCGATTGTTTCAATCTTACCAATATGGCAGTTTGAGTCTGAACTGCTGGTCATTCGAATAATGAGAAGCCGGGCCTGGATGACAGGCTCGGCTTTTGTTGTGTATTGGCGGGATGCCTGAGCTGGGAGATGTCTATGTGTGCGAGTCGGGTAGATGTCGTGGGGAGAACCTCTCATGTTGCACCGGACGCAGCGTTCGGTAGGGTCGGCCGGGCAGGGCCGGGCTGTATCGGACCTCAGATCCGCTATTTTTACTTTTTGCTCGCAATTGGGGGATCTATCAGACACACGATAGGATCGGGCCGGGCTGTATCGGACCTCAGATCCGCTATTATTGCTTTTTGCTCGCAATTGGGGATCTATCGGACACACGATAGGGTCGGGCTGTATCAGACCTCAGATCCGCTATTATTGCTTTTTGCTCGCAATTGGGGGATCTATCGGACACACGATAGGATCGGGCCGGGCTGTATCGGACCTCAGATCCGCTATTATTGCTTTTTGCTCGCAATTGGGGGATCTATCGGACACACGATAGGATCGGGCCGGGCTGTATCGAACCTCAGATCCGTTATTATCGCTTTTTGCTCGCAATTGGGTGATCTATCGGACACACGATCCGTTAAATTGCGGATATCACGTAAAATGAGGGGCTAATTCGATGAATAACGGATCTCTGGTCCGTTAGTGTTAAAGAAAAGGTGGTTTTGGTCAAAATAAGGTCCGCTGAGTCCGCTAAAATTGAAGTAACTAGTCAGTGCCTTATAAAGTAACGCTCGAAAGAAAGTACAAGCTCGTATGCTAAACCTTGAACGTATGCAAAACTCGAACGTATGCTAAACCTCGAATGTATGCTAGACCTCGAACGTATGCTAAACCTCGAACGTATGCTAGACCTCGAACGTATGCTAAACCTCGAACGTATGCAAATGCTCAAATGTATGCCCCAACGCATGCCAGAACAAAAACAGCCCGGCTTGATTGCTCAAGTCGGGCTGTTAATCAATAGGTTAGATCCTTTAAGTTTTAGTTGGTTACTATATTAAGCCGTTTGTTTTTTTAGCGGTGTAGGGTTGTTGCCGTCGCCTTTGGTTGTTTTGTGCGTTACTTTGTTCCACAGGCCGCGAAGGTAAGGGAGTACCCAACGGTCGAGACCGATTTTACCGGCATTGGCTGCTGCGACGATGATCAGTACCTCTAGCAGTAACATTTGGGCGTTGGTGCTCACCGTGCCCGAGAAGAGGAACGCGGCATTCATGACAAGTCCCATCAGTGCGGCGAAGGTAGTGAAGGTACCAAGGATCAGCCCGACCCCTACGAGGAACTCGCCCATCGGTATGATGAAGTTGAAGATTTTCACGCCTGGCAGTGCTGCATGTTCCAGGAATGCTGCCCACCAGCCTTGCACGGCTGGATGATCTCCGGTTGCCTTGGCAATCGCGCCTTGCAGGAACCCGCCTGCTTCAAAACCGCCCGTCAATTTCCCCCAGCCTGCGACCATCCACTCATAACCGATGTAGACCCGAATGAAGGTCAGCAGCCACATTGCAATTTTGTTTGTTCTCAGCCAGTTGTTAAACATATAAACCACTCCTTAAAAGTATGATTTCTTTTTTATGAAAGCTTCCTTGCTGGTTCTCGGATGTGTTGAAGTTGTGCACTGGTGTTGATTTAGGAAGATGATCATCTCTTTCATGTCTTTATTATAAGTGAAATAAATCACAATATATGTGATAAAAATCACATTTGTGATTAATATCATAAAAAATAATCATCTTGGGGAAATGGAAGCATGTGCAGGAGTATGAGTATGAGAACTCAAGAGCAGTAGGATAGAGGAGTAGGAGTGGAGAGCAGCAGTATGCCAGGATGGAGAGCAGATGTAGAAAGTAAGTGAAGATGCAGCATGTTGGTGTGCAAAGGGCAGTAGTCGGAGGGAGCATGAGCCGGTGCAGAAGTGTGGTGGAATAGAAGGAGTAGAGTAGAGGTCAGTAAGCAGAATGAAGTTCAAATGTAGGAACTAGTCGAAGGAGCAGGGAGTTGATGTGCTTAGGGAAGTGTCAGGAATTGTACATGAGCGAATAGGGCAGCGGTGTACAGGAAGATGATTAGGGGAGTTGTATGTTGGATGAAGTTAGATGTAGAAAGTACTTGAAGGTGATGTGCAAGGTAAGGGAGCAGGAAATTGGTGTGCAAAGGACAGTGGCAAGAGTGCGGATGAGTAAGGCGGTAGTGTAGAGGAATAGGATTAGGGACAACCGTACATAGGATGAAGTGTAGATGTAGCAAACGTAAGTGAAGGTGCTTGAAGTTGGTGTGCTAGGCAGTGGCAGGAGTGCGCTCATTAGCAGGAGTAAGCAGGAAGTCGTAAGTTGTGGGTGCATATGTGCAGAAATAGTCTAACATGTGAATGCGGTATAAATATAGATCAAGGGTCGTACGGAGAGCAAGGATTGCCTAATAAGATACGGATGACCGGGATGGAATGCCGCAGTCACCCGTTGGTGTGAGTGGAGCACAAAGCTGTTCCGTACTGTGCCTGAAACTAATGAGCAGAATAATTGGGTATCAACACAGCAGGAGCAAGCTCTCAGGCTCCAAGTAAGAGAAAGAGCGGGTACTTAAGCTAAGGAGTAGGCGTAATGATCAGAACGACTGCATTTTCCAGCCTAGCAGGAGCAGTACATTCATGTTTTAAGCTGGCAAAGAGTGGTTCACTGCTGTAAGCGACAGAGGGGAAAAGCCCGGACAATATACTTAAAGTTAATCGAATGAGTCGACTCAGACAGCAGAGGAAGCCAAACGCCACCTGATCGAGGAAAAAGATAACCACATTAAAACTGGAGTTAAGCTGGTATTACGTAATCTATTGATTCTGTTCTGCTGAATGCCATTGGTGCACCATAGGGACTCCTTCTACTCAGACTGTTTGCTTCTGAAGAGTGGAGGGATCGCTGCTGATTTTGACCCGGCGTGTGAATTTCTCCTGGAGATATGGCATAAGCCAGCGGTCAATACCGATCTTGCCGCCGTTGGCAGCAGCGAGAATAATGAGGAATTCCAGCAGCAGGAGCTGACCATTGATACTGATGGAGCCCGAGAACAGGAACGCTGAGTTCATCACAAGTCCCATAAGTGCCGCGAACGCGGTAAACGTGCCGAGGATCAGACCGAGCCCAACGAGAAATTCACCAAGGGGAACGATAATGTTGAACCATTTGACGCCCGGCAGTGCGGCATGCTTCAGGAATACGGCCCACCAATCTTGAACCGCGGGTTGTTCTCCTGTAGATTTGGCAATCGCCCCTTGCATAAATCCGCTTGCATCAAAACCTCCCGTTAACTTGCCCCAGCCTGCCGTCAACCACTTATACCCGACATACACACGGATAACCGTTAGCAGCCACATTGCGATTTTGTTTGATTGCAACCATTGAATAAACACCAGCACCACTCCTCCATGAATAATCATTCTCTTTTTTGTTTTCAGATTTTTGCAAATTTGAAATTCGTTGAAGCGATGATCACCGAAAAAAACAGCAACGATCTATTTAATGTCGTCTCTAAACAAATTATTCATATTTGCAAAAAACTGTATTTAAATACAGTATTCGCGTAAGGTGCGATTTGGCCTGGGCTCTTGGCATGAAAAAAAGATGACGGGAACCGAAGTTCCCATCATCTTTTCTGTTGAATCAGACTATGTTAAGCTGTGCGCTTTTTAAAATTTGTTGTCGTTGTTTCAGGCTCGCTGGCGCGGTGCGTAATCCGGCCCCACACACCACGGAGGTAAGGGAGTACCCAACGGTCAAACCCGATTTTACCGGCATTAGCAGCGGCTACGATGACCAGTACTTCAAGCAGCAGCATCTGGGCGTTGGTGCTTACCGTACCCGAGAAGAGGAACGCGGCGTTCATGACCAGTCCCATCAGTGCGGCGAAGGTGGTGAAGGTACCGAGGATCAGTCCGAGACCGACCAGGAATTCACCGAGTGGGATGATGAAGTTAAACAGGTTCACGCCCGGCAGTGCCGCATGTTCGAGGAACGCTGCCCACCAGCCTTGTACTGCCGGGTGATCGCCGCTTGCGTTGGCAATCGCGCCTTGCAGGAAACCTCCGGCATCAAAGCCGCCGGTTAGTTTACCCCAGCCTGCCGTCATCCACTCGTATCCGAGGTAGACCCGAATGATGGTCAGCAGCCACATTGCAAATTTGTTTGTTCTCAGCCAGTTGTTAAACATATAAACCACTCCTTAAGTGAGTTTTTGATTTTTGGTTGATTGCTGTGTTTCCGATGTCGATGTTGTGGGTTCTTGTTGTCTAGAAGTGATCACCTTCTCTATGTCTTTATTATAAGTGAAAATATTCACAATATATGTGATAAATATCACAATGTTGTGAACGTTCCAGAATAAGCACTGGGTAAGAATATGACAAACATGAAATAACAGTCTGTGTGGAAAGTATAAATCATGCCAAGCTGTAGACGACAAAATAAATAATTCATAACTAATTAAAGATTTCTGAATTTAGAGATCATGAGAGAGTACTTTATAAATGTTTTGTGGAACAGTGTGGTATAGATTAAATGATGAGTTACGGTCAAGTTTGAAATAGAAACATCCAATAATTGAGAAAAATAAAAAATAATTCATAACTTATTGTGTTTTTGGGTGTTTTATATAATGAGTAAGTTTAAAGCACCAAGATTTTAAAAAATTTCAAGAACAATCCGGTATTAATTATTTCTCGATTGTAACAGTATTATTTCTGTTAACAATAATAAGCTGCAACTAATAATTATTGTAAGAAGAATCGTTGGGAGCAGTTCAGGCGATCCCTAATTTAACAGAATGCACAATTACACAGCGGGATGATTTTGGCCATGGAATGGAGTCGAGAAGTACTTCGTTACTAGATCGGATATTACTTTCAAAAATAATAAAATCTTGGAGGTATGTATTCAATGCGAAAATTTATAACTCTTTTTTTACTTATTGTATTAAGCATAAATTTTTTAAATAATTCATCAGCATTTGCGGATGATGGGAGCAATGATCAACAGACGTTGAGCAAGGATCCCCCAATAGAATTAACCGTATTTGAAGAACACCAAGGGATATTAGTTTCTCATGGTAGTTCTTACCAGGCGTTGAATAAAGAAAAAGAAAATAATGAAAAAAGCTACACAATTAAACAAATGGGTAAACAACAAGAGCACACATTATATGAAGTTGTGGATGGGGGGGATCTTCCTTACAATATGGTGTTAGATGTTCATGGTGATCAAAGTGTTTTTCAAGCAGTAGGTGAAATTGCAATAAATTCTAATAATATTGACGAAGTGAAAAATGATAACCGGCTTTCTACAGAAATTAAGAGTGATTTAGATAAACTTTTGCAGGAGATTAAGGAGAGGAACCTGAAGGATGTTTCAGTTACCTTATACTCTCCTAATTTGCTAGTTTCTGATACATCAGCAGATGAGGTTTCTGTAATGGCACCAGGTCATAGTTGGACATCACCAACTTATTGGTGGGGAGAAGGTGGACACAGATACAAACTTGAGACGTTAATGATCAGAAACTATGTTTCAAATACAGGTGATAAATATTTTAATTCGAAACTAGAGGCACGAGATTTTTGGAACAAAGTATTTAGCAATACTGTAAAAACACTTGTTAACAACGTAACGGGACTCTGGGAAGTTACTGACATCCCAGCCCAAATCAGTGGTATTATCCCTTTTCCGAGCCAAATTGGCGGAACAACTGGAGATAGAATAAGAGCATATATAACAGAAGATAAAAATATTAATTATTATTCCATCCAATATCCACAAGCTGATTATACGACTAAGGCAATTGGTGAAGAATCTTGGCACAGATTGGTAGGGATAACGATTGTCAATGGTTAAAGTACGATGACACAATCAAATGTGATTTATAAAAAGACTCCTGAATTTAATAATTTAGCACATTATTGTTATCTGTTTAGAGATAGTACTTCCCAATATAGAGAATGGCTCTTGACGTGGAATTATTACGGTCTAGTGTTTAAAAGTGCTAGCTAACATCAAATACAAGAGGTTGTAATAGCACGTTCTATATCTAAAGTTGTCAAGACAGTAACAATAAAATAAACTAACTACATGTTCATGTAGTTAGTTTATTTTATAAGGAGGGAGAATGAATAATGACTATTAAAAAAAAGTACATAAAGGTCTTTCTATTTTTTCTCTTTATAATATTGATTATTGGGACAATTTATTATTTTCGCCCACAAAGTGCGAACGACGTGTTTGAATTGAAAAACGTGGAGAAAATAAATTTTAATGTAAGATTTGATGAAATTAAAGATAGTAAGTTTTTAAATACTGAAATTAGTGGAGAAGATGCAGATTATTTTATCCATTTATTAGAACTCTCCAAGTACCGAAGAGTTTTAGGTGGGACGAATATTCAAAGTCAAACAAATGCATATGATATCGTAATAGTTAATAAGTCAAACAATTATTCAATTGTGATTAATGATAGAGGCTATGTAGTTGTTGAAGTTAGTAATAATGAGAAAAAATATAAGATCTTAAGTTCAAGAAGCGACACACTGATAAAATTAATAGACGATATGCTAATGACTAAATAGTTTTCTCTCTATATTAGTATTGGCTTAAAGTACACTTAAATGTCTAAAGCTTCATATTCTGTTTGTACCATCTTGCAGTCTAATACTGGCATGTTTAATATTCTCACTATCTCATTGAGGTGCAGCATGAATGAGAAGTAAGTCATTTTAGAAATTACTGAAAAAAGAAGCTAACACCTTACTAAGTATGAAAAAATGCTAATACGTGGGAGGATAAATGCACGCATCAGAAGTCGCGGATACCGCGGCTTTTTTTATAGCTCACGTCAAGAACTTATACTTGTTTGCTAGATAATCCATTCCTCGTAATCCGAAAATAATAGCCAACTCCGTGAAGGAGATTCATGAGCCGATGGTATCCCTTCTTTATACAGACAAAGCACGGATTTTGTGATTAAATGTAAATTAAAGTTGAAACGTCGGTTGGAAATTTCGGGTAAAAGGGTTGGAATATTAGGGTAATAAGTAACGGGAGCGTTCATAGGGGGAAACAATATGTTTAGCAAAGGGTCTTTGTCTTTCAAGAGGTTTGCATGGAGGACAAGCTTGTTGTCGATTGCGGCTGTACTGCTGCTGTCAGCATGCAATGGGGATAAGAAGGCGGAGCCTGCTCCGACACCGGAGGTGGAGGCTCCAATGGAGCAGCCGGCAGAAGAAACGCAGGAGAATACGTCTTCTCCTTATCACGCACCTCTGACGGGATTGCCGTTAGAAGCGTCACTGACGCAGAGGCCGCTGGCCGTTATGATCAATAACGCACCAGCCGCAAGGCCGCAGTCGGGTCTGGGACAAGCGGATATGGTATATGAAGTTCTGGCGGAGGGAGGAATCACGAGACTGATCGGCATCTTTCAAAGCCAGTCCGGGATCGAGAAGATCGGACCGATTCGCAGTATCCGCCCATATCTGATTAATCTGGGCGAGAGCTATGGCGGCGTTCTTGTGCATGCAGGAGGCAGCCCTGAAGCTTATACGATCATTCAACAGCAGCGCAAGCAGGACATGGATGAGATCGGAAATGCAGGGGCCTATTTCTGGAGGGCCAACGACCGCAAAGCTCCGCATAATTTGTATTCCAGCGACGAGAAGCTCCGCGAAGGAGCGGCCAAGCTCAATTACGGCAACGATGTGCAGGTGCCGCAGTATACGTTCTATCCGGAGACAATCGCTGCAAGCGGCGACGGGGCAGAGGGCACTGAACCCGTGGAGGGGGTTTCCGGCGAACCCGCAGAGAAGGTCGAAATCAAATTTTTACTGGACAGCTATGTGGTGGATTATCAGTATGACGGCTCCTCGAATACGTACAAACGGGCGGTCAATGGATCTCCGCACGTGGATCTCAACGATAACGTTCAGCTTGAGGCTGCGAATGTAATTGTCCTCGGGGCAGACCATAAGGTGCTGGATGATGTGGGCAGACTTGCCGTGAACGTGGAAGCCGGCGGTGAAGCGATGCTGTTCCAGCGTGGAGAGGTCATTACGGGCCAGTGGGCAAGAGCTGCGGGTGATGCGATCCGTTTTGTGAAGGACGGCAAGGAAGTGCCGCTGGTTCCGGGAACGACTTATTTCAACATTGTGCCGAATGCGCCTTCTTTTGAAAGCCATGTCACGATCTCGAATCCTTAGGTTCTAAGTTCGGATAATCGACACGGTTCTGGGATAATTTGCACGCTTACGGAGATGTTAATAGGCAAGGGAAATGGAATGATATCCATACATTAACTCAGCTGTTGTTTTCTCACATTTTTGAGTGTTACTTTTCTATACACACCCTGCCATGGATGTGATAAGATATTCAAGGTTGTCTTATCTTTAAGGACGTTCGCGGCAATTTATCGAAAAAAGGGGTTAAGAGTATGAAATTGAAGAAGAAGGATATATTCTTCCAAACGCTGGAGAATATGGCCGATACGGTGGTACAAGCCGCAGATTATTTTTCGCAGCACGTTTCCAATCTTCAGGATGTGCTTGAATTCGCCAACGAAATGAAGAGATATGAGTCGCAGTGTGATACCTATACACATACAATTATCACCGAGCTCAACAAAACGTTTATCACGCCAATCGAACGCGACGATATTATGGACCTGACAACCAGCTTGGACGATGTGATGGACGGACTGGAGGCTACGGCATCCCGATTCTATATGTATCAGTTGGGTAAACCTGATGAATACATGGTGCAGTTTGCGGAAATTCTGCGTCAATCGGCTTATGAAATCCAGAAAGCCATTCATTTGCTCTCCCAGAAAAAACTTCTGGCTATTCGTGAGTACACGATTCGCCTGAACGATCTGGAGAACCAAGGCGACGAACTGCTGCGTATCAGCATCAAGGATCTGTTCGCTACGGTATCTGACCCGATTCTGCTGATCAAGAAAAAAGAGATTTACGAACGACTTGAGACAACCACGGACACCTGCGAAGACGTGGCTAATATGCTGGAATCCATCATTATGCGCAACTCGTAAGGGAGTCCTGAACTATGGATACAACGATGGTAGTACTAGTAATTGTTGTTTTTTTGGCGCTTGCATTTGACTTCATTAACGGGTTCCACGATACGGCGAACGCCATAGCAACATCGGTATCAACCCGGGCCTTGAAGCCGCGTGCGGCAATTTTACTTGCAGCCGGCATGAACTTTGTCGGTGCGATGATGTTTACCGGCGTTGCCAAGACGATAGGGGGCAGCGTGGCGGATCCCGCAGCACTGGATAACGGTCTGCAGGTTGTGATTGCAACCCTGCTGTCAGCGATTATCTGGAACCTGGTCACCTGGTGGTTTGGTTTGCCGTCATCTTCTTCCCATGCTCTGATCGGAGCTTTGGCAGGGGCGGTATTCGTTGGAGCGGGTAGTGATAAGCTGAATTATGGCGGATTTACCGATATTGTGCTTGCGCTCATCCTGTCACCCATTATCGCGTTTGTTATCGGTTATCTGGTGATGCAGCTGCTAAAAGTCATCTTTGCGAAGCGCAGTCCGCATACGGTGAACAAAGGCTTCCGTACTATGCAGATTTTTACCGCGGCACTGCAATCCTTCACGCACGGTACCAACGATGCACAGAAGGCGATGGGGATTATCACCTTTGCCCTGGTTACGTCAGGTCAGCTGTCCGAGATGGAAGTTCCATTCTGGGTTAAACTCTCTGCAGCTACGGCGATGGCCCTTGGGACCTCGGTAGGTGGCTGGAAGATCATCAAAACCATGGGCACGAAGATTTTCAAAATCGAGCCGATCAACGGATTCGCTGCTGATTTCACGGGAGCTTCCGTTATCTTTTCAGCTACGCTGCTTCACTTGCCAATCAGTACGACGCATGCGATCACATCGGCCATACTCGGGGTAGGTTCAGCAAAACGCTTCTCCGCTGTAAAATGGTCGCTGGCAGGACGTATTATTGTAACCTGGTTTATTACCATTCCGATTACGGCCGTGCTGGCAGGCATCATATTTAAAATTCTTTTCTAAACCAATTAACGCTACATTACACATAGATTATGGATAGTTGTGGGGCCAATCAGGAATCGATTGGCTTTTTTTGTTTAAAGAAAACAGCAGGTGCAGGGAAGGGGAGAATGCTATCATGATTCGCACATTAGGCATTACGCCAAGCTATGAAACGGTCACCGGGCTTTCACTCGAAGAGATCCGGATGGAGGACTACGCCTGGATCTGGGCGGATTTCAGCAATCCCACGCCGGAGGAAGCGCGGATGCTGGAGAGTTATTTTCATTTTCATCCGCTGGCGGTGGAGGACTGTCTGCACATTCTGCAGCGGCCCAAGCTGGATTATTACGAACAAACGAAGTTTTTTGTCCTGCATGCGCTTCAGCCGGATACGCTGCAGGCGGTGGAGGTGGATCTGTTTCTGGGCCCTGCGTTTGTGGTCTCCTTCCACCAGCAGGAGCTGTCCGAAATGGATGATGCCTGGGAACGGGTGACCTCAGTCGCCGGCAAGGGACCGCTCGGTCAGGATGGTCCAAGCTTTACGGCGTATACCATTATGGATAAGCTGGTGGATCAGTATTTCCCAAGCCTGTTTGCCATAGAGGATGAGCTGGCCGAGCTGGAAAGCCAAGGGGAGAAGGATTCCGTTGAGGACCTGATGAATCAGGTGTTTGCGCTTCGTTCCAGACTGCTGCGCCTGCGGCGGACGGTCGTGCCGATGCGGGATCTGCTGTACCGGATCGTGAATTCGCAGCATATGGAGCATCACGCGCACCATGCCTATTTTTCCGATATCTATGATCACCTGCTGAAGCTGGCGGACATGATTGAGGCGGACCGCGAGATGACGGCGGATCTTCGGGACAGCTACATATCGGTGAATTCGAACCGGATGAACACGATTATGAAAACACTCACGGTCATCACGACCATATTCATGCCGCTCACCCTGATCGCCGGGATTTACGGGATGAATTTTGAGAATATGCCGGAGCTTGGGTGGCATTATGGATATTTCCTTGTGCTTCTGCTGATGTTTGTGCTCGGCGGAGGCATGGTGACGTGGTTTATTCGGCGAGGCTGGTTTAAATAAGAGGGTTCGTGGACGTGAAGTCGTTAAGCTCTTCTGAATCAGACGGACTTCCTTCCAGTGTCTCTGCCGTTCCAAGTGTTAGGTAAATGTTGATCGGATTATCGGGAAGGGTTGTCCTACATAAAAAAGGCCAATGCTGAATCGCTGTGGTTCTTGTTCTTCCGTAAGGGGTATAAGCTTGCTGAGGGGGGACTGCATATGAAGCCTGGGCTCAAACCACATCCCAAGAAGCGTACATCGCGTCACCAAGATGAGCCTGTTCGTAACCGGCTCCTGCGCCGGATGTTCCGCTCGGCCTGGAAACGAAAGCGTAAGCTGGCCGTTACGAACCGTTACGAGGTTGGCATGGTCATCAGCGAAATTATGACAGGGCTGCTGTTCATTGCGGGCAGCATTCTGATGTTCTATCCGCAGATGAAGCGGATTGCGACGGTGCTGTATCTGCTGGGCAGCATTACGATGCTGCTGCGTTCCGGTCTGCGCGGCTCTTATTGGTTCCGCCTGAAGTCACTCGAGAGCGACGAGCAGCAAGAAGCCGGTCCCGAAGGGGACTGGACGCGCTGAATAGGATCATATTTTAGGAAAAAAGATAGGGCTCCAGTCTGGAATTGACAGACCGGAGCCTACTTCGTCATGTATGAGCTTACTATTTATCCCGCCTGTTGTTCGCTAAGGCGCAGCTGCGCTGTTGGTCAGAGCAGATCGTCTCAGCTGTTCAGAGGCTGTGGTCTTGCTGAAATGCGCGGTGCTGGTGCTGATGCCGAGATTTCACTTCAGATTAACGACGACGTCTGCCTTTGCGTGATCCTGAGCTTTTGCGCGAGCCGGAATGTCGTCTGCCCCCCGAGGACCGGCGTTTCCGCGGTCTGTATTCGTAGTCGTCGTTCTGGTCCGTGTATGCCGTGGATGATCCGCGGCCGCCCTTCTTCTTCGTGAACGCGCCTGCAAGCAGGGAAACCATGGGCGCAAGCTGCTGGAAGCCCTGCATGACCTTCTGTACCTTGCCGATGTTGTTAACCAGCCCGTCGATGCCCCCCATCCGATCGATGAGGCCCTTGACGTCACTCAGATTGTTGACCCCGAGGCCGCCAAGGAGTTTGCTTATTCCGCCTCCACTCCCGCTGCCGCCTCCGCCGAGGAGACTTGCCAGACCCCCGCCGCCAGAGTTGCTGGATGGTGTTAGAGCCGAAGCCGAAGCCTCCATGCCCGGTACAGGCAGCGTATCGTTTGAAAGAGCGTCAGCGTATGGATACAGATTGGATTCGCCGACTTCTGGAAAATCGCTGTATGGAGAAATACCGGGGTATGACGTTGGCTCCTGCGGCAGTGAATCATATTCGCTTAGCGAGCGCTTAGAAGAGGAAGGTCGGCGATGATAATAGTGAGAATGACCAGTCATGATATCACTTTCCTTTGTGAGTTAAGATACTATACTGTATGATACGGGCGGGCGATGGGTTTAGGCGAATACCCCTATTTTCGGGATAGGAGCGGAATCGGGCGATGGCCCAGGAAGGTTTTGGCGTGTCCTTCGTTAGGTTAAAATAAGAGAGTACATCAGGGTGAATGACCTCTCGTAATGGTTGTCCTGCAGTGCGTGAAATCGTTAATGCTTGAAAAGACTATATCCGCTCGGGTACAATGGGAGTGCGAGTGTTATACACAGTAACAATAGGGGATGATCATCCAGTGCAATTAAAGAAGTTAAATGATAAAAGCATCGATCAATTATTCGAAGCTGTATTAACCCTGAGCAGTGTGGAAGAATGCTATGTATTCTTCGATGATCTCTGCACCGTGAACGAAATCCAGTCCTTGTCACAACGGCTCGAAGTAGCGCGTATGCTTGGCAAGGGTTGCACATACAACCAGATTGAAGCAGAAACGGGAGCAAGCACCGCAACCATCTCGCGTGTGAAGCGTTGCCTGAATTACGGCAATGACGGTTATAAAATGACGCTGGAGCGTTTAGGGCGTTAAAATCATGACGAAGCCGGGTGTGCTGGTTATTAGTCATGGTTCGCGTGAACAGAACTGGGTATCGCTGGTGGACGAAGCTGTCCACGAATTGGCGTCCCGCATGGATATACCGGTCGTATCTTCCTATCTGGAATTGGTAGAAGGCCGTCTGATTCAGGACGGCATTACGGCCTTGGAGGATCAGGGTGTCACTGACATCGTGGTCATTCCGTTATTTGTCTCGTCCGGCAGCACACATGTTGACGAAATAGCTTATGCTATAGGAGCGAAGGCTGTTCCGGACATGGAAACCAACCTTGCGCCGTTCAGGGTACGATCCCGGATTCACTTCGGTGCGCCGATGGATGACGACCCCGAGATTGCCGCAATGGTATGGGATAAAGTAAGAGAGCTGTCCGTGAATCCGGCGAAGGAGGTCATTCTTCTTGTCGGACACGGCAGCAGGCATGATCTGTTTCGCCGCCGCTGGGAAAAGGGTATTAACTCATTGGCACGGCGAGTTAGCGAAGTAAGCGGTACAAGCGCGGATTATGCCTTACTCAGTCCCGGCGATGTGCGGGACAAAGTGACAGCATGGATGGAGCGCGGCTGCGATGTGATCGTAGCTCCGCTTTTTTTGAGTGAGGGGTATTTTACGGAGAAGGTTATACCCGATCGGCTCGAGGGGCTTGAGTGCCGGTATTCCGGCAGGACTTTGCTTCCACACCCGCTGCTTCCGCAGTGGATGGAGTCGCAGGCCAAACTTCTTCTTCAATCCTTGAAATCATAAGTAGGTGGCGTATCGTTAATGAGAAGTGCAAGGTTAATCTATAATCCAACCTCCGGCCGGGAGGAGATGAAGCGTCGGCTTGCTGATATTTTGGACCGTCTGGACAGTGCTGGCATTGAAACCTCCAGTCATGCTACCAAGGGGGAGGGAGATGCTACCCGTGAAGCTGCAGATGCTGTAGAGCGGGGGTACGATCTTGTGATTGCCGCCGGAGGCGACGGAACGATCAATGAAGTCATCAACGGGATGGCTGGCAGGGATAACCTTCCGCCGCTCGGCATATTCCCTATGGGGACCACGAATGATTTTGCACGGGCACTCGGCATCTCGAAGAACTGGGAGGAGTACTGCGATCTGGTGATTCGAGGCGAGACACGTCCGATTGACGTGGGCAAAGCCAATGATCGCTACTTCATTAATATAGCGGGCGGTGGTACGCTGACCGAGCTCACCTACGAGGTGCCGAGCAAGCTGAAGACGATGATCGGGCAGCTGGCGTATTATTTGAAGGGGATCGAGAAAATGGTCAGCCTTACGCCGCAGGAGCTCATCATCAACGCCAGCGGTCATGAGGCGATCCATGACGAATTCATGGTATTCCTCATTGCCAACAGCAACTCGGTCGGCGGCTTCGACAAAATCGCGCCGGGCGCGAGCATTGACGACGGTCTGTTCGACGTCATTGCGCTGCGCAAGTGCAATCTGGCGGAGTTCGTACGCGTCGCTACCCTCGCCCTGCGCGGCGAGCATATCAACGACAAGAAGGTCGTGCATTTCCGCACCGACTATATGGAGGTCGTCTCTCCCGGACCGGTTCAGCTGAACCTGGACGGCGAGTTCGGTGGCGTCCTGCCGGGCACGTTCCGTGTCCTGCCGCAGCATTTAAGGATTTTTGGGTGAGATGGCGGTTGTGAGAAATGGCGTTGGTGTGCGTAGGGAGCGATAGCTGACTGTTGGGCGATAGCATCGAGTGCATAAGACACGGTGGTCTGGCCGATAGTTGGGAGTCAGATCCGAAATGCTAACTAAGCAATAACCCAAGGCTAGAGATAGCGCCGAGTGCGTATATGACCCATGGTTGTTTTGTCTGAGTCAGTGTAATAGCCAGGATATCAGGGATAGGCAGGCGATTGAGGCAATGGGCCATTGGAAGAGATGGAACAGGCTGCGAGTCGCCGTTAAGACTCCAGGCTGTTGTAAGTAAATGATTGGATTTGCAGGTTCTTGGATTGAATAACATAGGAAGCTCCCGTATAATGATGGACGAGAGCTTGTGCGATAAGCTCCCTTGGGGGAGCTTTTTGTTGTTTAAGTGAAGGAACAGTAACGGAGAGCATCCGCTTTTATAATGGATGATGATCCGATGGGGAATATAGAGTAGCAAGAGACAAGTTGAACGGAAAGAAGTGAACAGCACATCATGAAGAAGAACCGCAAGGGAAGCGACACGCGCCGCAGCGGCAAGCCGGCGGTGTCTTCGGCCGCCCTCCTCGACCTGCCGGTGGCCAAGAACGACGAGGTCGTGATCGATATTATAGGAATGAACCATGACGGGGAAGGGGTCGGCCGTGCCGACGGCTACACCCTGTTCGTTCAGGGCGCCCTGCCGGGCGAGAAGGCCCGGGTGAAGGTGCTCAAGACCAAGAAGCAGTATGGCTACGCCAAGCTGCTGGAACTGGTCGAGCAGAGCCCGAACCGCATCGCGGCACCGTGCCCGATCTACGACCAATGCGGCGGCTGCCAGCTGCAGCATATGAGTTACGCCGGACAGCTGGAGTGGAAGCGCCAGTTGGTGGTGGACAACCTGGAGCGGATCGGGAAGCTGCGGGTGGTGCGTGAGGCGGCAGGTGCTGGAGAGACGCGTGTGGAAGATGGACAAGATACTGGCAATTCAGATCGAGAGGGAATCCTCGTGCGTCCGACACTCGGCATGAGCGAGCCTTGGCGCTACCGCAACAAGTCCCAGGTACCTATCGGTGTAACGGAAGGTGGCTTGGTCGGCGGCTTTTACGCCCGCGGCAGCCACCGGATCGTCGACATGGAAACGTGCCTAATCCAACATGAACAGAACGACGAGGTCGTCAGCCGCGTCAAAGCCATTGGGCGGAAGCTAGGCATCACCGCCTACAATGAAGAGACAGGTCAGGGCTTGCTTCGCCATGTCGTGGTGAAGATCGGTTTTGCTACCCGGGAGATGATGATTGTACTCGTGACCAATGGCGAGCGGATTCCATGTGTTAACGAGTGGATCTCTGCTATTCGTGAGGAGCTCCCGGCTGTTGTGAGTGTTTGCCAAAATGTTAACACACGCAAAACGAACGTTATTTTCGGGGATGTGACCCGCGTCCTGTGGGGTCGTGAGGTCATCCATGACTATATAGGCGATGTGAAGTTCGCCATTTCCGCGCGTTCCTTCTATCAGGTGAACCCTGCCCAGACAGAAGTACTGTACGGTAAAACGGTGGAGTATGCAGGATTAACCGGAGCGGAGACCGTGATTGACGCCTATTGTGGCATTGGGACGATATCCCTGTTTTTGGCCCAACATGCCAAGAAGGTGTATGGGGTCGAAATCGTGAAGGAAGCGATCGAGGATGCGCGTGCGAATGCGGAACTGAACGGTATGAAGCATGTAGAGTTTGAAGTCGGCGCGTCCGAAGACGTGATTCCGCGCTGGAAAGAGCAGGGCATCGAGGCCGATGTCATCGTGGTTGATCCTCCGCGTAAAGGGTGCGACCCTCGCTTGCTGGAGACGATTCTTGAGATGAAGCCGGAGCGCGTGGTGTACGTGAGCTGTAATCCGTCTACGTTGGCAAGGGATCTGCGGGTGCTGAAGGATGGCGGATATCGCACGGTAGAGGTTACGCCGGTGGATATGTTTCCGCATACAGTGCATGTGGAGAGTGTGGCGGTGTTGATGAGGGATTGACGCAGGATTTTATCACCTCACATGAGTGGTATGCGATGCTCGAACAAGTTAGCAATTCATCACGATGGCCTGTAAAGGTTGACGTGAACTCGTCTTGGCTCCTTTACAGGCGTGGCTATTCCCAAGGGGCGTGATGAAATGAAAAATAAGGGTAGAATTAGTATTCGATAGTATTACCGTCAATATGCATAATGTTCTAATTGATAGTCAGTTAGGAAGAAACGAAACAATTGGTAATAATTCTGATTGCCAACTTTGAAATTCTAAAGTGCGACAAGAGATTTATAAGGAACAATCAAATCATTTTTCCATAATGCCAAAACAACATCCATTTGAAAATTATGAGACTTAGGATTTCCATTCATAAGAGTTCGCCACAATTGAAGCGGTTTAAATGAAGCATATGCTTCATTCTCTGAAAGTAGTTTAACAGCTTCTACTGTATGGTCTTTGTTAGTGGAAGCTTTAAGAGGCTGTTTGATATGTGTCTGATACACATCTTTTATCAAACCTGCCTCGCATAATCCTAGAAAAGCACTTCTGGGACATGCCTTGGTCTTAATTGTAAAAAATTCTCTAGTCGCTATTTCCCATGCTTCTTCTGTATAGGAAACTTCACCAGAATGAATGAGTTCTACTGAACGAATAGCAGATTTACCATAATTGTTCAATTAAATAACCTCCATTTTTTCAACCAAGTTATAAGGAAAAAGTGTTCATATAATTATTCAACTTAAAGCAGAAAATTCCTCTCTCAATATTTTTTTTAGCAGAATGAGTCGAAATTTGTAGTTTTATTTTGTTTGGTGAGGGTAGCTCGGAACAAAAAGTGGTGTTATAATTAGAGGGTGACCGGACTGAAGAGGTGATGTAATATTAAATACTTTACGATATTAGCTTATTTGCTTGCTATTGTTTTATCAAATGTCGTAACAGCAGGAGTACCCCCATTTTTTATTGGACCTTTTATTATTCCGGCAGGGACATTTATAATAGGGGCAACATTTATATTCCGCGATTTTGTACAAAATTTTGTTGGTAGGCGGAAGACCTATTTCCTCATTTTAATAGCAATGGTTTTATCAGCATTAACATCATATTTACTTGGTGATACACTTTGGATTGTATTTGCTTCAATCATTACATTTGCGGTATCTGAGACCACAGATACCGAAATCTATTCGCGCCTTAAACTACCTTTTCATATGAGGGTAGCATACAGTGGTATTGTTGGTGGAATACTAGATAGTATTATTTTTGTTATTGTGGGACTATCCCCACTGGGAGCTAATATTCTTCCCTGGAATGCTGTATTTCTGGCGATTGTTGGTCAAATCATTTTTAAGACATTGGTTCAAATACTTGCTGCAATT
The DNA here is from genome assembly GCF_029893715.1 of Paenibacillus sp. LBL. Taxonomy (NCBI): domain Bacteria; kingdom Bacillati; phylum Bacillota; class Bacilli; order Caryophanales; family Paenibacillaceae; genus Paenibacillus; species Paenibacillus sp. LBL. Next base: position 56,678 of record NZ_JARXYU010000014.1, on the reverse strand, counting down.
ATTGTTAAAAATTTTTTTTTGAAACACACAAAAGCTGTTTAGAAATAGGGCGTTCTCGCCCTATTTTATATTGTGTTGATAAGGGATGTGATGATTTTGTCAAAACGTATTCTTGTTGTCACTTCTTGTACTGGAGAGAAGTTACACAAACCGATAAATCAACTTGTATTTGATGATTTCAAAAATGAAAATGTATTGAAACAAAGAGAAGCAGAATTGTTGGAGTTCAAAGAACGTGCTGATGAAATGTATACAGGGAGTCAACACCTTGCGCTAATGAGTGGTATTAAAGAATACCGGAAACAAGGCGGGGAAATTGATCTTTGCATTATTTCAGCGGGTTATGGTCTTTTGAATGAAGATGCGCAAATTGTTCCGTATGAAGTGACTTTTAATACAATGGACTCGCAGACTATAAAAAAATGGGCGCGTCAACTTGAAATTACACAAAATTTACAAAAGAAAGTTGCCGATTATAATCTTGTTTTTTTCTTGCTTGGAGACAAATACTTGCAAGCGGTGGAGTGGCCATTAAAGTTACAAAGTAATCAAAAAGCGATCTTTTTTGCAGGAGCATCCAGTCGTTCTCGAATTCTAAACTGGGACGATTATCATGTATTAACTATTGGAGAAAAAGAAGCTAAAACGTTAAAATATGGTTTGATAGGAATCAAAGGGTATCTTTTTGCACATTTATTAAGGAATATTATTACATCTAACATAGATCAGAAGTGGAGTACAATAATGAATCATCCTGATCAGGTTAGAGAGTTTATTTTGGATTCAATTGATTCAACAAAACAACCTGAGTTATTTAGTGATTCATCTGAAAAAGAAGACTTATTACGGTTCTATAATGAAATGTTTCCTGTACCAGATGAGTTAGTGGCTATAAATTGCATTGAGGAACCCAGATTTTATCTTCCAGAGAATGATGATAGAGTCGATCCAAATTATGACTTTATGGCTGATTTCTCTGAAAAAAACAGGAATCCATTAGAAAATGATGTGTATGCTCATCAGATTTTTGAAAGACCTCAGTTTGATGGACTGCTTGTTTCTAAAGTGAATATCGATAATGCTACTAAGCAAAAAAATCTGATGATTAATGATATGGGGTTACACGATTTTTATCGACTACCTAGGGAATACCCGATTATGGGGGATTGTGGTGCCTTTAGTTATATTGATAAAGAAGTACCGCCGTATACGACTCAAGAGATTATAGATTACTATCACAACCTGGGTTTTGATTATGGGGTGTCAATTGACCATCTAATAGTGGGTCCCTTCCAGAGAGATGAAAATATTAGAAACCGGCGTTATGAACTAACCCTTACTATGGCGGAAGAGTTTATACGCATGTATAGGGAAAATAGGGAAACAAGTAACTATCAATTTCATCCGATAGGTATAGTCCAAGGATGGGACCCGCCTTCTTTCCGAAGAGCAGTAGAGCATCTTATTGGACTAGGCTATGACTATGTTGCCTTGGGTGGATTGGCTAGAGAACAATCCGAAAAAATATATGAAATTCTTAAAGAAATAGCACCTGTTATTCCTGATCCTACGTTTCGTATGCACTTGTTTGGGGTTGCACGAGATATGAAAACAATGGAATCATTCCATAAACTGGGTGTTACTTCTTTTGACTCCTCTTCCCCTTTGAGAAGAGCGTGGTTAGGAACAGGGCATAACTATCATACCTTGAGTGGTAAACATTACACAGCGATCAGAATACCCGAAGCAAAAGAAACGTCCGGAAGAGTAAAAAAAATGATGCAAAATAATGATGAGATTGAGTTTGATGATTATAAGAGGCTTGAACAGGGGGCATTAATCGCTTTAAGGGAATTCAGTGATGGAGAAAGAGAAATATCATCTACACTTGAAGCTATACTAGAATACGATAAAATTCTAGGGGAAAACCGTGAAGTGCATGAGGATCTCTACAGAGAGGTTTTGTCTGAACGTCCATGGGAACAATGTGATTGTAATATATGTAAGGAAATTGGAATTGATGTGATTGTATTCAGAGGTAATAATAGAAACAGACGGAGAGGGTTTCATAATACACATGTCTACTACAGTCAAATCCAGGAATTGAAAAAACGGTGGAATAAATAGTGCGCAGTTACGCCTTAGTGTGGTACACTAAGGCATATTTGCGTTGGGGGAAATTCCATGGTTTTTACTTTTGAAAACGTAAGCAATTTAACCAGAAAGAATAATGACGTTTATTTTGCGGTAATGCCATTAGGTGCGATTAAAGACTGGGGTTTTCCTATAATTCAGTCTGATGTAATTGGTGAAGACGTCATTTTAGTAAATTATGATGCTGTGGTAAGTTTAATAAACAATAAGTTACAAGTGACGAACCCCCGGTTTACTTATAAATTGCCCAGCGGCAGTATAAGTGATGAATACGTCGTTCTAATTGTATCTGAAGCCCAGTATTTTCCTAGTTACTGTATGCATCAATTAATGTCTTTTGAGCGTTTCGAACGGTTGATTGAGAAGGGGGAGAAAATAAGCAGCAATTCCACTAAATTAATGACCACTAGATCACTGCATGATATTTTTAAGGATTTTCAAAGGTATCGAGTTGAACGGAGTTTATGTCCTCGATTAGCTAAAGATTTAATTAAGTATGTTGACTCAATAATGAATGATTATCCTGTACTAGGGTATCTTCCTGTAGCACAGAGGAAACAGTTCCGAAAAAAATCCATTGCCGACTCAGCCATTGCTTGGTATTGCTATATTAGATATTTCATGGAGCAATGGACTGAGGATTCTCAGTTAACCAATCTGCCGCTGCCCCTACTCTCAAAAGAATTTCATTATGAAAATTGGAAAGGTCAGTTTTTTGACAGAGACAACCCAGTGTTATTTGTTAATAAAGGAAGTTATAAATTTAATGATGCACAACGCGATTTAATATATGAAATATGGAGACAATGGATAAAAGAAGCCTGATGGCTTCTTTTTTTTATTCCAAGAGTAGATGAGAGATGGTAAACTGTGCTAAAATCAAATTATCACGTATGATCACGTAATATTTTTTGTGAAAGGAGATAAGAATATGGAATTTTATATTGGTTGGTCACACAGTGATGCTGTATTTTGTGATTACTTTCCTCAATGTCCAGTTTTAATTAGTGCTATACCTGACAATAGAGGTGGGGTAAAAAGGTATAAAAATAAACCTAGCAAGCTAATACTAGACTGTGGATCAGTGTTTTATGTTAAACAAAAAATTAGGCCTCCACTAAAAGATGTTTTTGATATTCAACTCTCGATCTTAGAAGATTGCGAAAAAGAAGCAAATGTTCAAATGGTTCATTTTGATGAACCATTGTTAAATAAGTCCTCTTTATCTGAACGTTACATGGCGATAGAAAGAACGCTATTTAACGCTTATGAGTATTTCAATATTTTTCATAAGTGTAATCTTCCGAAATATGTTCAACCAATGGGAGTCATCCAAGGTTATGACCAAGCTAGTATTGAGTTCTCTGCATATGAACTGATCAAGATGGGGTATACCAAATTTGGAATTGGATCGTTACTTTTTAAACATCAGACGCACCAAATTGAAATGATCAGAAGTGCTGCAGATGTTGTTGGGTCTTCAAACTTACATGTCTTTGGAGTAACAGGGATTCCCCAACTTAGTGCAATGGTTGATATTGGTGTAAATTCATTTGATTCAACACGACCAACGATGGCAGCTGCGTTCTTTCAAGTGTTCTACAGCAGACCATTTAGAACCTTTTTCCTCTCAGAATCTCGAGCTAAACCCACAAGTCCACGATTGGAAAATCCGCTTAATTGTGAATGCCCTGTATGTGAAAATGATGCAAAACAGATCTTAGTCCCATCCCCAAGAGAATATATGAAGTTAAGATCAATCCATAACTATTACCACTTACTTAGAACGTTTAACGATATTTTAGAAAATAAGAAGAGGAGGAGCGAGCATGTTGTTTCAAATGTGCTACGGACCGGAAATTGAAGTGATTTACGAAAATTTAAGAACTAATCCAGGACTGGATTTAAAGAAGTTAAAAGCAAAATTTCAGCATGTGGACAGCGGGGACATCACATCTTTAATTGAATGCGGTTTGACCGTATTAGAGGATTTACAGTTTGTATATAAAGACAAATGTAAATATTTTGTTCTACAAGACAAACCATGGTGCAACAAAGAGGTTTTATTAAAATTAAGGAAACTTTCAATTTCTGAAGATCTACCTAGCGATTCGCTTGATAAAATATTTGCTTCCCTATTTGAACAATTATTTGTCAAGCCGGATAGATTGTTTGTTAGCAATATTCACTACCAAATCAATAGCCAATTAATGAAAACATTAGTTGGGCATGAGAAAGTTAATGCATGGAAGCGAATGATGGAATGCTGGGGATTGGGTAGACGTATATATTCAGGCTTCTATGCACTTCCACAGCTTTCGTTAATGAAAAGTATCATTAAGGGGAATGAGGCATGGGAGGGCGGATTGCATCCATTTTGTGAAAATATTATTCATCCGGTCATACCATGTTTAACAGCGGAAGGAAATATATACAGAGGGGTTATCTTTTCTTTAATGGCATTACATCAAGAAGGGGTGTTGGAACTGAGTTACATGCAAGATTTACACTATAAGTCATATGGTCCCAAAAATGAATTAAATTGGATTAAGGTGGAGAGGAGATGTGATTTAAATGATGCCCTGTCTCAACAAAAATTCGCTTAAACTTTTAGTAGGAACTGCAGACGAGCGCTATGACCAATCGCCTGAGTATTTTAGAAAGACCCATTTCCCTCAAGTAATGCATAGATTTAATGACAATCAACTGATCGCCGAGGTTACGGAAGGCGAATTGCTGGAAGAACTCAAGGAAGTTGATTCTGATGGCAACAGGGTTTATTTAGTATTTGGTTCGACGGGATCAGGGAAATCTGAACTGCTTCGTTGGCTAAAAGATAAATGGTTAGTGGAGGTATCTGAACGACCGGTGGTACGAATTTCACGGACAGAGTTAAACCCTCAGACACTAATCAAAAAATGTTTAAACGCATTAAATTTGTCTTTAGATGTTTGTATTGACGAAGATAAGTGGGGGCTATTACTTAAAAAGCCTATTACGCTTGTTAACCAAATGGTCTGGACGGCACTTGCCGAATCGCTAGAATCAGATGAGGAAATTGTTCCAGCAGCACTATTGTTGAGATCAATAATTGAGAAGAATATTATTGAATTTACTTCTCAAGTTAAACGAGGAAGAATCAAAAAACCACTAGAAGTTCTACATCGTGAGCAATTCGAATCGTTACTTGCTAACACGACTGTTAATATCCCCCTGGAGTATGCAACATTTCGACAAACACTTTCTCGGAAACTGGACCATTTTCTGTTTGAAGGACGGGACATTGGAACCCTGTTTAAACAATTATCCCAGCAGATAAAAAGCAAGGGTATCCGTCCATTGCTACTCATTGACGATCTTGTTCAATCGGTTAATATTTACGCAACCAATATATTGGATCAACTTATTACATTAGAAGAGGGGAATTGGGATGTAGTAATTGGTCTAACGCCTGGCGCGGTTCAGGATACAGAACAAGGATTCAGTCTTACACAAAGAATCCAAAATCTTGACACCATAAATGACCGGGTAAAAAAGTTATGGCTATCTGACGAATCAGGGAAAGACTTTTTCAACCTAGATCGTGGACAAGTAATACCTTATATGGCTAAGTACCTTACACAGTTGAAAGCAACACAAGGCTTTAAATGCGCTCCTGAGTGTCCGTACTACGACCAATGTTCAAGTATTACCACAGAATCAAGTGAGATTGAATCTAAATTAAATGATATTGAAGTTCAGTTGCTTCCATTTAATAGCCATATGTTAAGGAGAACGTATGATGCAATTCCAATGGGAAAAGGGAAATTACGTTACATGATTTTGAATAGTAAAGAAGTTATTCGCTTTTTTCTAAGAGGTAAGAAAGATATTAGTAGAATACTTCCTATAATAAGGAGGGAGATGTTCGCTGAGCATTCGGATGTTTTTATCAAAACTCTCGCAGAATGGTATGCCTCTGAAGAAGCGGAGAAGATTACAATTTCAGAACCTGTATTAAGGTATTTTGGATATAAGGATAATCAAATCACTGTGAAACTAAATAGTGTTGGAAGTAGCTTAAGAGAGGAGCAGCAATTTCTTGATGAGCCGAAAAAAGATAGTAATAATGGTTTCAATGAAAAGGCAGTGGTTAGAGATTGGGTAGAAGGAAGAGATGTAAATGAAGAATTATTATTGCCGGTTAGATCCGGGGTAGCTGCATTGGTTCATGATGCTGTAAAGGGAATTCATATGTCCCGTTCATTCACATCCAAAACTTCATCATCCATTCAGCGAAGTGAAGTTGTGAATCGAACAAGGTATCCGATTACACTCCAGAATAACAAGGATGAGTCTACAATAAGCGTCAGCAGAGGATTTACTGCTATTCAAATTGCCAACTTTCAAACCATGAAGTATTCAGAAAAGGTAAGGATATTTCAGAAAAATTCCAATGAATATGAAATTGCTAAATGGATACATCAAGCAGAGTCAATCCATGATGAATGGCTTAATTCTCTTGAACAGGCTCTTGGGTTGAATCTTCCTGTATTTGTGTACGGTATGAAAAACTGGGTTCAAAATGCTCAAATATACAGCAAATCATCTTGGGCCTCAAATGTAATTGAATATTCTCCATTCCGAACAGAATTATTAGCTCTTCTTGAGGATTGTTATTCAGATTGGTACTTGTTACGTGATAACTTTTTTCAGCCGCCTAGTAAAGCGGTTTTGACGAATGAAGAATTTGATTATTGGTTTATGAATCTTGTGCCATCGAAAATCTTAGAAAACTACCAAATTGGAGATACTACTCTAAGGGTATTTCTATCCCAATTGAAAGAAAGTTACCATAAATACTTTGAATTACTTCAAGAGAGCTTTAAGCAGTCACTCGAAAAAAGGATGAACATGATTCCATTTTTACTTGGTTCCAATAATTTGAAATTGATAGAACTTGCTGAACAAATTAAAGCTTTTAGCGGGAAGAAGAGTATTACACAACAAGACTTTGTTGCTTACACTTTGCTGGAACAAGAATTGGATGATCAAGCACTCGCCGCTCAATATAAAAGTGCTACTAATTTATTTAATGAGTTAAGGCAGTTGAGTAAACATTTTGACGAGATAATGCTTGAAGTTGCAAATCTTCTCACTGAGAGTTGTGCGCAAACAAACTATAGACAAGAAGAAGCGAAGATCAATGAAAAGGACGAAGTAATCTGGTCTGAATTAGAGGCGAGTAAAGCTAACTTAATAATTATTATTCAGGAATTGGAAAGTTTGAAAAACTGCCTTGCTCTTACTCCACGAAATTTAGTGAAGTATCTGCTGGATCTTCAAATTAAGTTAGGGGATTTAGAGCATATAAAGAAACTCCTGATTAGATTGGGGAATGGTGTAAATCGTCTAGGGAAAAAGAAACATATTGGTGCTGAGTTGAGTTCCTTAATTGCTGAATGGCAATCTATAGATTTCTATGAATTAAGAGAGCGGGTCGAAAGAAAACTTCAACATGAGCAGACCAAATTGCACCTTCTTCAAGTAATCAGAAATGATTTTGATTGTGAAGATGTTGAAAGTATCTGTCACCTACTAGAAAAAATCAACGAAAGCCCACAAATTAGGCCCTCCATAAAACGGCATATCCGATTACTTATCGAAAATGGATATAGTACACTTCCTCCAATACAATGGAAGCGTCTGCTGGATGAGATTAAAGAAAAATTCCCCAACTTGTTTGATGTTGTAGAGATTAGATTAGTTGTTGGAGACGATAAATAGTCAACTTTCGATAAGGTAGCACATCTGTTAACATTAAAATGAGACTGGTAAGAAAGTAGGTTAAGCAAATGGATAAAAAAAACAAAAAAGCCGTTGTAGTATTTAGTGGCGGTCAAGATAGTACAACTTGTTTGTTTTGGGCAATGAAGCAATTTGATGAGGTGGAGGCTGTCACCTTCAATTATGGTCAAAGGCATGCATTAGAAATTGAATGTGCTAATCAAATTGCTGATGAATTAGGAGTAAAATGGACTTTACTTGATATGAGCCTACTCGGCCAATTAACTCAAAATGCGTTGACACGTGATGATGTAGAAATTGTTCATAATGATGGCGAACTTCCAAGTACATTTGTAGAAGGACGAAACCACTTGTTTTTAAGTTTCGCGGCGGTCTTTGCTAAAGGAGTAGGGGCTCGACATATTGTAACAGGTGTATGCGAAACAGATTTCAGTGGCTATCCCGACTGCAGGGATGATTTCGTTAAATCTCTAAATGTAACGTTAAATTTAGCGATGGATCATAACTTTATCATTCATACTCCGTTGATGTGGATTAATAAAGCAGAGACGTGGGAGATGGCTGATCAGTTAGGTGCTTTTGAATTTGTACGTAAGAAGACATTAACCTGCTATAACGGGGTTATCGGGGATGGTTGTGGTAATTGTCCGGCTTGTCAGTTGAGAAAAGCTGGTCTGGATACTTTTTTACAGACAAGAAATTTGGAGCAAATGTCATGAATAAAGTACCAGGACAATTTGTCATTGTAGATGCATTGCAAAAGTTTGGAATGGATATTACTGAAAATCAGTTAAAATATCATCAGCGCAGAGTATTGGTCAGTAAGGAATTCACCTTTGACGCCGCGCATCATTTACATGCTTATGAAGGCAAATGCAAAAATCTACATGGCCATACCTATAAGGTGGTTTTTGGAATAAGTGGCTATACAAATGAGATTGGCCTGACGATAGACTTTAGCATGTTGAAAACAATTTGGCGTGAGCAAATTGAACCATTCTTAGACCACAGATATCTAAATGAAACATTGCCATTAATGAACACGACTGCGGAAAACATAGTTGTTTGGCTGTATGAGCAGATGGAAGCGGCACTAAGTACGGAAAAATACTCATCAAAAGAAGTGGACGCAAGAACTGAGTTTGTAAGGTTATTCGAAACGCCAACCAGCTATGCTGAAGCAAGACGGGAGTGGATGGCAGATTGACTCACAGAGAAAATTCTATCCCGGTTTTAGAAATATTCGGGCCAACTGTTCAAGGGGAAGGCTTGGTAATCGGACAAAAAACGATGTTTGTTCGGACGGCTGGCTGTGACTATTCCTGTTCATGGTGTGACTCCTCCTTTACATGGGATGGTTCTGCAAAGAATGAAATTAAACAATTATCTGCTCAAACGATTTACGATGAATTGAATTCTCTTGGTGGAACTACGTTCGAGCATGTAACAATTTCTGGCGGTAATCCAGCACTTATAAAGAATATTGGATATTTGGTCGATTTGCTTCATGATAAGGGGATTCGAGTTGGGTTAGAAACACAAGGAAGCAGATGGCAAGATTGGATGGCGGATATTGACGACTTGACGGTTTCCCCAAAACCACCAAGTTCAGGAATGATAACCGATTGGGATAGATTAGATGGGGTTATCAAGAACTTGAATAATAGTCCGAATGAAATATGTATTAAAGTAGTCATTTTTGATGAAGATGATCTTCAGTATGCTATAAAAGTTCATAAGCGCTATCCTCACATGAGACTGGTTTTGCAGGTCGGAAATAGCGATGTAACGACAGTTGATAGAGAAAGTTTGGTATTTGCTTTATTAGAGAAATACGAGTGGTTGATTAATCAAGTCATGGTATCAACGGAGTTGAAACAGGTTAAAGTTCTCCCGCAGTTACACACTTTGTTGTGGGGGAATAAGCGTGGGGTTTGAAGTAATTTGTTTGGAGAAGACGTGGTCTCCTAGGGAAGTAATTCAAAAGAAGTTTCATCCGTATTTTTACAATACAGAGATTGACAATCATTTGGTATTTGGTATGATTATACTAACAATAAGGGCGTAGTGGCACTTGAAATATATTAAACTATAATTTGGACTTAGAGAGACCCTACTTTTGTAGGGTCTTATTTTTTTAATCAGATCGTCAGTACTTACTAGAGTTCAATTTCTACTTGGAGGAGTTCAATGTCTAGAATCTATGTAGGTTCATTTGTTACAGTCACTTCTAACTCAATGGGAATTGGAAGTTTATCAACCATCTCAGCAGACAAGAAAACAGTTGAGGTAACTTATTTTCATTCAATTAATAAACAAACGAGTGACTGGTTCTCTATACTTGATATTAAATCGGTAGTATTGGAACACCAGTCGAGATGTTACTACTATGATGTGGAAAAAGACGAGTGGAAGATGGGAAGGGCTCTTCGCAAACTTGATGACGAGTATGAAGTAGATTTTCCAGATACATATTCTCGTTATATTTCTCAAAAGGATCTTTTTGTCCGATGTGCTGATTCTACTACTAATCCTATGGAAGTGTTGTCAATTCTAGGGCAGGAGACATCTTTTTTTTATCAGAGACGCAATTCATTTTTACAGATGCTAATAGAACAGCGAGCAGTAGCTGGCGGAATGACGGGACTGATCTCCTCGGGCATTGAAATACTTCCTCATCAAGTTGAGGTGATTCGACGCGTCTTAGAGGATCCTGTTCCTCGATACTTACTTGCAGATGAGGTCGGAATGGGCAAAACTATCGAAGCAGGAGTAATTCTTCGTCAGAAGCTATTGGATCATCCAAATCATCAAGCAATCATTTTGGCTCCTAAATATTTGTTAACTCAGTGGGAAGAAGAATTAACACAGCGTTGTTTAATTGATCAATTCCCTGAGCGAATTCATTTTGCTGGGCTAGAATCTATTGATAATAAATACAACAACATACCAGACATTATTATTGTAGACGAGGCACATGAACTAGCAAGAATGGCCTTCTCTAAGGACCCTGTTGAACAAAAACAATATGACATTTTAAAGAGTATATGTCATAGTGCCAAAACATTGCTTTTGTTATCTGCTACTCCAGTGCTAAACAATGAATGGGAGTTCTTGTCTATGCTGCATATTTTGGCTCCTGAGCAACACCGCTTAGAGGACATTGATGCTTTTAGGTATAAGCTAGATAAGCGACAAGAGGTAGGTAAAAGTCTCTTGTCATTCCGAGAGGAGACGAAACCGTTCTTAATCCAGCGACGAATTGGAAATTTCCGAATTCTCTTTAGTGAAGATAAATTACTACTGTCATTATTAGACGAATTGGAAATTAATTTGGATTCAAAGTATGAAGAAAAAAGGAAGGAATTGATACGCCGGATACGGATACATATATCAGAAACCTATCGCTTACATCGTCGGATGCTTCGTAATCGAAGGGATAATGCTACATCCTTGTTTCAACATCACAGGGGAGAGCTATCGGTTATGGAAGAGTGGGATCTGGATGAGAGAACGGAAGAACTTCATCTTATTTTGGATGATTATCGTATAGAATCGTGGGCAGCAGAGAGGGAGGTATGGGAGGATGAAAGTGCAGTCACTTCCCCTCGGCTTAGTATTTGGAGGTCTTTTCTTGAAGCAGTATGCACCGATGAAAATTTGCTTCGTGATCTAGTTAAAATTCGTAAAGAACAAAAACTGATAGAAGATATGTCTGAAATCTTCAGTAAAATTAATTTGCAGTATATTGTTGAGACTCCGCATTTTGAGGGAGAATCAGAAATGTTGGATCGCCTATTGAGAGTATTTGCTTACCCTAGTGAAATGGGGGATAAAAATCAATTACTAGCGACAATGATTCAACATACTCAAATACGGGCACAACAAAAAAAAATGTCCCCTCAAAAAATTATAGTATTCACTCAACATACTCGTGTCTGTAAGCAGGTTACTCAGTTTCTGAAAGAAACGTTTGGTGATGAGGCAGTAGGCGGATATTATATGGGATTGAATAGAGAGCAAATTGAGTTAGTTACAACTAATTTTCGTGATAATAGCGAGTGTCAGATACTCGTATGTGATAAAACTGGTGAAATAGGTCGTAATTTTCAGTTTGCAGATGAAATGATTCATTATGACCTGCCGTTTGCTCCAAATCAACTGGAACAGCGAATTGGACGACTTGATCGTATAGGTCGTAATAAGCCATTTCGAATATCAGTTCTAACTGGCCCAGATGCAGAGGTCAATTATCAGTGGGGATGGCATCAATTTTTGAAAGAAGGCCTAAATATTTATAACGATTCAATATCATCTTTGCAATTTTTCATTGATGCTATCCTACCCGACGTTTTACGCGATCTTTATATTGATGGGTTACCAGGGTTAGAAAAAAGCATAGAGGGAATGAGGGTTAAAATTCATGATGAGAAAGTGCGGATTGCTGAACAACAGATTATTGATGAAATCGATGCTCATGAGCAACAGGCAAATGGTTTCTTTGATCAGTTAGTTCTTCACGAAAGCAACCCAGAGAGAATACAGCAATCACTTGAGCCTTGGGTATGTGAAGCTATGAGATTTAAAAAAATTGAAAAAGAAGGCCGAATTATCTACAAGCCCGCTTTTGGCACGCTTTTACCTACGCAACACTTGGTTGCTCTTAACGAGCAGATGGAAAGACCAGGTTGCTTTGATCGCGAAATTGTGATTAAAAACAACAACTACAAATTGTTTCGTCTTGGTGATCCATTCTTTGATATTCTTAGTGAATATTTACGTAAGGATGATCGAGGTCAAACTTATGCATTTTGGAGAAAAGTAAAGTCTTGGACACAAGATACAGATTGGTTAGGATTTCGCCTCCATTACATTGTAGAGGGGGATCTTAAACCGTTATTAAATCTATTGGAGGTAAGGGGTCTCCAAGTGGATTCAAAAGTATATCAACGACTATTGGATAAGTTCTTCGAGCCTACTTATGTCGAAGTTATACTTGATTATCAAGGCAATAGAGTAGATGACGAACTTGAATACTTGCTGGCTAGGCCCTATTGTGATGTGGAAGACGGTGGAACGGATACGAGTATAATAAAAGATAGATTAAAAGTAATACGTGACATTTTTACAACAAAGCAATGGCAAAAAGTATGTGATTTGATTTCATCCCAGTCACGCCAATATTTAAATGAGGATCCTAAGTTTATTGAAAAATGCAGAACAAAAGCAGAAGTTGCAATCAACCATTTCAATTATTTAAAAGTTCAAGTGGAGATGAGAAAACTTTTCGAAGGTGATTCGGTAACATATGATGTATTTGACGAGGAGCAGTATGAGGCTCTAGTCCAGGGTATAAAGCAACCCAAAGTTCAGTTGGATTCGGCAGGATTTATAATTTTATCAGGAAGGGACTTGTTGAAGTCAGTGCGAAGAGGAGGAACCACATTTTGAATGAATTTGATGAATTGCAGGAATGGATTCTAAATGAAAACTTAATCTTTAAACCAAGCAATCCTTTTATTAGTAGATTTGTTGAAGCAATTCAGAGTGGTGCCATTGGGATGGATTTAGCAGCACTGATTCGGGGCGTTTTACGTTATGAATCTGAAAGAAGTGGAGGGGAGCGCATATTTCTGCGTGTCCCTCGCAGAGCCAATTGGCCAAATGAATTAATGTATAAATTAGTTGGAATAGTTATATTGGATGAAGTTCGGGATTCGTATTTATTGTGTGCTGAGACTTGGTTGCCTAATTGGCTCCCACAGGCCGATAAAGAAGGTCCTGAAAGACCACTTTTTGCATTGAAACCACGTAATCAAATGAAGGAAGTAGAAGGAGATCCATTTTTAAAGGAAGTAAATAGACTGAATTACAGATGTAATGCACAGCGTGCTGCAGTGCGCACTGTGCTTACTTCACCTCAAGATGCAACAATATTATTAAACCTTCCTACTGGAACTGGAAAAAGTTTGTGTGGACAATTGCCAGCGCTCCTGTTCTCAAGACAAGAAGGCGTTACGGTCGTCGTAGTTCCAACCGTTGCACTAGCTTTGGATCAGGAACGTGCATTAATGCCACTGATTAATCGGCCATCTGCATATTTTTCCAGTAGTTCACGTCAAAGAGAAAATAAAGAAATTCAAGAATCGATAATGAATGGAACGCAGCGTATCGTATTTGCCTCTCCAGAAAGTGTTCTTGAATCTTTAGATTATTCGTTGCAGATTGCTGCTGAGCGTGGTTATTTCAAGATGTTAGTCATTGATGAAGCGCATATTGTTTCTGGCTGGGGTGAGGGGTTTCGTCCTGCTTTTCAAGAACTTGCAGGATGGCGTAAAATGATGTTGCGTCATTCAGTTACTCCATTCCGTACGTTACTACTTTCTGCAACTGTGACCGAAGATTGTTTGGAAACATTACAAATTCTATTCGGTAGTCCGGTACAACTTAAGATGTTCTCATCGGTAACTCTTCGACCAGAACCGGCTTATTGGATGAGAAAGTGTTCAAGCAGAACGGAGAAAATTAATAAGATGTTGGAGGCAATCCGAAGTCTACCACGTCCTCTTATCGTTTATACCACCGAAGTTAAGGATGCCGAAGAAATATACTCAGCAATTCTGGCGGATGGGTACAAACGAATTCGTGTTTTTCATGGAAATACGGGACAAGATGATAGAGAAGCAATTATTCAATTATGGAGCAAAAGGCAGTTGGATATTATTGTTGCTACATCAGCGTTTGGACTTGGTGTTGACCAAGCGGAAGTTCGTGCCGTCATCCATGTCTGTATTCCTGAAAGCATAGACCGTTTTTATCAAGAGGTAGGTCGTGGTGGGCGAGATGGGAAGGCATGCCTTTCTCTTCTTATTTATGATGAAGAAGATGTTAGTCGCGGAAGAAGAATGAGTGCTGCTCAACTGATTGGAGTAGAAAAAGGGCGTCTTCGTTGGGACCGGATGTTTGCACGAAAACAGCAACTTCCAGGGCAAATAGATACTTTTCTATTCCCGATTGGTAAGCGCTCTAAAAGAATTAATGGTAGAAATGATTATAATGAACAGTGGAACCTACGTATTCTAACAATGATGTCGCGTATGGGGATAATTGAATTTGATTGGGGAGTAAGGGGACAGATTTCAGATTCAAATGATAATATTACACGAGTTGTACGGATTCTAAAACACCATCATCAAGAAGAAAGTTTCTGGAATGAGGTGGAGAAATATAGGAGGTCGAGCAGGGGGAATGATAGAGAAGAGTTCGATCTTATTAATAGGTTACTGAAAGGTGAAGAATGTGTTTCTGATGTGTTGAAAGATCTCTATTCTATTAACGATCATTCTGAAGGAATATACACAAAAAATTCTGTTGTTGCTGTACCAGCTTGTGGAGGATGTCCAGCATGTCGAAGAACGAACAAACTTCCTAGAGGAGTTCCTGGCACATCGTACCCCCTTCAATGGCCTGCTGAAAATACTACAACAGAATTACTTGAAAAGTACTTAGATCCTGTCCGACATCAGTTGTTATTGTTTAGGGAAGCAAAAGGAAGTATGCAAAATGCTTACAGTATGCGAGAAAAACAAAATATGTTTAGGACAATTCAATGGTTTCTACATCAAGGAATCCGGCATATTGTTGCAGATTCAAAATGGATTCAATGGATAAAGGAACATGAAGCATTGTCACAACGACATATATTCTTTACATCTTCTTTAGGTGAACATTCACGTCGTGCACGTGTAAAGTGGCAAATACCTACATTGGTTATTAATGAACAACCAGAAGATTCAGTAAATGTTTTTCGTTGGATGGAGCATCCAACTACCAAAGAAAATCCTGTTATCTTTATAGTTTCTAGTACAATGGCGAATCCAATACGTCCTGAAACGTTGTTGCAGAATACCTCGAATATACGATTTTATCAGTATGAAGTTTTTAAGCAGGAGGTCGGAATATGAGTTTAATTAAAACACCAGAAGCTTCTCCAGCACGTATATATGCCATTTATGCACTGATGGCTCAAATGAATGGACAACGATTAGAGATTGATGCACTTAAGAAGATGATTATGCCATCTGTTTTTGCTTCTCAAAATCTGGAGCGTAGTGAAACGGATTTTATTGGGAAAACAATCCCTGAGATGATTTCATTTGGACTTATTCAGCAAGAGAATAACTTCTTGGAAATAACCGATACAACGATTCCAAAGGGATCAATATCTTCCCAAATAGCTATGCTTCTGCCACATACCATTAGAAAAAGAGCATTAGTTCCAGAGGAAGGGCAAAATGATGATTTAGGAAGAATCATTGCATGGTACTTGTCACAGAACCCATATCGAGCACCTGGTAATTGGAAAGAAGTTGAAGAAGCACTATTAAAGCAATTAAACGACAAAATGGAATGTTCTAGTGATGCTCGTTATGGTCAGTTTGAAGATTGGTCTCTGTATTTAGGTTTTACTACTCGTATATTGAAACAACTGATACCAGACCCTACAAAAGTAATTAGATACTTTCTACCTGAACTATTTCATGACAGTCAAACTCATCTTATAGATACGATTGTTCATAGATTGGCAAAGTTATGCCCGGTATTTGAGCATGGTAGTTATCGGAGAAAAATGAATGACATATATGGAACAGAAGAACTGCTTCAGAATCACTTATCACAGTCAACCTCTTATGCTTGGCTGAGGTTGCAGGACGAAGGCATTGTTGATTTGAAGATGAAATCGGATGCAGACGTTTACGTTTTAACGGCACAAGAGAAAAAATATCGTTATTCTGAAATAACATGGAATGGATAGGAGGAAGAGATTTGAAGCCATTGTTGTGTTGGCAGACAGAGCAAGTATATAAAGTTATGGATAAGGATGCGCTACATGTTCAGCAGCACTTATTTCTTGCTACTCACCATCCAATTAAGATGTATAAACAGACGGCAAGCCCAAAAGTTCACGACAAAGGTGCATCTTACGATGAGACAACTTTCTTAAATAACTTTACATCTGGAAAAGATCAAGTTTTTGTTCCCATTCTTGGAGAATCAGGAACAGGGAAATCACATCTTATTCGCTGGTTACATGCAAAGATAGATAAAAGAGGACGTAAGGTCCTGCTTATTCCAAGGTTAACAAACCTTAAAGAAATCATCCTTATGATATTGGAAGATCTCGAAGATCCATTGTTTGAAGAATATCGGCAACGTGTCCGACATTCAGTAGGTAATATAACGTCCGAACAAGCAAAAGAAATATTACATAACAACATTACTCTTGCCATCGGTAAGAATGGTAACCATGTGGTTGAACGCTTAAGTGATGCTGAACTGTTTCTCATGGAAAATTTACCTCATCTATTCCGCGATCCAGCATTCATTCACGAGTGGTTTAAAGAAGATGGGATTATCCATCAGTTGGCGGAACATATTGTTGGTGGTAACGGAGGCCGCTTAAATGAACGTCGAGAATTCACTATTCAGGATTTACCAATAAATCTGACATATATTAACCGTGCAAGCGAAGATGCTCAGTATGTTTATAGTGAACTTGTAGCAGATTATCAACTACAGCAAGAGGCAGTTGAATGGATCAATCGAAATTTGGATCAAGCGATTTCTACAATGCTTAGCTTGTCTAGTACCGATTTGGTAAAAATCATGAATCAGATACGTATTGAATTAGCAGCCAAAAATATTGAACTTATTTTACTCATAGAAGATTTCACTGTACTACAAGGCATTGATTATCAACTACTTGATGCGCTTATCTACACATCCGCTAAAAATAATGATACCAAAACATTAGAAGATGAAGAGGAAAAAGACAAACTATGTAATATGCGCGTTGCTCTTGGCTGTACAACTGGATATTTCCAAAGGTTTGAAGATACTGTCCTAACAAGAATCTCCTTTAGGGTGACGCTTGATGTTGGAGAAGATTTAGTGCCCCCAGAAGAGATAGAGAGATTTTCTGCTAAATATCTAAATGCTTTGCGTACTCCTGAGCAAGAAATTAGGCAGTGGGCTTTAGATAAAGAGAATACTAAACCGTTGAGGTCTGCATGTGAGGACTGTTCTTTTGTTGAATCATGTCACGAAGCATTCGGACAAACAGATGGGATTGGATTATATCCTTTTAACAAAAAGGCACTTCAAATAATGTACAAAAGAGGAACCTCAGAGGAGAATTTCAATCCTCGTCTCTTAATAGGAAAAGTATTGCGTTATATTTTAGAGAATTACGCAGAACCAATATGTGAAGGACAATTTCCATCACCGGCGTTGTTCGACCATTTTGGTGGCAAATCCATAAATCGACTTTCCGTAATAGCCCAAAAGGAAATAGAACGCCTTGATCCAGTTCATTATGACCGACGATTAGCTTTAATTGAATTGTGGACAGAAGAATACGATGTAGTTGATTTTCATCCTTTTATTCATGAAGCATTCAACCTTCCACCTTTACATGATCGAAGAGTTTTCTTGCAAGAGGCAGCAACTAGTCAACAAGCAAACGGAGAATTAGTTATTGATTATACGTCAAAAGATCAGTTTTCAATAAGAGAGCACTCTCCAGAGAATAAGCAAAATTTAAAAAATGAAATTGAGTCTACCTCAAGGTCGCTTGATGATGAATTACCGCAATCCTTGATGGAACGTATACAGATCCTAGATCAATGGGCTAACGGGGGTTCTTTAAGTCAAAGTCATTCACAATTTATGCGTGATATTTTGTTTGAGGCAGTTAATGATTATATTAACTGGGATTTTGAGCAAATAAATCAGAAATGGTTCCAAGATAACGGCCTATGGTCAAAACGAAGTATAAATTTTGAATCTCAATCTACACAGCAAAAGCAAGCGTTAGGTCAAATTCGTTTGAATTTACCATGTAGGGAAAATGAACGAAAAGATACAGCACTTACTCTTCAAGGGTTGATCTACCATCAATACTATAAGCACTGGGAATTTAACAAAGGATCTGAATTTTTACGTTACTCTGCCCGTTATCTTGAGCAATGGTGTTCCATGCTAATAAAGCAGATGCGTCAAATTCCTTTAAATAATGAAGCATTCGACCCTCTTCCACTGGCTTTAGATGTGCTTGCAATAACTGCCGCAATGGGGGGGGGAGTTAAGAATAATTCTCCTGAAGGCATAACTGAAGTTCTTTTTAACCCTATCGCTTTACCAAGTGGCGTAAGGACATCAGAGTGGATTAAATTATTTGAATTATTACTCCTTCATAGAGAAGAAATAAAAAGTATAGCGCTAGCAAGGTTGTCTATCATTAAAGGTGAAACCAGAAATCGTGTGAGAATGGTGGATGCTTCAATAGTTTATAATCATGTTATGAATTTGAATTTGAGTAATTTAACCTTACCTCCAGATGATAAGGTGGGTGCATTTGATAAATTAATTAAATGCTCGGATATGTTACGCATGCAAGTATGCCAGGTGATGGAGTCTGAGCATCAAGATAAATTGAAGTGGACGGAAAAAATGAAGGAGACCTTTGGGGATACGTTAGACGGAAAGGCAACTGCTATGCAAGTCAACGAAGCACTAAAAACTGCTGTTTCATCTGCAACATTACGAGGAGATCAACATGAAATTCAGGCGGCTACTGCTACTCTAGAAGCTAGATCAATTAGTAACATAGTCCGAATTATTAGTGATAATGAAAAAAAACATGGTTTAGAACTGGCAGTTTCTTTAGGTAAATTGGCTACAAAACATATAACAGATATTACGAATAGCTTAACAATAATAGAAAAATTTTTAGAGCAGTCTACTAAAAAAGTTGAAAATGATCTGGTTCACCTACAAGGCAATGAAGCAGTACTGGAACTCGAAACAATTAGAAATGATATACAAAAGGATTTGGATTTAGTTGAATTAGCTTTTAAATCTTTTTAAAGGAGATGGGAAAATGCTTGCTGTAAAAGCGGCAACATTCATTGAGTTAGTAGAGAAAAAAAAGCTATTAGAAAAAAATAAAGAACAGATTCAATTGTATAAAACACGTCAGGGTGAACTTCGTAATGCTCTTATCGAATTAGCAAAGATTCGGTCTAAATACTTGTTAATGCGAGATGCTGGGATACCTTGTCCAGAATTAACAGAGATGCTTAGCCCTGTAGAAGTAATAGCAAACGATAAGGCGCAATTATTTATTGAGAATCCGCAGGTGGTTTTGGAGAAGACATCTTTCCATGCATTTATAAAGGTCATTAGTACTACTGTGACATCAGTTGGCCAAGAGTTATTGCAAGAATGGAAACTATATATCGAAAGTTTAATGCCCAATATACAGCAAGATACTTTAAGTATATTTAAGAGAGTGCCTGCTTTCAAACGGGAAACTGAACTTATAGAACAACATATGGATTCATTACGATTTCATAAGAGTAAATTACCGAATGATAGTGCCGAAATTGAAAAATTAAGAGAAGTGAGTAAAGTGCTACATCAACTTTGGATTAAGTTTGGTCAAGGGAATTTTCCTCCGAACATACTAGAATTTCTCAGGTTGGCAGGAAGTTCGACGGGAGCACCTTTGTCAATTTTAACGGAAGATGTATTGAAATGGCTTAATGAACATGGGATTTATAATGATTGCACTATTCGGATTTAAGCGTTAACTGCTTATAGTATGATGTATTGAATTGAGGGGACCTAAGATGGACTGGAAGCAATTATTCTTGAATGAGTTGGAAGCAGAAGAAGCTAAATATCTTTCTTGGGGATATGTGGAAGGATATTTCACTGATGAAGAATTGACAAGTTTGGCCGAATCTTTTATTGAGAGGCATGAGATTCATGATCTCTCAGCAGAGGAATTAATAAATGCATTGCTTGAAGACTTGCATATCTCGATGTTGCCATCTAGAGATGGTGAGGTATGGCGAACGCGCATGGCGGAAACGGTTAGATTAATCGCACGTTTGCGGCAGTGGTTTCCTACAAAGGCATGGCAATCCTCTCCAACTTTGGTTGCCGATTTTCGTTTTCAGGAGAGGTTGCGTATTTATCCCAAAAGACATATCAAAGCCCAATCACTAATCGACACCACTAAAGGATTATTAAATTCATTAGAGGTTGATGTGCTTCGTTATTTCTTGGAAGGCAAGGGCTCTGATTATAAGTTGTCTGACTTTCAGCAAGAAGCTGCTCTTCAAATGTTTAAAGATCTTCAAGATGAACAATCTCGAGGCTTTATCGTGACAGCTGGCACCGGGACTGGTAAGACATTGTCGTTTTATTTGCCAGCTTTAACGTGGATTGCTGCGCGCATTGATATTACAAATTGGATAAAAGCAGTTGCTTTATATCCAAGAAATGAACTTTTAAAAGATCAGTTTATGGACACTTTTAAAGAGGTTCTCGAATTAAATAAAATGAAATCTTTGGAACGTCCTATCTCAATCGGTGCAGTTTTTGGAGACACACCTACTAATCAAAATCAGGTAAAAAGTAAATGGAAAATGACAGCGCAAGGCTATGTCTGTCCATTCCTGAAATGCCCTGGTTGCAAAAGTGATCTAATTTGGAGTAAGTCAGATCATGATAGTAATCTCGAACGACTAATTTGTGTTAAGAGGGAATGTAATACTGTTATTGAGGGTGAAGTTTTACCGTTAACCCGAAACAAAATGCGAAGAAACCCACCAGATATTTTATTTACAACAACGGAAATGATGAATCGTTATATGAGTGATCATAATTATGGTTCGCTTATTGGAATTGGTACATCTCAACCTCCTCGAATTGTGTTACTTGATGAGGTTCATACCTATACTGGAACCCACGGTGCACAAGTTGCACTATTATTACGCAGATGGCAGCATGCTCTAGGTGGAGTGCCGCTTCAATTTGTTGGCTTATCCGCAACATTGCGGGATTCAGGTGACTTTTTTAGCCAGTTAACAGGGCTGGCACGCTCCAAAGTTGCTGAAATTGATTCATCATATGGTGATTCTGAAGAAAAGGGAAAGGAGTACCAGTTGTTAATACGTGGAGATCCGGCATCGGGTACTTCGTTGCTCTCAACAACAATTCAGACAGCTATGCTACTGCGTCGAATGTTAGATAGAACACCACCAGATGGGAATGGGACTACATTTGGTTCAAAATTGTTTTTATTTACGGACGACTTGGATGTTACCAATAGACTATTTCACACACTTCTTGATGTTGAAGCTAGAGATAGCAATCAGAACAATTATCCAATAAAACTTGACCGAGATCCACTTGCTGCTTTACGGAGTCATAATAATGATGAGACAAAACAACGAATGCAGAATGGGCAATCATGGTTATTTGCTGAAGATATCGGTCACGACTTGGCCCAATCTTTAATTGTTGGAAGGACCAGTTCACAGGACACAGGTGTGGATCCAAAAGCGGAAGTTATTGTAGCTTCTCCCTCACTTGAAGTGGGTTTCAACGATAAATTAGTTGGAGCAGTTATTCAGCACAAAGCCCCACGTGATTTGGCTTCATTTGTACAGAGAAAAGGACGTGCTGGTCGGGGCCCAGATATGCGTCCATGGATGGTCACTGTCTTATCTGACTTTGGCCGAGATAGATACATGTATCAAAGTTATGAAACACTGTTTCAACCTGTTCTAGAGAGACAAGAGTTACCAATTATGAATCGTTATGTGTTGCGGATTCAAGTTGTTTTTGCTTTTATGGATTGGATCGCTTATGAATTAAGGCAGGAAAAAATTAAGGTAGGAAGCCTGTGGCAAATGTTTGCACAACCTCTTGATCAAAGCCATCAAGATCAGTATCAAAAACCACGGGGAGAAACACGTAAATTAATTAAGAAAGTGATAGATGATAGCTCATTGCGGGCTAGAATGGGAACTTATATTCGGAAAGCATTGAGTATATCCCAGCAAGATGCTAGAGCTATTTTATGGGATCCTCCTCGTTCACTTATGTTAGAGGTTCTTCCAACGCTGCTTAGGCGGTTAGAAACGAATTGGGGGGTAGTAGGAGATTCTCGCGCTAAAGAGACACACATATCTAATCATCCACTACCAGAGTTTGTGCCATCGACGTTATTCAGTGAACTTAGCCTGCCAGAGGTCAGCATTGTTCTGCCTTCTGATAAAGTTGAAGATCAATCAATGGATATTCTACAGGCGTTGAATACTTTTGCGCCAGGACGTGTATCTAGAAGGTTTGGAATCGATCATAGTAGAGAAAGTCATTGGATTGCCCCACCTACGCTTAAACCGAGTGAAACTGGAGAGTCATCAGAGTTAATGATCTCAACTTTTTGTAATGAAGACGAATATCGAATTCTTGGCATATTTTCATATATTAACA
Organism: Paenibacillus sp. LBL; assembly: GCF_029893715.1. Taxonomy (NCBI): domain Bacteria; kingdom Bacillati; phylum Bacillota; class Bacilli; order Caryophanales; family Paenibacillaceae; genus Paenibacillus; species Paenibacillus sp. LBL. The sequence continues at coordinate 33,386 of NZ_JARXYU010000014.1, read as the reverse complement.
AAGACGGTAGTGTTGTTGAACTGCCAGTAATCCGACCGTGGAAATTGAAACCTGCACAATCTAATTTTAATGTTGATACTAAATCTAATGCTCATTTGGTTTGGAAGTCTCAGATTTTTCCGTCTGTACAAGCATTTATTGAAAATGAAGAAAAAACACCCTCTGATGATGGCGAATACGGTAGAGATGTAGAAGTTCCTACAGGACTGTATTGGTCATCTCTTTTAAAGGATATTCGTTTTTTTACACATGATACATTTAGCGCTGTTACAGTAAGAAGGTTTGCTATCGGTTCGGAAGCATCTGTAAGATTAGTTACTCAATCGGATCCGGTGCAACTTTCTATTCGATTTGGTTTAGAGCCTGGAAAAGCGGCGGCTTTAGGATTTGTCCAACAAGTTGATGGTATTCGCTTCGAATTGATGAATATTCCAGATACTATTATTTCATCTGCTGATTTAAATACTGCGAAACTTCGATCATTTCGGACAATGTATTTTCAGCATTCTGTTATGAATGATCCATGCTTAATGGAACAAGGGAACATGTTTGTGCTGGAGCGTATGGCGGAGATCTACCTGTCTGCTTTGTTACAAATTGCACTAATCAATGATCTCTCTTTAACAGAAGCTTGTGACTATATTCATTCAAATGATTTTCCAAAGATAATGAATAATGTGATGCATATTATTTTTCAAGTATTAGAAAAGGAAGAGATCTCTGATATTGAAGAGGAGGCTCACTATCAGCGGACTCATCTCAAGTTAAAAGCTTTATTCGAGATCCCATTAGTAGGCGAAAGATTAAAATCATTAGCGGTTATTCTTTGGTCAGAGGAAACAGAAGACTGGAAAAAATGGGCTAAAAAGCGTTGGATCGCTACGTTAGGTGAAGCAATATTGGCAGCATGTTTAGAAATTGCTGGTCCTCATCGTAATGGTGAATTGCTTCTCGATATTGGTGGTGGACCTCAAAGACAAGATGACGGAAGTTGGTTGGATAAAGATCAAGAGATCTGGGTTACGGAAACAATTGAGGGTGGGAGTGGCATTATCGAGGAGATTATTAAGCAGTATAAAAGAGATCCTCGGAGGTTTTTCAGATTAATAGAAAGTTCTCTTACACCGTGTGATGCCGAAATTGTTCATAGTGAGTTGTCACGTATACTCAAAGAAACACAGATAAATGAAGAACTTCAAAGTCAACTTTACGAGTTCCGTAACGCTAATGGATATAAGGAAACTACTAAAGCGGTAGAGGGAATTAAGAAAGTTATGGAGCGTTCTGGAATATTAGTGACACAACCTGTGATGAATGGACTATTTAATCGTCTGCTAAGACCTGGAAGTAATCAACAAACTGATTGTTTTATGTTCGAGTTATTACAATTATGGGAGAGAGAAGAAAGTAGACTTGGTATCGAAATGGATGCTCGTGTCTTTGCTTATGTCGCTAGTGTAGATAGTGGGAAGTCCGCAAATTTAATATCAGCACTTGATCACATTGATCCTCGTGCATCTGATGATGTTAATTGGCGATTTAATGTGATTTACGGCATGATTTGGCCAAGAGGTTCACAAATTCGTCGTAGGGCATTAGAGTCATACAATCCATTTACGTCTCCGATTCCGACGGATCGTGAATTATTGTTGAATACAGTGAAACTCCATAAACGCGTCGAATATTGTGCACCTAATTGGAGAGATCAGATGATAGAATTTCTTATCTCATATGGATCTGTTCAGTTGCTTGTTCCGCAGGATAACAAACTAGAAATCAATGATATTATTCTAAGTCTTACTGCAGAACCTCTTGACCTAGGCTTTTTACATTCCTACCCTCGAGTAGAAGGAATTACGAGAGATAATGGAATGTTTATCATTCATTTTGAAATTCGGGAGGCACTTTTATGACACGATATATATATACCAATGCTGCTTCTCGAGAGATACCGGATTTATTACAAAGCATCCTCGTCGCCGAACTAATTAGGCCGAGCCGTTGGCTCTTCCTTGCTTCACCATGGATTTCAGATATTCCAGTCATCAATAATAGAGCCAATGAATTCATGTTACTTAATCCAGAATGGGCTCGGAAAAACATTACTTTTACTGATGTCATTGTGGAGTTAATGGAGAGGGGAACTGAATTTTTTCTTGAAACACGCCCCGTTAAATCAAATCAGCAATTCATAGATAATATTAAGAGCAAGACTACCAAACCATGGAATAACCTTCATCAAAATGCTGTTCTTCATCGTAAAGGGTTGTTAGGAGACAGTTACTTTTTGAGTGGATCAATGAACTTTACTAATAACGGAATTACTACACTTGAAGAGTTTGTCCAATATACGGTTGACCCGTCTGAAGTTTCGGAGAACAGAATTGTATGGGGACGATCATGGGGGAAGGGGGGAGAATAGATGTTATCTCAGATAGTTCAGGATTTTCTAAATCGATTTTATGCATTACCTAATTTGCTCATATGGGACAAAATTAATACAGGGGACTATGGAGACAAATTTAAACCATATTTAGCTAGATTAGAAGGAAAGTATCCTTCATTTACAGTATTGCCTTACATGGAGCAAGATAAATCATTCACATGGTTTGCAATCGCTTTTAACGAAAACTCATTTACACAAGTGCGAGAAGTGATTCGTTCTTTTGTTGGAACCACATACAGTAGTATGGATTTTTATCAAGTAGATAATTTTAATCATATTCAAGATGAAAATGTTAGAAATTTTACTAATGGACATTTTTTTAAATTTCGTGGAAACGATAAGGCCATTGGGCAGAAGGTTCTAGATTTATTTCGTCTGCTCCGAGAACGACCAGAACGCGGAGTAAGTATACCGACTGACCCAAGTCCGTTATTAAGAACTTTTGAGCTAGCTTTACAGGCTGGTGAACATGGTCTTGCTGAAGCACAAATAGTAATTCTAGAACGTCATAACTTAATTGATCCTCGTAATGCATTGTTTATGCGAATTGAAATGTTATCAAGATTAAATTGTTGGAAAGAAATTTTGATTCATCCACAAATGGAAGATTTATTAAAATCGCCACGACCGGCAAGAGTAACTGAAGGGATCATACGTGCGGTGTACTCGGAGTATCTGAAGACGATAGAATCAGATTCTGAGAGTATGAAAAAAGTCTTTAGTGAAGAGATTTGGCCGGTGTATCAATCATTGTTTCGAGTACGCGGTTCCCTAACACATCCTCATGTTTTAATGTGTTTCATGTTACGCTCGATCATGTCAGAGGAACCAATGTATGAATTGCGTAATGAAATATTGTCATTGGCTTCTGGACAAGCAATTGAACCGCTACTTCGATCATTAACAAACGGTTCAACTTCTATAATAGAAACATTAGAAGTGGTGGTATCTACTTTAGAGGAAGCAAAAAGTCTAGCGGATAATAGTAGATATGAAGAAGCATTTAAATTAGCTGTGCAGTTGCCTTTGTCCAAAGAACAGATTCAGTTATTGTTAATATGTGCCTATGAACTACAAGATCTGACCATAGATAAACAAGTAGTGGATTCAATATCGCAGTCAACAACAATAATAGATTGGAAATCAATACTAACTACCAGACATTTGCGCACCTGTTTCGAGTATTTATATCCTTCAAATGATAAAAAATCTAATATACAGGAATCTAATGTTAGTGCTACGCTTCCGGGATCATGGAATGAATGGTTTGATAAGATAGAGGATTTTGATCTCAATCAAGCAACAATGCTAGCGAGACGTGGGGCAGTGGAATGGCATAGAGATGGATTTCTAGATAATTCCGCTGAAATGGATAAGTTTAAGAATTTTTTGAAAGATGGCAGTAAGACCACACAAGATACATTGAACTTGTCAATGTTATACTTGTTGCGATTCTTTTCTGAAGATACACAATGGCCACGCGAAGAATTAAAAGATACGTATGGAGAACTTCATCGAATATTTCTTTCTCATATGCAGGGGACCTCAGAAGAGATGAAAATCTCGTCAGTTTGGTTGCATACACTACTTAATTTAGGCTTACCAAAAGATCAATATCGAAGTTTATTTGAAGATCTGACAGTGACGTGGAGAAAATATGCATCTAGAGAGTATTTTAGCACTTTAGTGCCAGTTCTTAGTCAATCTGCAGATATTCCTTGTCCAGATCTCTTATCCAGATGTCGTCTTGTACATCAGGTTCAAGATCTGGCATCCAAAAATAAAAATTTTGGGGTAGAAGAATGGGCAGAAGTTGAAGATAAATTAATACCAAAGGATTGGGACACATATTTTGGTTTATTGCATTCTGCCCAAAATGACTATCAGTTCTTAGCAGATTGGTATGAGCAGATTCAAAATAAGGATATAGATTGGACACCTACGTCAGCACTGCGAGTCAATGATTATTTTATTGATTGGATTGTTGAAGAGCCTGAGTCTATAAAAAGATCAATACTAGCACGTGCTCTTCTACCTTTTGTTCAATTCATTGTTCAATACCGTGATTTTCCAAGAATTGATGATGTTGATCTCTACGAAAACTTAGCTGAAGCAATGCGTATATTTTCCAGTAAGAACGAGGAGACGTTACAGGGCTTAATTAAGCTTTTGGATGGTCTTTTACTTAAGAAACCGGGAGAAGCTGACACACAGTGGCGCTACATGAAAGAATGGCTAACATTTCAGCCGATTCTACGTTTGCTATCTTCTATATTTGACTGTATGGAGTTATTTCAGGACTATGGCGTTCCGGGAATGGAAATCAAGCCCGTTTGGGATGAGTGGGTTGGTAGGCTATATGACAAGTTTGAAAAAGATATGGATTCATTGAGAGATTATCTGATTCTACTTGGTGAAGAGGTATCTGGTAATTATGACGTATTGGAACTCCTTCGTAAACAGGTTCAGGATATTGTACAAGATAACAGCGATCCACTACAAAAATTGCAAAATATGAAAATCACCATTTTTTCCTGTAGAGAAAAGGCAGCTAATCGCGCGGCTGACCAAATAATGAAACGAAATTCCCTTATTACAGTTAATGTTTGTACGAGTGATCGTGCTACAGATCAAACGACGGCATATGCTAGAAATTCCGATTTATCAATTGTGGTTACGGCATGTATCTCCCATGCCCTAACGTATGGTATTAAAGACCATTTGTCGTATGAACCAATTTATCCGAGAAGTTCTGGAGAGGCGGGGATTATTGCACGACTTGAAGAGTATGCTATGAGTTCGAATGCGAGTTGAGTACAATAAATATTACAAAACTGAACTGAGTTATATACAGTTCAGTTTTGTTGTATGTCATTAATATGGAAATAATTACAGAAAAAGTGGTGCATAGTATTGATCCAACTAAATTTCATGAAAAAAGATGTTAATATTCGACAACAGATAGTAAAAAACTACTTTGAAAAATTGAGGGGAAGGTGCCAAGGTAGTTACATTAAAAATGTGAATAATTGGTGCGATATAAATTTAGATATTGACCATCTTTTTCCTGATGAAAAAAATGAAAAGTTGATAGCTTCTTTTGAGAAGATCGTAACAGCCGATCTAACAAAATTGCTTTCCATTAGAGACTATATTGATACTAATAAAATCAAAATGACAGATGGCTTAAAGAACTATTTGTTAAAAACAGTGTACCAGTGTAATATAGATCGGCTTGCTTTTGTTCGGGACCTTGGAGTAACGGTTTGTCCCTATTGTAATCGAAACTTTATTAACAGCAGTTCAAGGAAAACAAGTTGTCAATTAGATCATTTTATTAATAAGAGCGATTATCCTATTCTATCAGTATCATTTTATAATTTAGTTCCCGTCTGTGGTAGTTGTAACCATAAAAAGGGTACTAAGGATTTTTCTTATTCTCCTTATGATAACACTATTGAAATAGATGACATGCTCACTTTTAGTTATGACATTAAAGGAGTTGAATACTTATCTGATTTGTCAAAGCTACATATATTAATTGATTTAGGTTTAAACAAAATATTGGATAAAAAGGATAGAAATATTAGAACTTGAGGAATTGTATCAGATTCATAAAGATGTGGTTCAAGAATTATTAATAAAAAAAGAGATTTATACTGAAGAGTATCAGGTACAATTATTTCGAGAATTTGGAGGGGTATTCGCTTCAAAACAAGAACTTGAACAACTTATCATAGGAGCATATGTTGACTCTGAGAACTATGGAAAAAGGCCGTTGTCCAAAATGATCTCAGATATTGGTAAAGAGTTGGGGATAGTGAAAGGAAACAAAAAAATATGAAGTTACTTTATATGTATGTAGAATCACAAGGTGATATTTTTAGAGATATATTCTTCAACTTTTCCAGTGAGTATATAGTTGAGTACGATAAAGCTTATAATAAAATTTTGATTAAAAACAATCCGAAGTATTTTAAAAACTTCTATGGAAAAAGCATTTCAGATATTACAGCTATTGTTGGGAAAAATGGTTCAGGAAAAAGTTTAATTCTTGAAATTGTAGGTAGAGAAATGAGAGAAAGGATTGAATTATTAAAAATTGAAGGAAAAGAAATAAAAGACCGGTATTTTATGATCTTTCATTAATGAGTAAGGTAGCTGCTGAAGTATGCCGAAGATCTTGTTATGTTTCTACATATGAGTTATGGAGTGTATAGAGATAACCCGCCACACTGACTAGTATCTGGACGACCATACTGATTATTAAGTAACACATCATACATTAATGGAAAAATAGTCAGCCAGTTTAAGGCGGCAACGCAGCTTGTAGACTGTAATAAGGGGAGTATTAATGTATTAATCTGGAAATAATCGTAATAAAGACAATTTAGACAGCAAAATCCAGCTGGCCATTTAAGTTGAAACAGATGCATATGGCATACTTGTTTTGTATCAAATTTCTGTTGAAATTTTGCAAAAGTCATGATCTCCTGCTTAGCCACAACTCTAAAAATAAGAACATATGTTTGTTAATATCTTAACAAACAATTCTTCGTGTATCAAGATTGATCTGAGCTAACTTGACAGCCATATTTACGATCTTACTCAATCCCAAACTCATAAATTTTCTTATTTACCTAATCATTTGATTCTCTAAATTCAACTTATCTGATATATGAAGTGATGTTGAGAACTCTACATTGTCACACCAACGCACTTTACTGTTTCACTGGAGTTGTTTTTTCTTATCTCACATTTTGAAAAAAAATCTTGAACCATGACCCTATCTGTGGGTCATGGTTCAAGATTATAGGAATTATCTTCTGTTGCCTAATTCACCTTACATGTTTGTTATTACTACGAAATAATTACCACCCACCACCCTCACCATGACTATTTGTAGTAATTATGTGAGGAGGAGAGGGGGGGATTAATTGATCCTCATTGGCAGGGATAGTGATATTGTTAGTGAATACAAATGCACATATGAAACTAAGAATGCACGCAATATCCATCAACTTTTTTCTCATTACGATTATAAACCTCCTTCATCAATTGGGAGTATCTTCGGAGATCTGATTGATCGATCTCATGCCGAATATGTTCGATTGTCGAGCAGCATTTTACTATATTAGCTGTATTATTAATTTTATACGAAACATTTAAACTATCCAATATAAATCCTGTGCCCTTATGGATATTTCCTTGATTTATATAATATTCACCAATTTCGGCGAGGAAGATGGCAAAGCGATCATTTATTATTTGTTGGTTATAACTTCCTACCACGCATCCCTGCTCATAATGTTCTCTTATAACACTCTCATATTGTTCTAGATACTTATCAATGTTCCAATGATGTACAATAGCTGCGTGTATAATTCTAAAAAGAGCCCTTAATATTTCATTTTCAAGAGAAGAAATATACTCAATATACTCGTCGATTACTTGAAAGTCTCCATTCATTACTTGATATAGATAGCGATTTCCTTTGGCCCACCTGATGAATTTTTTCTTAATATCTTCGGAAACTTTATCTGATTCTTTGATCCAAGCTTGATCTTCGTAACAGGAAACATAGAATAAAGCTTCATTATAATTAGATTTTTCTGCTGCTATTGAGCCTAGTAGCAAATCAGAGTATAGGATATAACCGAATAAAGGTTTTTTAGGAGTTGAATTGTTCTTCTTATTTTTAGATTTGTTATGATTTTGTGCGTTATAAAGAAATCTCGAAATTCTCCCCATTTCCCGGGCATAGTATTTAGCTTTATCCCATTTTTGGAGGGAAAGTAGAGTATTTGTTAGATCTTCTAGAGCGTCCAATTGTACTACTTCAGGAAGGCGCTGAACGTATGCTTCAAACTGTATTGTACAGTCTAAGTTATGTTCCTGATCCGAGTTTAAGGAGCATGTAAATATTCTATATTGACACATGCCTAATCTCTCGGAATGTTGGTATTTTTCACTCTCGGCAACCTTCTTGTATATGATCAGGGCTGCTTCTCGATCTCCCTTACGATATAGCGCTTCTGCGCTATCAAAGAGCAAAGAAGAATAAGTTAAATTATCCATCATCATACCAATAACGTGATCTAAGCATTTGAGTTTGTCTAGTTCGGAACAACGCATGATAAATGGGCCAAGTCGTCTCCAATTTGGAGATGATTGAATGATACATTCATTCGCATATAAGGAATAAAAATATCCCTCTTCCAAATTCATGGCCTCAGTAATTAAATCCAGGTTGGAGACGGAAAGGGGCTGTTGCCCTTTTATGAATCGGCTGAGAGTTCCTGAATTAATCCTCGATTTATTTGCAAAAGAGGAAATGCTGAGATTTTCCTTCTTCAGGTAACGTAATAGTTCCGTACTTATCGTTGTGTCTGTAGGTATCAAGGATATCCCCCTCCAGATTCAAATTCCATATTCAGGAAAATGACGTATATAAGTAATTTAATGCATAATACACCATTGGTCAATAACTTTATAGTAGGATTAGAAAGATAAGCTAAATTAAACAGAAATACGTAGTTAGTAATTAATTCTTACGAATCTAGCGTTGGGGGAGTAGCATCGATTCTTAAAAAATTTACAGAGTACTGAAATGCGTCCTTTTTAAGCCGTATTAATAGAGTATTTTAGTATTGATGGAATATACTGGTTTTTGGTTGACCTATTAATATACGGCTTATAAGATGGCGGTAGGTGATCACGTTATCCATATATGAAAAATCACTAATGTTTCTAGGACTTGCTCAACTGTAGCAAGATTATCTGCTGAACAGAGTTAATCACCATTACATGAAGAACGGAGCTCTCTTATGTTTGAAAAATTAAAATCCTTGTTCAAATCCTCTGATATGCCAAAGAAAAAGCCGGCTCAACATACGAATAAAGCCAAAACATCAGGAAACAACGCCAAACCCAAGGTTCAGCCTACTCTAATTGGTGAGCTGGGTGAGCATAAGATTAATATTCAACTAGACCAAATGATTTAATGGTCACGAATTCGAAGTCCCGAACGGGCTATTCGCAGATCGACCATGTAGTGATCACGCCACAAGGATTGTTTGTCATCGAGACGAAGAACTACACGGGAGAGATTAAGGGAACAAGAGAGAATAAGTCATGGACAGTTAGTAACCGGTTTTAAATGTATAATCCCTTTATGCAAAATTACGGCCATATTCAAGCAATCAAAAGTTTGCTCCCTGACTACCAAAAGAGCCGTTACATTTCTTTGGTTTCTTTTACAATGCGCTGTAGATTCAGCGTAGATCCGGAACTAAGAAAAATCCAATCGGACGAACTGATTGTGTACGATGTCGAACTGTCCGAATATATTCAGCGCAAAATGAATCGGATTCAAGCGGAGAAGGTGGATACCGTTCTAAAGGAAGCTGATATTCAGAAGATCTATCAATCCTTGCTTGAGTCGAACATCACTGATTCGAAGATTCGGGCTGAGCATGTGGAAAAGGTGAAATTACGTTAATATCAACAGAGATATGTTAACACTAGAAATGAGGGCATATTTATGAAAGGCAAATTCTCTACAACGGCATTATTGCTGAGCTTGGCAGTTTTCTTTTCGTTTACGGGTAGTGTATCTGCTGCAGCAAGGAAACCTAAGGATATCCTTGCTGAAAAGTATCCTAATGAAGTGGTTAAGATCGTCAAAACCGATGACCTGTATATCGACTTCAGCATGGGAGCTTGAGTAAAACTCTTCAATTGATGGGAGATCTGGGAGTTTACATTGATTCAAAGGGTAAAGTACATCAGTACTGGAAGAATCATAGAATCGAAGGCGGCTGGGATCTGGCAGAGGGAATATTCACCTGGAGTACAAAGACCAATAAGTACAAAGGTTCAGGAAAATACGTGCGACAGAGTTAATCCTAAGGAGATATAGTGCATGTGGGATGTTGCACACTGTTGTTCAGGAAAGGCTATGTCGAAGCCCATGGGAGTAAACTGGAGCGCAGCGGAAGGCCACCCAACGAATACAAATGAAATTACTAATTGTGGAATCCTTCACTTCGCTCGATCTTCCTATACTTTAGAAATTTAGTTAATTTAAATCAAAATAACCTGGCACTTTAGAAGCGTTGGGCTCAGCTTGATAAGACGATGAATCTGCTGGTTAGAACATTTCATCAAAGTACATTAAAAACAGCTATTCGTCAGAATAAAAAAGAATACGGTTGTATGTAATTGGCCTATCCTGATCTCCCTGAGCGATCGGCTATTATGTACGCTACACAGAAAAAAAGGACGGGGAAACCCCGTCCTTAACAAGAAGAAGGTGTAGCTGCAACCATGTTGTAAACACCCCCGGTTGCTCCCACGTTAATAGGTCTGTTACTTGCTGATGATGCATATCGTTTCGCAATGTAAAGGCAACTTTTTTCTCCCTTTCCCTCTTACATATATACCGAAAATTACAAGGAGGATTCAACCTAATGAAGAATCTCTCTCGCGGTATTTTATCTTTATGTTTAATCGGGGCATTACTTCTTTCTGCATGCGGGAAATCAGATGGCACTGGCACTCTTTCCAATAGCGAAGCACCTTCCAACACAACAAGCCCAGCACCTTCAACCAACAATACACCAACAAACACAGAAAGTCTGATCGAACCAGACGAGAAAGAAGCAATTAAGGACATAACAGCGGCCGATTTTAAGAAAGGCGTCTCTATTGACTTTGACAAATATAAAGGCAGCTTCTTTGACGACAACATTATCTCCAAATTAAGGAACAATCTTGAATCGGTTGTGGAGAACAACAAAGAAACGTTTGAAGAGAATCTGAACAAGGAGTCTTTGGAATCTATAAGGGAAGGCTTCTATTACACAAACGAAATCGATCAATTTATGTTCTATGATTTGGATCTCATAGAAAAAGTCGATCAGCCAGAACAAATTAGAGTAGGCGTGCGCTTTGCAAAAAAATCCTCAGACGGGAGTGTTGAAAATCAAGGAATTTAAAACCCATACGAAAAATAGAGGCGGCTCCTCGTAAGGAGCCGCCTTGTTGTTGTTTAAGTAAATTCGTTATCTCAGGATCGGCAGTAATGCGGACTTCCGGATATTACTCCTTATAAGTTTGGACGTATTGGTAAACGTCCGCTGCCGTTTCTAATGATCAGGTGCAGTCTGCCGGTCGCTTTTCATGCCGTTATATTGTTTGAATTGTAATAATCTGATTAAAAAAATTATGGAATTAACTTAAAAAACGGAAATAAAGTAAGATCATAGCACATTTAAAACCTGTGGCATGTCTCATGGGAGCGCTACAGATAAATAAAAAAACAAGGAGGTTTGAAAATGACTAATAAAAGGTTTACTTTTAAGCGCTTATCACTTTTGGTAATTTTAGCAGTATTTCTATTCACATTCTGTGCAGCCTTACCGTCAGTAAACGCAGCCGCTAGAGGAGCATGGGCTCCAAATACCGCATATGCAGTAAATGACACAGTAACCTATAGTGGAAGCACTTATACTTGTCTTCAGGCACATACTTCTCTCGTAGGTTGGGAACCGTCCAATGTTCCCGCTTTATGGCAGAAAGGCGGTAGCGACGGAACTACGCCACCAACCCCACCACCGACAACGAATGGAGTAACATTCTATGCAGATATAAACTATGGAGGAAAAGCAGTGACACTCGGGATAGGCAATTATACACTGTCTCAGTTGAACGCAAACGGAATTCCGAATGACTGGATGTCGTCTCTTAAGGTTCCAAGCGGTTGGACGGTTGAAGTATATGAGAATGATAATTTTGGAGGAACAAAGTGGACCTTTACTTCAGATTCTTCCTGGGTTGGCAACACGATCAATGACAAAATGTCATCGGTCAAGATTTATACGGGTTCACCATCTCCTATAGTAACAAAGCCTGCCGAGGTTCCGAGCCATATATGGACATATGTCATGAATGCGGACAATGCCTATGGGAAAGGCGGAGATTTTGCTTTATTGCTAAGTGCTGTTATCAAAAAGGAAAGCAGCTTTGGAGCAGGTTTACCAGGTAGTCCATCGGCCGGCGACGGATTGATGCAGGTAGAACCAAACACACGCAATGCGTATTTATCTCAATTCAGCTCAAAATTTGGCCGTGCGTATAATCATAGCAGTGAACAAGATCAGGTATATCTGGGTGCGTTGATTTTAAATGAGAAGATTACGAAGTTTGGAAATATCTACAACGGATTATTACACTACAACGGTGGAGATAACTGGTATCCGGGAGCTACGGATTCTTATGGCCGTCCTATTCTGGCAGATCAATATGCAGATGCAGTTTACGCTACTTATAAGGGCTATGGCGGAAAGAATTAAGGTGTTATGCCATGAAGAATAGCCTCAGTATGGATACAATCTTATAAACAAATTAAGAAGACGAATTATGACAAGACACTGAGAAATTCTAAGGAATATAGGATCGAACTAAGAGAACTGCCATTCAAGGCGGTTCTCTTGTTTCCGTATATGGCTATAATCATGGTATGATAGACCTTCATCCAAGGGAATTATTTTACCTTTAGAATATATGTTATTTTAATCAAACTAGCCTGGCACTATAGGTGTCATTGCCATAAATCTGCCGCGAAGTACGGGTGAATCAGGCTTTAAGAATATAGGGGGATTACATGTCCTGGAGCAAATTGAAGCAACAACTGGAGAGCTTTCTCTCTCCTGCGTTACATGGAAGGGTCGAATACCGGGCAACCAGTTATCGTTATCTACCTGATAAATCCGGAATTTGTTATCTTGCCGTAGATAAAAAGAACGTCCTTAATATGAGTGATACAACGGGCTTCATCCGATGGTATCAGACAGAGCAGGAAATTAAGAATGATCCGAATATCCAAATTCCGATCAGCCACGAGGAAATTGAAGCGATCAGACAGGATACCAAGGGGACCGTTCCCGAGGATCGTCTTCAAGTCATTGCAAGAAGCCGGAAAATTTCAGAGCTTGCAAAAGAGCTTTTGTCCGCGCAGGCCGCATTAAGTAAATCCAATTTCACTGTGGTAGCTACTACGTTTTTATCGACTTCTATAGATGAAAGCTTGGAGAGCAATGATATCTTATTGAATATTTTAGCTTTGGTGGACAGACGAGTTGGCAAAAAGCGGATTTTAAACATGGCTGAGAAGATGAAGTTAAAGCATCCCGCTGTGCAGTATTTTTATGAACTACGGCGCAGTACGTTATAAAAATGAACTTGCAGCGCTTAATTTCTCGCTCTAACTCAGCTATAGATTTGCAGTTTCGACTCTTCACGTGGTCTTTCATATGACCGTTTGTTGTTGAGGAAATACTTATAAGATAGGATCAATATATGATAGCATCAATATATCCATTCCCTGAAATTGCAAAATCGTTCCAATTTGTCACCATTACTTGGTATGTACCAGGAGGTACGTTCCATATCTCTGCTGTGGTGTTCGTGTGTGTAAATCTCCCAGAGATGAGGACTGGCTTTCCAAAATAATTTCTGTTAACGAGTGTATAATGCACGTCGGGGGCTTTGTTACTATCAGTAGCCCACTGAACAACAGTAATCCTGAATTTCGATCTACTAGTGAATTCACCTGAGAAATGGCCCCCATCGTTTGGGCCCAAATTATTAAAAGCCCAAGACATATTAGCCATAGGTTTAATATTACCTTCTGGTTGAGTTTCTGTGGATTCTACCATCAATGATTCCATAGGAATGACATTTCTTATTGCCTCGTAATATTCTTCCTCAGTAAGTTCACTTAGGATTGAGTCTGTATTCACGATTTCAGAATATGGCGGCGCAAGAATGGTGCTGATTTTTTATTCCATAGGATTAATGATTTTAGCTGTTAGTTTCTTTATGTTGTTTGGTCATTTTGCGAATTAAGTCACATCCTTCTCAGCATGTCAGGGTAGGTTTAATCAAGTGGTCGCATTTTGTTGCGATTATGTATTCGAAAGCGATGTTTGAAGCCGTTAAGAAGGAATCTTATTCGATCGCTGAAGCATGAAGTGGAGAAGAAGATGATCATCTCAACGTTGACTATTGGCTGGGAAGGATGTGGCTCATTGATTCGAACTATGGTGGCACTGGATTTTCCCATTGACGATGCTGATAGTAAAAAGGAACGAGGATGCTAACATCCTCGCTCTTAACAATATCAGCCTTGAGGGCGGTGCCAGTTGCAGGACTAGAAATATGTCGATACCCCCCATTCACTCACGGCCTATTTCTCTTTTTGTTTTGCTTCACTTTGGAGTCGTTTTATCAACCGTTTTTGGGTTGTGCATTAACTTTCATTCGGAATAATCCCTTTCAAACATATAATCTGCTACCTTTTGCCAACGGTGACGGATAGATTTAAATCATTTCCAAGTTGATGAGCCCCACCAACCAGTTGCAATTTTTACAAAAAGGTAATTTCCACCCCCGATAGTTGGTAAAAGTGAGGTATCGATGGTGTGTGGTGTATAACGGTAAAGAGAATAGGTGGCTCTATTATCTACCCAAACATAGTTTTTGTACGTTACCCCGCCGGAAGTTACAGATTTACCAAAATTAATACTAGTAACAGTGCCATCAGGTAGCTTTATTGGGTACCCAGATGATGGTGATTGGGTATAACGATTTTTAAGAGTTTGTGTTCCACCGGAAATCTGATAGTTAAATCCGCCTTTTGATCGATCATCACCAGAATCGGTTGCTCCATAACCCATTGCATAATAGAACCGTCGAGAACTATAATCAACGGATCCTGGCTTAGCAGAAATTAGAGAAGATTCCTTTTGCAGAGTTGCCAGTATAACCTTGGGATTAACTCCGTTTGTTGTGGCAGCTGTACTAATAGCTGAAGCGGCATTGATGGTATGACCATTAAAATATGGATTACCATTCGAGTCTAAATAATAGATTAGAACAACATTTTTCAAAACTGAGTCTCTATTCTCAAAGAATGTCTGAATAGCTGATGAGCTCATGGTTGAAGAATTGGTAAAGTCAGTATCTGTTATTAGAGTATTCATATTAACTCCCGAAATAACTGTACTTTCATATGCAAAGGGAACTATGGGATAGGGAATAGGAATGTTTTCTGATGTGTCTAATGGAACCTGCTCGTTTTCATTAACAAGGTTCTTTTCATTCACAAAAGCCGAGTTTGCATAAGTTTTAATACTTAGAGAATTCGTTTTTTTGTCAAGCTCATAGATCTGCATCCCGTTATACGAATCTGTTGAAGATATCATTTCGCCGTCTGCGTCATACTGGTAATTAATAACATTACCATCGCTATGGAATTCGTTAAGAATATTCCCGTTTTCATCGTATAACATTACGTTAACGTCTCTGTTTGTCAAAACGTATTCCTTGATCTGATTAATAGAGGATAACCTTTCTTGTTGTGGTACAGCGATTTGATCAGCTGATGCTAGATTTGGCATCAATAGGACTAAGGCAACGACCGAAAAAAATAACTTCTTCAAAATCCCAACTCCTTTTGGCTAAATATGGTATAATACCGATACAAATTACATATTCTTCTTTTTAATGGTAAATTCCTCCTTTGTTTAAAAATTTCTTATAGGGGTGATTCATATTAACTTAAAAAAAGTTTTGTTATGCGTTGTTCTAGTTGCTTTGATCGTAACTTCCTGTTCGCCAAGAAATCAGGATCAAATAGAAGAATCCGTAAAATTGGATATGATAAATATTCATATGTACCGTAATGATTCCAGTCGCGTTCAACCCGAACTGATCAATGTTCAAAGTGACCCTGATTTGCTGAGGAATGCCGCACAATGGGCACAGGGTGGAGAACCCGAACCGTTGCCTAATATTCAAGAAATTAAACAAATGTATGTCTTTCAGTTTCAATTTCGCAATGGTGATACCATCCAAGATGTCTATTACATGTACATTACGGATACGAATAATGAGCATTACATGAAGGAATTTGATGGGAGTCTTAAAAAAGATACGGACAAATTTGATGCTTCAGAAAAAGAACGGATATTAAATTTAATAGGACTTGAAGGCTGGAAAAAGGTTTCAGCATCAGACTTATTAAATTCGTGATTGTTAGATTGAATAAATTAGATTGAATTCGTTGCGAAGCGTATCACGTTTTTTACGACAGACAAGGCATTTTTGATCTTCTATCAAGTAGAGAATCTGTGATATATTGCGGGATCCGAATTCAGGATCTGGAGAAGGAAGACCCGCCGGTCTATCTGTGCGCGTGGAACTCCCCCGACTGACAGCTGGAAAATCGATCGCTTCAACGTTTTCTCGCTGCCAAGGCACTCGTGCAGTTAGGTGTCGAGGATCGGATGCCATATTGGGCCATTTTCGATGAGAGCATGTGGAGTTTGTCCGACTATCGCAGATGTATGTGTTTAGAGGAACCGGAGCATGAGATGGAGGAAGGATCAGAACTGAACGCGTGGAAAATCTACGTGAAGGACGATGTGCTGATCGTGTTTGAACTCGACGTATCCGAAGAGGAGACGGATGAACTGTTGGCTGTATACCTGGCGTCCTTTCAGAGAGCGAGCATGGAGAATTTACTGAGCGAGATGGGTAAGGCAAACAATTTGCCTACGTTTCGAACGAATCTTTCAGTAGATCGATAGATATGTAATGCAATACAGAGGAATGAAGATGCTCACTTCTAACAACAGCCGCCATTAAGGGCGGAAAGTAGTGACAGGGACAAGAAATAGGCCGTTTTCGCAATCCACGGGCTCGGAACAAAGAGCCCAGGATCACGAACGGCTGAGATCAGGGCCAGTAACACAAGGCTACCCATTCGAGGTGGTTATTCCACAGGATTTACCGATCGAAGGGGTTATCCTTTCTGATCAGATTAAGAGCCTCGATTGGCAATCTCGCCAAGCCAAGTTTATTTGCAGAGTTCCAAAGAAGACCTTGGATGAGGTTCTGCATAAGGTCGATTTGTTGATTCACTAACCGTACACTATGATATACAAGCCGTTCCCTCGTTTGAGTTTTAATGGAGCGGTTTTTCCCTATAAAATACATTTAGAAGGTATATATGCATGATCATAAATCGATTTTAGGAAAGCAAGAAACACATCGACCAGCATCTCCTAAAGAAAAGTGACGCAGCAGTATAAGAAATTTAATGAGAAATTGATTGAAATATTTTAAAGAATGTAGGATCGAACTATTATAACTGCCATTCATGGCGGTTCCTCTTGTTTCTATACATGACCATAATCATGGTATGATAGATCTTCACCCACGGGTAATATTTTAACTTTAGAAATTTTGTTATTTTATATCAAACTAGTCTGGCACTATAGGTGTCATTGCCATAAATCTACCGCGAAATACGGGTAGTAAGGCTTTGAGAACATAGGAGGATAGATGTCCTGGAGCAAATTAAAGCAACAACTGGAGAGCTTTCTCTCTCCTGCGTTACTTGGTAGGGTCGAATACCGGGCAACCAGTTATCGTTATCTACCTGCTAAATCCGGAATTTGTTATCTTGCCGTAGATAAAAAGAACATACTCAATATGAGTGATACAACGGGCTCCATCCGATGGTATTAGACGGAGCAGGAAATTAAGAATGATCCGGATATCCAAATTCCTATCAGCCATGATGAAATTGAAGCGATCAGAAAGGATACCAAGGGGACCGTACCCGAGGATCGTCTTAAAGTCATTGCAAGAAGCAGAAAAATTTCAGAGCTTGCAAAAGAGCTTTTGTCAGCACAGGCCGTATTAAGTAAATCCAATTTTGTCGTAGTAGCTACTAAGTTTTTATCGATTTCTATAGATGAAAGCTTGGAGAGTCATGATATCTTATTGAATATTTTAGCTTTGGTGGACAGACGAGTTGGCAAAAAGCGAATTTTAAACATGAGCGAGAAAATGAAGTTAAAGCATCCCATTGGTATCTGTGATTATTATAGTAATGAATATAGCGCTTAATTTCTCGCTCTAACTCAGCTATAGATTTGCAGTTTCGACTCTTTACGTGGTCTTTCATATGACCGAAAAAAGACTCCTAAGGAGCGTTATCTGCGCGTCGGTGACAACCAGACTGTTCAGTTGCTCCATTATTTCTTTCACTGGAATACCATCCAATCTCATTTCAATGGCTTTCTCCTTTACTTCTACCGGATAGCTGACTCTTGTTGCCAAAGCAAAAACACCCCCAAGGTGGTCTCCATATCTTACGACATGGTTATCACTTGAAGGTGTTTTAATTTGTCTTACGCTATAGGGTCAGTCCCGCTTGCTTCTTGGAAACCTTTTTCACTTTCTAGCCTTCATCTTTGAATGTTAGACCAGGGAAAACGTATCCGATGATATTATTTTTATTTTTTTTCGTAATAATATCCTCTTATTATCAACTGTTTTGTATCTTCGGTCACTTCCTCACCAATATCTCCTCTAACAACTTCCTCTCGTGGAAATTGTTTTGGAAAAGGTGCATAATAAAATTCTCCATGTTCAGTTACTACACTTTCCACCGGTTCTGTTCGAGCTTTTCTATCGTATTCAATTTTCCAATCTGGTAATGCTTCTTTTGGAGGAGTGGTGTCATTAATAGTCGAGTCTACAACTTGCTTAGTATCTATAAGTTCTCTGATTATAAAAAATGCGCCCATTAATACAAGACAACATGATGTAATGATTATAGATATTCTTAAACGCTTCTTGTTCATGATCATCACCCCTTCTACGTTGTTATTAATTGTTAAAAAACTTAAAATATACCATCAATATATCCATTTCCAGAAATCGCAAAGTCGTTCAAATTAGTCACCATTACTTGGTATGTACCAGGAGGTACGTTCCATATCTCTTTTGTTTCGTTCGTATGTGTAAATCTCCCATAGATGAGGGCTGGCGTTTCAAAATAATCTCTGTTGACGAGTGTATAATTCACAGAGGGGGCTTTGTTACTATTAGTAGCCCACTGAACAACAGTAATCTTGAATTTAGTTGCTGAAGAAGTGAATTCACCTGCGAAGTGGGCCCCACCAGATGGACCGGGTGGTTGCAAATTATCAAAAGCCCAAGACATATTAGCCATAGGTTTAATATTTCCTTCTGGCTGAGTTTCTGTGGGTTCTACCATCAATGATTCTATAGGAATAGCATTTCTTACTGCCTCGTGATATTCTTCCTCAGTAAGATCACTTAAAATTGAGTCTGAATTCACAATTTCAGAATATGGCGGAAAAAAATTGCCAAATTGCTTTCAGCAGCCTCTGCATTAGGGGCGGTACCAGTGTAGTACTATGTCACAACCTTATATCATTTGGGAATATTTCACAAAACAAGTTTAACATAAAGGTTTATATTTGCAAATAAAGTAATATATTCTCAATATTATAGACGTTTTATCAACTTTGAGTCGGTGTAGTCGTACCTCTCGCCCCCTATTGATCTCGCATAAATTTAAATATTTTCTAGTCAAACCATAACCAACAACGTCTAGTGATATCTTTTGACAGTTAAGCCACAAGGGACTGGTCGCTGTTAGTAGTATCGGGTCTTTTGGGAAATCCCAATCCTTAAATTTCTTTTGTACGACCAGGAATTTTGTGTGAATCGGACATTAAAGGGTGAGTGAACGTGAACGATGAGAATAGTTGGAATTGAATATCCAGAAGTATGTCAATAAACCGAACTGTGAATGCTGGGGCATTCATGATTCGTTGGCCGGCTTCTATTCCGTTCTAAAATGAGCGGAGGAGAAAGAGGACAAACTTGATGAAGACCATGCATAGTTTAATGACGTTTGGAGAGTGCGCCGCTGGGCACAAACTACGGTTTGTTACGAACGAAAAGAAACGACGGAAAGTAGCAAACCTACTTAAGGGAAAGCCCTTTCGTGATTAATATATCTCGATGATTTATAATTATATTTACTTACTCATTTAGAAAACGATTAGCTGATCTTGAAATGATAGATTTACTTTACTATCTCTCTTTGTACAATATTGGCAGCGAAAGGATCAGAATTACCCGCGTGTCCTAATATATTTTGGCAACTCTGGTCAATGCTATATTACCTATTATATATAGAAAGTCTACGGGGCGGACATCCATTTGTGAGATAGGGTCAAAACACCAATCAAATTAAGAAGCCAATCATCGGTAATCAATCGGCGACTGGTTATCGAACGGTCTGTTCAATGAGTGCGAAGAGCCGGCAGGTTTAAACATGGCAGATATGATGAAGTTAAAGCATCCGATTGTGCAATATTTTTATGAACTGCGGCGCAGAGCGTGATGAGCATGAACTTGCATTGACGGGCCACATCGTTTTAGGAGTGCTTTCACTGCTACGATTAACATATACTGCCGTTTGATTTATGTTGCTTAAACATGCTATAAGTTAGGAAAAAGCAAGAGTTTGAACAGTTTGTATTTACTATTTCGGGATAAAGATTTTTCCTGGTTATTTAAAGAGGGGTATTGGATATGACGGATAATTTTTGGCGTGATTTGCCACGACCTTTTTTTGTACTGGCGCCCATGGAAGATGTGACGGATGTTGTGTTTCGCCATGTTGTAAGTGAAGCAGCCAGACCGGATGTGTTTTTTACGGAGTTTGCGAATACCGAGAGCTATTGTCACCCGGAGGGGAATCATAGTGTGCGCGGACGTTTGACTTTTACAGAGGATGAACAGCCCATGGTAGCCCATATCTGGGGAGATAAGCCGGAATATTTTCGTCAGATGAGTATCGGCATGGCGAAGGAAGGCTTTAAAGGCATCGATATTAATATGGGGTGTCCTGTAGCGAATGTAGCCGAGAATGGGAAGGGAAGCGGTCTGATCTGCCGTCCCGACATTGCAGCGGAACTTATCCAGGCCGCCAAAGCCGGGGGGCTGCCCGTCAGTGTAAAAACAAGGCTCGGTTTTAGCAGCGTAGACGAATGGCGCGACTGGCTGACCCATATCTTGAAACAAGACATTGTGAATCTGTCCATTCATCTACGAACAAGAGAGGAAATGAGCAAAGTAGATGCTCACTGGGAACTGATTCCGGAGATTAAGAAACTTCGTGATGAGGTGGCACCTGATACACTGCTGACCATTAACGGAGATATTCCGGACCGTCAGACTGGCCTTAAGCTCGCTGAACAATACGGCGTGGATGGCATTATGATTGGCCGCGGCATTTTTCAGAATCCGTTTGCTTTTGAGAAGGAGCCGAAGGAACACAGCAGTGAGGAATTGCTTGATCTGCTGCGGCTACATCTGGATCTCCATGATCACTATTCTGCACAGCTGCCACGTTCGTTCAGCCCTCTTGCCCGCTTCTTCAAAATCTATGTCCGTGGATTCCGAGGAGCAAGTGAACTCAGAAATAGCTTAATGAACGCTAAGTCCACACGTGAAGTACGTGCGTTGCTCGATGAGTTTGTGGTGGAGGAACAGCAAAGATTCAGTTAATGGATAGATTTCCGATATAGTCTCATATTGAATTCTTTAATCTTTCGAAGGATTAATAGATCGTAGTAAAGCGCGCCTCCTTGCTGATGCAAGTAGGCGTTTTTTATTTTTACTCACTAAGATCTCACGTAACTTAGTGGTGATTTATTACGTTGTAAGAATTAACAACTAAAATTTGGGGGCTATAATGAGCAAAAAATTTATCTTTATTATTTTATTTTTTTGTATCTTGCCGCTGACTATTTCTTGCAGCAGTTCACAAGAAGTGACACCTCCAGATAAAGAAGAACAGGTAAAACCAGAGTTTAGGATTCAATTGCAAGACGTTGCTACTGTCTTTATTGTAGGTTCTCAAGGAAATCGAGCGGAAATGACCGATACGGATGACATACAATTTTTCATCAACCATATAAACTCTGATTATGAAGCGGAAAGTCCAGGAGCAGTAACTGAGGCGGGATATCGCGATTTTATAATTAACATGAAAGACGGTAAAGTGATAAATCTAATTTCGGAGGGAATTGACATTACTTTGTCGTCTCGGAAACAAACTTTGCATACTTTCTTAAACCGGATCAATCCACTAACGATTTAAGGGACTTAGTTGAACGAATTGAGAAAGAAAATAAGTGAGACGAGGCTGGTCCTAATGTAAAAGTCGCCACGTTATAGACTCGTTCATCGTACAAGATTCTGCAATTAGCAGATGATGTTGCTCGAGTTTGGAACGGATCTAGTTATATGCGGTGGCGGTTCAATGATCTTGTTATCTGCAAAGTGTAACTTTAAAAGTTATTAATGCGTTAGTATGTATAATAACGCATTAATGGAGGTTTATTATGAGGGGAAATAGCAAGGTGCTTATTATAATGCTCCTGTTATGCCTTCCGCTTCTAGTCTCCTGTGGTCATTCAACAGAAAAAAGGCCTAATGCAACTGAAAATCCTCAAGAGGATAATGAACCAACCTTCAAGATAGACAGCGAGGATGTTTCTAGTATTACCGTTTATAGTTATGAAGTAAGAGGCAAGAGTCCGCTGACATAAGTAAACTAGAGGACATTGAAACTGTAGTCAACATTCTAAATTCAAATATAAAAGAAGAAAATTCTCATACATTGGCTAATTATCGTGATCTTGAAATTCATATGAAGAATGGCTCGATATTCATAGTAATGCTCGGTAATTGTCCCCAAATTTCTGTAGAGAACACTGGAGCTTTCAAAATTAAAACTCCAGAGGATCACTCGAAGTTAAAACGACTGATTGAACGTGCTGAAAAAGAATATTATTCCAATAAAAAGAAGCCTCAGATTAACCGAAGCTTCTTTTTATAGTTAGCTATTAGGATTTACTGCTCTTCGGTCAAGATATCACTAGCTCAATCAGTTGGTCTTCAAGTCATTGCAAGAAGCAGTATTAATTTCGCTATAGCTTTTAACTATAACTAGTTATGATCTTTTGGTATGCCTTCTAACTCTGCTCGTCGTGATATGATATCGCTATACAACGAGGGGGTTATGTACATGACGGATAAGTTCCAGATCGTAGGAAGTTTGTTGCGGCCCGAAGAGCTGCTGAAATATAAAACGCAAATTGAACATCGTGATGATATCCAGTATCCGTTCTATGAGAATTTTGAAGGGTATGCCGAGTGCGAGACAGAGGCGATCACACAGGTCGTGAACAAGGAAATCGAGCATAACCTGTCGGTTATTACGGACGGCGAATTCTCCAAATCGATGTGGCATCTGGATTTTGTGTGGGGTTTTGGCGGAGTTGAGCGTTATATCGCGGACCATGGCAACTTCTTCCGGGATGTGGACGGAACCTCGAAATATGAAACACGCAAAGATATTGGATTGCGCATTACGGGCGCACTGAGCGGAAAGAATCATCACTTCATTCAGCTGTTCAAACAGCTCCAAGATACGGCAGGCGATCAGGAGACGAAGCTTTGCGTCCCATCTCCTTCCCATATTTACGGTGAACTTTCCTGGTCGGATAACATTGGCGGCACGGATGCGGTTTATCAGAACAAACAGGAACTCAAAGCGGGCCTTGTGAAGGCGTATAAGGAATTCGTGGAGGAATTCGCTGCGGCAGGCGGCAAAATCCTGCAATTCGATGATTGCTTGTGGGAGCTGTTTGCAGACGACAACCCGAACTCTCCGTTTACAGGGGAGCATATTAATCAAGTGGAAGTACAGGGTCTCGCCACCGAATTTATTGATATTAATAATACCGTGATTGATTTCGGTCATAGCCTCGGCTTGAAAATGTGGACACACAACTGCCGCGGTAACTATGATTCCCGCAACATGGGCGGTGGATCTTATGCGAAAATCGCCAATCTGTTCCTGAAGCAGTTGAAATATGATCGATTCTTCCTGGAGTGGGATGATGATCGTGCGGGTTCGATTGAAGCACTGGAGGTTTTCAAGGACAGACCGGAAACGGAGATTGTTCTGGGCTTGCTGTCTTCCAAAACCAATACGCTTGATGATGAAGCACGCGTCATCCGTCTGCTTGACGAAGCATCCAAAATCATTGATAAGGACCGTCTGCTGCTCTCGCATCAATGCGGCTTTGCGTCCTGCGATGGCGGTAACGAGCTAAGCGAAGCCGAGCAATGGGCGAAGATCAACCAAGGTCAACAGATTGCCAAGCAATACTGGAATAACTAAATTCGGATAAACATCATCTTGAGCTAATAGGGATGACTCAACGGGCCGCTTATGGACCCTAAGAGTCATCTTTTTTTTATATGCAGCGTGTTTGGGGGGGAGCATCTGCAGCATGGAACAGGAGAAGCCTTCGTTGTTTTGATATGGGTTCCCACAAGGATATGTACTCGACTCAGGGTTTCAAATATGCCACAATAGAGGATCAGGGCCGCAGGAGAATTGGCCTAAGGTACAGCAATACAAGCCGCAAGATCGCTAACCAATTTACGTTCCAATAATCTATACTAAGATAAGCCAGAATATATCTAAGGAGCTGCAGAGTCCGATATGAACAAAAAAGAAGTCGCCAATATACGCAAGCAATTTAAGCTGGACCACGATTTACTGAATATTTACGATATTCTCAATGTCTATATTACGAAGGAAACGAATGAAATCTATCACTGGGAGCGCCTGCCGTTCGAGCTGGTGGATCGGGAGAAGCAGGAGTTATACATGGGTAATTTCAAAAAACTGCTGACCGGCGAGCTGGATCAAAAATTGTTCGAATTGAGATTTCAGGAAGCAGCGGAGGAACCGGCCCAGGTACTGCTTCACCAAGCTCTCGTGTCGGGTGACCCGGAAGAATGGCAGGACTTGATGCTGATGCTTGTCGAGAGAATGCTGGCGGATGCCAAATATGAGCGGGATATGGTGGTTACGTTCGTTCGGGGGCAGTATTATTTGCCGACCAAGACGAGAAACGATGAAGCGGAAGAGAGCGAGAAGAACGAGGTGTTTGCTCATCCGTTCATTTTATGCAGTGTGAATTCTACGGAGAAACAACGGAAGACGCTCCTGTTCGATTATGTGGAGAGGGAGTTCAAGTACAATGTCATTGTAGATCCGATTATCAAGTTAAGTACGCCGGAGCAAGGATTCCTGTACCCTAGCGTGACGGACAATTATTCCGATGTGAATCGTATTTTGTATTGTACGGGAAAATCGAATTTTCCGGATCCGCATTTTGTCGAACAGGTCTTGAACGGGGAAAGATCCGTGACGGCACTAGAAGAGCGAGCGATCTTTGAAGATATCGTCAAGGAAGTGGCCGGCGAACAGCTCGATTCAGCCACCATTGCCCAGGTGTACGAGGAAATCAACCGGGTGATCGAAATTAACGAAGAGACGAAGGAGGAAGAACCTCCGAAGCTGGATTATAAAGATCTGGAACGCGTACTGAACGCAAGCGGCGTAGAGGATGTGACAACCGAGAAGGTGGAGCGGGCATTCGAAACGATCGTGGACAACAAGAACTATGAGATGAAAGCAACCAGCGTCCTGCCGAAGTTTACTTCCAAATCCATTAAGATCGAAACCAAGGTAGCTACAATTTCGATTAGCCCGCAGGATTTAAGATATGTCAAACAGGTTAATTACCAAGGTAAACGCTGCATTATGATTGAAGTGGACGAAGATGTCGCGATTGAAGGGTTTACGCTCGCTTCAGAGACGCTTTTAAGTTAAGCCGCGTTTCATTGCATGGCATAGGTCAGGTGCCGCACCAAATAACCTAATAAAAAGCACTAACGCAACAGGAGATGACTTCGAATGAACAAAATGCTTTTGATTGTGATTACGGCCGCAACGCTGCTGACGGCTTGCCAATCGAACCCAGCGGATAACGACGGGAATGCCACAGGCAATAACGAACAATCCGCGCAGACTGAGACGTCGCAGCAAAACAATGAATCAGCCGAGGAAAGCCTAGACCACGGCGCGTGGTCTGCACTTCCCGAATATGACGTGATTGTTCGGAATATAGATTCGCAAGATTATACCTTTCGAACGGTAACCGATAACAAAAACGAACGCATTCTTCTGCTCACGAACCCAGACGGTGAGGAGAAGTACAAGACCATTTTTATCAAAAACACGAGTCGCCTTAAAATCATTGATGTCGATGGTGGCGGACAACTCTTCAATGATATTTTGGAAAACAGTTAGCAGAATGGTACTGACCGCTATCCCTCAGTAGGATGGCGGTCTTTTTTTCGCCTTTGGAAAATTCCGTCCGGATTCAACCATTGTAAGCGCGGCAGGAGAAACAATGTGAGATGGGAACCTTTCCGGATTCTTCGGAAGGGTTCTTTGTTTGCTTGAGGCTCGTGTTTCCTCAGGAATGGAGGGGAAATCCCTTAGCCAGTAGTTGAGCAAAACCCTTCTTGAGGCTGATGATGGAATACATCGCTTGTCGGGTGTCTCTTGTAACGTAGGGTGTAACATAGAGAGTAGACGCATCAAGGCCAACTGAAATTTTTAATACGAGGAGATGTAAGAAGTGGCAACGTTAATCGAATTCAAAAAAGTAACCAAGGCATATCAAATCGGCGAAGTGAAGATTCAAGCCCTTGCGGGCGTTGATTTCTCCATATCAGAGGGGGAATTCGTCGTTATTTTAGGAGCCAGCGGGGCGGGAAAAAGCACGATTTTGAACATTCTCGGCGGGATGGATACCGCCAGCTCAGGACATGTGTTTGTTGGGGATCAAGAGATTACGGGATGGAGCGAGAAGAAATTAACCGAATACCGCGGGGAGCAGGTTGGCTTCGTATTCCAATTCTACAACCTCATCCCGAATTTGAATGCGCTGGAGAACGTTGAATTTGCGACAGAGGTATGTAAGGACCATCTGGACGCCCGTGATATTTTACATAAGGTTGGACTAGCGAATCGCATGAAGAACTTCCCTTCCCAGCTCTCTGGCGGCGAACAGCAACGAGTTGCGATCGCGAGAGCGGTTGCCAAGAATCCCGCACTTCTGCTCTGCGACGAACCCACCGGTGCTTTGGATTACGTGACAGGGAAGTCAGTCTTAAAGCTCCTTCAGGATTTGAACAAGGAAACGAAGACCTGCGTCGTTCTGGTCACCCATAATTCGGCCATAGCGCCGATGGCGGATAAAGTGATCCGCGTCAAGAGCGGAAGGATCGAGAGCATCACGATTAATGATCACAAACAAAGCGTTGAAGGGATCGAGTGGTGATGAAGATTTTATCGTTGAAATTATTAAGGGATATGAAACAATCGATGGGACAATTCATAGCCGTTGTATTGGTTATCGCGGTGGGCGCCTTTTTCTACACGGGGCTGGTCACCTTAAGTGACAATCTTAGCGCCTATACGAAGGGGTATTTTCAAGAGCATAATTTAAGCGATCTGAACGTATTTTACAGTCAAATCTCTGCGGAGGACGCCGCTGGTCTACACAGTATGGAGGGCATTCATCATATCGAAGGGCGTTACACCGTTCATGCCACACAGTCCTTTGAAGATGCTAAAGCTGCACTAACACTGCATTCGATCCCTGCATCTAATGAAATTAACACGCCCAAGATGATTGAGGGCAGGATGCCAACCAAGCCAAATGAGATTCTATTGGACTCCCATTATGCCGAGGCGCATCATTACCGTGTCGGTGATCCCCTCAGCCTCCGTGTGAATGACAAGGATATGACGTTCACGATTAGCGGCCTGAATGAGAATGTGGAGCATGCCAAAAAGAACGAAACCCAGGATCATCAAGCTTATGGAGCAGCCTATATCCCCGAGGAGACCATATCTGAAATCGCAGGCAGCTTTTTTTACAATGAGATCCTGATTGATGCCAAGGATGGTTACGACATTGACAAGATAGGGCAGGCCATTGAAGCCAATTCCGATTCACTCCCTTATGTAAGCCAGATGAGCAAAGAACGGACCTTCAATTATTCCCAAATCCATCAAACGATCCATAACAATAAACTGATGAGCCGGGTGATCCCGATCGTTCTCTTCTTGATTGAAGCGGTGATCCTGTTTCTGATCATGTCAAGGATGATCGATTCCCAGCGCAATCAAGTGGGTATTATGAAGGCACTAGGGGTGAAAAATAGAAGCATCCTGCTTCATTACATGGGCTACCCTGTGCTGGCAGGTGTTATCGGCTCCATTCTGGGTTACGCCATCGCCGCCGCCCTGTTCATTCCGCTCATTACAACGTCGATTGGAAGATCCTACTCCCTGCCTGACCTGACGTTCACCCTTTCGTTTTTTACACTCCTTCCTCCGATGATATGCTCCAGCGCTTTTGGCATGCTGTCCTGTTATTTAAGCGGCAGAGCGATATTACAAGAACGTGCTGCTCAGGCGATGCGTCCGAAACCGCCCAAGAAGATGAAGAAGCTGCTCATCGAGAAAGTTCCCGGGATGTGGCGCCGGCTGCCATACAGCTACAAGATCATACTAAGAAATATATTCCTAAATAAACAAAAAGCACTCGCAAGCTCGGTTGGTGTTGTGGTCAGTACCGTTTTGTTGATCACGGCTTTTGGCACGCAGACGGCCCTGCTCCAGGTAGCCGGCCAAATTGAGGAGGTAAATACGTATGACTTACGAGTCGATTATTACACGGGATCGTTCCCGGATACGGTAACACTGCCCCCTGGCATTGCAGACAGTTACGAATTGTCCACCTATCCTGTGGAATTCATCCAAGGGGAGAACAAAGAACAGGCTACGCTTGTGGTTACGGAGCAAGAGAATGAGCTGATCCACTTTTATGACGAAAAAGGGAATCGGCTATCGTTGGCAGATCATGGGGTGCTGGTACCTAAATCTTACGCGGATCAGTATCGTATTTCCGAAGGGGATATGATCCGGATGCAATTCACAGCACCGGAGCTTAACCAAACCAACGTCGATATGAAGGTTCTGGACATATCCACACAGTATTCGAACCCGTCATTCTACAGCACACCGGGCTACATGAAGAGCTTGGGGATCGATTACGCTCCTTCCTCACGGTTAGTGAGCGTCGAGAGCGCTGCAGATCTGGCAAGCGTTCGCGGCTTTTTTGAACAAGACCCGAAGGTGGATGCCATTGCAGACAAGGATGATCTCAAGAAATCAGCGCAATATATGCTGAAGCAAAACAGCTTTATCTTCATCATGTTTATCATCTGTGCGGTCATTCTGTCCTTCGGTGCCATCTACACGATCTCCTCCATCAACATATACGAAAGGAATCGCGAGCTTGCCACCCTGAAGGTATTAGGCTATCCCAAACGCAGAATCAACCGGCTGATCTTCTCTGAAAATATGTTATTAACCGCTTTTGCGGTCATTGTCGCTTTGCCGATCAGCGGTTATGTTTATTCCATCATCATCAAGGCGCTTTCGAGTACCCATCAGCAAATCCCGGATCAATTAAACCTTGTTATCATCCTGGCATCTGTTATATTGGCGTTCATCCTGACCCTTATCTCCAACCTCATGCTTCGGAAAAAAGTAACGCGGATTCATATGATTGAGTCGTTGAAGGGTGTGGAGTGAATGGTAATATCTGAGTGTACGCGCAGTTGGACCTTGATCTATAATAAGGGCGTGGCATTCAATGACAAAATTTTATCGTGAATGGAATAGGAGAACAGGATGAGCAAACTAAAAATGGCCGTCATCGGCTTGGGACACATGGGTCGGCATATGATTCACCGCTTACTGCCGCAATATGCGGATAAGATCGAGTTGGTCGCGATTTGCGACAGTGATGCATCCAGTCTGGAGCGGGAAGTCGCAGAAGCAGGGATTCGTCCACGGCTGTACACCAACTATCGTCAGCTGCTGGACGAGGTGTCCATGGATCTCGTGTATATCGCGGTTCCGCCGTCTCTGCATTATGACGTGGCCCGGATCGCATTCGACAAGGGCATCCACGTCTTCTGTGAGAAGCCGCTGGCTAACAGCTTGACTGAAGCCCGGAGTCTGGTGGAGCTGGCCGAGAAGGCAAATAGGCTCCATGCGGTGCATTTCTCGCTTCCGCTTGACCCGGCCGTACTGAAGCTGCAGGGATTACTTGAGGAGCAGGCGATCGGCCGGATCCACAGAATGGACCTATTCCTGGAGTTTCCGCAGTGGCCGAGGGCCTGGCAGCAGAATCCATGGATCACGTCAAGACAGCAGGGCGGATACTTGCTGGAGGTTGGCATTCACTGGATCCAGATGATCCAGCAGTTGTTCGGTCCGATTACGCATGTGAAGAGCGATATCGAGTTTCCGCCGGACTCCAATCAGTCCGAAAGCCGTGTCCAGGCCGTTCTCAGATTACATGATGAAATTGAGATTCATCTATCGGGAACCGACCAACGGGAAGAGGAGGAGCGTGTTTCCCTGGTGATCCACGGGGCAGAAGGTACCCTGGCATTGGAGAATTGGCGCAACCTGTACCAGGGCGGCAAGGATACCGGTCTGCAGCCTGTATCTGTGGACGACGTTGTCAGTCCGCTGCCCATCCTGAAGCAAATTGTTCAACTTTTGAACGGAGAGTCCGGTATCATCTATGATTTCTATGACGGGTATAATGCGCAGGTGGTTTTGGAAGCTCTGCGTAAGCCGGGTGAGGGCTTTACGGATGTAAGGCCTCAATTGATGGGGATCAAGCGGTAGGAGATATGCAAAGACCTGATGGGTGAATGTTCGGGCAAAAAAAAAAAAGCACCATCTTAGTTGGCGTCTCTCTGGTGAGGCTGTTCAATGCGGTTGGGGAGCTTTTGGGTTTCGCTACCTTGGAGTAGGTTTATGACGAGGTTTCCCGCATACGACCGTTCACCGAGAACAGGGACGTGCAGCATTGCAGTTGCGTGTGGCGGTTCGTGTGCAGTACCGACACCAGTAACTGCTCCGATATGTGTGACATGCATTGGTGCATATGCAGTTATTGGTGCTGGTGGTATCGCTGGAGCGGTAGCTTGTTTCAATTACCTGTGAGGTGACTAGATGAATAAGATTTTGGCGATCTTGATTTTAGGAATGGGTTTAACTGGTGCTGTTTTAATCATCTCGGTCGCTCTATTGTTCGAATCCCCAAAAGGAGATGTGTTGAAGATGGTTACTGCTGCTTCAACAGTAGCTTTCGTTATATTCGCTGTCTCGGCTTTAGTATTTCGTCGGCGATTAGATCAAAAAAAAGAGTAATATATTCATTAAATTAATAAAGTCGGTATTAAGGAGTAGACAAATTTGTCTACTCCTTTTTTATTACTATTGCAACCAACAGAAAATGATTTTTGTCTGGGAAAGTAAGGCTGTAAGCAGGATCATAAAGAAAGTAACGTAGCGCCTATTGTAAAAAAAGGTCAAATCCTTTTACCTGGAAAAAAGGGAGACTGTTGAGCGACTAATGGATCTTGAGTGATATAAAGGCTATGTTGATTTGAGGGTGCATCCCGTGAGCTCGCAGGCTCACATTCATAGGGGCATCTCTTTAGTTTCTATAGAAATCGAAGATAGTTCATTAATTCTAAGGTAAGATACAATATGGATATACAATTAACCATGTAAAGGATGAGAATCTATGCCGGTTTACAATAAGCTAATTCGGGATTTGATTCCCCAAGTCATTGAAGCTACAGGCAAAGAATTTCGCACACGGATTTTGGATGAGGAAGAGTATAAGAAAGAATTGATCATAAAGCTCAAAGAAGAGTCGGAGGAATACTTTACTGCTCCAAGTTCAAAGGAGTCGCTGGAAGAACTTGCAGATATGCTTGAGGTTATCCGGGCGTTGGCGGTCGTGCATGGGGCAACATGGGAAGAGCTTGAAGATTGGAGGGAGAAGAAGGCGAAAGCTCGAGGCGGGTTTCAGGAGCGGGTGTATTTAATTGATGTTGACGACAACGCTTAATGCGATCGAACGGGGAACTGAAGTAAAGGTTCTCGCTGGGGATGGAGTTGAACCTGGCTATGAATGCAAAGGCCGAACTTTTAGTATCTATAACGGTCTCAAAAAAGAAGGGAACGCGGATTGCGTGTGCTTCAATCTACAGGTTAGGGATGAAGAAGCATCATGAATCATTCGCACCGGACGAATTTGATCTTATTGTGGTGGGCGAATTTCATCATGCAGCTGGACCTGCAGTAGTTTGTAAGAGAGAAGGGATAATTAAAAGAAAGGAGTACCTGGCCAGTACTCCTTTCGTTGGACGTACGGAATCCTGCATGGATTCACGGAATATGGTGAAGTTGAGCAGCGTTATGAAGACGTGAAGGAAGAAGCGGACGAGTTCCTTCGGAAAGTCTATTTTACAAATGTAAAAAAGATTGCAGGTGGTGCCAAGGCCAATCATACAGATGTCGAGTAACGTATGCAGGAAACTGGCGAGCTTCTTCTTAAATCAACTCAGGATCGTCAATCCGAACTGGTTCTGTGCTGCGGCGATGTCCTACACGTATCTGATGAAGGAAATTCAGAAGATCCTTGAATCTTAAACTGGAAACTAACATTTTATTTCTCTAATTCCCTCTCATACCCCTCAATCAGTAGCGATGCTTTAACATGAAGCGCCCTTGCTAATGCCGTAATCGTGAGCAGGGTAGGCGCTTTTTCCCCATTCTCAAGTTCACTAATGTAAGACCGGTCCACACGGGAATAGAGGCTTAACTGATCTTGGGTGAGCTCTTTTTCTTTGCGAGTCTTTCGAAGAGCCCTGCCGAAGGCAAGTAACTCTATCGATTTATTACAATGATTAGTCACGTTATAACCCCTTATTGATAGTTAAATTCATCTTATGTGGTTCTATAAGGGAATTTCCGTAGGCTATTGCCTACAAAATGTTTACAATGGTATAGTACAGATACTGAAAAATACTAAATTGGATGACTAGATTACCTTCTTAGTTGAGCATTTTGCATTAATCTGAGTCCTTGATACACAAGGATTTCCACACATAAAAAAGGGACTTCACCCCAACTTGGCGAAGTTTTTCGGTGACC
>NZ_JARXYU010000013.1:0-156114 GCF_029893715.1 Paenibacillus sp. LBL | reverse complement strand
GTCTGTCCATTTTTAGAATGGAGCCACCATATAAGCTTGATCCTTATTGGATCCTGTTGTCTTTACGTCAATTTTCGAATTATGCAAAATGCTCATATAGAAATAATAAGTTCGATTTCTGTCTATTGTTTGGTCAAGCCCTTGGACAACCATTTCTCTATGACGACTACTCCCCAGTACATCACCATGGACAGCAGCGACAAGACAACTACGCCCACCCACACGAGATTAATATCGAGTATGGTCCCCGCATACATGATCATCCGGCCGACACCCTGGCTTGAAGCGATAAACTCACCCACGATGGCTCCTGCCAGCGCAAGGGCAATGTTAATCCGCAAACTGCTGATAATCCAGGGCATGGACCATGGGACAACGACCTTGGTGAAGACCTGATGCCGTTTGGCGCCCAGGGAATACATCAGCTTTTCCATATCAGGGTCCACGCTCTTTACACCGCTGTATGCGGAAAGCGCAGAAACGACAACCGTCATGGAGAAAGCGAGAGCCACCTTGGAGAAGAATCCAATTCCCAGTAGAATGACGAGTACCGGAGCCAGGGCAAGCTTGGGCATGGCATTCAGAATGATAAGATACGGCTCGCTGATGCCTGCATACGATCTCGACCACCAGAACGATAATCCAAGCAGCGCTCCAAGCAAGGTTCCGAACACAAAGCCGAGGATCGTCGAGCCGGATGTGTACGTAATGTCCCTCAACAGAGTCCCTTCGGCCATTTGAGTCCAGGTCGTGCCAAGAATGGCGCTAGGACTGCTCCAATAATAGGAATCCAGCAGACCGACCCGGGTGAACACCTCCCATACCAGAAAAATAAATACAGCCACAGCGGCGCGTCCCCAGACGATCCGCCGACTCCTGCGGCGCTCCATCGCCTCTTCATCCAGGATGTACGGTACAACCTCCGGCCGTTTGGATGATCCGGTCACCGACTCCGCCGGTGCCACGGCGTGTACAACAAATGCCTCTTTACGTGCAGTTTCCATCGCTATCCCTCCCTCTTCGATGCTTGTCGCTTACGATATTTGCTCTTCTTCATGCCCGGCCGACAATAAATCCATCAGATGATGCTTCAGCTCCATAAATGCAGGAGACGTCATGTCTTCCGTTTTGCGCGGACGTTCCATCGTTACCGTAATTTTGGATTTGATTCGCCCCGGTCTGGAAGAGAACACATAGATATCATCCGACAAATAAATCGCTTCATCGATGTCGTGGGTAACAAACAGAACCGTCTTTCCAAAATCCTCCCAGATCTGCAGCAGCCAATTTTGCATAGTCAGCCGGGTCTGTGCGTCCAATGCGCCGAACGGCTCGTCCAGCAAAATAATATCCCGGTCGTAGAGCAGCGTCCGCAGCAGAGCGGCGCGCTGTTTCATTCCTCCCGACAGCTCCCTCGGATAATGCTTGTCAAAACCCTTCAATCCATACTTCTCCATTAAGGGCAGGGCCCTTTCCACGGCTTCCTTGTAGGGGACGCCTCTAACCTCCATGCCCAGAATGATATTGTCGAGGATCGTGCGCCAAGGCAGGAGCATATCCTTTTGCAGCATGTAACCCACGTAACCGGTTTTGCCCACGATGTCCTTCCCATCAGCCAGCACTCTTCCCGTGGACGGCGGCATCAAGCCGGCGATAATGTTAAACAGGGTTGATTTGCCGCACCCGCTCGGACCAATAATGCTAACAAAGCGCCCTTCCTCAATCGACAGACTCGTCTCCCGCATGGCAGCAATTTCTTCCCCATTTCTGCGGAACCATTTGCTGACACCCGAAATTTCAATTTTGTGAGTCATACCCCTTCCTCCTTCATTCTGATTTCATGATTTTTCAGAAATACCAAACATTTATTTTCAAAAGCGGATGAAAAAAATCGCCAGTCCAGCCCCAATCTATGCACATACGTGCATGCTTGGTACCAAACTGACGATCGGCCCGCTCTCTACTTAGAGTTCCGGCATGTCGTTCAGATATGTTTCTACATCCTTCTCCAAGAATACGATGGTACCGGAGTATTCGGTCTCTGCATCGTAGTCTTTAAGAATGGAGATGATTTTAAATTGAAATTGCGCTTCGAGACAGGTTTTAATCTCCTGTTTGAATACCTGAAATAAAAGATGGTCCAACTGCCGGGTAGAGAGGGGGTAATTCTCATCCAGCAGTTTGAGGACGGGGACTCTACTATTCCTCGATACAATGATGATTTTGTTGCCGACGAAATCGACTTTTTGCTGCTTTACACCCACGTTAAATATTTTCTTATTTATCGCGTTGTAAACCCTCAAAAGATCCTGTTTGAGTTCGCCTGCTGTCGTCATTGTCCAACATCCCTTTGTGTAAATTTTCATTACATTGACCGGGGTAGGTATAGGGTGTTTATCGAGTTTTCTCTGTCCTTGGGTATAATTATAGGCGATTACAGACACTTGTCAATACAATAACGTCAAAAAAGTTACCAAAAATCAATTTTATGTTAAAATATATAACATTAATATGACACAATTTCATTTCTCTACCTTAGCTCTACTCTGTTCTTGTTTCATAGATTGTTAGAGATATCCACTGATTCGGCTAGGCCCTGTGCCCTCTTCTATTCCCCGTTAAAAATCCGCTCCAGGAACAAAACCGCCTCCCGCTTCTGGTATTCATTGACTTCATGGCCCGAGAACGGGTAGTCCCTGATTTCTTTATTCGCCTCTATCCTGTTGTATGCGGCATATATCGTCTCAGGCATGCAAACCGTATCCTTCCAGCCCACGGATACCATGACCGGCGCCTTGATTCTGGGCGCTAAATTCAGCATGTCAAAATGCGCGAGATGCGCCAGAATATGATCCAGCTGCTCCGGGAAACGTTTGATGTACTGGGCGATTTCGGTCAGGGAGCTGACCGAATACAGAATTCCGTAATCCATTCTGCACATATTGGGAATGTCTGCTACGATGGCTGAAACCTTCGCATTCAGAGCCCCTGCGAGCAGCGCCAGACCTCCGCCTTGACTCCCGCCAACCACGGCGATTTTATCCGAGTCCACACCCGGCTGCTGCGACGCTGTTTCAACTGCCCTCACAGCATCCATGGCAATTGCCATGTAATAGGAACGATGCATATCCGTAATCCCCTGTGTCACCCAGCCCTTCACCACGCCGCTGTCCATGGACAGCAGATTTCCCGTCTCCCCGCCCTGTCCCCTGACATCAACTGCAAACACTGCGTAACCGAGCATCACCCAGTGAGCGTACCGTTCGGGAAGTCCCCGATCTCCCGAATAACCCGGGAAGGTCACGATACATGGCATGGTCTTCTTCGTTGAAATACCGCTGGCTGGCGTGATATACCATGCATGGATGGGGGTATCATCATAACCGTGATAGGTAACCTTTGATACTTTCATATGAGGAAATGGCGTATCTTCCGGATGATTGACAATCTGCAGCGGCTTATCGTCGTAGTTCTTGAGCACCTCCTCCCAAAACCGATTCAGTACCTGCTCGTTCATCGTTGGTTCCGGACGCAGGCTGCCAAGTTCATTCTTGCGAAGCTTAATGGTATCCATCTAGTGTTCAATCCCCTTTTCGCGTGTGAAGTAGAAGTACATGGTTAACATGATTATTCGGCAAGTGACCTGCAATCCCCTTCGATAGAATAGGAAGCAGCCCCGAACAAAAAACGGCAGGTCCTTCGATAAAGCGGTACAAGGAACGGGACGGCTACCCGTTAACCTTTTGTAAAAAATAATAAAAGCTATCATAGATTTATAGAGTCGAACATATCATAATAGAAACTATGAAATAACGAGGGTTGATATAAACGAAGCACTCACCTAACCCCCAAATGACATCTTATAGCGAATGGAGACGATGAATATGCTGCAAGGTTTAACTAGCGCAGGACTCGGAAAACTTGAAAGCGATTTACAGTTTATCGAACTCGCGGCCAAATATGAGTTTCAATGTGTCGATATCGATGCCAAGGGTCTTGCAGACCGTCTTGGAGTAGAAGCGGCAGCCGATCTGCTGCAATCCCATCACTTGGAGATAGGCGCAATCGGTCTCCCCGTTGAATGGAGAGGATCAGACGAACAGTTTCTCAGCGGCCTTGAAAAACTGCCGGCAGCGGCAGCGGCTGCCAAAGCCCTGGGCTGTACGCGCTGCTGTACATATATTCTGCCTGCGACAGATGCGTCCGCAGCACATTTTATGGCGCTCGCCACAACAAGGCTGCGGGCCTGCGCCAGCATTCTCGGAGCTTACGGGATCCGATTGGCGCTGGAATTTGTAGGACCGCATCATCTGCGTACCCAATGGAAGAACCCGTTCATCTGGACCGTCCAAGAGACTCTGGACTGGGTTGATGCAATTGCAGAACCGAATGTCGGGCTTCTGTATGATGCATACCATTGGTATACCAACGAGATGACAACCGCCGATATTCGATCGCTGCGTGCCGAGCAGATTGTCCATGTTCACATTAATGACGCCAAGGACATTCCTGTCCAGGACGTACTCGACAATGATCGGCTCTACCCGGGTGAAGGCGTCATCGATCTGCCGGGCTTCCTTACGGCCCTGAACGATATCGGTTATACCGGCCCGGTTACGCAAGAAATTCTGACCCCGTCTGCACCAACGGGAACACCGGAAGAGCTGGCAGCCAAATCACGCGAAGCCTTTAATAAAGTATTCGGCGCTGCCGGACTGTAGCGGGATCATGTGATTCGTACGGAATGACCGCAGGATAAGTAACATTATGTATGGCAATGAGCTGTTATCCAAGCTCGCGGTTCAGCCGCTGACGGAATGAATTCTCGTGTTCAGGGTACACTGAAACGGTAGTTTAAGTACCTTTTCGGGAGGCCGCAATATGAACGGGTTTGAGAAGGAAGAACGATCGGAAGCCACCGATCTGTCCACCGTTGAGTCACAGCGCAACGATCTGGCACCGGAGGAATTTCCGGAGGGACCTTATGGTTCCGATCTTCGCAGCGAATCCCTCGGCAAGAGCAGTCCGTGGCGCGCGGATCAACGCCCTCCGAATCGATTCGATTATGAGGATCGCAATCTGCACATGGGCATCAAGCGGGATTATCCCGGTGAAGATGAAACCATTCAAGCAGATCCGGGACAAGAAAAACCAGAGTAGAAAC
Organism: Paenibacillus sp. LBL; assembly: GCF_029893715.1. Classification (NCBI taxonomy): domain Bacteria; kingdom Bacillati; phylum Bacillota; class Bacilli; order Caryophanales; family Paenibacillaceae; genus Paenibacillus; species Paenibacillus sp. LBL. The sequence continues at coordinate 150,950 of NZ_JARXYU010000013.1, read as the reverse complement.
TGTATATACCAACCGTCATTCTGTGGACAAGACGGTTGGTTTTTGTCGTAACAGGGCTTGTATGTCCCGGCCGAAGAGCATAACCGCCTATAAAAATACATAAGATGGCATAAAAACCTCAATCGAACACCATGATGCACTGGCTCATGAGCCTTATCGCAATTTACCGAAGATACAGAGATAAGAAGGAGTGGGGGGAGCTGCTTATGCCAAACCAGAGGAAAAACGATGAATTCGTTATCTATGTTGTCACTTTATCCCATGTTACACACTACATGTCCATCGAGTTTATCGGTGGATCCTGCGGCTATATCATCGCACAAAGAGCACTTCAATCCGATCTGCTTGGCATGATCGGCAGTATCCTGGCTCCGATTGCGATTCGCCGCGTGCTGCAGTGGCAGCAGCTTAAATCCGGCAATTCTCCGCACCTGAGTCTGCGCTCGCTGTCAGGTGCAAGGGAGCTAAACCCTACATAGATCAAAGCGGCGGCACCTTGGAGAGGTGCCGCCGCTTTATACTTTCCAACTTGTATTTTTGCTACCGGACAAGGTGTTTAAATTGAACTTCTGCTCAAATGCAAGTAAAAATCAAGATCTGCCTGCAGATGAGATTTCATTAAGCGCTCAGCCTCTTCAGCATCATGAGCACGGATTGCATCCACGATCTGCTGATGCTCATCAATGAGGAACGGCCGTTTATGATGCACCACCGCTCTGCGAAACAGATAAATAATGGACTGCATTCGATCAATGATAAGAACAAGCTCCGGATTGCGGCTTGACTGCACAATAATATCATGGAACATCTTGTTAGCTTCCATGGTTTCGCTGACGCTCCCGCTGCGGGCCACAGCAATGCATTCCTGCAGCTGTTCCAGCGTCGCTTCATCCATATAAAATGCCGCACAACGAGCAGCAAAACCTTCGAGCAGCATGCGCACCTGAAAAATATGGCGCAAATCCTCGTCAGACGGATTCACCACCCGCTTATTCTTGATGAGACCTTCCTGCTCCAGCTTTCGGATGGACTCACGGACAGGAGTGCGGCTTACACCCAATTCCTCCGCAAGCCGTTCCTCCACCAATTTCATGCCGCCCGGCAATTCGCCGTTCAATATTCTATCCCTGATCAGCTCATAACAATGGAGATACGCCGCTTGGAATCCTTGTTTAGACATTCATTATTCCCATCCTTCGTTTACACATAGAGCATGACTTATACACCGTCCTTAAATTATAGGGGAAAGCATGGTCCATTAAAAGCTTTCTTTCAATTTTTGTATCCACTACATTTACACTTGTATCCAATGATAATATTTTTGTATACAATTTTAAATTTATTGTGTACAATTAGTTCGAATTTTAAATATCGTTATCATCTAGGAGGAACTTACATGAATATTGGATTCATAGGTCTTGGTATCATGGGTAAACCGATGGCCGCAAACTTGTTGAACAAAGGTTACAGCCTTACCGTTTATGATCTGAATACAGAGGCCATCGATCACTTAGCGCAATTGGGGGCAAAAAATGGACAATCACCTAAAGAGGTTGCAATTGAAAGCGATGTCATTATTACGATGCTTCCAAACAACGCCATTGTGAAACATGTCATTCTTGGAGAAGACGGTATCGTTCAAGGCGCTAAAGCCGGGACGGTTGTCATCGACATGAGTTCGATCTCACCGGTTGTTGCCAAGGAGGTCGCAGAGAGCCTGCAAGACCACGGCATAGAAATGCTGGATGCCCCGGTCAGCGGCGGCGAACCCAAAGCAATCGACGGTACACTGTCCGTTATGGCCGGCGGAAATGAAAGCGTTTTTGAGAAAGTTAAGCCAGTGCTCGCTTGCATGGGCAAGGACATTACGTGGGTGGGTCCCAGCGGCAGTGGTGCAACCGCCAAGCTGGCCAATCAGATTATGGTCAATGTCAATATTGCCGCTATGTCAGAGGCGCTTGTGCTTGCTGCCAAAGCTGGCATCGATATCGAAAAAATGTATCACGCTATTCGCGGGGGGCTTGCCGGGAGCGCCGTTCTTGATGCCAAGCTTCCAATGATCATCGAACGAAATTTCAAAGCCGGTGGACGCGTTGATATCAATCTGAAAGATTTGACAAATGTCATGGAGACGGCTGAAGCATTTGATATGTCCCTCCCAATGACCGAGCATGTCCGCCATATTTTTGAAACCTTGAAGGATGAAGGCAAACAGGCAAATGATCATGCGGGCATTGTCCAATACTATGAAAAAGCAGCAAATGTGGAAGTCAAAAAAATGCCGAACTAAAATTAATATCATTGTAAAGGTGGAAAATACATGTTAACAGGACCTATGCTCATCGTAGTATTCCTTATTGCGTTAGCCTTCTTGTTCCTGCTGATTATTAAATGGAAGGTAGAGCCGTTTCTGGCTCTGACCGTCATCGCATTCGGCACCGCGATTGCCATTGGCATCCCGCTCAAGGAAGTGCCGGGCATCGTAACGTCGGGATTCGGAAACACGCTGGTCGGGGTAGGCATTCTAATCGGTCTTGGCGTCATCTTCGGCCAGTTTCTTGGCGCTTCCGGTGCAGTTGAAAAGATTGCCGGCTCGCTTCTGAAAATATTCGGCATTAAAAATTCACCGGCCGGATTGGCCATGTCAGGTACCCTTGTTTCCATTCCGGTGTTTTTCGATGCAGCCTTCGTCATCTTAAGCGGACTGCTCAAAAGCTTGGCAACTCGAACAGGCATCTCGATTGTTACATTTGTAACCGCTCTCGGCATCGGTCTCATTACTTCCCATAACATGATTGCGCCAACGCCTGGTCCGATGGTGGTTGCCGAGAATACCGGGGCTGATCTGGGATTGTTTATCTTGTACGGTATCCTGGTGGCAATCCCCGCAACATTAGTGGGCGGTTTTATTTACGGAATGTTTATAGGAAAACGCATCCAAACCACAGAAGAGGTCGTGGTTGCCGAGGAAGCCGAGAACAAAGCTCCACGCAAAGAAATCAGCACCTCCTTGTCTTTCGGGATGCTGGCACTGCCCATTGTGCTTATTCTGGCTAATACCATCTCCAAAATGCTGTACCCGGGAACAGCCATAGAAACCTTCTTCGGTTTTATCGGCGATAAGAACATTGCACTGTTGATCAGCGTGTTCGCGGCTGTCATTTTCCTGCGTCCTTACATCGCGGAGGATTCGGGCAAGCTTTATTCCGAAGCTATCGCGACCGGCGGTATGATTGTGCTTATTACCGGAGCGGGCGGAGCATTCGGCGCAGTCATTAACCATAGCGGCATTGGCGACTATCTGATCACAACGATGCAAAGCTGGAGCATTCCGGTGTTGATGCTGGCCTTCATATTCTCGCAGATTCTGCGCGCATCGCTGGGCTCCTCAACCGTGGCACTCGTTACGACCTCCAGTATTATGGGGCCGCTCGTTCTCGATCTGGGTGTTTCTCCTATTTTGCTCGGACTGGCCATCTGTGCGGGCGGTATCGGTTTATCGCTTCCGAACGACTCCGGCTTCTGGGTCGTGAACCGCTTCGGCAAGCTGACAGTAACCCAGACGCTGAAGGTATGGACACTCGGCGGTTTCATCGCCGGATTGACAGCGCTCGCAACGGTGTATGTATTAAGTTTGTTCAGCGGCATCTTACCAGGACTATAACGGGCACGACTATACAGATAAAGGGTGATGAGAACCTATGAATACGAAAAAGAGAATGGCAGCAGATGTGTTGGATCACCTGCCTCGCATCGATGAAACATGGGTAAGAGCCAAACTTGCGGACGAATTGGACGGATTTGACCGGAAAATCATCGTGCTGGATGATGACCCAACGGGGGTTCAAACGGTACATGGCATTTCGGTATATACCGATTGGACAGTCAACACCATGATCAAGGGATTTGAAGAGGAGCAGTCGATGTTCTTCATCCTGACCAATTCCCGCGGCCTTGTGGCAAGCGACACAAAAGCGGTGCATCGTGATATTGCCCTTCATGCGGAAGAGGCATCTCAAGCGACAAACAAGCCATATGTGATTATCAGCCGAGGTGATTCCACCCTGCGAGGCCATTACCCGCTCGAAACGGAAACACTGAAAGACACGGTGGAGGCACAATCCGGCATCTCGTTTGATGGCGAGGTTATAATCCCCTTTTTCAAGGCAGGCGGACGGTTTACGGTTGATAATGTGCATTATGTATTGTACGGTGAAGAACTGATTCCCGCCGGTGAAACGGAGTTCGCGCGCGACCGTACGTTTGGCTACACCAAATCCGACCTGGGGGAATGGGTCGAAGAGAAAACCAATGGCGTGTATACCGCCGCGAATACAACCTATATTTCACTTCAATCCCTTCGAGCCTTGGAAATCGAGACGATCGTGGATCAGCTCATGGCAGTTGAGCATTTCAACAAAGTTGTGGTCAACGCAGCCGATGATGTAGATGTCGAAGTATTCACCATTGCACTTATTCAAGCGATTAAAAAAGGGAAACATTTCATGTTCCGAAGCGCGGCTTCCTTCACCAAGGTGATCGGGGGTGTCAGCGACAAACCCTTGCTTACAAAAGAGGAGCTTATCCAAGAATCCTCCACAAGTGGCGGGCTCATCCTGGTAGGATCGCATGTCCAAAAAACGACAGAGCAGCTGGAACAATTGAAAACCGTTGATTCGATTACATTCATCGAATTTGATGTTCACCTGGTCACCGATGCGGCTGCATTCCAGTCGGAAACCGATCGTGTCATCGCTCTAGCCGAGAGTGCTATTGCTTCCGGCAAAACAGTTACGATTTATACCCGGCGCGAGCGGCTGGATCTGGGTGAAGGCAAACAGGAAGAAGAATTGAAGCAATCCATCAAAATTTCCGATGCCGTGACCAGCATCGTGGAGAGACTGCAAGCACGCCCTCGTTATATCATTGCAAAAGGCGGTATAACGTCCAGCGATATCGGCACGAAAGGTCTCCGGGTCAAACGTGCCACGGTAGCCGGACAAATCAAACCTGGCGTGCCGGTATGGATTACCGGAGATGAGAGTTTGTTCCCCGGTATGCCGTATATCATCTTTCCGGGCAATGTGGGAACACGGGATACACTAAAAGAAACAGTCGAACTGCTGGAACGGTAGAACCTGTATTTACGTTCTGCATAAACCAAGCTAAAGCCACCTCCCTAAATGGGAAGTGGCTTTGTTTGCTCTATATGAGAACCATGAACGTTGATCCAAGAAAAACTCCAACGGGCTGCGCCTATCGCTTCTGCTTGTAGAACTCGTGATACAGCTTCATCAGCGCCCTCTTCTCGATGCGTGACACATAGCTGCGTGAAATGCCAAGCTCCTTGGCAATTTCCCGCTGCGTCCGTTCCTCTCCGCCGGCTTCCAGGCCAAAGCGACCAATAACTACTTCCTTCTCGCGATCATCCAGTATATCGAGATTCCTATAGATCTTGCTCTTCTCAATCTTCAGCTGCACCGCATCCACGATATCATCCGCTTCTGTTCCGAGGATATCTATAAGTGTAATTTCGTTCCCTTCTTTGTCCGTTCCTATCGGATCGTGGAGGGATACGTCCTTGCGGGTTTTTTTAAGCGAGCGCAAATGCATCAATATCTCGTTTTCGATACATCGAGCTGCGAATGTGGCCAGCTTTGTGCCCTTGTTGGGCCGGAAACTTTCAATGGCCTTGATCAGACCGATGGTTCCGATGGATATGAGGTCTTCCAAATCCTCGCCGGTGTTATCGAATTTTTTGACGATGTGTGCGACCAGCCGAAGATTATGCTCAATCAGTTTATTGCGCGACTGAGGATCGCCTTCGGCCATTCGCTGCAGATGTTTAGCTTCCTCCTCCTCAGTCAGAGGCTGAGGAAACGCGTTGTTTTTCACGTACGAAACGAGCAGGGTCAACTCTTTAATAAACAAAGCAATTGCGGTAAACAGTCCAGGCACTTTGGGACACCTCCTGCGAAGTTACAATGCAACCGGCCCTTATCGCGCTCGGTTTCTCGGTCTTCTCATTGTATGTAGGCAGCGGCCCAGAAGTGCCTGTACGGGGGAAAGTGATAAGTAAAAAACACAAGATGCAGACATATAACGGGACATATCATTACGCATTAACCATTTATGGCTTTCATAGTCGCACCAAGCTTTAAAAACGGATCCTAGGCAATGGCGGAGGCATATCAGGGCGGTTCAACTGCTCGAATAACCAATCGTAGGAATGCCTGCCGCTGATTTGATGGGCCCCCGGGAACAGATCGGTTTGCAGCTTCTCCTCAGAGCCTTCGCGCCGGTATATTTCCCTGAGCCGATCAACTGCAGCGTTAAAACCGGCAGCGGGAAATATCGGATCATGCGTTCCAGACTCCAGAAACAAGGGCCTGGGAGCCATCAGCCCCAGCCATTCGGGCAGCTCGGCATGTTTCAGAATACCGGGGATGTAATTGCACACGCAGTGGCGGATTTCCATGATACTGTCCTTGAAGGTGTTGGGATACCCAGCCAGCACAGCGGCCCGGATTCGTTCATCCAGCGCCGCGCACAGGAACGAGATCAGCCCGCCGCCCGAAAAACCCATAATGCCGATTCTGCCTGGCTGAACCTCGGGGCGCTCGGCCAGATGGCCCACTGCCCCAAGTGTCTCGGCCACGCGCAGACCGGCAACCGTCTTGCCATACATCATCAGCTGGGTAGACAACCGATGGCAGGAGTTCGGGGTATCCGGGTCCCGTGCGAGATCCGCCATAAGGCGACGTTCACCGAAACCGGCTACATCCGGGGCAATTACCACCATGCCCCGCCGCGCCAGCTCAACCGCGAAATGCCGATGGATGCCCGGTTGTTCGGTATCAGTTGATCCGTCCTCCCTCAGCCCCACAATCTCCCTGCTTCCATAGCCATGTCCATGAACGGCAACGACGGCAGGCATCGGCTTTCCCTGACTGCCATCCGGAATCAATACATAGGCAGCATAGGATACACCAGGTACGGCGGACAGCTCCACCCTTTCGCGAACATAGCCTTCACACGGCACCCGTTCAAGCAATACAGGCTTGTGGTTTACATTGATTTCGAATTCGCCAATCAATTGCCGAAGTACTTGCTTCAACAGCAGCTTCCTCTCTGATGGACTCATGGAAACCTGTCTGTCTTTCGCTTCTCTTATTGCTTCGTTATACATGTGCTCCAGCAAAGTATCTGCTTCCCACATCCCGAACTCACCTCCTTCGATTTACTCGCTGTTTCACATAAGGCGTCCCTTGCTTGGATTCATGTACATCCCTGGCCTACCGGGGGTATCAGGGCCCCATAGTGCCGGGCAGACCACGACCACCCTGATCTGCTTTGCCATCTCTTATGTTCTGTTCCTCCGCCAGGAGATCAGAGGCCGATCCTAATCTTTCGGTCATACGAACAAGCTCATCTGAAGAATTCATCAGATGAGCTTGTTTTGTCATCAAGTGTTCTAAAGGTCATGCCCTTTCGGCCTTATTTTCCTTACACTTGTTGTATCGCGGCTTGCGACAAAAATCCAATCTTCCGAAGCCAGCCCTCGCACAGGCCCGTCCATTGCGCGACACTGACGTCCGCTTCGGCCAGCCCAAGTCCATGGCGCCCCTCCGGGAAGACATGAAGCTCAAACGGGATGCGCTGCTCGCTTAGTGCCCTGGCATACATCAGGCTGTTCTCGACCGGAACCGCCCCATCATCCGCGGTATGCCACAGTAAGGCAGGCGGGGTCTCCGGTTTCACCGCCCGCTCCAGAGACAGCGCCTGCCTCTTGTCCTCCGAAGGCTCCTCACCCAGCAGATTGAACATGGAGCCCTCATGGTAGTGATCTTTAAACGATATAACCGGGTAACACAGAATCGAAGCGTTCGGCCGTGAGCTATGCCGCTCCACAGCATCTGCCGACTCCGGGTTCCCTTCATCGAAATAAGTGCTGGCAGTAGCCGCGAGATGTCCGCCGGCAGAGAACCCCAGGATCCCGATGCGGTCCGGATCGATGTTCCATTCCTCAGCATGATGTCTTACCAGACGGATCGCTCGCTGAGCATCCAGCAGCGGATGGGGGTAGCGGTAAGGGGCCACGCGGTAATGAACCACAAAGGCCGATAAGCCAATCGAATTCAGCCACATGGCAACCGGATCGCCCTCGTGGTCTGCACGTCCTCCATAACCACCGCCCGGCAGCACAAGCACGGCTCCGCGAGGCGAATCATTTTCCAAAAGATAAGGTTTCATGTACGGTGCGAATTTCTCTTCCACCGACTCATATCCGGGAATATCCTCTTCCCAAAGCTTCATTATACCCATTCCTTTCTGCCCCCTTGTCAATAGATTCACTTCCCTCCGTTCGCACCTTCCTCAGGTGCCAAGCAAATCCAGTCTGAGCGGTGTAAACGTATCCAAAAGAGCGGATGGCTCAAGGGCTTTCACCCCGTGCTCTGCTCCGCCGGGAATGACGATGGTGTCTCCCTGACGAACAAGGGTCTTCTCTCCGTTGATCTTAAATTCAATGGCACCCTTCAAACAGTAACTCATCTGCTCATGAGGATGGGCATGCAGTGCCCCTTCCGCCCCTTCTTCAAAATGAACCTCCATCATCATCAGCCCGATTCCCGGTTGAAACACCTTTCTTGTAACCCCAGGCTCCGCTTGCTCCCAAACTCCAATGGCCGCCATGTTCCTCCTCCTCTGCTAATCCATGTCTTAACTCTAAGCAATTTCTGCCTTCCGCAAGGAACAACAAGAAGAACAGCTGATGTCGATGTACCCGCACCATCCCCGCTCTTCATGAAAAGGCGTCACTCCTGCGGCTTCCTTATGAACCTGTCTACTTCTTCGCCGCAGGTCCCGCGAATTCCTATATGAACACCAGATTATTCACCGATCCTTTTCGCATCTGCCCAAAGAGGCAGCAGCTCGGCTTCCGCATAAGGCAGATGTCGTTCCGGCAGTCCTCCAAGCTCGCGCAGGGAGTAACGAATGAGAATGGCCTGCGTTCCGGCATTCATGTCCCCTTCCACCTCACCCATACCTAACGGAACAGCCGCGGGCATGTCGGGATAATACTCTCCCGGCTTTACCTGCGCCACATTCGGAGCTGGCGGGGAGTGATCGATCTCTCTGGAGAATCCTCCATCCTCACGCTTAAGCTGTGCCATGTTGTGCAGGGTAATCTCGGTGATCTCGGCCAATGCCTTCATTGGTAGTTCCATTCTCATCGATGACAGCAGACTGATCGGATTCCGAATATAACACATATCCACTGCCCTCTCATTTCGCAGGGCATGCCGCAATGATCGGTATATCTCTGTCGTCCGCGGCAGCGGAACATGGAATCGGTTATAGAAGGTCAGCAGCTTAAAGGTCCCTGAAATTTGGACGTAGGGGGCGCCTTCTCCCCACAACCCGGTCTCCGGATCCTGCATGCTGGCGAAATAAGACAGCGCTTCTCTTAAAAATGGCTGCCGCTGCTCCGCTGTCATCTGCATCAGATGCGGAGCAGAATTGCACAATCTGTCGCAGCCGCGCCAGCTGTTCACCAGACTGACCGAGCGGAGCCATTCGGCATAAACCTCCGGTGAATCGCAGTATTCCGGCGCCATATTGCGATGGCCCGGCAGCGGGTGCAAGGGGGCAGCTCCCAGCTTGCCAAGAGCCCCCAGACTATAACCGAGTGCACGGCCGACCATCACATCGTCCCTTCTCATCCGGGGATCAGCATCATAGAAAAAACCCGTTACCGGGTCCTGCTTCGCTTGAAAAAAACGGACGATTCGAGCTCTCCTCTCTGCGCTCAGCAAGCTGCCTGCTCCGCAGCACTCGATGATATTCAGCGCTTGGGCCGTCGATTCGATATCGGGCGTAAACGCCTCTCCCTCCCTGGAGCTGCGTGCATAATAGAAACCGCCGCTCACTTCATCATACTGAAGCGCAAGCCACTCGAAGAAACCTTCAAACAGCCCGTCACCACGTTCAATAATGTCTTCTAAATAGGAATGCATTCAAAGCCCCCCTTTCAGCTGCTTAGGACGTTATACGAAAAATTCCGGAAGATTACCTTGCCTTTACCAACGGCATCCAATCCGATGCGAAGGCTCTGAAATCCGCCAAACGTGTTGTGATGAAACCCTGAGACGTCCACCACCTTGTCGTACCGCACCCATTCCAACCCATCGAAGCTGTAATAGAATGAGACGATATGCGCATCGTTTACCAAACGCAAAAATGCCCTGCGCTGATCATTCGGCATCGTGCCATATCCCTTGAAGGACCGGAAATGCCGGACTCCGTACTCGTTGACTCCCATGCCGAGATATGCCGCATCATTATAATAGAGCAGCAGACGACCTTCTGCAGGTCCCTCCACAACGACCTCCACCTCTGCCGAATAACGCTTACTGCCCGCCATATAGAGCAGCGGAGAAGCTGTGGCTTCCTCCGCTGCCGCTTCAGCAACCAGCTCATGATTCCCCGAACGGAACCGGACCGCAGGCTCCACACCCTCGCATTGCCAGTGCAGGCCCAGTTCAGAATCGTCAAAGGTATCAAGAAACGACGCTGCCTCATCTGCTGGAATCGCACCTTCCACACCATCCGGATGATCGATCCCTTGACGGCTTCCCGCAGCACGAAACCACCCGTCCGGGGTCCACTCGACCGGCTCAAGCAGGGTCTGCCTGCCAAGCGAATGAAATCCGTTGGCATAGGCATGGTATACCATCCACCACTGACCGTCCGGAGAATCTATCAATGATACATGTCCTTTGGACCACCATGGCTCACTCCTGGACTCCGTGTGAACTATCGGGTTGTACGGAGAATGCTCCCACGGGCCCGAAGGCGTTCTGGATCTTGACGATACGGCCATATGGCTTGTAGGCGGACCAGCCGTCCCGCCTACAGCCACCGTCAAATAATAATAGTCATCGTGAAGGGTGATCTTCGGTCCTTCCAAACTGTATGCCTCCACTACCCAGTCATCCGGATATCGCCAGCCGTCATACACGTGTCTGATTTCGCCGGCAATCGCTAATCCATCCGCTGTCAGCTCTACACAATCACCTCCGGACATATGCAGATAACGCTTTCCGTCCGGTCCTGCCGTATGCCCTGGATCAATTCCCTTGATACCCAGATTGATCGGTTTGCTCCATGGCCCTGCCGGACTGGGCGCCGTTACAACCCAGTTCGTTCTCCCCGCCGGATAATAGATATAGTACACCCCGTTATGCTCCACAAAATCCGGCGCCCACACGTCCCCCTCATAACGGGGGAGCGCAGCCCCAACCCTGCTCCAGTTCAGCAAATCGCGCGAATGCCAGATAATAAGCCCGGGCGTCAGCTTATAGGATGAATGCGTCATATAATAATCCGCGCCTACCCGGATGACCGAGGGGTCGGCATAATTCCCGGCAATAACAGGCGCATACTGTCTCTTTTCCATTAGCGATCCACAGCTCCTCTCTACCCCTTGATTGAACCCAGCAGCGCACCTTTTGCAAAATGCTTCTGCAGAAACGGATATACACACAGGATCGGCAGTGTCGCAATGACAATGACCGCCATCTTCACCGTCTGCTCCGGCGGACGGACAAATTCGTCCATACCGGACGTGTCCGCTGCCAATCCGCTGGCCAGAATGACAATCTGCCGCAGGATGACCTGGACAGGCCATTTGGCCGCATCATTCAGATACAGAATCGCCGACATATAGGTGTTCCAGTAGGTTACCGCATAGAAAAGCGATATCGTTGCAATGGCCGGCATCGACAGCGGGATGACAATCCGGAACAGAATGCCCCAATCACCTGCGCCGTCGATCTTTGCGGATTCTTCCAATCCCTCAGGCAGGTTCTGGAAGAAGTTTCGCATGATAATGAGATTGAAGGCGTTGATGGCCGTCGGGACAATCAGCGCTGCATAGGTATCGATCAGGCCCATCTCCTTCACAACGAGGAACGTGGGAATCATACCGCCGCTGAAGAGCATCGTGAACAATACCATGAACATTATGAAGTTTCGGCCGTCCAGATCCCTCCGCGACAGTCCGTATGCCATCAGGCAGGTTAACAGCATGCTGAACAAGGTGCCGAAGAAGGTTACCCCCACGGAAACGCCAAGCGAGCGAAAAACGGTATTGGTTGAAAATACATATTTATAGGCATCCAGGGACCATACGGTCGGAAACAGGACAAACTGCTTCTGCGCCAGCTCCGTCACCGTTGTGAAGGATCCGGCGATGACATGAAGGAAAGGCAGAATCGTAACCAGGCCAATGATCGACAGCAGCGTATAGTTCACGATATCGAAGATTCGGCTCGAAATCGTTTTATCTTGTACCATAGTGGTCCACCTTTCTGTTATTTAATAGATGCCTTCTTCTCCGGCTTTTTTCGCCAGCTTGTTGGCCAGCATCACCAAGATCAGACCGATCAGTGATTTGAAGAACCCGACGGCTGTACTGAAGCTGAATTGTCCTTGCTTGAGACCCGCAGTATATACATACGTATCGAATATCTCCGCCACATCCCGGTTCATCGAGTTTAAGAGGAGATAAATATGTTCGAATCCAAGTTCCAGCACATCCCCGATTTTCAGAATCAACAGTACAACGATCACGCTGCGAATGGAGGGGAGCGTAATATGCCACATTTGCCGAAAACGGCTTGCCCCGTCCATTCGGGACGCTTCGTATAAACCGGGATCAATCGCGGCCATGGCGGCCAAATAAATGATGGTCCCCCAGCCCGCTTCCCGCCAGATGACCTGCATGACATACATTGGCCTGAACCAATCGCTGCTCATGAGGAAATTGATTTTGTCGAATCCGGCCATAACCATTAACTCATTAATGATTCCGCGGTCCATCGAGAGCATCACAAACGAAATGGATACAATGATGACCCAAGACATGAAGTGGGGAATGTACACCAGCGTCTGGATAAAACGTTTAAACACCTCGCGCCGCACCTCATTCAGCATCAAGGCTAGAATAATCGGCACAGGAAAATAGAACGCCAGGTTCAAGAAAAACAGCAGCAGTGTGTTGCCAAGGATCGTGAAGAACATCGGCTCGGTAAACAGCCGTTCGAAATGCTTGAGTCCAACCCAGGGGCTGCCCGTAACGCCAAGATAAGCCTGATAATCCTGGAAAGCTATGATCAATCCCGACATCGGGATATATTTAAAGATCAGAAAGTATAAAAATCCCGGAAGAATCATGAGGTAGATCGCCCGGTTTTTTATGATTCTTCTCATTCGGCCAGACTCCGGTATTTTGGGGGTGCTTTTGCGCATCCCGGCCTTCACTGCGGTTTCGCTCATGATCTAAAGACTTCCTTTCTGCCCCGAACCCCCGGGGGACTGCAGAGCATCGCAGTCCCCCGATTCCTCGGGATGCTGGCCTGTTCATTATTTGGAGGATGAGTAGGAAACATTGAATTCATCTATAATTTGTTGACCGCCGCTCTTCAGCCAGTTATCTACGACGGACTGAAATCCGGCCTCATCGATATCGCCAAGCATGTAGCGATACGTACCGTCCTTAATCATCTCCTGCAGCTGTACGCCTTTTTCGTTAAACGTCTTGGAATCGAGCGCGGCCGACGGGTCCTCAATCAGATAATCATTGTTCTCCGTAATCATCTCTTCGGATTTTGCTTTGACAGGGAGCATATGCTTCGGTTCATAAAATCCTTCGATTGTTAAAGGCCCGCCGACCTGGATCGCTTGATAGGGCTTCACTTCACGATCCGTCAGCTTGGTGTCCTCCGAAGGAATGACCTTGCCGTCCTCCAGCTTGTGATGCGTGCCTTCAACCCCCCAATAGATCAGGTTGCCAAGTTCTGGACTCATCAGTCGATCCATAAATGTAAGGACATTATTCAGATCCTCTTCTGTTTTAATGGCGGTTTTCGGGAAGAGAATAACCGAGCCATAGCCGGGCACAGACCAGATGCCATAGCCGTTCGGTCCGCCTTCGATTTTATTCTGGACGTCGAGCTCTGCATCCGGGTTCACTTCCACGACCTTCGGATGCAGGCTGGATACATCCCCCATCGCTCCGATGTAAACACCGGACTTGCCAGTGATGAACAGATTTTGCTGATCGGTTTTGCTGGTGACCGGAAAATCCTGATTAATCAGGCCTTCCTGGTGGAGCTTCTTGAAGAAATTCATCGTCTCCATATACTCAGGAAACATGAATTCGGGTGCCAGCTTGCCGTCCTTCTCGCCCCAGTTGTTAGGTGTACCGAGCCAGGAGCTTATCGTCTTGAAGGCACCATAGACCAAATCGTTTCGGTCCGTCAGCGGGATGGTATCATCTTTGCCGTTGCCGTCAGGATCGTTCTCCTTGAACTGCTTCAGCATGTTGTAGAATTCTTCGATATGGGTTGGAGCGCTGAGCCCAAGCTTGTCGGCCCAATCCTTGCGGTAAATGATGCCTTGGCGCGACAAGGGCACTTCACGGTAAAGCGCATAGATTTTGCCGTCCACCGCCGTGTTCTTTAACACCTCCGGTTTCAGCCGACTGAGGTTCGGGTACTGATCCAGCAGCGGGCCGATTTCCCAGAATTGACCGTTGCGGATCGCATCACGCATATTCACCAGCGAAGCTGCATTCTTTAGATATGTCACTTGCGGCAGCGTTCCTGTGGCAAAGGATGCATTAACCTTTTCGTCATATGTACCGTCCGGTACCCACTGAATCTCCAGCTTGGTGCCCGTTTTCTCTTCCAGCAGCTTCTCAATCATATCGGAGGGAACTTCAGGGGTATGGAGGTTGGCCATGATCGAGATGGCTACCGGTTCGCTCTTGTTCTCCCCTTGCACTGCACTGCCATTGGAAGTGCCGGTTGCCGCAGGCGCGGAGCTGCCGCCGCCACAACCCGCCAACACCGATAAAGCGGTTACAATTGCCAGAATGGAACTGGCTTTTTTCTTCTTCATCTTCTGACCTCCGTATTAAAATTTGAATGGGCCTGGCAAGTAAAAGCTTAGATTATGGCGCTCCGTTACGTATATAATCCCAAGATTGGATGTAGCGATTTCGGGCTCGCCTCATATGTGGAACCACCTAAATCAAATCTAATGATTGTGCTGCCACTGTCATGGCACTCGCGCGCCAAGTCAAAAAAAACCGCCAGGGAACGTGCTCCCCAGCGGTTTACTCATGCAGATACGCCCCAACCGTCCTTCGGTAAGACGCATTATATTCCTCGATAATTTGCCTGCCCCCATCTTCAAGCCAGCGATCAATCTCGGCTTCATATCCCTTCTCATCCATCATGCCGAGCATGAATTGATATGCGGCGTCCCGCATATGCTCATTCAATCTGACTCCGATCTCATTGTACAGCGGAGATTCCAGCGGGCCGGTCGGATCATAGATCAGGAAGCTTTCATTATCATAAATCAGCTGCTCTGCCTTATCCTTGACCTTATTCGCGTTAACCGACTGCAGCATGCCCGGTATGGTGCTGAATCCTCCGACCATCAGGGCCTGGTAAGGCTTTACGTCCTTTTCCTTAAGCTCAAAAGCATCCACCGCCATGGCTTTGCCGTTCTGAACGGTGTAATGGGTTCCTTCGATTCCCCAATAAATCAGATTCGCAAGCTCGGGACTCATTAACGCATCATAGAAGGAGAGGATTTTCTTCAATTCCTCCTCCGTTGCAATGGCGGACTTCGGAAACAAGATCACCGTCCCATATCCCTCCGAGGCCCATATGCCGTACCCTTCCGGTCCGAGCACCCGATTATGCACATCCAGCTCTGCTGCTGGATCATGGGCAAGAAGCCTGGATTCCAAAGACAGCACGTCCCCCATCGCTCCGATATATACGCCGGCTTTTCCCGTAACAAACAGCTCCTGCTGATCCGTTTTACTGGTAATCGGAAAATCCTCGTTCATAAGTCCTTCACTATGGAGCTTGCGGAAGAACTTCATGGTCTCCATATAATTCGGGAACACAAACTCGGGCTGCAATGATCATCGTACCATCCCCAATTATTCGGCGTTCCGTAATAGGAGCTGATGGTCTTGAATGCCCCGTAGATCAGATCATTCCGATCCGCCAAACCCATGGTATCATCAACGCCATTGTTGTCAGGGTCATTGTATGTAAACCCTTTCAGCATTTCGTACAGCTCATCCAGCGTTTCCGGTGCCGAAAGCCCGAGTCGGTCTGCCCAATCCTTACGGTAAATGATGCCTTGACGGGCTAAAGCGCGCTCCTGATACAGGCTGTACAGTTTACCGTCAATGGAGGTATTGTTCAGAACCTCCGGTTTCAGGTTCTTTAGATTCGGATAGTCCGCAAGCAGCGGTCCGATCTCCCAGAAGAGCCCGCTCCGAATCTCATCTCTGAAATAGGACAAGGATGCGGCATTTTTTAAATACAGCGCCTGCGGCAGCGTCCCTGTTGCAAGCGAAGCATATACCTTCTGGTCATAGCTGCCGTCCGGAACCCACTGAATGTCCAGCTGAGTGCCCGTTCGTTCCTCAAGCCATTTCTCAATCCAGTCAGATGGAACCTGTGCGGTGTGCAGGTTGGCCATAATAGAGATGCTGGTTAATCGACCAGAAGACGTACTTCCGTCATCCTCGCCTGAGGATCTGGCCATGCTGAGGCAAGCAGCAGAGACAATAAGGACAGCCAGCGTAAGAAATACATAGTTTGACAGACGGGTCATCACTTCCGTTCTACCTCCGTTCCCACCATGCTTCTTGCAATTCCCATATGAATGGGATGATCATACCATATGTACATCTTTTTACATGGTAAGCCCATGATGATCAAATACAGTGATTATTCATTTCGAAATGATTATTGAATGAAACCAGGGTTGCCCATACAATGATTATACACTTTGTAAAATGGGAAGGTGTAACCTATTGCATCCAAAAAGTAGCTTTTATTCTAAAATGGTCCTGTTCGGCTGTGTCATCAGCATCCTCCCTCTTGCAGCCCTCGGCTTCTTCTCGTTCATGAAATCATCAACCTCTGTGCAAAACCATGTAAACGGCAGCAATATTCAGATTATGAATCAAACGAACAGCAATCTGGAGCAGGTGCTGCGGACGGTGGACTATACACTTAATTACGTGATTAATTCCAACATTCTGCAAAGTGCGCTGTATCGGCCGCTGTCCTACTATGACTTTCAATTGTATAACAAGCTGAGAGAAGAAATGAGCCTGCTGCAGTCTCCTGAAACTAAAGTAACGGATGTCATTCTCGCGAATACAACCACGAACTGGCTGATCAACAATCGGGGCATGTACCCATTTAATGAATACGCTTCCAAAGATACACTTTTGACACTGATGGAGCTTCAGGGGAATTCCAACTGGGTGATGCTGGATACGGAATCCCTGGGCTCCAGCGATACGCTCAGTTATGCCTGCCCCTACACCATTGCGCTTGTTAAGAAAATGCCGCTCTCCGCCTCCATCGCCCGGGGAGTCGCACTTGCCACCATTCCGAGCTGCAGTCTCGCCGCGATGATGGACAGCCCTTCCGATTCCCGTGAGGTGATGGTACTGGACCATGACTACCGGATTATCGTGCATCCCGAGCAAGCGAAGCTTGGTCAGTACCTGACGGATAACGGGTATGCGAAGGAGGCGCTGAACCATTTTGACAGCAAGTCGGGGCAATTCGAAACGAAGATACATAACAAGCCGGTGTCGGTTACCTATGTACGGTCCGATTTTAACGGCTGGCTGTATGCCTCCTTCACCGAAATGTCCGCCATTACCAAGGAGTCCCGCTCCATCGGCTGGTTTACGCTGTATATCTGCCTGCTGATGATCGGCCTTAGCGTTCTGCTTGTATGGGTAGGTACCCGCAAGATGTATACACCCATCCGCCGCATCTTCCAACATATCGTAGAGCGCCTGCCGGAAATTCAAGCGAATAAAAAGAGCGAGCTGCAAGTCATCGATGAACATATCCGTGATATGTTCAATTCGAACACCAAGCTCCGCAGCGAGCTGCGGCAGACCAGCCAGCAGCTGCGCACCTTTTTCCTCCATAAACTGTTCCTCGGCAAAATCAGTCCCCAGGAAGTGATGGAACAAATCGAATTGTTCGGCTTCGAGGAGCAAGTATCCGCTTGGGAGCACCTGGCGGTGTTTACCCTTCAGATCGACATGCTGGATGAAACGCGTTATGAACGCAAGGATTCCGATCTGCTGCTGTTTGCCATCAACAATATTATTGAGGAGATGATCCCCTCCGCCCATCGGCTGCCGTCCGTCATTATTGACCTAACGCAGGTTACACTGATCGGACGGGGCGGGATTTCCCTGGAGGAATTCAATAATGATCTCTATACGTTATCTGAAGAGATCCAGAAAACGACCCGCCATGTCCTGGATCTTGAAGTCAGCATCGGCATCAGTTTGCCATATGAGAGCTTATCCAAAACATCACGCGCGTATCAGGAAGGGCTCGAAGCGCTCAAGCACCGCATCAAGCTCGGCACCGGCGTCATCATTCCCTACTTCAGTCTCAACTCCGGCAAGCATACGCGGGTCTATTTCTATCCGATGCAGCTTGAGAACGAGCTGATTGATGCCATTAAGCTGGCTGACGAGGAACGGGCCATCGAGCTGCTGAAGCAGTGGCTTGATGAAGTGTTTCGCAAGGATCGGACGCCCCATGATTACCAAATCTCGCTCATCCGGCTGTTGAATGATCTGATGATTGTGATGCAAGAGAACGGGATCATGCTGGAGCAGCTTGATATCCGGGACAGCTCCCTGGTGGAGGAGCTCCTTCGGCTCTATACCAACCCCGATATCGAGAGCTGGTTCAAATCCCGTATTATCCGGCCGATGGTGAGTGTATTCCGGGATCGCCAAGACTCCCAATATCAGAATCTGTCGGAGCAGATGATTGAGATGATCCGCAATGAATTTGACCGCAATATTACGCTTGAGGAATGCGCGTCACGCCTGCACTACAACAATTTCTATCTAAGCAGTGTATTTAAAAAAGAAACCAACATGTCCTTCAGTGAATACCTGTCCCAATACCGCTTCAAAATGTCCAAGAAGTGGCTTGTCGAAACGGATATGCCGATTAAGGATATCGCCGAGAAGCTGAGTTACAACAATTCGCAGAATTTTATCCGCTCCTTCCGCAAGCTGGAGGGAATGACGCCCGGACAATAT
Organism: Paenibacillus sp. LBL; assembly: GCF_029893715.1. NCBI lineage: Bacteria > Bacillati > Bacillota > Bacilli > Caryophanales > Paenibacillaceae > Paenibacillus > Paenibacillus sp. LBL. The sequence continues at coordinate 131,749 of NZ_JARXYU010000013.1, read as the reverse complement.
CGCAGCAAGTACAGAGCCGTGCCTTAAACCGCAGCAATACCGCATCAAATTACCAAAAAAGGTCACCTGTGTCCCGTACTTTTCCTTTGGTAGAGAACCTACAATTAGAATAGTCACTTTTTTTGTTCTGATCATGTGGATCACTGAATCACTCTAAACCATCCCCAAAGGAGAATCTGTGTAATGACACAACAAATGCAGGCCGATATCGTCATTCTCGGCGGCGGGACAGGTGGAACTGCTGCCGCGCTCGCCGCTGCGAAATCAGGAAAAACCATCATCATGACGGAGGAGACTGCCTGGATCGGAGGACAGCTGACAAGCCAGGCGGTTCCGCCCGACGAGCATCCATGGATTGAATCGTTTGGCTGCACGCGCAGCTACAGGCAGTTCCGCGAAGGCGTCCGCCAGTACTATCGCGATCATTTCCCCATGACTCCCAAAGCAAGATCCAATGTACAGCTAAACCCCGGCAGCGGCATTGTCAGCCGGTTGTGCCATGAGCCCCGGACCGCATTAGCTGTGCTGCAACAAATGCTGGCCCCCTATATTCACAGCGGGCGGCTCACGATCCTGTATCGATATGCGGCGGTGTCTGCCGACGTTAGCGGGGATCACGTGAACAGCGTAACCATTCAACATCTTGAGACCCAGGATCAAATCCTGCTCCAGGCCCCGTACTTCGTGGATGCCACCGAGCTCGGGGACCTGCTTCCGCTGGCGGGTATCGAATATGTTACCGGAGCGGAGTCCAAATCCCAGACAGGCGAACCGCATGCCGTCGATGGGGAGCCGCTGCCGCAGGACATGCAGGGCTTCACGTATTGTTTTGCCGTGGATTATCTGGAGGGCGAGGACCATACGATTGAGAAGCCAGAGCTGTATGATTTTTGGCGCGATTACAAGCCCGATTTCTGGCCGGATAAGCTGTTAAGCCTGACCGCCGTCAAGCCGTCCACGAATGAGCCGATTGAGTATGAGATTTTTCCGGGCCACGGCAAATTCCCTCTCTTTCAATACCGGCAAATTCTGGACCCGAAGCATTTTGCCGAAGGCACGTTTGAAGGCCCGGTTTCTCTGGTAAACTGGCCGCAAAACGACTATTGGCTGGGCTCCATTATCGATGTACCGAAGGAAGACGCGGACCATCGTATGTATCAGGCCAAGCAGCTGAGCCTGTCCCTGCTGTATTGGCTGCAAACCGAGGTGCCGCGGCCGGATGGCGGGCAGGGCTACCCCGGGCTGCGCCTGCGGCCGGATGTTGTGGGTACGGAAGACGGAATGGCCATGTATCCTTATATCCGTGAATCCAGAAGAATTCAAGCCGAGTTTACGGTACTGGAACAACATGTGGCAACTGAATCGCGGCCGGACGGTGTTGCCGAGACGTTCCAGGATTCGGTCGGCATCGGCTGTTATCGGATCGACTTACACCCGAGCACCGGAGAGCGCCCTTACATCGATATCTCTTCCCTGCCATTCCAGATTCCGCTGGGCAGCTTAATCCCGAAACGGATGAAGAATGTGCTGGCTGCAAGCAAGAACATCGGTGTAACCCATATCACCAATGGCTGTTACCGATTGCATCCCGTTGAATGGAACATCGGCGAAGCCGCCGGTTATTGCATCAGCTACTGTCTGGATCAAGACATCCTGCCGACAGACGTGCGAAACGATGCAGAAAGACTGGCCACGTTCCAGCAAAGGCTGGTCAGTGCAGGGATTGAGCTTGCGTGGCCGGCACTGCGCCCGGTCTGATCCCACTCATAACAGAAACGCCAAAAAACCAGCTCAGGGGCCATCCCCCGGGCTGGTTTTTTTCCTGACTATTCACAACTCCTCAGCCGTTACGAACCGGATGCGTTCGGGGAAATGCCGGCAGGTACTGCATACCGACAGCTTGTAGCCTTCTTCCAGTGCATACTGTTTAAAAGAATACGTCTCTCCACTCTCCCCAACAACAGGTGCCCACTTGCCCTCCTTCAATTCCAATGCAAAAGAATCCAGCGGCAGGTGCAGCCCCTTGCCCACTGCCTTAATATAACTTTCCTTTAACGTCCACAGATCAAAGAAGTGAGAAAGCCGCGCCGACGGTTCACGGTTTAACAGTGCGTGAAACTCGGTTTTATGGAAAAAGCGCTTGGCGATATCCATATCGATGGCCTTCATCTTCTCCACGTCGATCCCGACGGGCTCATGGCTGACGGCGCACACAATCCAATGCCCTGAATGCGAGATATTAAAATGCAGGTTCTCATAATCCTTCAGGAACGGCTTGCCATATGTATTTCTTATGATTTCTATGTGATTTCGACCTTGCCCCAGCTTCTCCCGAAGAACCCGGTGGACCATGGCATCTCCAAGCACTGAGCGGTGGTAATCGCCCACCCTTCTGAATTTGGATACGTAGTCCTGCCTTTGGGGTGACAACGTCAGGAATAAGGCTCGGAACGTCTCATCACGGATATGGTCCGAATTCTTGATTGCATATACCTCGACAGCGCCGGGTTGTTCCTGATTCAATGTAGCCATAACTCCGTCCTTTCACCAAATAAATAGTCCACTGTTCACTTCGATGCACAGGTACAATTCCCCTGCTTGCCAGGTGCAGTCTGCCCCAATTACTGGTGTAACGGCTGCAGCCAACGCTGCCAATTGACAAGGAAATAATCCCCAAACATAATGGATGAATATCACATAAGTTAAAGGTGGGCATCAAGTTGGACACACCCTTGGTTTTGAATCGTGTTGCAGGATTATTTAAAGAGGAGCTTGGTGGCAATCTGGTCGGCATATATTTGCATGGGTCATTGGCAATGGGATGTTTCAACCCGGACACCAGCGATGTGGATCTGCTGCTCGTGGTACGGGACAAGCTGACCCGGGAGCAGATGAGACGGCTTGCCAAGAACATCATAAATTTACACGATACCATGCCCAATCAGCAGGGATTGGAGCTTAGCCTTGTTCTGGAATCCAGCCTGCAGAATTTCGTGTATCCGCCCCCGTTCGAATTCCACTATTCCGCCTTTCATCGCGAGAGGTACCTGACCGACAACGAATATGTTTGTGGTGGATTCGAGGACGCTGACTTGGCCGCTCATTACACCGTGATCTATCATCGCGGCATTGCTTTGTACGGGAAACCGGTTCGAGAAGTCTTTGATCTTATCGACCGGCAGTATTACATCCAGGCGATTGTACAGGATGTGGAAGGCGCGGTGCAGGACATCACCGACTCACCCATGTACTATACGCTGAACCTGTGCCGAGTGCTGTACTATCTGAAGGAGGGCGTGGTGTCCTCCAAAAAAGAAGGCGGTGAATGGGGCCTGCACACACTCGCCTCCAAGTATCGTCCCTTGATTCAGCGCGCTTTAGCTCAATATAGCGGCGGTGCCCGTAATGCTGCGGATTCCGCACCGGATGAACTCATGTCGTTTGCGAGCGATATGCTCGCTCAAATTTATGAGTCGCTGGAATAGACAAGGGATACGCAAACCTTATAGAATGATATCGTTTATGGTTTCAATGAATCGTTTTTGATCTTGAGGATTATAGGCATCAGGCAAAAGACGGAGCAATTCATCTGTTCGGTTTTTCAAGTCTTCAAACGTGCTAATATCATAATCTTCTAAATTAAATGCAGACATCCGTTCAAACATCGCCTCGTCGATATAAGATAAAAATAGTTCTATGCTATGCGAGTTCATCTTGGTTGAAGCCATAGAATTCTCAAATCGTATAAACGAATGAATGGATAAGTTAAGCCTTTCATCTGCGTTAATCAACAGATTCATATTTTCAACTTTTCCATTTGTTTCTACGACCTCACCCATCGTTTGACTGAAATACTCAAGCCCGTGGATAAATATTCTGTACGAGTTGGGATCTCCGATTCCATACTTGTTTTTATGATGTGTATATGGATATAGAAATACAGCAGACAATAAAACATTCAAGATGATAGAAACGATTAGAGTGATTTTTAGAGGTTTTTTCAATTTTTTCATTCCATTCAAAGAGGATTCATGTATTGTATAATTAACAGGAGCAGCAATGATTCATCCATTGCCAGGATACGGTTAAAATCCTATCATTATTAAAATAAAGATAGTAAACGAAATATTTACTATTATTTGAAATAATCGGTTTTATATGAAAAAAATGACCGATCAAGAGGTGAATATGATGAACGGTAAGACATTTGTTATTATCATGGTTGTTGTTTTGCTGGTAATTGGCGCATTCGCTTTAATCGCAGCGGAGCTCCTGAATTCATTAGGTAGCCCGGATAGCAATTGACACCTGTTTTCGGCTGCTTCGGACTAAAGCTGCATCAAGATCTGTGCTATTCCAGAGGCCTAATACATAAAAAATCCCCGTTCGTTGATAACGAACGGGGATTTTGACTTTATCGATTCATGAATTCTGCCATCTTCAGCATTCTGGTTAATACTACCGCTCCTTCAGCCCGGGTGGAATGAGCTCCCGGCACGAACCTGTCGGCCGAACGTCCCTCCATCAGGCCTGATCTTACGATGGCCGATACGGCCTCTTCCGACCAGGCTGCAATGCTGTCGCGATCCTTGAATCCTTCCAATATAGATGCGGGGTCTCCTGCCTCCAATTCCGTTCCGGCAAGCTTCAGCGCCCGGAGCAGCAAGACACTCATCTGCTCACGTGTAATCTCTTCGTGCGGACGGAACGTACCATTGCTGAAGCCCTCGATCAGCCCATTCTCCACAGCAGTGGCCACAGCGGCTGCATACCAATCGTTTGCCTTCACGTCCTGGAAGCCCGCATCGGCTCCCTGCTCCTTCAGTCCAAGAGCACGAACGAGCATCGCGGTAAACTGCGCCCTCGTGATCGGCTCATTCGGACCAAAACGCGTATCACTTAAACCCTCGATCACTTTTTTCGAAGCCAGCAGCGATACGTCCTCGCGTGCCCAATGACTTGTTAAATCCGCAAACGTCTTCGCATAGGAGACAACGGAATACACTCCACTCTCCGTCCATTTAAACTCCGCATGGGATTTTCCGTTGGCCGTTCGAATGAGTGCCGGCACGAACACTGCCTTGCCGGATGCCGGATCCCATCGTAACACCGTCGTTTGGGATGGGCTGACGACACGGGACAGCACCTTGGTAAACTTCGCGTAAGCTCCCTTCAGTGCTGGCAGCGTCGATAATTTGTCACCCTGTTTCCAAGCCAAGGTTAAGGCAAGCGACGCATCCAGCATGGAGGCTCCATCCTCCATGGCTGCCTTCATCCGGTCCTCTTCTTCTTTCGAAGCAAAACCGATGCGAATTTGCAGGCTATCGGCCGCCCCCCGACGCTGCAGCGCTTCCGTCAGCGACTGCAGCGGAATTTCCAAGCGGCCAAGGGAGGATTCCAACAGGATGGATCCCCCTGGCAGCTCCTTCACCGCAGCGCTCAGTCCCTGAACCGGCAAGTGAAGAACGACGGAATCCGACGTGTCCGTCACCGTATACGTAAGCAGGCGCGAGGCCGCAGGCAGCTTGCTGAGACGTTCCACATCCGCGAGCATGGCGCTCTCGTTTGCATCCGCTACGATGACCGTACGACCACCCTCAGCCGTTTCTTTTTTGATACTCAGGCGCTCTGGCACAGGTGGTTTAGGAGGTGTCGTTCCACCAGATGAACCGGAGCCGCTACCAGGAGAACCTGGATGGCCTGGCTCCGATCCGCCATCACCCGTTGAGGTCCGGATCACCTCAAATGTTTTACTGTTTGTTTTGTATTCGTCAACGAATACATCCACCGTGATGGAGTTCACACCGGTCGCCAGCGGAATATTAGCAGTAAATTCTCCGCTCGCTGACATGACGGCCTCCGCACCGTTCACCTTCACGGTTGCTTTGCCTGGTCCCAGAACTTCAACCATGCCTTTCAGTGCAAGCTGACTGTCGCGCGTTTCTTTGCCTTCATCATCCATCAGTCCGCTTAGTACCGCCGAACGAACCTGGTCGCCCGCATTATAGGCATTGGCAACAAGCTGCCGCAGCGTTCTTGTGCCTGAAGGATCCAGCGTCGAAATCACGAAGCCGCCTTGCGGAATGACGCTGTTGTTCTCCTCCGGCGATCCCCAGCTCCATTTAATGGCTTGGTTCCGATTGACCACGCGTGTGACGTGACCCGTGGCGTCCACAACCACTTCAACCCCGAAGCGGTTCGTACCGGTTGAGTAACCGAAGGCCTCCGTCATCACATTGACGTTGCCCTCAATCCGGTTAATATTATAGAAATTGCCTTCGAGGAACGAATCCGGACTTCCAGGCAAACTCATGCCAAGCTGGTAATCCTTCACCCACTCCTTATCCTGCAGAGCAGCTGCCGCAATCGGCCAGTTGACCTGGGATGCATCAAACAGCATAAGTCCGTTCGTGGATTTCAAGCCCGCCTGGAACACTTCGCGCTGAACGGCCGGTGCCTGCACATTGTTCATCGCAATGCCCGCATACAGCGGAATTTCCCCGTTCGTAACGATGTTGCCAAGCGTGATGTATTTCTGAATTTCCTGACTGGTGGTTTGATACGCCCCGATCATCAGGAAATCCAAATGCTCGATATACCCGGTCTGATAATATTCCGGCGTATACACCGATTCGTCCGGCATGCCGAGCGCGGGATTAAACCGGAAGTTCTTGCTGCCCCAGTTAACGCCGTTCAAATAATACGTTTCGTACCAGGATCCTACATAGGAGGAGACTTCGATCTTTCTTCCCTTTGACGCTTCGTAGGAATCCACCAGCGTCTTCACTTCGCCGAAGAAGCTCTGAATCGTCCCTGAGCGGAATTCCCACCAATCCTGAATCAGTGGGCCGTATACTCTTGCATTGTTTTCATAGTAGAAGATATCGTTTGGCCAATTGACAAGCTGCTTGCCCCGGGCCTGCAAAAACTGCTCGAACTTCACGCGGGTTTCGTCACTGAAATCGGCCCCTTCGTTGTCATACCGGCTCCGGTCATGGATAACGCCGTCCACATCATAGTTCTTCATGATTTCTTCAAAGGTTCTAAGCTGATAATTTCGAACCTCGTCATTGGACGGGTTGACAAAGGCTACCAAGCCCTGCTTTTTGCTTTCGCGAAGACGCTTGATCTCCCCGTTGTTTTCAGGAAAATACACTCGCTCCTCCCAGTCGAGGTGATCGTTCAGAACCGCATACTCGTTATGAGCGATCGATCCCTCGGCAAACACGTTGATTGCCGCATGAATCTCCAAACCAAGCGCATGGCCGTGGTCAATGAACTCCTGCAGCAGGTCCAGATCCGGGCTTGCTCCCGCTTTTTCGGGTGCCTTGATCTCACTGACGTAAGGTCTGCCTGTCAGGTCATTCTTTTTATACGATACATACCCTTCAACGCCTTTTACATCAAACGCAATCGAAGTAACACCCGTCTCCTTGGCTTTTGTCAGAAAAGCCAGAACATCCTCGCTGGTTTTGAACTTTCTCGCATTGGAAGCCTGGTCCACCCAGAGAATAACTTCTTTTTCCGGGGAAAACCCAGGTCTTGCAAACACCGCAAGATGACGAACATCCTGCTCGATGTCATTCTTCAGCACTTTGACTTCGATATAGTTGGTCCCATTCGCAAGCGTATAAGTGTAGGAGAATGAACCATCTGCTTGAAAAGAAATCTCGTTATCGTTCATCAGCAGTTTAATCGCCGTGATATCGTCCATGTTGTCAATGCGGCCAGAAATCACGGTGCTGCCTTCCGTTACCGTATACATCGCCTGGTTATCCAGCGTAAGCCGGGCAATAAGCCCGTTGCCGCTCATGATGTCGCGTACCTGTACCACTTCTCCGTTCTTGCGCAGCTTAATCATGTCCCCAACCTTAAAGTTCTCGGCCAAATACCGCTTGATGTTATTGCCTGCATAGCTGTTGTCCTGTGCCATCAGCACATAACCGCCTTCAGGTATTTCAAGATCGGTCGGTCCAGTCCATACCGGAGGTTTGCCGTCGATGGATGGATTAATGACCCTTAGTACACGATTGTTGGCATCCACCTGCACGGCAACATTGGTCTGAGGAATCGTGATGGAGGTGCCATAATCCCTTGTAAATACCGCCACGATGTTAGGCACGCCCGTGACATCCTTGTCAACGTAATCCAGCTGCTTGCGCGGACCTTCAATGTCGATGGTAATGTCCTTTGGCGCCGCCTCAACTTCAATATAATCCTGGTTCTCAATCGGTTCATACATCATGTTCAGCGTTTGAGCAGCCAGTTCGCCCTCTCCCTTGAACAGCTTAACTTCAGCTGCGTTCGGACCCGGCTCCAAATAAACATTCGTGCGAAACACCCCATCCGCTGTAAGCGTGCTCTCATCGCCATTGACGGTGACGCTTAAATCCAGGTCCTCGGCATAGTTCGCCACAAAACCCGCAATCTCAACGACCGGAATATCCACGGTTGTATCGTTTGGTGTAATCAGATGCAGCTCCGGCGGCAGCGGATCCGGACCTGGGCCCGGGCCCGGCTGCTCCGGCAGGAAATCGGCCGCAGTCACCTCTACTCCAGCTTGCATCAGCTTCACCGAGTCTCCCGTTTTGTTATGATTAAAGAGAGGTTTCTGAAAAAGGGATTGATCCCACGCATTGGTGCCGCCAGCTACAACAACGTAACCCCCGACAGGAATCGGCAGCAATGTGCCGGGATCCCAGGCAGTCGGCGGATCGCTGTCCGGTCCAACGATATCCTGTACGATGCCGCTTGCATCCACAGCAACCGCAACCTGCAGCGTCGGAACCCACACCTCGCCGGTATATACGGAGCCCGTAACGGTTGCACCGCTGGTGTACAGTGCCAAATAATCATTTTCCCCTTCCAGCGGGTCACCTGCCACGTTAATATCCGTAAACTCCAGACTCTGTCCGCCTTGGGAGACCAGCGTAATCGGGTCGGGACTCGCGCTTTGAGCCGGGGAAGCTTCGTTATCCGCGAACGCGGAAGAACCAACCGGCACGATGAGGGATATGATCAGCGAAAGACTGAGTAGTAGAGCAATCCGCCTGCGAAATAAACGATACATTAATGATTACCACCCTTCTTTTATTAAGAATGAACCGTGCTCTTTAAATTCAACCAACACCTCTTTATTCTTAATTTTGAAAAAGCAGCTGCAAATGCAGACTGCTTCTTCAAATGAAATCATTTACTTCGTGGATTGGAACCATTCATTCGCTGCGTTTACCATATCGGCTCCACCTTCAGCTCTCCATTGAGCAAGGAATTGATCGTATGCATCAATCGGCTTCGCTCCGGAAATGAATTGCAGCACATTGTCATCCAGCATGGTTGTCAATTTCAACTGATATTTGGATACAGCTTCAATTGGCGGTGCTGTTGACATCGGATCCACTACGATAATACCCTCGGCATTTTTCTGGAAAGCTTCGAAATGTGCTTGCAGAACCGGATCCTTACGAACGCGTGCCTGCCAGTAGATCGGGTACTTCTCTTCATCGACACCTGTAAGGAAACTGCTTGCATTGTTGAGCTCATCATTAAAGATCGGCAGAATTGGATAGTACTTACCGTCCTTCACTTCATGATGGACGCCTTCTTTACCCAGCGCGATGCCTTTGAACGTCTCAGGCTCCAACTTCGCGTTCAGGAATTCCATCGCGGCTTCCTTGTTCTTTGAGGATTTCAGGATAGCTACATACCAAGTGGTGTTCGTTTTAACACCGACAACGGCTTTGCCGTCTTTGCCTTTCAGGTAAGGGATGATGGACGTTTTGGCATCCGGGAAGTTTTTCGTAAGCGCATCAATCGTTGTCCCGGCATTCCACCAGGCCAGCTCATACATCGCAGCTTTACCACCCGAAAACTTTTCAATGGATTTCTGTGCGGTATTAATCGGAGTCTCGTTATCGAGCAATCCTTCTTTATACAGTTTGTTCATAAAGGTAAGGTACTCTTTCATCTCTGGAAGCTCAGCCCGATGCATCAGCTTGCCGTCGACCTCTTTCCAATCCGTCAAAACACCAAATGTCGTGGCAATGTTGCCATAAATAGCAGGGGCCTTATTGCTCACCGTGAGCGGAATGACATTTTTCTTCTCTTTGATCGTTTTGAGCACATTGTAAAGCTCATCGGCGTTTGTCGGTGTGGACAGTCCCAATTCATCCATCCAATCCTGTCTAACCACCAGTTCCTCCCCGATACTTACGCCTGCTCCAGTCTCGGGAATGCCGTAAATCTTCCCGTCGATGGTGGCACTGCCGAAGGATTCCTGCTTAATGGATTGCTTAATATAATTGCCGTGGGATTCCAGCAGCTCATCAATTGGCTCAAGTGCTCCCGCAGATGCCAGATTGTAGAACTGGGCTGCATTCAATTTCACCAGATCATAATTGTCTTTGCTGGATACGAGCAGGTTCAGCTTCTCGTCCGCATTTTCTGCCGGCAGCAGTTCATATTCCACATTGAATCCGGTTCTTTCCTGGATGTACTTGGCCGCATATTCAGTCTTCGGATCAAACAATCCATATTGCATGATCATGCGCAGACCCGGTTTTTCAGCAGTTTTCCCTCCGTCCCCTTCATCTTTCGGGGTCGTAGCCGGCGTATCCGAAGGCTGAGCTGCCGGTGTATCGGTCGTGCCGCCTCCCCCGCCGCCGCATCCGGACAGCGCCAGCGTAAATCCGAGAATTCCAGCCAGTACTGCGGATTTTTTAATCTTGATCATGGATAACCCTCCTTGTGATTGAGAAATTCAATGAATCCTGCCACCTGAGCAATACGAAGCGCATCACCACCTTTATAAGAGAACCCCACAAAGTGGGGCCTTGCTCCGAAGTCCATTCAGGTACTTTGTGGGGACCCCGGAAATTATAATAATGTTAAGAAAAACGTCTATCGACGTGCTTTCTCTAGAGATCGACCGCTTATAGAGGACATTTTTCCTATGAAATAAGGTGGGTAACCTTCCGGTACTTCCTTGTCTCTTAAGAAACACCTGATGAATCTAGCCTTTAACCGAACCTACCAGCACGCCTTTGACAAAGTACTTTTGCAGGAATGGATACACCAGCAAAATCGGGATCGTTGCCAGCAGGATTGAAGAAGCCTGTATGGACTGAGGTGTTGCGTTAATCGCGGCGTCGACATTATCCTTCAGGAAATCCCCGCTGGACGAAACCAGCAGCTCCTTCAGGTACAACTGCATGGGTTTGATCGCCGGATCGGTAATGTAGATCATCGCCGCAAAATAGTCATTCCAGAAAGCGACCGCAAAGAACAATCCAATCGTTGCCATGACGGGAAGCGAGAGCGGCACAATGACCGAGACGAGGATGCGGATATTCCCCGCGCCGTCCAGCTTGGCGGATTCCTCCAGCTCATCCGGAAGACCCTCGAAATAGTTTTTAATAATGAGCATGTTGTACACATTCACCATCGCTGGCAGGAACAACACTGGGAAGGAGTTTACCAAGTTCAAGTTCTGCATAAGCAGGTAAGTCGGAATCAGGCCGCCGCTGAAGAGCATCGTGAATACGAAGATCAACAGCAGTCCTTTTCGTCCCCGCAGTCGGTATTTGGACAACGGATAAGCCGTGAGCGTAGTCAGAAACAGGCTGCAGGCCGTTCCAACCACTGTCAAAAAAATGGACACCTTGAGCGAATTCAGGAACATGGAATCCTGAAGCACATATTTGTAGGTTTCGAATTGAACCCCGACCGGGAGCAGCCCTACCTGCCCTGATATGACGGCACCCTCGCTGCTCAAGGATTTGGCGATCAAATTCATGAAAGGCAGCAGGGTGGTTAAGCCCATCACAATGAAAAAAGCATAATTAAATACCGAGAAGCATTTTTCCGAAAACGAGGTTTGGATGACACCTCGGGTGGTGTTTGTTCCTTCCAAAGCTTTTTTGTGATCCATATGCGCCACCCTTTCTTTACCAGATCCCGCGCTGTAAGTATTTTCTGCTCATAGAATTGCCAATGATGACCAACGTGAAGGATATAATGGCTTCGAACAAGCCAACCGCGGTGGAGAAGCTGTAATCCTGGTTTCCGAGACCCTGCCGGTATACATAGGTTCCGATGACATCCGACACCTGGTACACCACCGGATTGTACATGACAAGAATTTGCTCCGTTCCCGCTTCCAGCACGTTCCCGAGCCGCAGGATAAACATCAGGACAATAATCGGCGCGATCCCCGGCAGCGTGATATGCCACAGCTGCTTCCAGCGTCCGGCCCCGTCAATCTTCGCGGCTTCATACAGCATCGGGTCAATCATTGTAAACGCTGCCAAATATACGATCGTGCTCCAGCCCGTTTCCTTCCAGCCTGCGGACGTGATCAGCACGCCCCGGAACACGCTGTTATCCAGGAAAAAAGCAATCTGCTCCATCCCCAGGGATACCAGCAATTTGTTGACGATTCCTCCGTTTGTTGAGAGGAGATCGATAAACAATCCGCCAACGATGACCCAGGACAGGAAATGCGGAAGATAGATGACGGTTTGCACCGTGCGTTTAAATACCATATTCCTCAGCTCATTGAGCATCAGGGCAATCATAATGGGGAGAGGAAACAAAATCACGATTTTCAGGAAGCTGATGATAACCGTATTTTTGAATACCTGCGCAAAGTCCGGCGACGTGAACAGCTTCTCGAAATGCTTCCATCCTACCCACGGGCTGTCGGCAAATCCGGTGAAGATGTTGAAATCCTTAAATGCAATCGTAATCCCGTACATCGGTGTGTATTTGAACAGTAAAATGAACAAGATGCCCGGCACGAGCAGCAGGTAAAGATCCCACTCTTTCCAAATGTCCGTCCCTAAACGGCCCCAGTATCCTCGTTTTGGTTTTATCTCTCTATGCGGTGCCGGCGATGGTTCTATCGTGAGTTTCATCGACTCGTCTCCCCCTTTCTATTGATTCAATCTCCTTGGTTACTACACATTGTAATTCGCGCCGAGGAGACTGAGTAGGCGAGGATGATTACTATTTATGGTAATATGATGTTGTGTTGGGGCATGGACGTCAGTAATTATGACATGAGGTTGCGGCAGGTATTTCATAAGGTGTTAACTTGTCACGATCGGCTAATCGCTGCCAACGAAATTCAAATCTGAAATTCAAAGCATACCCTGCCAAAAAAAGAGGATGGTTCATCACTCCGCATACGGATTGTCCTTCCGATCCCTGTTACCCCCGGATTTCATCTGAATGGATAGATAATGTGGAAATCCGGGGATAAAGGAGACCGCTGCCGCTTCTCCAGAACAATTCCGCCTGCTCCGTTGAAGCTTGCTCATTAGGGTTTAGGCGGTCGATTTATGGCTTGCCGTGCACCGTCGCCAAAGGCAGCACCTCGTCTGCTCTGCGCCGAGCTTGGCCTTTCTGCACAACCATCTGAAGCGCCCATGCGGGTGATTACTTCCGTCCTGCCGATGGTTGGGTCTGGAGGGATAAACAAACGAGCCGTTCGGGATGTATGCCCCGAACGGCTCGTTTGGTTAGTTTATGTACTGCGCGCGCTCTGCTGCGCTGCGTTTTACCCCCTCCCCCACTTCAAGGGGGAGAGGCTTTGGGGGTAGTATGAACCCACGCGGACCAGCGGAGAGGACATATCGATTCCGGAAAAGCGGTAGCGGTCGGCTGAAAGTTTTCCATAGGAAAACTCACATCGAAAGCATAATTTGGAGCCGAATTTCTTCCTCCGTAACCATCATTCCAGAAATTCGGCGACAACAGCGATTGGAGGAACGATATGACCGCGCAGCGGGCTTCACGTTTCTTCCTCCCCCCAACTACAAGGGGGAGAAGCTTTTTGTGGGCATGACCCCCACGGACCAGCGGAGCAGACGTATCGATTCCGGAAAAGCGGTAGCGGTCGGCTGAAAGTTTTCCATAGGAAAACTCACATCGAAAGCATAATCTGGAGCCGAAATTCTTCCGCTCTCATCATCATTCCTGGAAATTCGGCGACAACAGCGATTGGAGGAACGATATGACCGCGTAGCGGGCTTCAGATGTGTGCAGTAGTGCCGTACAGCCTCTCCCGCATCCTCATCCCTTAAACTCCCCCGGGTTCACGCCCCAATACTTGCGAAACACCTTGGTGAAGTAACTGACATCGCGGTACCCGACCAGCCTGGCGGCATCGTACACCTTAAATCCATCCTGCAGCAGCGACTTGGCCCGCTCCATTTTGCGCTCCAGCACATAGGTAGAGAAGACTACCCCCATTTCCTGCTTGAACAGCCGGCTGAGGTAGGAGGAATTGACGTATAAACGGTCTGCTACCGTATGCAGCGTAATCTCCTGGTCCATCTCCTCCTCAAGCAGATTCAGAATATCCTTCACCACCTGATTGCTCGTCGTTTTCCGCTGCTCGCTCATAAACGCGACAATATGTTTCACCGTTCGCTCCAGGAGCGAGAACGTCTGCATTTTAGTGCTGAGCAGTTTGACGTTTTGGAAATAATCGATATCTTCGCCAACCACGCGTTTCACCGTCCAGCCCTGCTTCTGGATCATTCGGGTGAAAAAGCTGTTCATATAAAGAACCGCCTCATGGAATTCGTCCGAGGATTCGGATCTCGTAAAGGCCTCCTCCCACAACCCCTTGAGCGCCTCCAGCGCCTTACTTTCGTCCGCCGTTTCCAGCGCGATCTCAAGTGCCTTCTCCAGGTTCTGCTGCACGATCACGCCCTGGATATCCCGTCTCAGCTGTTCCCGGTAAGGAATCGCGAGATCGTGTCCATACACGACGCGCTCCTGCAGGGCCCGGCAGGCCTGTACATACAGCAGGCTCATTTCTTCAATCGTGCCGATGGATGCACATATGCCCGCACTTGCCGTTAACTTCAGCACTTCCCTCGTTTGCGAGAGGAGCTTGGATACATCCGCGTTCAGCCGCAGCATGGCCTCCTTGGCATCCTGGTCCTCCTCCACAATCAGCACCAACAGCAGCAGGTTGCCCGAATCCGATGTAATCCAGCGGGAAGGATGGGGCAGCAGCTCCTTCGCCAGGCACTGCATGGTAAACTGCAGCAGCTCCACATCTCCACGTTGAAACCGGGTCTCATGCTCAGGCAACGGGTCCAGATCCACCACAGCCACCGCAATACGGTCATGCTCCTTCAGCGGAATATATAACTCCCTGCTCTTGCTGAGAATGTCCTGCCTCGTATATTTGCCGCTGATCCATTGGATGAAAAATAGGTTTTGCAAATGCGGAAGATTATCCTTCCATTTCTGCTCCAGCGCCGCCTTGCGCTGCCACTGCTCCAGATCCCCTCGAAGCTGCTGTCTCGCTTCCAGCACAGCCTCGAGAATTTCTTCCTCGCCGGCCGGCTTCAACAAATATTTGGACACCCCGTATTCCAGCGCAATCTGCGCGAATTCAAAGTTATCATGTCCGCTCAGGATGATCATTTTCATTAATTTGCTGATTTCCTGTCGGCTTCGCAGTTCGCCAAGGAGCGTCAGTCCATCCATTTCAGGCATCTGCACATCGATCAGCATGATATCAGGCTTCTTCCTGCTCACTAGCTCAAGTGCCTCGACTCCGTTAGATGCCATTCCCACCACTTCAATCCCGTGTTTGTCCCACGGGATATTGTGGGCTAGTGCATTGCGCAGCCGAGGTTCATCTTCCACAATCATGAGATTCATTCAGGTCCTCCCCTTTTAAGGCCATCTAGATATGAACTATAACTCCATATTAACTTCCTTGCAGCGGTCCAGCGGAATGGAGATGGTGACGGTTGTGCCTTCGCCAGGCACACTGTGCACCGTCAGATTGGCCTCCCTGCCGTAATACAGCTTCATCCGGCTAAATACATTGCGAAGACCAAACAGATCCTTCACATTCTCCTCATCCTGAGAGGAAGCCGGCACGCTCCGGGAGCCCATCATTGCAAGTTCATGCTGTATGTAACGCAGCCTTTCCTCTCCGATGCCCGGTCCATTGTCCTGTACACTGATCACTACCGTATTCCCCTTCTCAATGCAGCTGGAAATCTTCAGGCATCCCCCTGATGACTTCCCCTCCATGCCATGAATGATGGCATTCTCTACCAAGGGCTGAAGCAGGAGCTTCAGGAGTGGTACTCTCTTGCTGTCTTCCGAAATCTGATAGTCTACGGTGAAATTGTCCATGAAGCGAAGCTGCTGAATGCGCAAATAGTAGTGCAGGTGGGTGATGCTCTCCTCAATCGTGAACACCTGCCTGCCCTTGTTCAGGCTCAATCGGAAAAACTTCGACAGATTCATGACCATCTCGCTGATCTCATCCGCATCATAATTCTTCGCCGTCCAATAGATCGAATCCAGCGTATTGTACAGAAAATGCGGGTTGATCTGGGATTGCAAAAATTTCAGCTCCGTTGTGGTCAATCTCAGCTGCTGCTCATAATGGTCCTCGATCAGATGCTTCTGTACCACAGCCATTTTGTTAAACGACTGGATAAGAAAACCGAACTCGTCCTTTCGCTTGGTATCAACGTGGATGTTCAGCTCCCCGCTGCTGAGCCGCTTCATTCCGCGTGCCAATTTGAGTACAGGGGACGCAATTCCACTGTAAACCACCCACGAAATAATGATGGCCAGCAGGACGCTAAGCACGATTATCGCAACCGTGAACAAGCGCAGCTGATCGGTTTCTTTATACAGCTCACTCTTCGGCTGGACCAGCTCAAGACGCCATGTTGAATAATCCGAGTCAATGGTGACGGTCATCTCTTTGTCGGAGATCTCCTCCTCGTACACTCTGCCGGTCTCCACCACCACTTCTCCCTTTTCGTTTAACAGGGCAATCCGGCTGTTCTCCGAAGGCAGCAGCGTCTTGATAATATTCAACAGCTTGCTCTCGCTGAAAGACACGACCAGCAGGTTCGACTGCCGTTCACCGTTATATAAGTCCATGGCCCGAATCAAGGAAATGCTGTCCGTGTTGGTCATCTGACCAAAAGAGACGCCTTCCGCCACAGGGTATTCCGACATAACGTAGGAAATCCCCGTTCCGTTTCTCCGGGCAGCTTCGACGAGCCATTCCTGCTGAGTTTCGCCCATCAACCTTTTTCCTCCGTAATGGGTGGAAATAAACATGTTGGATGCCTGGTGGTACACGGTAATCTGGGACACATACCGGTTCACCGACACAAAATCCGATAACTGATCCAGGATATAAGAAAAATCCACAATCGATTGAGGTGAGAAATTGGTGCTGTTTTTATTGAGCAGCTCGTTCATTCTAAGATCACCAGAGATTAGGGAAGAGATCTCCTCCACATTTTGCAGTGCCAGATCAAAATGATTCATCGCAGACGATAAGGCCATCTCTGTCCGTTCGACGGCCTGTTCATAGAGAATGGCTCTGGACCGCTCTACCGCAAACAGGCTGATGATGACCAGCGGCAGCAGGATCAGCAGAAAATAACCGGTCAGCCGGGTTTGAATATTTTGCGAAAATCGATCCCTGATCCAGCGAAACATCGCCATCATTCCATCTCCCCCTCTCTCGCCCAACTCGTCCTCATGGTTTGGCATACCATTCATTAACTTCCTTCGTTATTTCATCTCCTCCTTCTTCCTTCCACGTCTTCACATAGTCATCGAAGGCATCCAGGGGCTCAAGTCCCATAATGATTTTCGTAAACACATCCTCCAGATTTTTAAGCTTATTGTTATACTTTGTCATGGCAGGTGTAGGGACTCCGTAGAATGCGTTGGGAATGATATGATGATTAATCATCTGCAAGTTGTTGTATAAATTGAAGTCTCCGAGCGAGTCAAGCCGTTCCTTAAACAGCAATTCATCCGGCACGTCGACCAGGGACTGGTAGATCCCGCGATATAAATGCTTGTCATGAAGCGTAAAATCCGTAACAATCTCCCCGTCCTCCCACTTCCAAATTTCATTCTCGAAGCCCAGCTTCAGCGTTTTGTAATCACTGGCGATAAAATCCAGCATCTTGATCACCTCGGCAGCATTTTCCGAGCTGGCCGGAATGACATTGTAGCCGCGGATAATATCCTTGCCTTCCACCCCTTTGAAACCGGAAGGTCCAGTCGGATATGGAAGCGGAATCCATTCTGCCTCCGGATCCTTGTTCATGTTGGCCGCAATCGGCCCCCGCGTGTCATACCATGCCGCGGAGAACAGCCCTACCGTGCCATTTTCTATTTTTTCGAATAGATTGTTCTGTAAATTCAAAGGGAATTCCCGATCCAGTAAATTCTCCTGATACAACTTGGCAAAAAATGCGAGGGTCTCCTTCGTTTCAGGCAAAATGTTTCCGTTCACAAGCTGCCCGTCCCGTTCAAACCACATATTCCGCTGCGTACCGAAAGCACCGAAAAACGGGGAGGAGCGCCCCAATTTCGAGGTAAGGGTTAACCCGATCGTATCCTGAAGGCCGTTGCCGTCCGGATCATCCAGGGTAAAGGCGCGGATGACTTCATAATATTCCTCCAGCGTTTCAGGAGGTTTCAGGCCGAGCCGATCGAGCCAATCCTTGCGCGCATACATGAGCTCTGCTCCGGTCACTTCATTCAAGCTGGGAACCGCATAGATTTTGCCGTCATATCTCACCCGATCCCACACCTCCGGCGGAATTTTCTCTCTCAGATGGGGACCATACTTGTCAATTAACTCGTCCAGCGGCATAAACGCTTTCTGTTTGACATAGTTGTCAAACCATACCGGCTCATAGGTATGAAGCATATCCGGCAAATTGCCTGAAGACATAATCACATCAAGCTTCTCGTTGTATACCTCAGGCGGCGGCAGATTAACCCCAATCTCAAGTCCGGTACGCTCTTCAATGTAATTTAAATACGGATTGTCATTCTCATCCATGCCTGCAGGGAACGTCATCCCGAGACTCGAAATGACGATGTTGATTGAAGCACTCTTCGGTTGATTTTCCGGCGGGCTGTCCTCCTCTGCAGGATTTGGACCGCTGCATCCGGCAGCAAAGAATATCAGAAATACACATAGAAGAATTAGAACGTTACCTTTTAGCAGCCTTGACCCCTCTCGACCCACTCGTTGAATAAACTCATCATTACAGGCCTTGTTCTTCGGCATATGTCCTCACTCCCTCTAACTGGTAAGCTAATACTACTATATAACGATTTTATGGTGAGTTAGATCACCTTTATAATCATTCTGTAATGAAATGCGGCTTCCTTCACCCAGGCAAAAGAAAAGAGCCGATACCCCGGTCATTCCCGAACCAGGGTACGGCTCTACATGAAGCAACAAATATGGATCCTGTCATACTCCAACTACTATTTCGGCTCCTCTTGGTCTCGAGTCTCCTCCAGCAAGGGGATTTCTTTGCGCAACTCTTCCGATTGCACTTGGATCACTTCGAACGTACGACCGCAGTGGGCACAGAATTTGGCGTTGAGCGCTGAGCTGTTGCCACAGCCTCTGCATACCTTCTCATCCGTAAGATTGGCGATGTGAAGCAGATTTTGCTCGATTTCGAAATTCAATTGATGGATCTTGGCTACATAGCTTTGGATGCTCTCCTCTTCGGGCGGCCATTGCCCCGCCTCAGTTGCAGCAAATACAACTTTTCCGATTTCCAGCAGCTGCTCATCGATATCACTCTTCTTACCGTTGTTTTGCAGCTTTAACCGATTAACTTCAACCAGGATTTTGGCTTTGTTTCCGGCGTCTGACACGCCGGCCTTAAATTTATCAAAAAAACTCAAGCTGCACTCTCCCTCTCTGTTTGACTTCTTTTTCGAGCTGTCATCATTTTATTCCTTCAGTGCGATTCTCAGAATTTTATCATGGTCCGTGTAGTTAATGCCAGCACCAAGCCCTCTTGCGAATACCTGAACAGGCACATAAGTCACGCCATCGATGACCTTGGGAGCAACTGCCACGGTCTCCGATTTACCGTTGTAATATATCGTTTTGCTTCCGATCGTAAGCGTTATTTTATGATTCCCTCTTTGCACACCAATGCTGGCAGCTTCACGATTCCAGGTGACCTTAGCCCCCATTCCCTCTGCAATTTCCCGCAGCGGCACCAAGTTGATGTTGTTATACACCAAGGGCTCACTATCAAATTTCACCAGGCCGCCGTTGACATAAACCTTAAGACCGGACTTGGCATAGGCCGGAGCAGCCGGCTTCGGCGCGGACTTAGGCGTGCTGTTTTGCGATGATTTCGCCTTGGGTGCGGATGAAGACGACTTGCTGCCGGAAGAGCTTCCTCCCCCGTTATGATAATGATACTCCCCATATGACAGCCCCCAGCGTTCACAATTGGTTCGGCAGGTGTGCCCGCCGTTGGCATCCGTTCTTCCCGGATGTGCTGATACGACCGAGCCTGATACAAGCAGTAAAGCAAGGGTACAGCATAACATTTTTTTCTTCATGACATCGTAACCCCCTGGTATAATATCCCTCCAGTACATTCTAGCATATTCCTATATAGGAGATTCATATATGTAATTACATTATATAGAAGGAAAAATTTTTCCATTCTGCTTATGCCTTCATTGTTTCACTTTCTTCCCCTGCGTTTATTCGTTACATAGAACCGATCCTTTTGAGCCAAAATATTGCCAGAAAGGAAAGTGATCCTAATGAGCAAAAAGAA
This sequence comes from Paenibacillus sp. LBL, assembly GCF_029893715.1. Lineage (NCBI taxonomy): Bacteria > Bacillati > Bacillota > Bacilli > Caryophanales > Paenibacillaceae > Paenibacillus > Paenibacillus sp. LBL. The sequence continues at coordinate 111,113 of NZ_JARXYU010000013.1, read as the reverse complement.
ACCCGAATTCGACGGACAATTCCCTGGCGTTGACCCCATTCCCGAGCCAGACCGTCCGGATCAAGCCGCAACCGACAACATCGATGATCTTGTCCTTGGTATTTTGGAGGATAAGGATGAAACGAAACTCGATATCGAACCCCAGACAGAAAATTACGATAAACTTCGGAAAAAGTAGAATTAGACAAGCTTCAATATAATGTAAAAAATATAATCGATCTGTAAAAGTGTTTGAAAATTATTTATCGTTCTCATTTTGAGAACGATTATTTTTATGTTATGATTAACATAGAAGCTTGGGACGAAGGGGGGAGTAACTGTGAACCGTTTCTTAAAAACAGCAAGAATCGTATGGATGCTGATACTTGTTTTGGTTACGGCATTTGCTCTTTACATTCCCGTCCAAGAGTATTACAGCAACGAAATTGAAGATGATCGGTACGTCTACAAGAACGACCTTCATCTGAAAGCGGCTGTTCTGAAACACTCTCAAATTCTCTCCAAACTTAAGGCAGCTGGCAACTCCTTGCCATTGTTCTTAATGTTTTCGGCCGTCCTTCTGCAGCAGGCTCCCAGAACACGTCTGCCCTATCGGCCGATTATTCCACTTCGGCTCCGGCTTTTATTATTATTCCCCATTAAATACACATCCATATTCGTTTAGTTATTCCTCCCTTTCGCATTCAAACTGACTGCGGTTTCTTAAATTCGCCAATTTTTCATCACTCATGCAGCAACACAACGAGCCTGTGCTGATTGACCTATGCACTTAGGTTTATATAAGACTGTGCAGAACATCATGAATGGATTGTTTTATTTGGCTACTCGTAATTTGGATATCCGTGTGACGTTGGTCTACCCATAACTAAAAGTGTATTTTCTTAGGAGGATTTTAACCTATGCATGTTCGCGAAACGGATTTACCCGGAATTGGAAAAAAATTTGTAATCGATACCCGTGGTGGTGATAAGCTGGTCATCATCATTCATGACGACGGTCGCCGTGAAATGTACCATTATGAATATGACGATCCGGAAGAAAGCATCTCCATGATCTCCCTGGATGATGATGAGGCTCGTCAAATTGCCGCCATCGTTGGCGGTCTGACCTATAAACCCAAGGCGCTAGAAACAATCGATATGGCGCTGGACGAATTGATTATTGAGTGGTACCGCATCGAGCCCCACTACTATGGGGCAGGCAAATCCATTGGTGATCTGGGCGTACGTCAAGCTTCAGGTGCAACCATCATTGCGGCAGTTCACAAAAACAGCAAACATATCAATCCCGGGCCTGACGTTATTATCACGCCGGATTCGACGCTTGTCGTCGTTGGCGAACGTCAACAACAGCGGCTATTTAAACAAATCTTGATGAACGGACGTGGTTGATGAATGGATCATTTGGTTTTAGAAGTCGGACTGGCGATTGCGTTGATCGCCCTGGCGGGGTTGCTATCAGCTAAACTCCGGTTTTCCGTCGTCCCTTTCTATATTCTTGTAGGGATGGCGGTAGGGCCCCACGCATTTCATTTTGGATCATTTGATTTTCGTTTTATAGAAAGTGCTCCGCTCATTGATTTCATGGGGCGGATCGGCGTACTGTTTCTTCTGTTCTACCTCGGCCTGGAATTCTCTGTCGGCCGGTTAATCAAATCAGGCAAATCCATCGTTGTCGGTGGGAGCATCTATATTGCCATTAACTTTACACTTGGACTTATGATCGGAATTTTTTCCGGATTTCCGGTGGCGGAAACACTGATTGTTGCAGGAATAACCACAATTTCATCAAGTGCTATCGTAGCCAAGGTGCTCGTTGACTTGAGAAGGACAGCTAATCCGGAGACCGAAATGATACTCGGGATTATCATGTTTGAGGATGTATTCCTGGCCGTATATATCTCTATTCTGTCCGGTCTCGTATTAAGCGGATCTTCTTCGCTGGGTGGAGTATTGATATCTGCGGTTATTGCACTCGGGTTTATGCTGCTTGTCATTATTCTGGGCCGAAAAGCCGTGCCGCTTCTGAATCGGGCGCTGAATATACGGTCTAACGAATTATTTGCACTGGTTGTTTTTGCCGCATTGTTCCTGCTGGCAGGCTTCGCTGAAACGATTCATGTTGCGGAAGCCATCGGTGCACTGCTTGTCGGGCTTGTCCTGGCAGAGACAGAGCATCGTGAACGGATTGAGCATTTGATTTTGCCATTCCGCGATTTCTTTGGCGCTATATTCTTCTTTAGCTTCGGTTTAACGATCGTACCATCCGAGCTTGGTGGAGCTGTATGGTTATCGTTGATCGCCGTTGTCATCACGCTGTTGGGTAACTTTATTGCAGGTATGCTTGCCGGACGCAGTGCCGGATTGTCTTCCAAAGCGTCCTCCAATATCGGTCTGACGATTGTCTCCCGCGGGGAATTTTCCATTATTCTCGCCAATATGGGTAAAGCCGGCGGGCTAGCTGCCTTCATTCAACCGTTTGCAGCCTTGTATGTGCTCATTCTTGCCATACTCGGACCATTGCTGACCAAGGAATCCAAGCATGTATACAACTTCTTGAACAAAATATTTAAATTTAAAGACCATAAGGAGAAGAAACCGGTTAAACCGAAGCTAAAGGATGAAAGTCTTGGCGGATAAAGGAGGGTACATTGCCTATGGTTCAAGTCCCGGTTCGTGTCACGAACGGTGCACAAGACGCCGCAAGCAAGGCAAGTACACCCAGAAGATTGATCATGGCTGCCATCGGAGGGCTGATTGCGGCGTTCGGCTTAGATCTGTTTCTTGTACCTAGCGGAATCATTGCAGGCGGTGTGACAGGAATTTCAGCACTCGCTTCGCATCTGACAGGGCTTCATACAGGCATGTTTCTATTTGCACTCAATTTACCTTTGCTCCTGCTTGTTTATTACAAGTCCAATCGGGAAAAAGCCATTGCGGCAACGATCGGGCTGCTGACCTTTTCCATATGCTCGATCCTGTTCTTCCCGATGCCTGCTCTACTGGACAGCAAGATCGGGAGTGCAGGCATTGGCGGCATTTTCCTTGGGCTTGGCATCGGGATCTGCCTTCGTTACGGGGTTGTCCTCGATACCCTTCAATTACCCAAGATGCCGCAGCAGCTATCCCATCTGCTGACCCGGTTGAAGCTGCCCCACAACCATATCTTTATCAATATCATGGTACTGACATTGGCAGGGCTGCTGCTTGGCTGGGAACATGCGATGTATTCTGCCATCGCATGCCTGATGGCGCTGGAGACGGGTCGCATTACGACCTCCCGTCTTCCGCTTAAACGGGAGGTTCGGATTGATAGTACGAGTGAAGCAGAGATCAAACACAGTATGAAAGCCATCATGGGATATGAACCCCAAACGGAGAGTTTGAATGAAGATACAGGATTTGAGAACAACTCATTAAAATCCTCCCGGCTTGTCTACCGGGTTCATATTCTGGAGATGCCCAGACTAAAAGCGATCGTGAGAAGCCTTGATCCGAATGCGGAGATTACCATCATTCAGAAGTAAGTGTTCTCTCTTCCATGGAAACAGGCCGGCTAAGGGTTTGCCCTAGCCAGCCTGTTTTTTTAGATATCAGAGAGTGTAAACTCCGAAGTTTAGGCCTTCCTGATATCACAAGAAAAACATCCCCTAACCGCGGTCAGTCTTCTGAGAAAATACGTCGATAGACGTTTTTCTTATGAATTTCGTTATTTGCGAAACTGCTGGATCAGAAACAAAATCAAGGAGCCCACCACGCTGATGACTAAGCAGGTTACAATCGGAAAATAGATTTTGACATTGGGCTTATCCACAACGATGTCGCCTGGCAGCCTGCCGACAAATCGGCCAATGACAGGCCATAGCAGCCCAATCACGATCAGGGCGCCCCCTATCCATAACAGTGCCCTTGTTACAGGATGCAAACTATTTCACCTCATTCATCAAATCAATTCATCATACGAAAGGTTTCCTTGTATCATAATGGATTTGATGGACTCGCCGCAAGGTACGCGCCTCGACTTCGACTGTGTTCTAGCCTTTCACTGCTCCGGCCGTCATCCCGTCGATAAAATACTTCTGGAAGCCCATAAACAAGATGAAGATCGGAATAATCGAGAAAAAGGAGCCCACAATCAACAAATCATAGTTGTTCCCGTAAGGGGTCAGCAGTGTCTTCAAGCCAATCGGAAGGGTATATTTGCTGTCATCGCTGAGTACCATGAACGGCCACAGGAAGTTGTTCCAGCTGTTCATCCCGTTCAGGATCGCCATGGCTGCGAAGGATGGCTTCATCACCGGCAGGATCAACCGCACATAGATCCCGTATTCCGTAGCACCGTCCACCCGCCCTGCCGCAATCATTTCTTTTGGAATCCCTCTTAAATACTGCCTGAAGAAGAAGATCGTAGCCGCGCTTGCAATCCCCGGCAGCACAATGGCCGAGTATGAGTTCATAAGGCCGAGATTGTAAGTCAGCGAATACAGTGGAAGAAGAAGAATTTCAAAAGGAACCATCATGATGAGCAGCACGCATATAAACAGGAAATTCTTGCCGATGAAATCATAAGCTGCAAAACCATACGCAACGGTTGCACTCACCAGCAAAGTTAATGTAACCTGTACCACCGTAAGCAGCAAGGAGTTGAAAAACCACATAAAATAAGAATGATTCCCTGTAAACAGATACGTGAAATTGTCCAGGTTCATTACCGACAGATCGAACTTTAAATTCAGGCCATAACGAATCAAGTCCTCACCGGGCTTAAAGGACGCGATGGTAACGGCGTAAAAGGGTACCAGGATCAGAAAACACAGTGCGGAGAACAAAATCAAGAGGATCACTTTGATCAGTGTTTCTCTTCTCATCCTCAATCCTCCTTCTTGAACATTCCTGAGAGTTTCAGCTGCGTCAGATTAATGATCATGGTAATGGCCAGAAGCACAATCCCCACAGCGGCCGCATACCCCAGATTGTTCTTCTCGATGCCTTGACGGTACAGGTAACCGACAATCGTAAGGCCGATATTTTTGGGAGAATTGTTGCCGTTCCACAGCATCATACTCTCAATAAACATAGCCAGCCCTGCATAAATGCTGATCGTTAATACATAAATCGTGGTCGGTTTCAATAATGGCATCGTGATTTTGGTAAACTTCTGAAAGGCCGAAGCCCCGTCGATGGATGCCGCCTCATAATAGTCATCCGGGATGTTCTTGAGTCCGGATAAAAAATACAGCATATTAACCCCCGTCCACCGCCATGTGGCCAGAGCCACCAAAGCAATGAAGCCGGTAACCTGTCCCTTCAGAAACTTCACCGGTTCCACCCCGAACCAGCCCAATATGCTGTTGATGAGCGACCCTTCCATCTCTCCAAACATCAGCCGGAAGATGGTACCCGCCACAACAACCGACGTCAGTGCCGGAAAGAAAAAAGACGATTTGAAAAACTCTCTTCCCCACATAAACTTGTTGTTGATCAGCACGGCAAACAGCATCGGAAACGGAATCAGAATAAGGAGTGTCAGCAGCATATAAATCGCACTGTTCATGACCGCCTTCAGAAAAATGCCGTCCCCCATCAGCTTCTCGTAATTAGCCAAGCCGATCCAATCAGCTTCCTGACCCAGCTGGATCTTCTGAAAGCTCATGCCAAATGAGCTGCCTAACGGAAGTACCCAGAACACAAGGAAAACCAGAATAAACGGCAGCACAAAAACATAAGGAGCAACCTTTTGAGAGTACAGAAATTTTTTAATCATCACTTTACTCCTTTGATAAGAGCCGCCCATCGTATGAGCAGCCCTTCGTTATGGTTACCGATGAGCCGGAATCATTTTAATTCCTGTTCGATTTGCTTCTGGGCATCGTTCAAAGCTTCTATAATGTCCTTGCCATCCTCAAAAATCTCATTAAATGTCGTTGTGCACAGGACGTTGTTGATGGTGGGCGAAGCGGAGGTCGATTTGATTAACCGGATTTCATCCCGGATCTCATTCAGAACATCAAACGGGTTGTTCACAAAATATTGGACAAACTGATTCTCAGGGTTGTGCGTGACATCCTTCATATCCCAGACATCCATATTGACCGGATCAAACCCAAGCGTGTTCCATATCTCTTTGTTGGCATCCAGCGACAATTTGGCAAACGCCAGGAAGTCTTTCGCCAGTTGAACATCCTTTGCGGTCTTGGTAACAACGGTACCGGTTCCGCCGCCGCCAACGGATCTTGGCATGCCTTCTTCAATTACCGGGATCGGTGCGATCGCTATTTTTCCTGATAAATCGGACATGTAGTTGGTGTATCTGGACATTTGCCACAGCGGCATGAAGGCGGTAGCATAATTCCCTGCATTAAACTCGCCATAAGCCTCTTCCGTATCAGGCTGACCACCGGCGATAGTCGCAATGGCATTGCTGTCCTGCAGATCCTTGAGCAGTGTCATAGCCTTGATCATGGGCTCCGAATTCACGACCGGATTGCCGGAATCGTCGGTGAGGTCGACCCCTTGCTGCGCCAACAGCATGGATGCCTGCCAGGCTGCACTTGTATCCGCCGTTCCCATATATTTGCCGGTTTTTTCATAGACCTGGATGCCGGCCTGCTTGAAGTCCTCCCAGGTCACGATATCCTGATAGTTAACACCAGCCTCCTCCAGGATTTCGGTATTATAGAAGGCCACGGAGGCTCCAACATGAGTTGGGACGCCGTAATTCACGCCATCCTTGCTGTAAAGATCAATCCGGGATTTGACGATGGTATCTCGGTATGGATCAATAACGTCATTGAGCGCTTCCAGCTGCGGAGTTCCAGCTAGAAAATCCGGGAATTTGCCTAACTCGATATCGGCAATATCAGGGGCACCCGTGCCGGACTGAACCGCGATGGATAGTTTATTGTGCATGTCGTCATATGGCATGACCGTCACGTTCAGCTTAATCTGGCGATCCGGATTCTCGGCGTTCCATTTGCCCAGCATCTTCTCAAAATGCTGTCCGTGCAGCTCAACGAATGTCCAATAGGAAAGCTCCGTGGCGCTTTCTCCCGCCCCTCCGTCCAGAACCGAGGTTTCTCCCCCTGCATTGTTCGCTTTACCGCATCCCCACAGGAACAGCGTCATGCCTAACACCATAAGCACCATTATCCATTTTTTCCTCATCATACGGGACCTCCCTCAATTTTCATTCCTATATCCTCTACACTCGAAAACAGTACTTCAGCCTTTAGTTCTTCAGTCTTCAGATCTTCAATACTTTAGTTCTTCAATACTTCAGCTCTTCAGTACTTCTGTATCCTGCTGAATAGAAAGCGCTTTCATATTGTGTGTAATTTGATATGATTTTGAGAGATGGAGCAGCCCTTGGGACCGCTCCATAAGTTAACTCAGGCCTTTTTCAAACGAATAACATTCCAGGATGCCTTGGCAAGTCGTGCCGTCACATGTCCGCTGTCAAGTTTGGCTTCTCCCCGGTTGTGGGGTTTTACCGTTTCCTCCGACGCGGTATTCACGGCCTTGAGGTCGTCATGCTCCATTACGATATGCTCGATAAGCCGGTATCCTTCAAAGCTGCGCACATCGCATTCGAGGTCCAATGCTTCCTCCAGATGACGGTTCACGGCAAAGATCGTAATCTCTTCGTCGGCTTCGTTATGAACAACCGCACTATCCAGGTACGGAACATCGGTAAAGTCCTTGGAATCATACTTCGGCGAGTCGACGATCGGCAGCAGCGATACACCCCGGCCATACTTCGAAACGTGAAGATATGGATAAAATATCGTCTGCTTCCAGGCGCGTCCCCCATTCTCTGTCATGATCGGAGCAATCACGTTCACGAGCTGCGCCAGACAAGCCATCTTCACCCGGTCTGCATGACGCAGGAACGTAATGAGCATGCTGCCCACCAGAATGGCGTCCTCGAAATTGTACACATCCTCCAGCTGAGGCGGAGCCACGCTCCAAGGATCGATCTGCCTGTCTGCATCGTTGGAATGATACCAAACATTCCATTCATCGAAGCTGAGGTACATCGTCTTTTTGCTGCGTTTCTTGGCCTTGATATAGTCGCAAGTGGACTTGACCGTATGGATAAAGTGATCCATATCCAGCGTGAGCGCCAGGTAATTGGCCGTATCGTTGTCGCGGTTACCGTAATACTGATGCAGGGATATATAGTCCACCGCCTCATACGTATGATCCAGCGTTGCGGCTTCCCATTCAGGGAATGTTGGCATGCCGGTGCTTGAGCTGCCGCACGAAACCAGTTCAATCGCGGGATCAACCAGCCGCATCGCTTTTGCCGTCTCCAGTGCAAGCCTGCCATATTCCGCAGAGGTTTTGTGTCCAATCTGCCATGGTCCGTCCATCTCGTTGCCAAGGCACCACGTTTTGATCTTGTGCGGCTGTTCATAGCCGTGACTGCGTCGCAGATCGCTCCAATATGTACCTCCAGGATGGTTCGTGTACTCCAGCAAATTTCTGGCAGCATCAATACCCCGGGTGCCCAAATTCACAGCCATCATGACCTCCGAACCAACCTCCTTGGCCCAGGAAATAAACTCGTTCGTGCCTACCTCGTTCGGTTCCAGCGTCCGCCAGGCCAGCTCCAGCCGTTTCGGCCGCTCGGTAACGGGTCCAACTCCATCCTCCCAGTTGTAACCGGAGACAAAGTTCCCGCCGGGGTACCTGATAATGGGGACATTCAGTTCCTTAATCAATTCCTTCACGTCACTTCGAAAGCCCCCTGCATCCGCCGTCTCATGACCGGGCTCGTAAATCCCTCCATACACAGCACGACCAAGGTGCTCAATGAATGAACCATAAATGCGGTTATCAACTTGCGCGATTCGAAACGACTTATCCACGATCATCCGTGCCTTCATTTTCTCAGCTGCCAAGTCCTTCACCTTCCGTCAAAATAATTATGAAACATTTTAAATAAACATGAATGAATTCGTTTTCAGATATAAAATATCATATGAGGAGTGCTATGTAAATATACAAATATAAAATGATTTATATAAATAAATAATAAATGAATTTTCAGTAGAGAATTTAGTTTATTTTTGTCGAAATTCGCTTATTTTGTTGATATCCATGCTTGTTATTTTGATATAAACCTCAAATAAAAAAAGTGTCTGCTATCAAAATGATCTTTTTCTTCACAAGATTCTCGAAGATTTGGAACACATCTTTATTTCGCGCTGATGTTGATTTATAATTATTTGAAATAAACATCATTCCCTGTACACATCGTTATTTAATCCCTTAATCGGAAGAAGGTTCGAGATAAAATGATCTACATTAAAGATTTAATGAGCGGGCTTGATATCTTTAAAGCCCTTAGCTCCGAAATTCGCATTCAAATTCTGGAGCTGCTGGCCAAGAACCAAAGCTTGAACCTGAACGATCTGGCAAATAGGCTGAACCTCAGCAACGGTGCCATCACCATGCATATCAAGAAATTGGAGGAGAGCGGTCTGATCGAGATCAACACCACAGGCGGGAAGCACGGCATACAGAAGATTTGTTACTTGAATAAAGACACACTGATGGTTGATCTTCGCAGCAAGGACATTGATAATTTGTACGAGGTGGAGATTCAGGTTGGGCATTACAGCGACTACCAAGTCATTCCGACCTGTGGATTAGCCACCAAGGACAGTATCATCGGGGATTTTGACGATCCACGCTATTTTGCAGATCCAGAGCGGATTCATTCGGAAATCATCTGGCTTACCGAAGGTTTCCTAGAATACCGGATTCCGAATTATTTGAAGTCGAACCAGTCATTCCGCGAGATCCAATTCTCGTTGGAGCTCGGTTCTGAGGCTCCGGGATATTGCGATAACTATCCATCGGATATTTTCTTTTATGTCAACGGCATCGAGATTGGCAGCTGGACAAGTCCCGGTGATTTCGGCGACAAACGCGGCACCTTCAATCCCGAATGGTGGCCGCCCCATTTGAACCAGTACGGCATGCTGAAGCTAATCCGGATCAACAAGGAAGGCAGCTTCATCGATGGATGCCGCATTTCGGACGTAGGCCTGGACCAGATTCAACTGGATTACAAGAGCGAGCTCACCTTCCGGGTTGCTGTCAACGAACGATCGGTCAACAAGCGCGGCTTAACCATTTACGGCAAACATTTCGGCAACTACAGCCAGGACCTGCTGGCGCGTGTGCTGTATGATGTGAAGGAAGAGTAAGGGTACATGATGGGGAAGTTCTGCGTAGGCAGCTTCTACTCAACATCGGACATATGAACAAAACAGCTGGATGCAGGGAAACCCTGCTCCAGCTGTTTTTCTGCCGAGGGTGGCCGGCCTCTGGCGAGAGCGGTGGACTCTGCTGTAGGTGGCTGACCTCTGGCGAGGGCGGTGGACTCTGCTGCAGATTGCCGGCCTCTGACGAGGGCGGTGGCATCTGCTGTAGGTGGCTGACCTCTGGCGAGGGCGATGGACTCTGCTGCAGATTGCCGGCCTCTGACGAGGGCGGTGGCATCTGCTGTAGGTGGCTGACCTCTGGCGAGGGCTGCTAACTCTGCTGCAACTCGTGGATTTCTCAGGGCTAACGGACTGAGAATCCGTTATTCACGCCAAATGGCGTTATTTAGAAAACTAACGGACACGAAAGTCGTTAATCTGTAGAAATTGCCGGAAATCAAACTGATTTTGTGATAATAAGGACTCCTGAGTCCGTTAAACTCGAAATCGGAGTCGATTATGAAGAATAAGAGCAATGGAGTCCGTTAACGCGCCGGGGGACGCAAAGAGAACGCAAAGAGCAGAGCTAACAAGGATCCTTGAACAGCACGCGAGCGATCGAGCTGCCTTCATCGGTCTATGACTTTCTGGAGGAGATAATATGGTGCAAACAGTGACAGGTAGAACAGTAAAATAAGGAGTATGACTAGAGGAACAGTCACAGAAAGACAGCCACAGGATGAACAACACTGGAGGGAACATAACTGAAGGAAAAGTGGCATAAGGAATAGTTACTGAAGGAACAGTTGAGGAACACAGGAGGGATAGAACACCTATAGGAGGAGCAACCACAAGTCATCGATCACAAGTCGAACTGCCTCAATTCGAACAACCACATGTCAAACTGCCTCGAGTCATACAAAACTCAAGTCGAACAACCACGAGAGTAACTGTATGATAGTATAAGAGCGACTAAACAGAACAAAAAGGGGCATCCACTAGAATGCAGATCTTTTGGACGCCCCACCTCATTAACCAAACAAACGATCTCTCATATATGGTCGCCAGCATCGAGCCTGCCCTTGACCACGCGCCGTGCGCAGTGGGAAGTTGCATCACCACGCGCAATGTGCGTACAGGGAGCCCCGTCTGCACCAATTCACACCGTACGTACAGGGAACCGTGCATACAGGAAACCGTGCATGCAGGAAGCCGTGTGCACCATGAACACACACGCACAGGGAACTGTACGCACCTCGCACAAAATGCAAACGAACAGCCAATCCCATTTCCAAGTTATACTCAGTCCAGTTAATTTCAGTACCTGTAGTCACCAGTCAATCATCCACTATCATGTTATCTCCCTATCGACTTGCCCCAACTTTTTCCTCATTTAAAGCCCTTAAAATAGTATGGCGGTCACGGAGCGCGTGCGCCTCCTTCAAGCTCTGATGAAACAGCTCCTCATCGATTCCAAGCTCCTGGAGGCTTGAAGGTCCTCCAGCCTGCTGCAGTAAGATAGCAAGCTCTTCCTTCGCAGGAACCTTTCGCAGCCATTCCTGAACTGACGTTCGGTACTGCTCCCAATCTGTAGGCTCGGCATACGGATAAACTCCGTGATCTGCCGCATCATGATAAAGGCTTGCAATCTCGCTGCAAGCCACCCCCACCTTGGCACCATGAAGGAGCGCGCGCTTGCCCAGGCGCAAATACGCCATCTCCCAATAATGGGACAGATGATGCTCCGCCCCTGAGGCGGGATGGGACTGTCCGAACAGCAGCATCGCGATGCCGGATTCAATCAAGGCCGTCATCAGAATGCGGATGCCTTCCTCCGTGCGATCACCGATGGCCTGCACATGCTTGACGCAAGCCTCCAGCGCCTGTTCTGTAATGGCGGCCACTCCTTCATCATAGGGCTCGCCTGCCGTGGTAGAAGAGAATTTCCAATCCAGCAGCGATGTATATTTGCCAAGCATATCGCCAAAACCGGCGGCAACCAGCGGCTGGGGTGCCTTAACAAGTATATCCAGGTCAGCGAATATGGCGAGGGGAGCCGTAGCCGCAAAGGTCTGCTTGATTCCCCGGACTACAATCGGCGCGCCTGCTGAAGTAAAACCATCCACAGAAGGAGCCGTAGGTACCGAAATGAACGGCTTGCCGGTCCGGTGAGCTACAAAGCGGGTAATATCATGAATCGTGCCAGATCCCACAGCGATCAGGCATCCTGTCCGCTCCGGCTCCACTTCAATAAGCAGCTGCATCAGCGAGCGTTCATCCGCCACAACGTCTCCTTGCTCATCGGGCTTGATCAGACACAGCCGGGAATTCACACCTGCTGCTTCCAGGCAGTTCATCAACGTTTGTCCGGCAGCTTCATATGTGTTCGTATCCGCTACCAAGACCGGTGACTGAAGACCCTGCCGAATCAGATACAGAGGCACATCAAGAATAACTCCCCGCTCAAGCGCCATATCATCAAGACCACGGAACGTTGGCTGGACTTCCTTCATCTGACTCATCAAACGTTTTGCGTAGTTCAGAGATTCCGTCATGCAGTTCCTCCCCTTCATTCTATCCATGTATGATCCTTGCCAATTTCTCTCGATCTATTCCCATCCTGACAGCAGAGCTGACCTTGCGAAGCTATAACCCGATAGCCATCCCCGGTATCCCACGCTCAACCCTTCCAGCTGTTTCTACCTGCCTATGGTTTATTCAGCCGACTGCTTAATCCGCTTCAGCCGTTTCATCACGTCATTTTCGCCCCGTCCAAAATAATCATGCAGCTTGCTGTACTCCCGATACAGCTGCTCGTACACTTCCACATGCTCCGGAATCGGTTTAAAGGTTTCTTCCTTCACCCGAGCCATCTTCGCGGCAGCATCGATAATCGAATCATATCCGCCCTGTGCCTGACCCGCAGCGACAGCGGCAAACATGGCAGCCCCGAGCGCCGGTGTCTGCTTGGAGTCGGCCACCACAATTTCACGGTTGGTGACATCGGCATAGATTTGCATTAAAAGGTGGTTCTTCTGCGGCAGTCCGCCGCAGGCATAGAGGACGTCCACCGGCACGCCATTCTCGTGAAAGGCGTCCACGATTTTGCGTGTACCAAACGCCGTTGCTTCCAGCAAGGCACGGTAGATTTCCTGCGGCTTCGTCAGCAGAGTCATCCCTAATATCAGCCCGGTCAGGTCTGTATCCACCAGCACCGAACGGTTGCCATTCCACCAGTCCAGCGCGAGCAGACCGGTTTGGCCCGGCTTGTAGGCAGCCGCTTCCCGCTCCAGCCACTGGTGAATGCCGATTCCGTCTGCAGCCGCAGCTTCTGTTACATACGCGGGAAGCGCTTCCTCAACGTACCATTCAAAAATATCGCCGACCGCCGATTGTCCCGCTTCATAACCGTACAATCCCGGGATAATGCCGTCTTCCACGACCCCGCACATCCCCTCAACCCGCTTCTCTTCGGTACCGAGGATCATATGACAGATCGACGTTCCCATCGCCATGACCAGCTTGCCTGGAGTAACCACACCGACAGCCGGAACCGCCGCATGAGCGTCAACGTTGCCCACTGCAACAGCGATACCGGGGGTTAAACCCATCACCTCGGCCATGGTTTCTGTAAGTCCGCCCGCTCGGCTCCCAAGGGGTCTGACCTCGCCCCGGAGCTTGGTTTCCGCCAGATTCTCCAATCTCGGATCCAGTGCTTTAAAGTAGGCCTTGCTTGGGTATCCATCCTGCTTATGCCATATCGCCTTGTAACCAGCCGTACAGCTGTTTCGGACCATATTGCCAGTCATTTGGGAAATGACCCAATCCGTCGCTTCCAGAAACATATCCGCACGTTCATATATAGCCGGCGCTTCATCGAGAATTTGCCATACCTTAGCCATCATCCACTCGGAGGAGATCTTCCCGCCGTAACGCGGCAAAAAGGATTCTCCGCGCTCAGCGGCAATGGCGTTGATCTTGTCAGCTTCGGGCTGCGCGGCATGATGCTTCCACAGCTTCACCCAGCTGTGCGGCTGATCCGCCAGCTCCGGGTGGAAGCAGAGCGGCTCGCCAAGCTCGTCAACCGGCAGCATCGTGCATGCCGTAAAATCAATGCCGATGCCAATCACATCCGCCGGATCAATACCGGATTGTTCAATGACAGCAGGCACGGAGACCTTCAGAACCTCCAGATAATCCCCCGGATGCTGAAGCGCCCAGTCATACTCAAGTTTCTGTCTGGAACCCGGCAAAAACTCATCGATGACATGATGCCGATATGGCGTAACATGATCCGCGACTTCCTGCCCGTCTGCCAGATTAACCAATACCGCACGTCCGGACTGCGTCCCGTAATCGACGCCAATGGTATACTTTTTCCCCATCTCATTTCCCCCCACAGATGAAATCATGAATGATGATGACCATGACAAATTTTACTTTTGACCGTAATAGGCATTAATCCCATGCTTCCGCAAAAAGTGACGATCCAGCAAATTCTGATCCATCGGTTCAATAGCAGGGTTGATTTGCTGCATGCGAGCCGCAATCTTCGCGCACTCTTCCAGAACCACTGCATTATGCACCGCATTATGGGCATCCTTGCCCCATACAAACGGCGCATGAGAATGGACAAGCACGCCGGGCACCCGATTCGGATCCAGATCCGCGAAACGCTCCACGATGACGTTGCCCGTCTCCCGTTCGTAAGCCCCTTCGATCTCTTCACGGGTCATGGGACGCGTAACCGGAATCTCCCCGTAAAAATAGTCGGCGTGCGTTGTTCCATAGGCAGGAAGCGCGCGTCCGGCTTGGGCCCAGCTCGTTCCCCATGGCGAGTGGGTGTGCACAATCCCGCCAATCTCTTTAAAATTCTGATAGAGCACCAGATGAGTCGGCGTATCGGAGGAAGGCCGTAAATCGCCTTCAACTACGTTTCCCTTCAGATCGAGCACGACCATGTCATCGATTGTCAGCTCTTCATAAGGCACGCCGCTGGGTTTAATAACAAACATCCCGCGTTCCCGATCAATGCCGCTTACATTCCCCCATGAAAATGTGACAAGTCCGTACTTCGGAAGCTCCAGATTTGCCTCCAGCACCTGCTGCTTTAAATTCTCCAGCATGAACAATCTCTCCTCTCTATATTTGAAAAATATAGTTGTACGTACAAGTTGGCATGCAGGGGTCCGTCTTTCCGGACCTCAAATCTTCTATAATGACCTACTGTTTTTTCACTGATTCTCTCTCCACCAGCTCAGGCTCATAAATCGTATCGGAAATTTCCGTTTGATTCTCGATCATACTGATCAATTGTCTCGCGGCGGTGATCCCCATCTCCGTCTTTGGATGAGTCATCGTTGTCAGTTTCACACCGGAAGCAATCGCAAGTGTCGAATCATCGAAGCCGACCATGGATACATCCTGTGGAACCTGTAGTCCGCATTGCCCCGCGGCCTCCACCAGAGACACGGCCAGCTCATCGTTGTAACATACGAGCCCTGTCGGGCGCTGCTCATCCGACTGCTTCAGCAGTTGTACGGCCTGATCGTAAGGGAAGCTCCCCTTCTGCTCGGTTGTGTAGGTAACCACCCGCTCCGGCGATACGGGAATGCCCGCCTCTCGATGTGCCTGCAAGAAGCCTTTTAGCCGATTCACGCCCTGAAGATCGTCCCGCTTGAAAAACCCGGCAATCGCCGTGTGTCCGTTCTCGATCAAATGGCACGCTGCCTTGTAACCGCCTAGTTCATCATCAAGCTTGAGGCAAGGACAATCCAGCTCCCGATACTTCTCGTTAATCATCAGAAACGGAATTCCCTTCTCCTGCAAGGATAAGAAATACGACAGGTTTGGATTGCCTTCCGCACTCTTGGTCGGTTCAATAATCAGCCCGCTAAGCGGCTGGCTGGTCATAAGCTGAAGGCTGTCCATCTCCTTATCCTTGTTATTATCCGTGCTGGAGAGCAGCAGGCGATATCCCTTGCTTCGCAACTCGGCTTCGGCTCCCCGGACAATATGCGGAAAGATGTAATCCGAGATGTACGTCGTAATGATCCCGATCGTCTTGACCTGCTCGCTCTCCCGGCGCTCCGGATTTCTTGCAAACGTTCCTTTGCCCTGTATCCGTTCCAGCCAACCTTCCTTCTCAAGCTCGCCGAAGGTCTGGCGTACCGTCTGCCGGCTTACGCCGAACTGATCCGCAATTTCATGCTCCGAAGGGACCTGTTTACCCACCTGAAGCCGGCCCGATTCAAACCAGGAGAGCAGTTCGTTTTTTAATACAATATATTTGGGTATCCGTCTATTATTCATCATTCACCTCTAGCCTCACGCACTCATTATGTTAGGATTTGGAGTAATCCCAAGTTATCTCGCTATTGTAACACAGGCCAGGCGAATGCCGACAGAACCAGTTACCGCAGGCGATAGGCCGCTTCGCTCCAGCGGAGCTCATTCTTAAACCGCTGCAAGGTGGTATCCTTGTCAATAATAACCGCTTCAATACCCGCCATATCGGCCCAATCGCTCAGATGCTCAGACGTCATTGCATAAGAGAGGACGGTGTGATGCGCCCCGCCAGCCAATATCCATGCTTCTGCAGACTCGCGAAGGGATGGCTGCGGCTTCCATAACACGCGGGCCACGGGCAGCTTCGGCATCGGCTGCTCTACCTTGACGCCATCGACCACGTTCACGAGAAGTCTGAAGCGATGTCCGAGATCAATCAGCGAAGCGTTGACTGCCGGACCGTCCTGGCCGTTGAACACAAGACGGGCCGGGTCTCCCTTTCCTCCAATTCCGAGCGGATGAACCTCCAGCGTCGGCTGATCCAGGGCGATGGTCGGGCATACCTCCAGCATATGAGATCCAAGAATCATATGGTTTCCCGGCTCGAAGTGATAGGTGTAATCCTCCATGAAGGAAGTGCTTTTATTGCCCGCAAGGACCTTGAGTACGCGCGTCAAAGCCGCTGTCTTCCAGTCCCCTTCGCCGCCGAAGCCGTAGCCGGATTCCATCAGCCGTTGAACGGCCAGTCCCGGAAGCTGCTTCATGCCGTGCAGATCCTCAAAGGTCGTCGTAAATGCGCCAAACCCGCCCTCTTCCAGGAAACGGCGCAGTGCAATCTCGATCCGGGCTTGATACGCAATGGAATCACGCACATGCCCCTCGCTAAGCCCTTCTTTTGCTATCGAATACCGCTCTGCATATTCATTCAGGAGCGCCTTTACATCCTCATCTCCCACTTCATTCATGGATTGCACAAGATCGCCAATGCCGTAACCGTTGACGGACCAGCCAAGCTTAATTTGGGCCTCCACCTTATCTCCTTCGGTTACCGCGACCTGGCGCATATTGTCACCGAAACGCGCCACTTTCAGCCTGCGGCTTTCGGCATAAGCCGCGGCCGTCCGCATCCAGCCGGCGATGCTGTCACGAACTTCCCCATCTTCCCAATGACCCACAACCACCTTGCGGGCAATGCCGAGACGGGCACCGATATGACCATATTCACGATCACCGTGGGCGGACTGGTTCAAGTTCATAAAGTCCATGTCAATCGATTCCCAAGGAATATCCCGGTTGAATTGGGTATGGAAATGAAGGAGCGGCTTTTGAAGTTGGGATAGGCCTGCAATCCACATCTTGGCCGGAGAGAACGTGTGCATCCAGGTCATTATGCCTGCACAGGACTCATCGTTGTTGGCCTCCAGAATCAGATTGTATATTTCATCCGGTGTCGTTACGATCGGTTTGAACAGAATAGGGTACGAAAATACAGGATCTTTCCCCATCTCCGTTGCCACAATGCGGGAATGCTCAGCTACCTGCTCCAGCGTTTCAGGACCATACAAGTGCTGGCTTCCGGTAACAAACCAAAAAGAATGCGGTTTCAATTTCATGATTAGAACGCCTCCTGAATGAATGCTTTGTCACTATCTTGTACATACCTATGATTAAATTATTTGTTTTATGATAAATTGTACGTACAAGTAGAATCACTCACATTCTACCCCCGCTCCTGAAAAATAGCAAGACGAAAATAAAAAAAGAACTGTCCCATAGGCTGAAAATGCCGGCCTATATGACAGCCCCTGCTCCCTCCCTCAAACTGCATGTTCCCGGTCGCGATAACCTAAGATTCAAGCAGCTCTATACCGTCAAATAATGCTCGAACTGCTCCATGTCAATGGCATCTTGAACGCCTTCGGCTACAACCGTGCCTTTATCCATGACATAAATATAATCCGCTACGCTCCGCACAAACTCGATGCTCTGCTCCACCAGGATAACCGACGTTTCTCCTTTGGCTTTGATCCCGCGGATCACGTCTTGAATTTCCTCCACGATGGACGGCTGAATGCCCTCCGTCGGCTCGTCAAGCAGCAGCACCTTGGGCCGAGAGGCCAGCGCCCTTGCAAAGGCGAGCTGCTGCTGCTGTCCGCCGCTCAAATCTCCGCCCTGACGATGGTACATTTGCGGCAGTACGGGAAACAAGGCTAACACATCCTCCGGAAAAACCTTGCTCCTGGGCACGCATGGCTCAAGCCCGAGCAGCAAATTCTCTTTCACGGTGAGCTGAGGGAATATCTCGCGCCCTTGCGGGACATACCCGATGCCTCCACGCGCTCTTTTGACAGAATCCCAGCCGGTAACCTCCTGTTCTCCCAGACTCATCCGCCCCTGACGGATCTTCAGCTGTCCGGTTAAAGTGCGCATAAGCGTAGTCTTTCCAACGCCGTTGCGTCCGATCAGACATACAACCTTCGCCGGGTCGACTACCATGGATACGCCGCGCAGGACGGCGCTCTCTCCATAACCCGATTCAATGCCCTGCAGCTTGAGCATTGGCCTCCCTCCTTTTGCCCAGATACACCTCGGCAACCATCGGATCGCGCTGAATTTCCGCCATGGAGCCTTCCTTCAGCAGTTTCCCTTCATGCATCACCGTAACCTTCGCGGCAAAAGAACGAACGAAATCCATATCATGCTCAACCACAACAACGGAACATGCCTTGGCGATATCCTGAAGAAGCATTCCTGTCTTCATCGTCTCCTCATCCGTCATTCCGGCTACCGGCTCATCCAGCAGCAGCAATCGCGGCTTCTGAAGCAGCAGCATGCCGATTTCCAGCCACTGCTTCTCCCCATGCGACAGAGAACCTGCCCGAACATGGAGCCGATCAGGAAGCCCGATCTGCTCCAGGACCTTCTTCATCTCGAACGTGGTGCATCGATTTCTCCTTACCTTAAGCGCCCGAAACACACTTCGATCGGGATCGACCGTCAGTTCCAGATTCTCTTTAACACTCAAGTTTGCAAAAATCGAGGGTGCCTGGAATTTCCGCCCGACACCGAGACCTGCAATTTCATAATCCCGCTTTTTAGTAATGTCCAGGCCGTCCCCCAGCAGCACGCGTCCGGCAGCAGGCCTTGTCTTCCCGCAGATCACATCCAGCATCGTGGTTTTTCCAGCACCGTTTGGGCCGATAAGAAAATGCAGTTCATTCTTGCGAAGCGCCAGATTCATGCCGTTTACCGCCACGAACCCGCCAAAAGTCACCGTGATATCCTCTGCGGACAACACGATTGGTGAAATGCCGATTTCTCTCACTTCTCCACGGACTGGGACGGAAAAATCAACCTTCTTTGCGTACGGCTGCATGGACAGTACCTCCTCTTCGGGATAATGACGAAACCACCTTGCTCCATACTCCTGCCAATCCTTTTGGCATCACCACAACCACAATGACAAACAAAGCGCCCAATACGAGCAGCCAGCCTTCCGGGTAGGCTTCGCTGATCCCGGTTTTGGCCGAATTCAGCAGCACTGTACCGATAATCGCGCCGATAAGTGTCCCCCTCCCGCCCAGAGCCACCCATAATACCATTTCAATGGACGGGACAATCCCCATCATGGAAGGGGATATAATGCCTACCTGAAGTACAAACAGCATTCCGGCAAGCCCGGCAAGCCCGCCCGAGACGGCAAAAGCAAACGTCTTGTAACGGGAAGGGTCAAATCCGAGAAACCGCACCCGGTTCTCTCCATCCCTTGACGCTTCCAGCACCTGACCCACGCGGCTGCTCACAATCCTTCTGCACAGCACATATGCCCCTGCCAAAGCAGCCAGCGTGATGAAATACAATCCGATTTTGGTTGACGGCGTGTTCAGGTTAAAGCCCAGAATCGAAGGGTATCCCGTCAGTCCGTTCGTGCCCCCCGTCCACTCCTGCTTGCCTACAAACAGCGTGACTACAATCATGACCAGAGCCTGGGTCAGAATCGTAAAGTACACGCCCACGATCCGGTTGCGGAACGTAAAGAAACCGAGAATCAAAGCGAGCAGCGCCGGAAGCAGCATCGCGAGTATCAGGGCAGCGGGAAACGACCGGAAGGGTTCCCAGAACCAGGGCAGTCCCTCCACACCGCTCCAGCTCATAAAATCGGGCAGGGACGTCCCGCTGGCCTCGAGCTTAAGATACATCGCCATAGCATAAGCGCCAAGTCCGAAGAACACGCCGTGTCCAAGACTTAGAATACCGCCATATCCCCAGATCAGATCAAGTCCGACCGCCAGAATCGCCAAAGCCAGAAATTTTGTCAACAACCCCAAGCGAAAAGGGGTCATGAACAAAGGAGCCATACACATGAGAAGCAGCAGAACACTCCACAGAATCCGTTTTGTCCGGCTGCCGGGATTTCCTGTCAACCATTTCAGCACCATACCATCCCCTCCTCTCTAATCCAGACTGCGCGTTCGAAGTGCAACAAGCCCGCGAGGCTTCCACTGCAGGAAAGCCACGATTAAGGCGAACACCAGCACTTTGCCGATGGAAGCCGAAGTGTAGGTCTCAAACAGCGTATTAAACATACCGATTCCCAGCGCCCCGGCAACCGTTCCGATCAATTTTCCAACACCGCCAAGCACGACCACCATAAAGGCATCCACGATGTAGTAGGTTCCAATAGACGGACCGATGGGTCCGAGTAGCGTCAATGCGCAGCCGGCAATACCCGCGATACCCGAGCCAATCGCGAACGTGAGACCATCCACACGCCGGGTTGAAATGCCAAGGCATCCCGCCATGTTCCGGTTCTGCATCACCGCTCTCATCCGCCTGCCCTGAACCGTTCGATAAATATAGAGATACATTGCCGTCAGCACCAAGGCCACCAATACAATAATGAACAACCGTTTATAAGGAAGCACGATGTTTGAAGTGATCGCAAGCCCTCCGTTCAGCCAGGATGGGCTGGTTACGGCCACGTTCGGAGCGCCGAAGATGAACCTTGCGATCTGCTGCAGCATCATCCCGACACCCCATGTAGCCAGCAAACTATCCAGCGGCCTTCCGTACAGGTGCCGAATCAGAATCATCTCAAGCAGCCAACCGATGAGGGCAGCAACCACAAAGGAAACCAGCAGCGCCGCTATGAAATAAGTATCAAACCAGGATTTCGGCATATACGCGGTAAACAAGCCCTGGGTGACATACGTGGAATAGGCGCCGATCATGATCAGCTCGCCATGGGCCATATTAATAACATTCATCAATCCGAACGTCACCGCCAAGCCAAGTGCAATCAATAATAAAATCGAGCTGACACTCAATCCGTTGAACACCTGCAGGATTGTCATTTCCATTTCGGGAGCCTCCTTTCACGAAAAGGCCCGGGAGCCTTTTCGTGCCTACTGCTTTATTCTCCGCTTAACCCCTTCGCCCAATCGTACGTTTTCAGATACGGATCGGGTTTAACAGGTTCTCCCGAGTTCCAGAGCTCTTTAAACTGACCATCTGCCTGCACTTCGCCAATGCGCACCGTTTTGTAGATGTGCTGATTGTCGCCGTCAATAGTGACTTTGCCTTCCGGTGCAGCAAACTCGATGCCTTTAGCCGCTTCCTTGACCTTGGCTACCTCTGTTGAACCGGCCTTCTCTACCGCAGCCTTCCATAAGTACACAGCGGTATATCCCGCTTCGATCGGATCGGCTGTAACCCGGTCGGAACCATACTTCGCTTTGTATTTATCAACAAAGGCTTTGTTCTCCGGCGTATCCGTAGACTGATAATAGTTCCAAGCTGCCAGATGCCCCTCAAGAATGTCAGCGCCTATTCCGCGAATTTCCTCCTCCGCCACGCTTACGGACAACGTGGTCATATCCTTGGAAGTGATGCCCGCATCCTTCAGCTGCTTGAAGAATGCCACGTTACTGTCGCCATTCAGCGTGTTATAGACGATATCGGGTTTCGCCTCTTTGATCTTGGCAATAATCGTACTGAAATCGGTATGACCCAGCGGTGTATATTCCTCTCCCGCAAGCTCCCCTCCCTCTGCAGTCAGCTGTGCCTTGATAATTTTGTTGGCCGTCCTCGGGAACACATAATCCGATCCGAGCAGGAACATTTTGCTGCCCCGATTCTCAAGCAGCCAGGATACCGAAGGCACGATTTGCTGATTGGTTGTTGCACCTGTATAGAAAATGTTAGGGGAAGATTCTAACCCTTCATATTGGACCGGATAAAATAAAAGACCGTTGTTTTGTTCGAAAACAGGGAGCATCGCTTTACGGCTGGCGGAGGTCCACCCTCCGAACACGGCAGCAACCTTATCCTGCTGCAGCAGTTTGCCCGCCTTCTCGGCGAAGGTCGGCCAATCCGAGGCACCGTCCTCGATCACAGGTTCGATCTGCTTGCCCAGCACACCGCCTGCCGCATTAATTTCTTCGATCGCAAGCATTTCGGCATCCTTGACGGATACCTCGCTGATCGCCATCGTTCCGCTTAGGGAGTGAAGAATGCCGACCTTGATTGAATCACCTTTGGCTTCGATTGGCGCGCTGCCGTTATCCGCTCCGGCATTCGGAGCAGCTTCCTTTTCCGTAACACAGCCTGACATCAAAATGGCGCATAATACAAAAGAGGCCCATCCCTTTACAATTACGCTCTGTTTCTTCATACGCTCCCAACTCCCTTTTTCTGTTTCCGAACATTCTGTCTGCATCTTCTTATCTCTGTTCGTTAATCCACATTATAGTTGCCTTATATTTCCTGTGTCAATAATACTCACATAAATTTATTTATTTTTTTCGTTTTTAGTAAAATCGTCGCAATTTTTCAATATTAAATGTTAATTAACATAACATGAAATCAAAATTACAAATCGAATGATCGTCAATTTTTAATTTATGTAATATATTATTACACAAAAATAAAACAGCCTTTTCTTAAAAAGGCTGTGGTGTAGAGACTATCTATAAAGGTTGTTTATGTTTTTGACTATCGGATGGTCTTCCTGTTCGTAATTGAGATAGGTACCCGATCCGGATAATCCGTAATGATTCCGTCTACGTTAATCTGAAGCACATACGGAATTTGCAGCATATCCCGAATGGTCCAGACAAAGGTTTTCATCCCGGATTGATGGATCTTTTGAACTAATCCCTTGGTGACAAGCCTCATCGAGACATTCACGTATTCCGCGTAAGCTTTCATATCCTGCATTCGCTCTCTGGACAACTCGCCTGAACTGGTGATGACCACACCAAGCGGAATATCTGGCATCAGTCTATGAAACCGGAGCAGCGCATCCGTGTCTGCCGACTGGACAACAACCATTTCCTTATATCGCTGAGGTCCGTTAGCACCCTTCATAACCTTTTTCAGCCCATCTGCAACCCCCTGCTCAATGCCTGGGTACAAATCAGGCGATTTCAATTCGATCAGCAGCCCGATTCGTCCCCCGAAATGCTCAAGCACCTCCGACAGTGTCGGAATCAATTCGCCTTTGTATTCCGATCCGTACCATGAGCCGGCATCCAGCTGCCGCAGCTCCTGAAAGGTTAAATCCCCCACATTTCCTTGACCGTTCGTCGTCCGATCAACCGTCGTATCGTGGATGACCACCATTTCTCCGTCCTTGCTCATCTGGACGTCCAGCTCCAGCATGTCTGCTCCCATATCAAAAGCTTTGGCAAAGGAGGCCATCGTATTTTCAGGAGCGGCGCCCGACGCCCCCCGATGAGCGATATTGATCCAGGACTGATTGGCGTCACCCTCGGACCCGATCCAGGCTGCCTGTTCTCTTATGTCATGCAAAGGATAATTCGGCACATCGGCAGATATTCGGAAACCGGTAACCATGAGCGCAGCCGTCATGATAACGATCATTTTTTTCATATGCTATCAATCTCCTATTGGATCGAACCCTGCTGATTCATAATAGATACCTAGCTTACACTCAAGCTGAACCAGCTTTCGTTATCACTTCTGATGCTAATTCTTCCCTATACAGCCGAATTTCAGTCAGCCCGACTTCCCCTTACAGATAGATCGTGCAGAGCCTGGAGGGAATCATTTTTGTGCAATTAATATTTTTGGTATTGTAATATGAACGTAAATGGAGTAATTTGTACTTATATGAACATTATTTGATTTATTTACAATAGAATAACGAGGAGATGAATGATAATGGAAAGACGTTATGCCTCACACCCTAATGAAGTGAAACAATTTGACACGGACCGGCTCCGCAAGGAATTCCATATTCCCGCCCTGTTCACACCTGACAAGCTGGAGCTTGTCCTTACCCATGAAGACCGTTTGATTATTGGCGGTGCTGCTCCGGTTCGGGAACCCATCACACTGGAAACCGACCTTAAAGAGCTGGGCGTTTCCTCTTTCCTGGAGCGTCGTGAGCTTGGCATTATTAATATTGGCGAACATGGAACCGTACGGGTGGACGGCACGGAGCACGAGCTCAGCAACAAAGAATGTCTCTACGTTGGCATGGGGGCGGAAAAAGTCATTTTCACAAGCACGGATCCTGAACATCCTGCCAAATTCTATTTGAACTCGGCTCCGGCGCATCAAACCTTCCCGACTGCCAAAGCTACCCTTGAAGAAGCCGATTCCAGCGCATTGGGCGATATCAAAAACTCCAATGATCGTGTCATCTATCGGTTTATTCACCAAAAAGGCATTCAGAGCGCCCAGCTCGTGATGGGTATGACCCTGCTGAAGGAAGGAAATATGTGGAACACCATGCCTGCCCATACCCACCCAAGACGCATGGAGGCCTATCTGTATTTTGATTTGCCGGAAGATGCGGTTGTCATCCATCTCATGGGTCAGCCAAACGAGACACGGCACATCGTGATGCGCAATGAACAAGCCGTGATTTCGCCAAGCTGGTCTATCCACAGCGGAGTAGGCACAAGCAATTACACCTTTATCTGGGGTATGGCCGGAGATAATAAAAGATATGATGATATGGACCCCGTGTCCATGAAGGATTTAAAATAGAGGGGATTCATCATTAAGCTACGGAAGAGTTGAGATTCATATGAACCCGTTACGACGCTATGAAAAAATAATGGAATTCCTTCTCACCCACAAAGAAGTGACTGTCGCGGATTTGAGCCAGCAGCTGCAAGTGACAGGGAAAACAATTCGCGAGGATCTGACCAAGCTGGAGGAACAAGGCCTTATCGTTCGTGTGCACGGCGGAGCTGTCCTCGCCCACAGCGATCAGTTTGGCATCCTGCCATCCAAAGAGCCGCTGGCAAAGAATCGGGACGAAAAGACCGAGATTGCGCTAAAAGCACTGGCCCATATCAACATCGGCGACATCATTGCGCTGGATGGAGGCAGCACCACACTAGAGATTGCCCGCAGACTGGATGATGTGCCCTTAACAGTCATCACGAACGATGTGTACATCATCAGTGAGCTGGCCACCAAGAACAACATCCGACTTGTGGTTCCAGGCGGCTACCGGGTAAGGAACATGCTTGCAGGTCCTGAAGGCGTATCGTATGTGAAGCAGTTGAACATTCAAAAAGCCTTTATCTCGGCCACCGGCGTTCATCTTGATCATGGATTGTCCATTTACACCGGGGATCTGATCCCCTTCAAGCGTGCTTTAATCGAAACCGCGCTTTCGGTTTATGCCGTTGTTGACCACCATAAATTCGGTCAAACCGCACTGAGGACCTTTTCCACCCTTCAGGAAATAAGCGGCATCATTACCGATACAGGCCTGCCCTCCGATACGATAAAACAATATGATGCAGCGGGTGTCACCATGCTGTAACTCGCTTGCTTGAAAGGAAACACTCGAGCAAGCCACTTAATTTCAACCTTATGAATTGAACAAAATGAGAGGGGATGCTGTGCATGAACAGGTTTGATTTATCTGGCAAAACCGCAATCGTAACCGGATCTGCTCGCGGTCTTGGGCAAGGAATCGCGATTGCCCTTGCCGAAGCCGGTGCGGATATCGTCGCCGTGTCCATGAATGCGAGCGCGGAAACAATTGAGGCGATCACATCTTTTGGCAGAAAGGCTTCTGAGATCAGGGTGGACTTAAGTGACCAGAGCCAACTGCAGCATACCTTCGACCAAGCGCTGGAGCTGACGGGACACGTGGATATTCTGGTGAACAACGCCGGCATTATCCGCCGGACGCCGGCCAAGGATCATGCTGCCCAAGATTGGCTCGATGTAATGGATCTGAATCTGAACACCGTATTTATGCTGTCCCAACTGGCAGGCAGACATATGATTGAGCGCGGCAGCGGTAAAATCATCAATATTTGCTCCATGCTTTCCTATCAAGGCGGAATCAACGTACCCGGCTACACCGCAAGCAAACATGGTGTCGCCGGTTTGACCAAAGCGCTGGCTAACGAATGGGCGGCCAGCGGCATCCAGGTCAACGGGATTGCCCCGGGATACATTGAAACCGATAACACGGCAGCTATCCGCCAAGACGAGGACCGCCGCGCTTCCATAACGGATCGCATCCCAGCCGGTCGCTGGGGTAAACCTGAGGATATCGGCGGACCTGCTGTCTTCCTAGCTTCCGCCGCTTCGGATTACATGAATGGACATGTGCTTTGCGTTGACGGCGGATGGATGGCCCGCTAACATCAATACACGGTTCAACCTGAACCTGACGTTATCATAAAGCTCCTACTGTACGGACGTTTATAAGGTTACGCCTTCTGCTGCTATTATGCGCAGAGATAGCGTAACCTCTTTTTTTTGTAATTGCCCCCTCTCTTTAAATGATTCAACTCTCCCGATCCTCACTAAAGTCCTGACATTTCACGAATATACGAACCATCCTTTGGGACATGCTAACTTTACGATATGGGCCTCGAAGGACCTTGAATAAAGAAAGGATGGTTTGGGCGTCATGCGCGGAACAAAATCGATACAACGTATCCGTTTGCTCTCCCTGTTCACACTGATCGGTTCCATTATGCTTGCCGGATGTACGGTCAACAGCAACGACCGGGTGCCAACCCCGAATATGGGTGTAAATCCGTACCGGGTGAACACCGGCTACCTGCTTCGGAATGCCGTGGAGCGCGGAACCTTGCGAATTGCGACAGAACGGGATTATCCCCCCTTCAGCTACCATGGAACAGGTGGAAGACTAACCGGGTTTGATGTGGAGGTTGCCGAAGAGGTTGCACGTCATATGGAATTAAAGGCAGAATTTGTGGAAACCGAGTGGAAGAATCTGCTGCCGGGTTTAACGGAAGGCAAATATGATGCGGTATTTAACCAAATCGAAGACCGCCCCGACCGGAGGGCACTTTATGATTTCTCCGTAGCTTATCTGTCCTCTACTCCGGTTCTGCTCGTGCGTTCAGACGAAGATCAGGTCCGTACCTTCCCGGACATTAAGGGAAAGCGCGTTGGTCTGAACCCAACAGGAACCTATAATGATATTGCCAAGAAACATGGGGCGATAATCGTTCCGGTCAAATATATATATGACGCAGCCCGTATGCTTGCAAGAAGCGAGCTTGACGCCATAATTTCAGACCCGCTGTCTGTGACCAACCTGAAGCAGCAGTTTCCGGATATGCCGGTTACTACCGTTCAATCGGCCAACCAGGCGTTCGAGGTCTCTGCCGCCTTCGTAAAAGGCAATCCGGATCTCGTAGCCGCCGTTGATAACGCTCTGGCTACCATGCAGCAGGACGGAACCTATCTGACCATATGGAACAAATACTTTGGAGATGCTCCATCAAGTTACAAAGGCATTCATGATCGCAAGAATAAGTAAAAATGGCTAGTGAATCTTGAGGACAACCATGCACCACTTTCAAAATTGTCATCTCACCAAAAATAAGACGCCTGCTCCGCTGGTTACCAGCAAAACAGGCGTCTTTTTATCGTGCATATTAGGATTCTTCGGTTGTCTCTTCCGCATTCGCTTCCTCAGTACCTGCGTCCTCGGTCTCTGCAGCCTCCACAGCGCGGGGCACGATGACACTTGCCAGCACTTCCTCCTCCGATGCGTGTAAGGTAATGCCCTTCGGCACTTTGATATCCGCAACGGTGAGTTTGTCCCCAATCTCCAGAGCGGATACATCCACTTCAAGGGTCGAAGGCAAATCACCCGGCAATCCTTCTACGTCTATCGCATTCAGCTGGGTTTGCAGAATACCGCCCGACTTGGTGCCGACAGCAGTCCCCTGAAAATCCACTCCAATGCTGACGCGAACCGGCTTGTTCATCGAGATCCGCAGGAAGTCCACATGGGAGACATTGCCGCGTCTCTTCTGAATGTCCTTAATCAACACCGGGATTTTACCGGAGCCTGGAATATCAAGCTGGAACACCTCTGAGCGGCCCGTATGGAACAGCTTGGACGTATCTTTGAAATCAACAGCTACAGGGATGCTTTCCTCACCCGCACCGTATACGACACCGGGAATTCCACCATTCTCACGAAGCACACGGCGAGAAGCCCGCGTAAATTCATTTCGAACATCGGCTTTGAGTTGAACGTTGTTTCCTTTTGACATGAGTGACATCCTCCTTTATCGAAAACAAAGTCTATCTCATTATTACCCTATTTAGCTGCTAACTAATCATGCAAAAAAGATGTTTTGCAATTCAAGTCAGAGGGTAATACATGGTACCCCTTTTGAAAATATAAAAACGGGAGCCCCCTCTTCAAAAATGAAAAGGAGGCTCCTTATTTTTTGCGCTGAAGATGTTTCAACTGGCCATATCCCGCTGACCTTTGTTGAATCCTTCGTCCTTCCCGCTTCGAAGTGAAAACCGGACTTCCACTTCATCTGGCGGAATATCGATAAACCAGTCATTCTCACCTTCCCGATCCTCCCAATCGTTAAGCCTGACGATGCAGCCGACCCGCTTGGTTCCGGAAGCGACATGGAAGACCACCCGGGCTTTACCGCTGCTGCCCTGGGTAAACAGCACGCTGCCATCCTGTACACCCGTTCCCCATACCCATACGTTCCAGCCATCATACGCCTGGTCACGTCTCTCGTACTCAACCTCAACGGTGACGAGCCCCTTCTTCATTTCGGTTCTATCCTCATATAAAACCATCAGGGATAGTCCTGGCACGGTGACGGCCCCTTGATCCGACGTCTCAATCGTCTCGGTTCCTGCATGTTGTTCATTCACAACGATATTCCAGCGATACAGGGTCGGCGGGAGATCAACCGACATTTCATGTTCATTCCCGTTAACGACAACCACGATCTGGCTCCAGCTGTCACCTGCAGCACTATTCATGAGCCGATAGGCGATAATCCGGTCGCTGCTGCGCAGCACCTCCATATGCTCTTCGATCTCTTCTCTTGTGGTCATACGAAATGCCGGGTGGGCTTTCCGCAGGGCGATAAGACCCTTGTAATAGTCAAAGACGGGTCTGAAGCGTTGTTTGTTGCTCCAGCGGATCGCATTAATGGCGTCCCCGCTGCGGTAGCTGTTATGATCGCCGAATTTCGTGCGAAGCAGCTCATCACCGGCATGCAGCAGGGGAATCCCTTGGGAGAGAAGCACGATGCCATTAGCCAGCAAGCTGCGGCGAACAGGCACTGCCCGCATCACATCTTCATCCGATACACCGGCATATGGATTTGAAGCAGCCGTTGCCTGCCATACATCGCCGCCGTCTGGCAGCTTCCCGTCCATCAGATGCAGCAGACCCGCCTGCTGCTCCATCCCTTCTGCAATTAAGATTTTGTCCCACAGGTTTAAATTATCGTGAACTGTGACGTAATTAACCGTCTCGCTCGGATGAAGGGCAAAATCATGGATGGACCCCATCATCCCTTCCACAACAGCCCCTTCATACCACGGCTCGCCAGTAGCAAACCCCCGGCCCCGCCCGTCATTGTCGCCCTTGATGGCATGCCGGAAATGATCATTGAATACAGCAAAGCCTTGATCACGCTGACTTCCCTTGACGGTCTGCTCCGTCAGCGGGCTCATTCCCCCTGTCCAGGGCTCACCATAAAACAGAAGAGAGTTATCCACCTCATGACGCAGCTCGCTTACAATCTCTCTCATCGTAGTGGTATCGATCAAAGCCATCAGGTCAAACCGAAATCCGTCGATATGAAATTCTTCGGCCCAGTATCTTAGAGAATCCTTAATATATTTGCGCACCATCGGTTTCTCCGTGGCCAGCTCATTCCCTACGCCGGAGCCATTCGACAGGGCACCGCTTACGTCCTTCCGGTAGAAATACCCCGGAGCCAATCGTTCAAAGGGACCATCATCCACTGTATACGTATGATTGTAAACCACATCCATCACGACACGGATTCCCCTCGAATGCAGAGCCAGGACCATTTCCTTCAGCTCCCGAATGCGCGAGGCAGGATCTGTGGGGTCTGTGGCATACGATCCTTCAGGCACATTGTAATTCTGCGGATCGTATCCCCAGTTATACTCTCGACTCAAATGGCCTGTTGCATATCCATCCAGCTCGTTAACCGTTCTAAAATCAAATATCGGCAGCAGGTGCACATGCGTTACGCCCAATTCTTCAAGATGGTCCAGCCCAACCGCGTTCCCGCCCATATCCCGCAGGCCGCCCTCTGTAAAAGCCTTATACTTTCCTCTATATTTCATTCCCGAATCGGCATGGATCGAGAAATCGCGTACATGCAGTTCGTAGAGCACCGAATCCGTAGGCTTAAGCAGCTCGGGTCTAACATCCAGCTCCCAGCCTGGAGGATTGCTTTTTGCCAGATCAATTACAGCGCCGCGGCTGCCATTAGCCGAGACGGCTGTTGCATAAGGGTCAACGGCATAACGGACAGCACCGTCCGTTGACTCGATTTTGAACATGTAATAGGTTCCATGCAGATCCCCGTTCACTTTAGTCGACCATACACCTTCATCATTCCGGTCCATACCGTATAAGGTACCGCCCTCGTGATCTGTCACGAACCCCTGAGGATCATACTCTCCTGCACCTTCATACAAAGCCAGCGACACATGAACCGCATCCGGAGCCCACACCAAAAAGGCAGTCCCTTCTCTGCGATAAATCGCTCCCAGCTTCAGACTCGTGCAGCTCTTGATCATGTCCATACTCATCATCACCGTCACTTTTAAGTAGATTTACTTCCTAGTATGGGCGCCTGAATCATAAGACAGACCTCTAGCACATGAATTTTAGAACGCTTTCATATATCATGGTATGCCAAAAGCCCTGATTTGGTTTGGGTTTGAAGCCAAGTCACTATATATTTAGGCTATTATACTAGCAATTATGCCAGCTGTCTTTCTTTTGATCAAAAAAAACATCTGCCCAATGGACAGATGTTATCAAGGTCATATTTTTAAACGTGGAAAAAGTTTTGTAGAGTCCCTGGAGAAAACCCGGTTGCTTCATCAGGTGTTCCAAATTCTTCGATCGTCCGCCTTATTCGGCTGCAGCCTCTATGGATTCGACCAGAGATACAACTTCCTCTGCGGTACCCATCTCGAGCGCTTTGGCTGCGAGGGCCTGCATATCGCCGCGGGACAGCTTCCCGATCTGGCTTCGCGCTGGCAGAATGGATGTGGCGCTCATGCTGAACTCATCCAGACCCAGACCGAGCAGAATCGGAATCGCTGTAGAGTCACCAGCCATTTCGCCGCACATCCCAACCCAGCGACCCTCGCGATGAGCGGCATCGATGACCATTTTGACCAATCGCAGAATCGCCGGATTGTATGGCTGGTACAGATAGGCCACCCGTTCATTCATGCGGTCAGCCGCCATCGTATACTGAATAAGGTCATTGGTTCCGATGCTGAAGAAATCAACCTCTTTGGCAAACTGATCGGCCAGCACGGCGGTGGATGGAATCTCCACCATGATCCCCAGCTGAATCTCCTCGGATACCGGAGTGCCTTCGCTCACAAGCTTGGCCTTCTCTTCTTCCAAAAGAGCTTTCGCTTCACGGAATTCACTCAGTGTCGCTATCATTGGAAACATGATGCGCAGGTTGCCGTGGACGCTCGCACGCAGCAGCGCGCGCAGCTGTGTTCTGAAGATATCCTGACGGTCCAGGCACAGCCTTACGGCGCGGAATCCGAGGAACGGGTTCATTTCCTTCGGCAGATCCAGATATGGCAGCTCCTTGTCCCCGCCGATATCGAGGGTACGGACAACAACCGGTTTGCCTTCCATTTTTTCCAAAACCGATTTATAAGCGACATATTGGATCTCTTCCGAAGGAAGTTTGTCTCTGCCCATGTACAAGAACTCGGTGCGGTACAGTCCTACTGCTTCCCCGCCATTATCCAGTACGCCAGCTACGTCATTCGGTGTCCCGATGTTGGCAGCCAGCTCCACATGGATTCCGTCCTTGGACACGGTCGGTTCAGAGCGAAGTTTCTTCCACTCCTCGATCTGTTTGGCGTAGGCTTCCTGCTTCGCACGGTATTGCTCCAAGATAGCTTCAGTGGGATTAATAATGACATCCCCTTCAAGTCCATCAACGATGATCCAATCCCCGTTTTGAACCGAGGAGAGCACGTTCTTCGTTCCGACAACGGCCGGAATTTCAAGGGAACGGGCCATGATGGCCGAATGCGAGGTACGTCCGCCGATATTCGTAGTGAATCCCTTAACGTACTTGCGGTTCAGCTGTGCCGTATCCGACGGAGTCAGGTCTTCTGCAACCACGATGACTTCTTCGCTGATCTCCGAAGGGCTGACATAATTCAGTCCCAGCAGATGCTTGAGAATCCGTTTGGTTACATCGCGCATATCGGCCGCCCGCTCCTGCAAATAGGCACTCTTCATGTTCTCGAACATTTGAATGAATTGGGTAGCCGTTTCATTCAATGCAAACTCAGCATTAACCGATTCGGAAGCGATTTTTGCCTTGACCGGCTCAATCAGTTCCGGATCATTCAGGATGAGAAGGTGAGATTCGAAAATCTCCGCCTTCTTCTCCCCGAGCTCCTGAAGTGTGCGGGCTTTGATCGCCTCGAGCTCAGCCTGAGACTGAGCCAGTGCTGCATCCAGCTTCGCGAGCTCGGCATCCGTATCCGTCACTTGCTTTTCGGTGACGGAATAGTCAGGATGCTCAAGTGTAAACGCCCGTGCAATCGCGATGCCCGCAGATGCCGCGATTCCTTTCAGATTATTCATGAACCTCTCCTAACCCTTCGTTCACCATCACTTCTTGAAGTGCTGTAAGCGCCTCGCTCTCATTGCCGCCTTCTGTGATCAGTGTCAAAGTGTCACCTTGCTCCAGTCCAAGAGACAGAACGCCCAGAATGGATTTCAGTGTTACTTTTTTGCCGTTAGCTTCAGCGAATGAATTCGTGTCTTGAAATTTATTAGCTGTGTTTACCAATGCCGTTGCCGGGCGTGCGTGGATTCCATCTTCGTCAATAATTCTGAATGTTTGTTGCATGTTCATCATCCTACTTTCGTAAAGTTATTTTTATGATTCCTTAATATCCATGTTGGGCTAAGGTTTCGTTATGGTTATGATTCCTTGTTCGCCACGTTTTACTTCACCCGTCTTGTTCAGCTTCACAGAAGCACCTTCCGGCAGATTTGAGAAAATAATAGGAGAAATAATCGATTTTGCATTCTCCTTCACATATTCCAGATCCACCTGCATGATTGGTTGGCCCGCGGATACCGAATCGCCTTCCTGTACAAGAACTTCAAATCCCTGCCCCTTCAGCTTAACCGTGTTGACACCGATATGGACAAGGACTTCTTTGCCGCCATCGGACATAATGCCGACAGCGTGCTTACTAGGGAACACATTAAATACCGTTCCTTTCACAGGAGAAGCAATGGTTCCGTTGTGAGGAATAACCGCAAACCCATCCCCGGTCATGCGTTCTGCGAACACAGGGTCAGGCACGTGGGAGATATCCACCAACTCTCCGTCGACAGGGGATACAACTTCCTCCATCACAAGCGTCTCGCCATCCTGAGTCGCCTGGAATTCCTCACTGGCTGCCGGCATGCTTTCTGCTGGGGCTGCTTGAGGTGCCGAGGACGGTGTTATTCCGGACATAATGTCCTGAATTTGCGACTTAATCGTATCGGAACGGGTTCCAAATATCGCCTGGATATTATTCCCCACCTCCAGCACGCCTGACGCACCGAGCTGCTTCAGCCTAGCCTTGTCAACACTGCCCTTCTCCTTCACCTCAACGCGGAGACGGGTAATACATGCATCCAGATGCGCGATGTTCGACTGGCCTCCAAGTGCAGTCAGAATGTGAAGCGGCAGATCATCTCTACTGCTTCCTCCTGCTGACCCGGATCCGGACTCCGCAGCCGATGCAGATGCTTCCTCCCGGCCCGGTGTTCTCAGATTGAATTTCCGAATGACAAAACGGAACCCAAAGTAATAGATCACTGCCATGATAACACCAACGATGAGCACATTCCACCATGGCGTCCGATTCGGAATGACACCGAATATCATGTAATCGATCAGGCCGCCGGAGAAGGTCATGCCAATCTTCGTGTCCAGAATATGCATCGTCATGAAGGAAAGACCCGCAAACAGAGCATGCACGGCGAACAGGATCGGCGCCACAAACAGGAATGAGAACTCAAGCGGCTCCGTGATTCCTGTCAAGAAAGAGGTCAGTGCAGCAGACCCCATAATACCTGCTACAAGCTTTTTGTTCTCTGGTCTTGCTTCATGATAGATGGCCAGGGCGGCCGCAGGAAGACCAAACATCATAAACGGATATTTCCCCGTCATGAATGTACCCGCGGTAAACTCCACGCCGTCCCGAAGCTGAGCCATGAATATATTCTGATCACCGCGTACCATTTGACCTGCCTGGTTCACATATTCACCGAACTCAAACCAGAATGGGGAGTAAAAAATGTGGTGCAGACCGAATGGAATCAATCCGCGTTCCACTACGCCGAACACAAAAGCGGACAGCGTCAAATTTTGCTCCAGCATGAAATGGGATGCCGTGTTAAGCGCCGACTGAATCGGTGGCCATATAAACACCATCAACAGACCAAGCAACACCGAGGTTGCGGCTGTCATAATCGGGACAAACCGTTTGCCTGCAAAAAAGCCCAGATATGACGGAAGCTCTATTTTGTAAAATCGTCGGTACATGCTTGCAGCCAATATACCGACGATGATCCCGCCAAATACTCCGGTTGCCAGTGTCGGAATGCCCAGTACGCTGGCATATTCGTAATTCGTGCCGATCATCGATGGCGTCACGCCAATGACACTTCCCATGGTTACGTTCATAACCAGGTAACCGATGATGGCGGCAAGTCCGGCCACCCCTTCTCCGCCGGCTAAGCCGACGGCAACGCCGACTGCGAACAGCAGAGACAAATTCGTGAACACGATTTGACCCGCGTTCATCATGACTGTTGCAGCCGCTTGCACCCAAGCTGCGTTCAGCCATGGAGCATACTGCAGGAAATCGGGGTTAACCAGCATATTTCCAAGACCCAGCAAAAGTCCGGCCGCCGGCAATATTGCCACTGGCAGCATCAGAGCTTTACCGACCCTTTGCAGTACGCCAAAAAGCCGTTTGAACATGAAGTTTCTCACCCTCTGTCTAGTTGTTGTCACAAGCGAATGTAAAAGGCACAGTAAAACAAACAAACCAAAAAAGGCATGAGTAACCACGGGAAATGGTGGTCTAATCTCATGGATTAGATTACCCAAAAATGGGTAATTACAACCAATTTCCTGCTGTACTCATGCCTGATCGAATCAGTTACACGTTAATTTGATGTTTTACTTAATAACTGATCGTATTGTAACACCGTTCATTTATCGTTGCAACCACATGAAGAGGACTTAATAAAATCTTCACATTTGCTCGTTCTGGCCTTTGCGCTGCATCAGCCGCTCCAGATGGATGGTCAGATAACCAGCCTCTGCTGGATAGACAGGCTTCTTCAGCCGCTGCTCCATGATCTTCGTCAGCTTCCACGCCAAGGAATATGTCTCAGGATATTCACGCTTCAGAAGACCGTCCAGCGAACTCGTCTCATTCACCGCTTCCCCCCGCCTTATCCGCTCCAGCGCGAACCGAAGATGGGTCAACAGGCGGGAATAATCCAGCGTATCCTTCGGTATGGCATAATCCATCTGCTGCTCCACGGTATGTACGAGATCCGCGATCAGCTCCGAATGCTTGCGAACTTCCGAAATATGCTGGTTCGTAAGAGCGCCATGAAAATGAAGGGCTATAAATCCGATTTCCTCTTGACCCAGATCCACCCCGAGTTTATCCCGAATGGTACGGACTGCGTATTCTGCCATCTCATACTCTTCAGGATACATCTCGCGGGTTTCATATAAGAAAGGATTATGAATGTAAAGCCCCTGGGCGTGACGTTTAATAGCAAATGCGATATGGTCGGTCAACGCAATGTGGATATGCTCATTCAGAGGAGCCTCACTGGATTTCGCAGCATTCAGAATAATATCATTCATCGCCTCAATCAGCTTCTCATCGATATGAGGCACCAGCTGCTTATACTGCTCCTGCTCCTCCGGTTTAGTCAAAATGAACATTTTCTCGGCAGCGGAGGCCGGGATGCTGTCTTTATTCCTGCGATTAAAGCCAATTCCCTTGCCGATGACAACAACCTCCCCGTGCTGAGGATGCCGCGCTATGATTACATTGTTGTTCAACACTTTAGCCACTTGTAAGCTGCTCACATTCGCACCTCTTTTTGATTCAAACGCGTATACTCGGATATCTTATCAGAAATATGAGAGCACAGCAAAATCATTTGTGGTTGCCAATGTATTCAAGGTGCTGTACCACTGCCTGTCAACACACATGCCCCGATTCAAATCGCATCTAACTGCGTTTAAACGATTATGATTCTTCCTTCGCTGCGCTTGTTTCTACAGGAACCGGCACTGGCACCAGCTCCGGCTCGACCGCAACCGACTTATGGACAGCTGCTGGCTTCTTGGTCAATCCCTTGATCAGCTCTTCCACATCAATTCCCGATACGCTCTTCAGCATTTCAGGCGCCGTAGACATAAGCTCGGTCACATAATTGCTCACGCGAGCCGCTCCTTCGCCTTTACCTGTATCGACAACCGTCAGCTTATCGATGGACGAGATTGGCTGAGCAATCTTGCCAGCAAGCTCAGGCAGCATTTTTACAATGATGTCGAGCACCGCAGCTTCTCCGAACTTCTGGAACGCTTCGGCAAGTTTTTCTTTGGCATCGGCTTCGGCAATACCCCGAAGACGAATGACTTCAGCTTCAGCCGTACCTTTTGCACGCTCTGCATCAGCGACCGCCATACCATCCAGGCGCTTCTGTTCGGCAGAAGCTTTTGCCTGTGTCTCGATGGAGTACTGCACGGCATCCGCTTCGCGCATCTTGCGGGCTTTATCCGCTTCGGCTGCCTGCTCCACCGCGTAGCGATCCGCTTCGGCTTTTTTCTTCACGTCCGCATCATACTGCTTCTCGCGAACCATGATTTCTTTTTCCTGAAGATCGATTTCACGTTCCTTGCGGACGAGCTCGACCTTCATCTGCTCTTCAACCACTGTTTGTCTGGCACGGGCTTCCTGGATATGGTATGCCTGGTCGGCTTCCGCCTTCGCCGTATCCTGCTCCTTCTTAAAGGAAGCGACCTTCAGTTCTCTTTCCTTCTCAGCTTCCGCGATATTGGTATCGCGAACGACCTCAGCCTTCTGTCCTTCTTCTTCCGCACGGGCT
This sequence comes from Paenibacillus sp. LBL, assembly GCF_029893715.1. NCBI lineage: Bacteria > Bacillati > Bacillota > Bacilli > Caryophanales > Paenibacillaceae > Paenibacillus > Paenibacillus sp. LBL. The sequence continues at coordinate 72,894 of NZ_JARXYU010000013.1, read as the reverse complement.
TTCTGAATCCGCGCATCCCGAACCGCTTCCGCTTCGGCAATCTCTGCATCCCGCTTCACCGTGGCAATCCGCGGCTTACCTAGTGCTTCCAGGTATCCATGCTTATCGCGAACGTCCTTAATGGTGAAGGATACGATCTGCAGACCCATCTTCTTCAAATCTCTTGCCGCAACGCCTTGAACCTCCTGCGCAAACTTGTCGCGGTTACGGTATACTTCCTCCACCGTCATCGAACCCAGAATGGCACGCAGATGACCCTCAAGCACTTCCTGGGCTTCGCCTTTCAGCGCTTCAATCGGCTTGCCCATGAACTGCTCGGCTGCGGTCGCCACGTCTTCAATGGAGCTTCCGACTTTAATAATGGCAACCCCATCGGCCATCACCGGCACGCCCTGCTCCGTGTACACTTCAGGGGTCATGACATCCAGCTTATGGGATAAGAGCGATACGAATTCGGAACGTTGAAATACGGGTAGTATAAAAGCGCCGCCGCCGCGTACGATTTTGATTTTGCGGCCGGATTCATCCTCCGATAAATTTTTGCTCCCCAGGAATGAACCGGTTACAATCATCGCTTCATCCGGACTCACCGTTTTGTAACGAGCCCAGAATGCAAGTCCCAACACAACAATAACGGCTACGACAATGGACGGAATTACTAAGTACTCTGGCATTGAATCAATCATCTCCTTTTCGTTCTTCCAGTTCGGACACTCTCAGGACACCATCAACAACGTCGATAACTACCACGCGGACACCTGCGGGAAGGATCTGACGATCAAAGCTGGACGCAATGTGCATGGTGTTGCCTGCTCCAATCTTGACCATTACTTCACCAAATCCCTCTGCAGGGAGCGGTACAGTTACAACGCCAATCCTGCCCGCCAGCTCTTTAATAGAGAAGCCTGTCGAGTTCTCGCTGTTCTCCATCGGTTTGACATACCCAAAGTAGACGAGAATCGAGATGACGATAGCTGACAGGATAGACAGCGTTACATGGGCACCTGCTGCCAAATTCGTGTATTTCATCAGCATGATTCCGGTACCGCCAAATACGGTGATTCCCCCAGCGATTACAACCGGATTGAAAAAATCCACTGACAAAAAGTCCAACAATCCGTCAAGTGCCGAGCTGAGTATGTCACCAAGCACCACGGTTACGATGGCGAATAAGACGCCTCCGATCAGACAGCCCCAATATAACGCTTCCATGTTGATTGCCCCCTCTGGAATTCCTTACTGTGTATAACAAGTAATACGGCAAAATGTTTGCTAAAGTTTCAATTATTTGCCTCAAACGTATGAAAATCTCTGCATATCTATATTCCACACGCCATCGCAAGAAGCCTGCTCGGTATGAACCGGCAGGCTTGCATCGTCCCCCCTGCTATGCGAGCAACAGGTCAGGGCGCATTAAAGCGACATTTTATAAATTTCAACAACGTCTTCGCGCTGCAGCTTGCGGAAATTGCCAAACGGTCCAAAACGCATCGCTTTGTCGGCCATAGCCTCGATCTCGCGATCGTCGATATTGTAAGCTCCCAATGTGCTAGGTGCGCCGATGGAAGTCCAGAAACTGCGAAGGGCTTCAATGCCTTCCAATCCGATCTCCTCATCGGTCTTTCCTGTCGGATCAACTCCGAACACATTCACAGCAAGCGACTTGAAGCGCTGAGGATCTGCGCTAAGATTGTATTTCATCCAGTTCGGGAAGAGTATCGCCAGGCCGCCGCCATGCGGAATGTCGTATACGGCAGATACCGCATGCTCAATATTGTGGGTAGCCCAGTCTCCCGCCATTCCCATATTGATCATGCCGTTCAGGGCCATCGTTCCACAGTACATCGTCGTCTCGCGAAGCTCATAGTTCTCCAGATCCTCTACGAGCTTGGGTGCTGTCTCTATCATGGTGCGAAGTATCGTTTCGCAGAATCCGTCTTGCACCGGCGTATTCGTATCTTGGTGGAAGTAGTGCTCCAGCACGTGAGACATAATATCAACGACACCATACACGGTTTGGTCCCGTGGAAGGGAGAACGTATGTACAGGATCCAGAATTGAAAATGCAGGGTAGGCGTGCGGGCTTCCCCAGCCCATCTTCTCCTGGGTCGTCTCATTGGTAATAACGGAGCCGCCATTCATCTCCGAGCCCGTGGCAGCCATCGTGAGCACGGTCCCGAGTGGAAGAGCCCCTTGCGGAGCCGCCTTGCGCTCTACGAAATCCCACATGTCGCCGTCATATTTGGCACCAACGGCAATCGCCTTGGAGCAGTCAAGCACACTTCCTCCGCCAACAGCCAGAATGAGGTCAATGTTATGCTTCCGGCACAACTCAACGCCCTTATGAACCGTGGACAGACGCGGATTCGGTTCCACTCCGCTCAGCTCTGTTACCACAGCATTCGCTTCTTGCAGCAACGCGATGACCTGGTCATACAGCCCGCTGCGCTTGATGCTGCCCCCGCCGTATACTAGCAATACATTCTGGCCGTATTTGGCCACTTCACTACTTAAAGCGCTCAGTTTGCCCTTGCCAAATATCAACTGAGTCGGATTATGAAATACAAATGGTCTCATATTTATTACCTCCATCGCATCGTGTTTGCAGCTATTATTCAATCATGCATGCTCATTCATTTTATATCATTCCTCCTGTGTAAAACAAACAACCGTTCCTCTCTGCGGAAAGGGCCGGCTGTTTTTGCTATTAACGCAGTTAAATGGATATTTTTTATCACGGAGAACTACATGCTCTCACGCTGGAATCCCATACGGCTTAGAAATTGCTCAAAAGCCTGCTGTCCGTCTTCCGTCTGTTTGTACACACCGGCATGCTCCAGGATCGTAGTGAACTTCTTGCCAACTTCCTGGCGGATCAGCTCCATAGCCTCAGCCTTGTCGGACAGGGCGGCTCCCCGTTCCCGCAGCTCTTCGATCCAATCGCCGTGAACAGCAAGCGGATGGTCTGGGGCCTGGCTGTCCGCATACAGTTTCTCGTTCCCGACCAGAACCTCGGCAATTTGGTCCAGCTCTTCCTTGAGCCTGCCCGGCAGGATCGCCAGCCCCATAACTTCGATCAAGCCGATATTCTCCTTCTTGATATGAAACATCTCCCGGTGAGGATGAAAAATCCCTTCGGGGTGCCGTTCACTGGTCCGATTGTTCCGCAACACCAGATCCAGCTCATAGATGCCTTCGTCATTTTGCCGGGCAATCGGCGTAACCGTATTATGGCGGACTCTCTCTCCCTTCACCTCGCTGAACGCTTCAATGTCTTGCGAAGGGTCACTGTAGAATTTCCAATTCTCATAGATGCTGTTGGCACATTCAAGGAGCAATCCCCGATCACTTGAGGCCAGCCGGATAACCGACATCGGCCACTTCACGATGCTGACGGACACGCCGGGATAAGCCTCATGTGAGAAGCCCGCCACCTTCGGTGCTTTCTGAATCGGGAAGGAATGACGGCCTCCTTGGAAATGATCATGCGTAAGAATTGAGCCCCCCACGATCGGGAGATCCGCATTCGACCCGAGAAAATAATGCGGGTACGCATCCACAAAACTCAAGAGGCGGGCAAGCGTCTCCCTGGTCAGCTTCATCGGCACATGATCATGATGGAACACGATGCAATGCTCGTTGTAGTATACATAGGGCGAATACTGGAAGAACCAGCGCTCCCCGTTTAACTCCAGCGGGATAATCCGCAAGTTTTGCCGTGCCGGATGATTGACCCTGCCAGCATAACCGACATTCTCACGGCAGAGCTGACATTTGGGATAAACAGGCGGTGGCAGCAGCTTTGCCATAGCGATTTCCTTCGGACTTTTCTCCGGTTTGGATAGGTTAATCGTGATCTCAATATCGCCGTACGCGCTGGCATGTCTCCAATATTCATTCTTGGCTACCCGATCCATGCGAATGTAGTTGGAATCGATGCACAGATCATAGAACTGTTGAGTAGCTGCAATGATCCCCTGCTCCTGCTGGGCTGCTCGAAACCGGGCTGTCACTTCCGAAGGCCTTGCCATAAGACGGCCCATGATTTTGGCATCCAGCAAATCCCGGTACGTATCCGTGTTCTCCGGTATGAGTCCGTTCGCCGCACCGTAATCGATCAAAATGTCCAGCATGGCCTGGGGTCCATCCGGAATCTGCTCATTCACTTCGTCGCCATACGGCTCGCTGAAGCCGAAGTCCTCCAGCAGCAGATTGCGGCTGTAATCCACATCGGCTGCCTCGATAAGGCCTTTATGCAGGGCAAATCGCACCAGCATTTCTATCGCATGCAGAGCCTGCTTCGATTGCTTCGATTCGGGAGTTCCTGATGGTACTGATTTCATCGCCGTAGTCCCCCTTGGATTAATTGTCTCCGTAACCGTGCGGATGACTGCTGTGCCACTTCCATGCACTATCGATAATCTCTTCAAGCGACGTTTTGGATGGTGTCCATCCAAGGACGGTACGCGCTTTATCTGAAGAGGCTACTAATACAGCAGGGTCGCCGGAACGCCGTGCCTCCATGACAACCGGAATGTCAGCGCCAGTCACCCGCTTCGATGTCTCAATAACTTCCTTCACCGAGAAACCGAGCCCGTTGCCGAGGTTAAATACATTGCTGGGTTCCCCACGGCGGAGATACTCTACCGCGCGCAGATGGGCGTTCGCAAGATCGCTGACATGGATATAGTCACGCACGCATGTTCCGTCCGGCGTAGAATAATCATCGCCAAACACGGAGATGCTTGGGCGCTGCTTCAAAGCGGTTTGCAGCACAAGCGGGATCAGATGGCTCTCCGGGCGGTGATCCTCTCCGATGGAGCCGCTGGCATGGGATCCGGCAGCGTTGAAGTAACGAAGAGATACATATTTTACACCGAGCACGGTATCAAACCAGGACATCATCCGTTCCATCATTAGCTTGGTTTCCCCGTACACGTTCGTTGGCTGCGTCCGGTCCGTTTCCTCAATAGGCACCTTCTCAGGCTCACCGTAGGTAGCAGCCGTTGAGGAGAAGACGATTTTGCGTACACCTGCTTCATTCATCGCTTCCAGCAGACAGAGCGTTCCGTATACGTTGTTGTCGTAATACTTCACCGGGTCCTTCATGCTCTCGCCGACCAGTGAATTCGCAGCAAAGTGGATAACGGCATCGATATCATTCTCCGAGAACAGCTGGTTTAGCAGCGTCTTGTCGCGCAGATCGCCAACATACAGCTTTCCGCCAAGGAGCGCTTCGCGATGCCCGGTCTCCAGACTGTCGATAACAACAACCTCTTCTCCCTTCTCAAGCAGTTCCGCCACAGTGTGAGAACCGATATAACCTGCACCGCCAGTTACTAAAATCGCCATATTATTTGCCCTCCTTCACTTCATGCACACCTTGACCAACGCCGCATACATAGAAATCCGGCTTCAGTCCGGTTCTGCTTTCATACTGCTGCCCCACTTCCGCTATGAAGCGTTCCACCGCATCCTCGTGGACCAAAGACACCGTGCAGCCCCCGAAACCGGCCCCCGTCATCCGGGAACCAAGCGTTCCTGGGATGCGCTGGGCTTCCTCAACGAGCGCGTCCAGCTCATCGCCTGTCACTTCATACAGATAACGCAAGGAGTCATGGGACTGGTTCATATACTGACCGAACGATTCCAGATCCCCGTTCTTCAATGCTTTCACGGAATCAAGAACGCGCTGGTTCTCCTCCACGACGTGCTGGGCGCGTCTTCGGACCGTTTCATCCTGGATGTTGTCCTGTAATGTTACGAATTGATCCGGGTTCAGCTGTGCGAGATACGTTAGTGCAGGAAGCTCATTCTGCAAAATCTCCAAAGCACGGTCGCACTCACTTCGGCGTTCATTGTATTTGGAGTCGACAAGCCCCCGTCGTTTATTGGTATTGGAAATCACGATTTTATATGGTCCCGTCTGGAACGGTACAAGCTCATACTCAAGGGTATCGCACATTAACAGAATGGCATGATCCTGCTTGCCGTTAGCCACGGCAAATTGATCCATGATGCCGGAATTGACGCCAACGAACAGGTTCTCCACTCTCTGTGAGAGCTTCGCGATCTCCACGGTATCCGCTGCCTTGCCCTCCATGCTCAAGAGCGCGTAGGCTGTGACCACTTCGATGGAGGCAGAGGAAGACAGACCCGCGCCGTTAGGAATATCCCCATGGTAGAGCAGGTCATACCCGCTGCTAAGATTGGAGCCTATTTTATGCAATTCCGTAATGACGCCAACCGGATAATCCGTCCATTGATCGCTTTTGTAACGGTAATCCTCGTCCAGGCTGATCGTTAATTCATAAGGGATATTGGTTGAAGAGAAGCTTACCTTCTTATCGTCACGCGGACGGATAATCAAGGTTGTGCCAAACTCCAAGGCTGCCGGAAGAACGTAACCTCCGTTATAGTCCAGATGCTCCCCGATCAGATTCACCCTGCCGGGTGCGTTAAATATCCGAACCTCATGTCGGCTTTCTCCGTGCTTGTCCATGAATCTTTGCATAAGCTGTTGTGTAGTCACTGCCCATCACTCCATCCTGTACATATGGTAGTTTTACTGTCTTCAGTATAATGGAAACCTCGTTTAACGATAATGAAATCTTGTGTGTTACATATGGATTTATGTGACTTTAAGAGGTACAATAAACTCATAATTAAAACAAATCTGCAATCCCGTATTTTCCCAATCCTATTCTAAAGGAAAAATTATGATGAAACCAACCTATTCTGTTGCCTCAAATCCTGCCCAGCAGGGCAGCGGGTGGCTCCACGTCCGATTTGCGGGGGAAAGCCAGACCAGACCTGAGCATGCCCTGGGGCCGAAAATATACGATCATTACTTGCTGCATATTATCGAATCAGGATATGGCATATTTCGAACGGAAACCGATATGTACCAGCTGGGTCCCGGCGATTGCTTTCTCATCCATCCCGGTCAGATTGTCAGCTATGAATCTGACGCGAGTTGCCCGTGGCAATACCGGTGGGTCGCCTTTGACGGAGAGCATGCCGGTGAAGAAATGAATCGCCTGGGGCTCACGCCCGACAAGCCCGTCCTGCATCTCATGGAGGCGAACAACCCGATTCCCGGATATGTCTCCCTCATCCAGAAGCATTTTCAATCCAGGGAAGAAAGCTCCCACATCGCCGCCATTGGTTACCTGCATCTGATCTGTGCCGAGATCCTGAACCGCAGCGACCGCCCGTCGCTGCTGTCGCTTGCAGAGCCTCAGGTTCAGCGCACAGTGAAGCAAATGATCAATTACATGACTTCCCAATATGCCCACCCCGTCTCCATCGAACAGATGTGTGCGAGCCTGGGTTACAACCGCGCTTACTTGTCGCGCATATTCAAGCAGGAAACAGGCATGACCCCGATTACGTACCTGCTCAAATTAAGGATCGACCAATCCAAGCGGCTGCTGCGCGAACGTCCCGATTTGTCCATCGAGCAGGTCTCCGCATCCGTAGGTCTGACCGACCCACTTTATTTCTCGCGCCAATTCAAACGCCTTGTCGGCCGATCGCCAACACGATACCGGAAGGACATCATGTCCGCAGCAACACCAACGGAGCCATAAGCGAGTTCATGATCATATTTGCACCAAAAAAGGAGCGCATATCAGGCCGGGTAATACATCCTGAGGCGCTCCTTCTTCGTTTCGCTAGGTTTAGTTTGGCTATTGCATCAATTATTCTGGCCCTCTGCAGTTGATCCGTTCTCCGTCCTCAGAATCGCTTCAATGCGATCCAGCTCTTCTTTCGAGAACTCCAGATTGTTCAAGGCAGCCACATTGTCTTCGATCTGGCTTACCTTGCTCGCGCCGATGAGGGCAGATGTCACTCTGCCGCCCCGAAGCACCCACGCCAGGGCAAATTGGGCAAGACTTTGGTTCCTCGCTTGCGCGATCTGGTTCAGCGCCCTGATCTTGCGCAGCACCTCAGGCGTGATGTTGCTTTCGTTCAAGAACACGGACGCGCTTGCCGCACGCGAATCGCCAGGTACGCCGTTCAGGTATTTATTGGTCAAGAGTCCTTGGGCAAGCGGGGTAAACGCGATGCTTCCCACACCATTCTCGTCCAGAACATCGAGCAAACCGTTCTCCACCCAGCGGTCCAGCATGGAATAACTCGGCTGGTGAATAAGCAGCGGAGTGCCCAGGCTTTTCAGAATGGAGATCGCTTCCCGCGTCTTCTCCGGCGAATAGTTAGACACCCCAACATAAAGCGCCTTGCCGGAACGTACCAGATGATCCAAGGCGACCATGGTTTCTTCAAGCGGCGTTTCCGGATCCATCCGATGATGATAGAAAATATCGACGTAATCCAGGCCCATCCGCTTCAGACTCTGATCGAGACTTGACACCAGATATTTACGTGAACCATGGTCCCCGTATGGCCCAGGCCACATGTAATAACCCGCTTTGGATGAAACAACGATTTCATCGCGGTAGGCTTTGAGGTCACGGGAGAGAATTTTGCCAAATGTCTCTTCGGCAGATCCTGCAGGCGGTCCATAATTGTTCGCCAGATCGAAGTGGGTAATGCCCAGATCGAAGGAACGCGTAACCATGCTCCGCCCGTTTTCATACGTGTCGATACCACCGAAATTATGCCATAATCCAAGAGAGATTGCCGGAAGTTTCAGCCCGGAACGCCCCACACGGTTATATTTCATTCCTTCATAGCGGTCTTCGCTAGCCACATAGGTCACTTGCAATCCCTGCCTCTCTAAAGTGAATAGATCCATTGCTAAATTCATCTTAACGTGTTTCGCTGGACTTTGACAAGAAAACGATTACAGTTATGCGTGCAGCAACACGCCGCAGCTGTCGCCGCTACGTGCTGATCAGCTTATCCACTTGTGTCATGACCTGCCCGATCCGATCGGCGATCAAGAGGCCGGCCCGGTGATCGTACGGGGTCGGATCTGCATTCAGCAGAGCCACCTTGCTTCCTTGAAAATAGGATATCAGCCCAGCCGCAGGATGAACCGTCAGGGAAGTCCCGCCGATGATCAGCAAGTCCGCTGTCGATATTTCCTGAATCGAGCGCATAATAATGTTCTGGTCCAGCTCCTCTTCATACAGCACGACATCCGGTCTGATCAGCCCACCGCAATCCTTGCAGCGCGGGACAACTTCCTTAATGTCCATAATATCCTGCAGGCTGTAGAACCTTGCGCAATCCATGCAATAATTGCGGTGTACAGAGCCGTGAAGCTCCATCACATCGGAGCATCCTGCGCTCTGATGGAGTCCGTCGATATTTTGCGTAATCACCGCTTTCAGCTTCCCGTCAAATGCAAGCCTCGACAATAGCCGGTGACAGCCGTTTGGCTGTGCATTCGGATGAAGCATCTTGCTTCGGTAAAAATCATAAAACACGTCCGGATGCTTCATAAAAAACGTGTGGCTAAGCATAACCTCCGGCGGATATGGCGATTGATGCTCGCTCTGGTAAAGCCCGGCTGCTGAACGGAAGTCAGGTATTCCGCTCTCCGTGGAGGTACCGGCGCCCCCGAAAAAAACAATGTAGTCGCTCGCTTCGATCCATGTTGCCAACTGCTCGATCTTCTCCCTGTTCTCCACTCTAAACACCTCCGTACAGCCCTAAAAATATCACGTCTACCTGTGCACGTCTAATTCATTATAATCGGATATGACAACATCGGCATCTGTTAGATGTGATGTGTCCCCTTCATCCGTCAACAACCCTACGGCCAGGGCCGCACCTGCTTGTTTGGCCATCTGCATATCCCCATTGCTGTCACCGATGACAACCGTTTCTTCCGGCTTCACTCCGAGGAGACCGCATGCCGTTTCGGTCATCTCCGGATGCGGCTTACCGTTTCCAACCTGATCTCTTCCTATAATGACGGTAAAATAAGAGCGCAGCCCCATCCACTCCAGCTGTTCCAGTGCACCCGAGGTCTGATCGGACGTGACCACTGCCATTTTCACAGAGGCCAAACTGCATTTCCTCAGAAAATCTTCCAGCCCCGGCATCGGAAATGCCGGTTTTCGCTGACGAACTTCATACATCGCATTTTTCGTGATCTGATTGACCTGCACAATGGCTTCGTTCCAAGGCATTCCCGCTGCGTACAGTTGCCATGCCAGCAGCCCCGTCGTCTCTTCCACGGTCCCCATGGCGAGCGGCCCCCTGACATCGTAACCGGACACGCGCCCGCTTACATCATGCTTTGTGCCCAGCACCTTCTCTGTGGGCAGCGTGAAGCCGGCTCCCATCAGCCCCAGCCGCTCCTCCATGTACTTGAGGACATACTCGACCCAGCCTCCCCACAGCGCCATGAAATGGAGCAGCGTACCGTCTTTATCAAACAAGATCGCTTTGCAGGGAATGGAGTGTCCCTTCACTTGAAAAAACGGCAATGTCATAAAACCTCCCTATCCTATTCATGATCATACTCTTATTAAACCATGAAATAAACTCTGATTTAAGCGGAATTGCCGCTTTCCTTCAGAAATTCATCCCAAACTGACATTTACCAATCTTTAGTCGATTGTTTTGATTCATGACAAATAAGTCGTGGTAAGTAACATATACGCATAGCAAATACGACGGAAAAGGAGTGATTTGTGATGGCACAAAACGGCAATCGCAAGATGACCCGCGAAGAAGCTGGACGTCTTGGCGGCGAAGCGACAGCAAAGAATCATAGCCGCGAGTTCTATAAGGAAATCGGCAAAAAGGGCGGCAAAGCGACGTCCAAAAACCACAGCCGCGAGTTTTACCAGGAAATCGGTCAGAAAGGCGGCGAAGCCACCTCGCGGAATCATGATCGTGAATTCTATCAGGAAATCGGCCGCAAAGGCGGCAAGAAATAATGATAAACACTCGAATGAGCAGCCTGCTCCCATTCATGGGACAGGCTCTTTTCATGCCGCAGCAACAGGCCTCCCTCCATTGTTTCCTAATTAATATCATGTAGAAAAACCTACCTTTTTGTGATAGACTCATTTAAAACCTATTCGCTGTTCACAGGTACCCGGCTGCTTTGCCGGAAGACCGCGCTAAAGCGCAACAATTTTATAATAGATCTGGGGGGAAATCGACATCATGGCAACCAAAAAAATGCGTTCAGACATGATCAAGAAAGGCTTTGACCGCGCACCGCACCGCAGCCTTCTGCGTGCAGCAGGCGTTAAGGAAGAGGATTTCGGCAAACCGTTTATCGCCGTATGTAACTCCTACATCGACATCGTTCCCGGTCATGTGCATCTGCAGGAATTCGGAAAAATCGTGAAAGAAGCGATTCGTGAAGCGGGCGGCGTTCCATTCGAATTCAACACCATTGGGGTTGATGACGGCATCGCCATGGGACATATCGGCATGCGTTACTCACTGCCAAGCCGCGAGATCATCGCGGACTCCTTGGAGACGGTCGTATCCGCTCACTGGTTCGACGGTATGGTCTGCATTCCGAACTGCGACAAAATCACGCCGGGCATGCTGATGGGCGCCCTTCGCGTTAACATCCCGACAGTTTTTGTCAGCGGCGGACCGATGAAAGCCGGCGTGGACAGCAAAGGACGCAAATTGTCCCTGACCTCTGTATTTGAAGGAGTCGGAGCTCACCAGGTTGGTAAAATCAATGATGATGAGCTGCTGGAATTGGAACAATTCGGATGTCCCACTTGTGGATCATGTTCGGGCATGTTCACGGCCAATTCCATGAACTGCCTTGCCGAGGCGCTGGGTCTGGCTCTGCCGGGCAACGGTACCATCCTTGCCATCGCTGAAGAGCGTAAGGAATTCGTAAAACAATCAGCTACACAATTGATGGAACTTGTGAAAATGGATCTCAAGCCGCGCGATATCGTAACGGTTGAAGCGATTGACAACGCGTTTGCACTGGATATGGCCATGGGCGGTTCCACCAATACGGTGCTGCATACGTTGGCACTTGCTCATGAAGCTGGTCTCGATTATCCGCTTGAGCGTATCAATGAAGTTGCCGACCGTGTTCCTCACATCTCCAAACTCGCTCCAGCTTCGGATTACTTTATCGAGGATGTACACTTGGCAGGCGGTGTTAGTGCGGTCCTGCACGAGCTCCTCAAGAAACCGGGTGCATTGCATGGAGATCGTATCACCGTAACCGGCAAGACGCTGGCGGAGAACGTGGAAGGCTGTGAAATCCAGGACACCAACGTTATCCATCCGATTGACAGTCCTTATTCCGAGCGCGGCGGACTCGCTGTCCTGTACGGCAACCTGGCTCCTGAAGGTTCCATCATCAAGGTCGGCGCTGTTGATGCGTCGGTTGGCGGGTATCATAAGGGGCCTGCCATCTGCTTCAACTCCCAGGATGAGGCGCTTAGTGGCATTGCCAACGGCAAAGTTAAGGAAGGCCATGTGGTTGTCATTCGTTATGAAGGTCCTAAAGGCGGTCCGGGTATGCCAGAAATGCTGGCACCAACCTCGCAAATCGCCGGTATGGGTCTTGGAGCCAAAGTCGGCCTGATCACGGACGGACGCTTCTCCGGTGCTTCCCGTGGTATCAGTATCGGTCATATCTCGCCGGAAGCTGCCGAAGGCGGACCTATCGCATTCGTTGAAGATGGCGATATTATTGAGCTTGATCTGATCAACCGCACCATTCAATTGCTGGGCGTCAGTGATGAAGAAATGGCGATTCGCCGCAGCAAATGGGTCGATTTCGAGCCAAAAGTTAAAACCGGTTACCTCGCCCGCTATTCGAAGCTTGTAACGAATGCAAGCTCAGGCGGCGTATTGAAAATCTAATTACAGCATAGCAAAGGGGGTTATTCCTCGCAGGCATTGAACAGCCTGCGGGAATAACCCCCTTTTTTATATCGATGAACATTCAATGTAATAATCAATCATGATAGCAGTAAAAAGTCCAATCTATCCACTTACATTCCTTGCGATGCGCTGGCAACTGCCAAATCCCCCATCTGTTCCTGCTGCAATTGCTGCGGTTCCTCCTTTGGAGGCTGAACCTGTGTCTTCTTCTCAGCATAACGTTCGATCAGAACGTCCACTGGCATCATGAGCATTTTCGGCTCCATCATCTGGCTTCCTTCCTTCAGGCGGGCCTGACCTTTGGGATGAATAACACTGAGCAGCAGTTTAAGATACAGTCTGGTCGAACTTGCGAACAGCCCCCGCGGTAAATCCATGACATGAAATCCGAACTGCTCCGGTCCCCGTGAAATCATGGTAACGGCATACAAACCTTTGACATCCTTGAATTCGGGACGCTCCAGCACCATATTGGCGAGGGAAGGCAGATCGTTCTGCACGGCGCGAATCATTTTAATCGCAAGCTGCACCTCCGAACGGGAGCGGCTGCCAATCTCGAACAATTTTTTGTTGTCAAAATGAAGCTCAAGGACCTCGTCTCCCTTTTCCAGGCGGCTCCCATCCTCCATCACGACGGTTTTCCCGGCAAACGGCCGTTTACGGAAATGGAGCATCGGGTCTGAAGGAGAGACCGTTTCGAGTGCAAACACGGCATGAAAGACTTTTTCCCACAAAAGCCACAATGAAACCATCACGCGCTTCAGAGGAGACAGCTTCCTCGCTTTCGCTTTGCTCTCCTTAGCCATCATATCGTCGATTCGGATACTTCTCATCCCCTTCTGCTCTGCGGCATTCAGTACACGCTCCAATGCGATGAGCATCTGCTCCGGTGCGTCCGGGTTTGCTCCCATGGTCGTCCCGCAGTCATGAAGCAGCATCACCTCGCCGCCGCGAAGCTTGGCTAGCATTCGCTGAGTCAGTTTGTCAGCGCCGATCTTGCTGCGCCAGTCATTAAACATGGATGACCACAAGATGATGCGACAACCGGTATTCTTGGCAAAATCGAACAGATTCACAATTCCCCAAGGCGGTCGGTAATAACCTGAACGTTCACCAGTTATGGTGTAGATAATATCATCCGTTCGCTTTACTTGCTTACGAACCGTCACAGGTCTCATCAGCCAGTTGCTCTTGTGAACATAGTTATGGATCCCGATCAGATGGCCTTCGTGATGAATGCGTTTTACAACTTCTGGATGTTTCTCTGCATGGGAACCAACCAGGAAAAAGGTCGCTTTCATATCATACTGCTTCAGAAGATCCAGAAGCCTTGGCGTATAGAGAGGATCAGGCCCATCATCAAAGGTTAAGGCGAACTCATTTGTGCCTGTGCCCCTGCGAAATACTCGGAAACCAAATATTCGGGTCAGGATGCCGGGAATAAATGCATAAAAAGATGAAAGGTAAAACAACCATAGCAGTAATGTTTGCATGCTAACTCCCCGCTTTTTCTTTCTTTTTCTAATTAACACACTATTATTATTTTAGCATAGCACTTAAAGAAATAGGCTTTTTTTTCACAAATCGTGTACAATGATATCAATTAATAAAGTATAAAGGAGCCGATATTCCACTATGCTTCCCTTGTATAAAAAATATTGGAGAACCGCTTTCGATATTGGATTAATCGTACTTACGGTTTACCTGGTCATGTACATATTCAGCAAGCTTTACCAGATTGCGGCTCCCGTGTTTTTATCTTTCCTCGTTTTCCTGATTATTGAGCCTTTATCCAAATTCCTGCACCGCAGGGGTCTTCCGAAGCCGTTTGCCGCCGCGATATCCGTTCTGCTCTTCCTGCTGATTATCCTCGGCATCTTGTTCGGAGCAGGGGCACTCATTGTATCGCAGTTCATGAACCTGCAGGAGAATTTGCCGGCTTACACCGCAACGATTCAAAAACATTTCTCCGAGGGTCTGATCTTCCTGCAAAGCAAGCTCGAGGCACTGCCGCCTGATCTGACAGAACGGGTTAACGGCTATTTTCAAGACATTACCGCTTTTGCTCAAGGGGCTGCCGAGTCGTTCTTTCATTATATCGTTGGTTTCATGGGTTCATTCTCCTCGTTCATCACCAGCTTCGGGGTAGCGATCATTCTCGCCTTTTTCCTGAGCATTGAGATTGGCAGCTGGCGGAGAATCGCAAAAGAAAAAACGCCCAAAACCTTCAAGATGGCCTTTGTCTTTCTGAAGGAAAATGTATTTAAGGCGATCGGTTCTTATTTAAAAGCTCAGATGAAGCTGGTCAGCATTACGTTTGTTATTGTATACATAGGGCTGTTGATATTAGGTACAGGCAACTCGCTGTCCATTGCGCTTATCTGTGCTGTATTCGATGTATTGCCGCTGCTGGGTGTTCCCGTTATTCTTATTCCGTGGATTGTTTATTTGTTTATTGTCGGCAATACAGGGCTTGCCATTGGACTAATCGTTCTGCTGGCGGTTGTCATGATCTCCAGACAACTGCTTGAACCGAAGATTACAGGCAACTCAATTGGCGTCTCATCTGCATTTTTGATGTTGTCCTTCATGATGATTTCGCTGTCCATATTTGGAGTTGCCGGTTTGATTCTGGCTCCGATCCTGCTGATTCTCATTAAGGAATTGCTTACACAAGGATACCTGCAGCAATGGATTCATCTGCCGAGAGAAGAATTCGATGTGTCTCCTTGGGACATGTCCCGCTCTTATGCGGAGCCCGAGCCCGAGGGCGATTCAACCGAAGCCAAGAAGTCAGAAACCTGACCGAATATCTCCGTCGCCTGATTGCTGCTGCTTGGACTCCGATTCTCCACCAACACAGCCACAGCGTATCGTGGCTTCTCCACGGGGCCGTAACCGACAAACCACTGGTTGTTTCGGGGACGGCCCTTTACGGTTACCTGAGCCGTTCCAGATTTCCCTGCAAGTGTCCATTTCCGGTTTTTCAAAGAACTGCCTGTCCCCTCTTGAACCACATCCTCCATCCATTCCAGCAGAATGGATGAGGTTTCCCGGGAAATACCTTGTGCTGACTTACGCTCCTTAAGCGGATGGGTATCCTGAAGCAATTGGCCATTAGCGTACCGAATCTGTTGTAGAATACGAGGTTTGGTCTTTACACCGCCGTGAAGCAGAGTCACAATCGCATTTGCCGCCTGCAGCGGGGACACGGCCGCATCCCTTTGCCCTATGCTAGTCTGTACCCTAACCCCTGCATCAGAAGCATCCACGGAGTCCGAGAATACCGTCCCCTTCTCCTCATGGTCCAATGGAACAAAAGAACGAAGACCTAAGAATTCCTGTGATCTCCAGCCCACAGTTTGCCCAAAACCAAGCGCCGATGCCGCATCCGCTATTTGCTGTGCGGATAATCTTTCCGCAAGGGTAGCGAAGACGACATTACATGATTCGGCAAAACCCTCGCGAAGCCCAATCGTTCCATGTCCTCCCTCTTTCCAGCAGGAAAGTCCGAACTTGCCGTATTCGCCGTCACAATGGAAGTGCTCTTCAGGGGAGCTTAAATCATGCTCAAGAATTGCAGATGCCGTGACAATTTTGAAAATGGAGCCAGGAGTTGCCGCTTTCAAGGCACGATTTTCCCACTGCCCGTCCTTTGGATGAATCTGCTCCGGATTATAGAACGGCCTTGAGACCATAGAAACAATATCGGCATTGTGCGCATCCAGTACAACAACGGCCCCTTCCTTCATGCCCGCTTTCTCCGTTATAGCTTCGATCCCTTTTTGAATATCAATATCAATCGTTGTGGATACCCTCAAGGGATAGTACGGATTATCCGGCGCCTTTACCATCGGCTTGATATCCTGTATCACCTCATTGGTACTGTTGACTGGAAAATAAACGATGGTAGGACCTTCTCCCCGTATCAGTGAATCCATCGTTTTCTCCAAACCGCTCGTCCCCGTAACCTCCGGATAATCACGAAAAAACAGATTCTCCTTCCGCTGGCCGGATACAAAACCAAGCCACTGCATGCCCGATTGGCGATTGCCGTAGCGCTGCTCATAAGGAAGAACCTTCAGTTTGGGAAGTTCAAGCTCTTGGATCTGCTGGATCTGAGCTTTGGTTAGGGTACGAGGAATGACCGTATTCTCTCCATGCCACAACTTCGGCTCCTTTAGCTTGCCCCATGTCTGTACCAAACGATCCTTATTTGTCCCCAGGATGCGGGCCAGCTGAACTAACTGATTATGGGAGTCCTTCAGCTCTTTCTCGCTTACCGGGAACAACACCACTGTCCAAACCAGCTTACCCGTGAGCGGCTTTCCGTTCCGGTCTGTAAATTGACCGCGGCCAGAATCCAGCACAATGCCTCGTTCGCGCTGTATGAGGGAGGCCTCAACCATCGTATGCCGACTGCCGGGGACCCGCTGATGTTTCATCACAAGCTGCACCCATGCGAGTCTTAGGGTCAAAATGGCGATAAGCATCGTCAATATCAGCCATCCGTATGTAATTCGCTTATTTCGGATCAGCCTCATGTCCTGCTCCTCCAATTAGTTCTTTGTTTCTCCATTATTTCCATGTGGAACCTGAATCAATCACATTGAACTGATAGGGGAGGATTATCAGAAGGTAATGAGTGAGCCGGGTAGACAAAAAAGACTGCTCCATCAGTCTTAACTGATAGAGCAGTCTATGAATGGAATATTACAGTCTAAAGCGAGACAAGGTCTCTTTAAGCTCATTCGATACATTTTCCAGCTGTGATGACAGATTAACCAACTGACTGCTAACACTTTGCTGCTCCGTTGAGAGAGAAGCTACCTCTTCGGAAGTCGCCGAGGATTCCTCGGCAACCGCACTGACGTTGCTCATCGCTTCAGAGAGCACATTCTGGGATTCGTTCAGCTCATCAATGGAATGCGTTACAGAATCCAAACGTTCGATAAAGTCTACCATCTGCTGCTGGACGGATACGAAGATGTCATTCGTTTCCTTCACGGCATCCATCTGGCCTTTGAACAGCGGATTTGCATCCAGCAGTACCTGAACGGTTTCATTCATTTCGGTCATGATACGGTCTGTGATCTGGCTAACCATATCTATGGATTGCCTGGACTGGTCCGCCAACTGGCGGATTTCATCGGCGACAACCATAAACCCTTTGCCCGCTGCTCCTGCACGGGCCGCTTCAATCATTGCATTCAAGGAAAGGATGTTCGTTTGCTTCGTGATGTTCTGAAGTACATCCAGCACTTTGACAACCGAAGAAGTCGTTTCCTTCAAGCCATCCACCTTGTGCATCATGGAACGTGTCATATCCTCGGTCTGGTGTGTCTTGTCGAGCAAGTCGCTCAGATGCTTCGTGCCCAGCTCACTGGAGCTTTCCACATGACGGGCCGATTTGCCCATCTCATCGTTAGCCGTAACAACAATTTGCATCTGCTTCGAGATATTGTTGGTCAGATCGCTGCCGCGCTCGGCTTCAACTGCCAAGCTGCTGGCTCCGTTCGCAATCTCCTCGGTGGCAACGGCAATTTCTTTTGCAGAGATGGCCGTTTTCTTCGAGGCATCACTTAACTCTGCAGCCGTCTTGAGTACTTCCTGAGCCGTATTGCTTGTTTGCTGCACGAGGCCGGTAATCTGCTCCATCATATCGTTAAAACTTGCGGAGAGCTGACCGATTTCATCCTGGCTCTTATGGTCTGTGCGAACATTCAGATTACCTTTTGCGCCTTCCTTCATCAGGAGGTTGAGCTTGCCTAATGGACGGGCAATCATTCTCACCATCCAAATACCGATCAGTATGGCGAATATAACGTCAACGGCTGCCACTATCAGCGTAATTGTCAAAATGCTCGTTGCATCCTTCGTCAGTTCACTGGTTTGAACCGATCCCACAAGCTTCCAATCATTGGTGCTCAGCGTATTATAAACGGCCAATACCTGCTTGCCGTTCTCATCCTTGGTTCTTACGTTATCCGTCTTCGTTTCTGCCTTGAATTCCTTTGTAAATGCCCAAGCTGTCTCTGAACCCACGATCGAACTCTCACTGGAGGATACAATCGTGCCCTCTGGGCTGATCAACTGCAGCTGGCCGTTTTCACCCAGGTCAATCCCCTTCAGTTGCGTATCCAGTACGGAAGCGTTAAGTTCAAACATAACAACGTACGTAGAAGTCAGATCATTCATTGATCCAAGAGAGCGTGCAATCGTAAAGTACGGAGCTCCGCTGTTCTGCGTTGTTGGCAGCCACACAATCTTTTTGTCGCCATCCTTCAGCTCTGTATACCAGCTTTGTTCAAGCACGGTTTTGGAGGTCTCCGAGGTTTGCCCCGCCGAGATCATCTTCTCACCTTTGTCAGGGATCAGATAAATAGCCCTGATGGACGAATCTGACGTGATTTGGTTAGATAGTTTATCCCGAATGCTGCGTTCTACGGTAAACGAATCATAATCACTCAAGTTTTTATCCGAGTACTCTGACAACAGCTTCTGCAGTTCAATATCATAGAAAATTTGCCGTCCAGCGTTCTCGTACTTATCCAAGATGATGTCGATTTTCTCAGAAGTTTGAATGATCGTCTGCTGATTGCCGTTGGCAGCATTCTTCTCAATGGTGCTCTTCGCTTTACTGTAAGAGAGATAACCCAACACGATAACAAAAAATACGATCGCTGACAAAAAGATTAAAAACAACCGGATCCCTACGGATTTTGCCGGGTTCACAGGCATTCGGCTGATGGCCGTTCCCATGTTTGAAATGAACGACTTTGCATTATGTATTCCCGTTGATGCCGAAGGTGCTTTCTTTTTCTCTTTGTTTCCCCCGAGCTTCTTGTCTCTTTTCGGCTTCTTATCATGCTGTTCGACTTCTGACATTAGCTGTTCACCTACCACAATCATAATATTAATACGCCGGCTAATCTCTTGAACGTATTCGTTACTTTTTATTTCGACAATTGGAGGTGTTTTCCTTTGGGTTTTCGCAAAAAAATAATCCATTACTCCTAATTTTTTTGAAAATAAAAAGAATCCAAGGTCCATCCACGGACCCGGATTCTCATATGTGTAGTTATATAGAACTATATCTTTTTTACCCTTTGCGCTTTCGCATCATATCAAAGTTACGCACCGGCTGATCCACTTGCAAGCGAATAAGCTGTAAGGGATGCCGTGCCGCGTTCAGCTCATTTCCATCCTCATCCTGAATAGGGCCAACTACCTGCTTGAAGAAGGTACCTTCTGGGCCAAAAAACTCAATTTCGTCACCAGGCTTAAAATGGTTTCGCTGCTGTATTACAGCTGTACCTGAGTGCTTGTCATACGCCATAACCAATCCGGCAAAATCATAAGGCACGGCCTTCTCTTCCGGTTCATAGATATGGTCCTCATGATCCGGGGTATCATAGAAGAATCCGGTATTCAGCGGTCGATTGGCCGCTTTGTTGATTTCCTCGATCCATTCCGGCTTCAGCACGTAATGTTCAGGGTCTGCCATATAGGAATCAATCGCCTGTCTGTACACATTAACAACCGTAGCTACGTAATGAATGGATTTCATCCGGCCCTCAATCTTGAAGCTGTCAATGCCGACCTCAATCAGGTCCGGAATATGCTCCAGCATGCAAAGATCCTTCGACCCCATGGTAAATTGGTTGTCCTCCGGTTGAAACAACGGAATCTGTGTAACGCCCGGCTTGAATGGAGACGGCCTCGATGCCCGCTGTTCCATCATCTGCACCTCTTCGGATACCCAGTTGCCGTTATCTTCTCTTCCATCCTCAAACAAATCGTATTTCCAGCGGCAGGATTGGCAGCAGCCGCCCCGGTTGGAGTCACGATCCGTAAAATGATTTGACAACACACAGCGTCCGGAGAAGGAGGAACACATCGCACCATGAATAAAGGCTTCGATCTCAATATCAACATGCTCTTTAATCGTTGCAATTTCTTCTATGCTCGTCTCGCGGCCCAGCACAACCCTTGGTAATCCTTCATCCTTCCAGAACTTCACGGCCTGCCAATTAAGCGTAGACTGTTGTGTGCTCAGATGAACCTCAAGTTTGGGCGCGGCACGCTTGGCAACCTCAATGATGGCCGGATCTGCGGCTATAATCGCTGCGATGCCCGCTTCCTCCAAGCTGCGCAGATAGGATTCAATCCCCTCTACGTCCTCATTATGCGCGTAGATATTGGTTGCCACGAATACTTTAGCACCGTATTTCTTGGCGAACTCCACGCCTTCCTTCATTTCCTCGAAGCTGAAATTGTCCGCGTTCGAACGAAGACCGTATTTCTGTCCTCCAATATAAACTGCATCGGCGCCGTAGTGCACCGCAAATTTCAACTTTTCCAAATTACCAGCCGGGGCGAGCAGTTCTGGCTTGTCCAGGCGATAGCGTTTGCCCTTGTATTTTGGCTGTGCCATTGCTTCCATGCTGTACACTCCTTAATAAACTTGTTCCTTATAGAAAAATCCAAACGATAACTCTCGCTCCGGATCCTGAATGGCACGAATTTCATCCATCCAATCCTCCTGAAATGCATAGGAAGAAGGGTCCGCAGTATATAAATCAATCGCCTTGCGGTAAATGCTTATCACAAGCTTATTATATTGGCGCGGCTTCAGCAGCGTCTCCACCTTAAAGCTGTCAAGACCGGCTGCCATCAACAGATGCAGATCCTCGAGGATACAAATATCCTCCGAACTCATAATATGAGTTCCGTTGACGTCTTCGTAAATGGGATATTTCTCGTCTTGGCGCTCAGCCTCAATGAGAAACAGTCCCCGTTCCTTGTCCAAACTGCCTTCATTTACGGGTCTACCTTGCTGCGACATATAACTGTTCACCAGACGCCGCTTGGAATGGTAGATATTGGTCATGCCATGGACCTGAACCTGTGCTTCCACTTGAAGCAGCGGCTTCATGTCCGTTACTTCATCCATATTTAATTCACGCGCAAGAATGACCCGGGATGCGCCTTTGCTCCCCCAGTAATTGGACGTTGAGTAGTTTGTGGCCGTCATTTCCGCATTCCAGTGCAGTTTAATCTGAGGAGCTAGCTCCTTCACCGCAGTAAGTACGGACGGATCGTTAAACTCCACCGCATCCACGCCGATTTCACCCAGTGCCTTGACATAAGCAGGAAGCTCAGGCAGCAAATCATTGGTCATCAGGTTATTTAAGCTTACATACACTTTACTTCCCTGTCCATGCGCATGCTGGACTACTTGACGAATGTCGTTCAAGGTCAGACTGCCGGGCAGACGCATGCCAAAACGATCTTCACCAACCAGCAAAGCATCCGCTCCCGCTTCCAGGTAAGCAGCAGCATCTTCCAAGGAACCAGCAGCCGCCAATAATTCAGGTTTGATACTCATGAAATATTTCCTCCCTATTCGGGGTTGTCCAAAAAGGATCCTGTCTATTGAATTCGGATCTTTTGATCAAGTCATATTATGGTTGTGCCATTTTCTTACTCTTCTCAATGTTTTTCAAATGCTCTTTATACGTTTTAGCAAACAAATGCTCTTGCGTACCGTCTTTCTTGGTTACGTAGAACAAATAGTCTGATTTCTCCGGATTCAGAGCGGCCTGAATGGACTCCAAACTCGGGCTCGAGATTGGACCGGGCGGCAGCCCCTTTTGTCGGTAGGTGTTATACGGGCTTTCAACCTCCAGATCAGCATAAAGCAACCGTTCCTTCGGTTTATCTAACAGGTATTGAACAGTCGCATCAATCTCAAGCCGCATATCTTCTTCCAGCCTGTTATAGATAACGCCGGCTACAAGAGCTCTCTCCTGTTCTGCAACCACTTCCCGCTCAACCAGTGAAGCAATGGTCATGAGCTCATGGAACGTCACGCCGCGTGCCTCCAGTTGGCTCTGCAAATCAGGAATTTCCGCAAGACGTTTCTCGGTTTCCTTGAGCATGGTCTCCACAATGCCTTTAGCTGTTAGATCCTTCTTCGGCACATCGTAGGTTGCAGGAAACAAATAGCCCTCCAGATGGTGCCTGAGATCCGTTCCTTCCGGGATCTCACCTACAATCGGTACGTCCCAACCGGTAGTCTGATCCACAGCATCCAGAAATTCCTTCTCATCGATTCCGCTCTCACGAGCGATGGTTTCTGCCATCTGGAGAATGGTGTAACCCTCAGGAATGGTGAACCGGACCATTTCCTCCGCCTTCACTTCACCGTTGCTCATCTTGGACAGCAGCTCCTTGAAGGGGGTTCCCGGTGTAGCCTCATATGTGCCGGCCATAAGCCGGCTGCCTTCGTTCGTAATCTTCAGATAACCTTTAAGTATAAGGGCGTTCTTGATCAGACCCTTGCCCTCAAGCAGATCGGCAATGGATGATGTGCTCATTCCGGACTCCACCGTGAATTCAACCGGTGTTTCAGAGGTTGTAACAGGCTGTAAACCGTTCCAAATGTAGAACAAGCCTCCGCCGGCAATAAGGATCAGAACCAATACCGCAATAGCCAGTTTCTTCAATCTACTCATCCCTTCACACCAAAAGGGGCGGACAAGCTCCGCCCCTTCCTGAACTTTCATTTGAAAACGTAAGCACGTGCCTCTTACGAGAACAATTAATCCTCGTCTCCCTCGGGAAACGTCAGCTCATCGTACAGCTCCGATACGTTCTCCCATTCCTCGTCATCATCGATGGTTGAGAGTTCCAATCCGCCATCCGCATCCTTTACGATACGAAGCACCTCGTACTCCTCATCCGTACGGTCCGGCTGAACCAGAATGGCATATCCTTGGCCATCCACTTCAAATTCGGCGGCAATATCATATACCTCGATATGGCCTTTGTCGTCCTCAAGCTCCACACTCTCACCGAATGCTTCCTTAAGTACTTGGGTCCATACGATATTTTCAACCGAAAAATCAGTCATCATTCGTCTCTCCCGTCCAGCTCATCCACGAGCGTATTGAAGGTTTCCTCAACAATGGCCCATTCTTCATCGTCTTCAATCATAAACAATTTCAGATCTTCTCCATCTTCCTCATAACGGAAGGCGTAGACCTCGTCTGTTTCTTCGTCTGCGGACTCTCTTGGTACAACCATCATATATTTAGCATCCGAGCCATCAACCTCGAATTTCATGATGACTTCGAATTCTTCCTCGTTGCCTTCATCATCGGGAATATAAATAATTTCCGGTTCTTCTTCCATACCAATATGCTCATTAGCCATTGTTATCACCCTCACCTTTACCTTTTAGAATCCAAGTAGTTTTGCAAAATCAAGCTTGCCGCCATCTTATCTACAACCTGTTTTCGCTTCTTTCGGCTGACATCGGCTTCAAGCAATGTCCTTTCAGCGGATACTGTTGATAGCCGTTCATCCCAAAGGTGAACGGGCAAGGATAGGGACTCTCGCAATGTATTTGCGAATTCCATGCAGATTTCGCCCCGTGGACCAATCGTGCCATTCATATTTTTAGGCAAGCCGACTACAACCTCACCGACCTCGTTCTCTTTGACGAGTGTGGCAATCCTGACCAGCTCACCTTCATCACGGCGGCGTTCGATAACTTCAACCCCTTGGGCCGTCCATCCGAACACATCGCTTATGGCAACACCGATTCTGCGGTCCCCGTAATCTAATCCCATGATTTTCTTCATCCCTGTGTACTCCTAACGGTGACTGGCTAAATAGAACCGGACCAGTTCTTCAATCAATTCATCTCGCTCTTTCTTCCGGATCAAACTTCTGGCATTATTGTGCCGAGGTATATAAGCTGGATCCCCGGACAAAAGATACCCTACGATTTGGTTAATCGGATTGTACTCCTTCTCTACCAGCGAATCATATACCGAAAGTAGAATGTCCTGGGCGGAAGCCTCCTTCTCATCACCTTTTACATTGAACTTGACTGTCTTATCCATGGAGTCCATGTGTGACACACCTCGCTTCTTCAAAGAACATGATTTACCATGCTTCGTCGAATAAATATTTACCAGCTTGATCTAGTTATATCATAACATAACCCTAAGTCTCTACGGAAATCCAAAGCGAAATATTTAGGAAGTGTTCCAAAAAATTCAGGATTGTGTACAGCAAAAATATTGATTCCGGTTTGCTGTACACAATCTGGACAAGAAAGGTTATACGCCCTTGGCCACAAGTTCCTCTGCGTGCTGCAGCGCTTGGGCAAGCTTGGAAGCATCCTTGCCTCCGGCTTGCGCCATATCCGGACGGCCGCCACCGCCACCGCCGCATACCGAAGCCACTTCCTTAACGAGCTTGCCTGCATGGTAGCCCTTTTTCACCAGATCCTGCGGAACAGCTACAACAAAATTCACCTTGTCGTCTGCCTTGGAACCGAGTACCAGAATGGCATCCGGCAATTTGCCTTTCAATTCGTCGGCGATACCCCGAAGTCCGTCCATGCTGCCTGCCTGTACTTCCACAGCAAGCAGAGGCGTATTTCCAACCTGCTTCACTTTATCGGTCAATTGGCTGGCCTCAATGGCTCCCAACTTGCCTTGCAGGGACTCGTTCTCGCGGGCAAGATCCTTCACTTGTTGATTCAGGCCCTCAATCCGCTTCGGCACATCCGTAAGATTGCTCTTCAGCAGGCCGGCGGCTTGTTTGAGCAGATCCAACTGTTCCTCCAGATGCTCGTAAGCATAGCGGCCCGTTACCGCCTCAATCCGGCGTACGCCCGATCCGATCCCGCTCTCGCCCAGCAGCTTAAAGATTCCGATCTGGGACGTATTCCCCACATGACATCCGCCGCAAAGCTCGATGCTGTAATCGCCGACTTGAACCACTCGGACGATGTCGCCGTACTTCTCTCCGAACAAAGCCATGGCGCCCATTGCTTTTGCTTCGTTAATGCCCTTCCGTTCGATGACAACCGGGATGCTCTTCCATACCTGCTCATTAACCCGGCGCTCAATATCGCCAAGCTCCTCTTGCGTGATGCTGCCAAAATGGGAGAAGTCAAAACGCAGACGCTGCGGCTCAACCAGGGAACCTGCCTGGTTCACATGATCGCCCAACACTTCTTTTAACGCTTTGTGCAGAAGGTGAGTCGCCGTATGGTTCTTGACGATATCATTGCGCATGGAGGCATTCACCTGCGCTGTCACGGTATCGCCCACTTTAAGCTCGCCGAGTTCTACAGTTACAAAGTGTACATGCTGTCCATGAGGAGCCTTGAAGAGACCTTCGACTCGGGCACGGACAGATCCGCCCTCCAAAACACCCTGATCGCTCACCTGACCGCCGCTTTCGGCATAGAACGGCGTAGCATCCAGAATGACTTGACAGGTCTGGCCTTCGCTCACGCTGTCGGCAAAACTGTCATCGGACACGATGGCGAGTACTTTCGCCTCGCGAACGGTGTCATTATATCCAACAAATTCACTTTTAACCGTATAATCGGAAAGAACGCCACCTTGTATCTTCATGCTTTCCGTCTCATGACGGGCTGCACGCGCACGATCGCGCTGTTCCTTCATCGCGGCGTCAAAGCCTTCGCGGTCCACGGTCAAACCGTTCTCAGAAGCATAATCTTCCGTCAAATCAAACGGGAAGCCATAGGTATCATACAATTTGAATGCGTCGCTGCCGCTGATCACCGATTTTCCCTGCTTTTTGGCTTCAGCGCTGACCTCCGCCAAGATGCCGAGCCCATCCGAAAGCGTTTTGTGGAACTGTTCCTCTTCCGTCGCAACCACCTTCTCAATGAATGCGCGTTTCTCCACGACCTCCGGGTAGTACACTCCCATAATATCGCCCACGGTTTCAGTCAAGGTGTACATGAACGGTTTGTCCAGCCCCAGCACCTTGCCATAACGCACCGCACGACGGAGCAAACGGCGGATCACGTAACCGCGTCCTTCATTCGAAGGCAACACGCCATCACCTACGGCAAACACAACCGTGCGAATATGGTCGGCAATAACCTTCAGGGCCACATCATACTCAGGAGAATCATTATATTTCACGCCAGCCAGTTCCGCCGTTCTCTGAATAATAGGCTGGAACAAATCGGTGTCGAAGTTGGAGTCTACATTTTGCAGAATGGATGCAAAGCGCTCCAGACCGGCGCCCGTATCAATATTTTTGTTGGGAAGCGGCGTATAACTGCCGTCCTTGTTCAGGTTGAACTGGGTGAATACCAGGTTCCACACTTCAAGCCAGCGTTCATTCTCTCCGCCAGGAAACATCTCCGATTCCGGAGTGCCCTTGCCGTATTCTTCGCCACGGTCATAGAAAATTTCGGTACAAGGGCCGCAAGGACCTTCGCCAATCTCCCAAAAGTTATCCTGCAGCTTAATGATGCGGCTCTCCGGCAGACCTATTTTTTCATTCCACAATTTAAATGCTTCTTCGTCTTCGGGATAAACAGTGACAGAAAGCTTCTCGGGATCGAATCCGATCCACTTCTTGTCGGTCAAAAATTCCCAGGCCCACGTGATAACTTCTTCTTTAAAGTAGTCTCCGATGGAGAAGTTGCCCAGCATTTCAAAAAACGTATGGTGACGGCGCGTCTTGCCGACATTCTCAATATCGTTGGTACGAATACATTTTTGCGAGTTTGCAATTCTCGGATTCTCAGGCTTCACGCGCCCGTCAAAGTAAGGCTTGAGCGGAGCCATACCTGCATTAATCCAGAGCAGGGACGGGTCATTATGCGGTACAAGCGATGCACTCGGTTCAATATTGTGGCCTTTCTCAGCAAAAAACTCCAGCCATTTGGAACGGATTTCACTAGCTTTCATCTCTACACATCCTCCAGTCGTAATATAGGGATCGGATTGACTTGCATCCAAACACAAAAAACGCCCCTGAAATAATTCAGGGACGATGTTCTCGCGGTACCACCCTGGTTATCGCCCATTTCAGCTCCAGACTGTTCCCTGGAGAAGCACGTGACGATCGCCTTGTTGCAGCTTGATAACGGGGGCCAGCCGGTGAATTTGACTCACACTCAAAAATTAGCTGTTCAGCTTGGGACACTTCCAGGTTCTCGCAGCCAGACGGATGATTGCCCGTAAGGAACCTGTTCTCTGAGCAAGGTACTCTAAGCCTACTTGATTTTCTCATCGATTTGTACGGTTATGGATCTAACATTTCAAGTATATCTAGGGTGAATCTATCTGTCAATGCAGGAGCATGACAAGTCTGTATTGGAGCAATCAGCCTGATTTCCTTCTTACATAATAGGCAAAAAAATGCTGCAGCAGCACTTTGATGACAGCAAAAACGGGCACAGCCAAAATCAAGCCCACCGTTCCTGCCAACTGCCCCCCGACTAACAGGGCAAAAATGATCAACAGTGGATGCATATGCAGCTTTTTTCCCACCACTTGGGGTGAAATGACGTTGCTCTCCAGCGTCTGACAGATCATATTCACAACCACCACAAGCAGCACCATCTTCCATGAAATGGTGGATGCCATCACAAGCGCAGGAGCCGCGCCGAGAAAAGGGCCTAAATACGGAATGATGTTGAACACCGCCACGATGCTGGCCAGCAGCAGTGCGTAAGGCATGCCCACGATAATATACCCCACGTAAGCCAGAACGCCGATGATCAAGCACACCAGAAACTGCCCGCGGACATAATTCCCAAGCGCCGTGTCGATCTCCTTAAGCAGCATGACAATTGATTTGCGATGACTCCGGGGCAGATACGATACGGCGGTTCGCTGGAACACCTCAAAATCTTTTAATATGTAAAAGATCAGGAACGGAACAATCAATACATTAAACAGGATGTTGATGGTGTTGCCGATATTGTCCATAAAAGCCGTGATGCCGCCAGCGAGCCTCGATTCCATCTGAAAGAACCAGCTGTTCATCCCCGTGCGAACCCCAGGCGGCAGCAGCCTGCTATCCAGATTGGTCATGAGACTTTGAGCATTCATTGTTAATTCGGGCAGATGCTCATTAAGCTCTTCCAGCTGCCGAATCAGCATCGGAATCATATTAATCAGAATGACCGCGAGCGAGGTCAGAAAGACGGCATAAATGATCAGCACGGCCATGCTGCGGGGAACTTTGCGGTCGGAGAGCATGCATACAACCGGATTGAGCACATAAGATATGATCATGGCAACCAGAAATGGTGCCAGAACAGCCTTGAGAAATCGATAGACATCCAGAAACAGCGGACGCAGCAGCCAGACAAAGTAAAGAGAGATCAATCCAAGCATCAACCATACCAATAATCGAAACCACTTGCTCTCCGTCAGCTGTTCCACAGGGTACCCTCCTTTTTCGCAAGCTATCCTGTAGTATATGTACAAGCTTCCAGAAATAAACTAAGATTTCCAGCAGCGGACATGAAAAAAGACTCCTGCTATACAGCCGCATCGGCCTTTGGCAAGGAGTCGTTTATCTTGTAATATGTACGCGCACTTTAAGAGGACGCGTGTATTTGAGGGAAATCCGGCTGCATTTCATCGCCGAAGAACAGGTCATCCAGCGAGCTGAGCGTGCCGTCCTCTTCTACTTGGTATACTGACATTTTCTCTCCGTTGACTGTCAATTCGATAAAGCAACCCCAGCAATAAAACTGGTGGGAGCCAATCTTTCCGATATCTTTGGAACTACAGTTTGGACATTTCATCCTACCTCACCCTATCCGTTCACAGAATTAATGGCTTTTTCCAGACGCTGTTCGCTCATCGGGGGTACCATGACGGCACTCTCGCCGATAGCCATTTCCGCTGTGCAAGGCAGCCATTTGCGACCTTCGATCAAATCCGATACAAATCCATCAGATATTTCTAACCCTAGTATTGTATTGCCCTGTTCCTGCTCAAAATAAACATCCGATATACGTCCAAGCAGGATTCCATCCTCGGTCAAGACCTGCATCTCTTTCAGTTTGCGCTTGCCCAACAGGTACGTAAGCGGTATATCATTGGCGCCCAGCTTTCGGACAGCCTCCTGGTTGCGAATCATGACGGCATCTTCCCCATAGGCTACAATATCTTCCCATGAGACGCTTTTCACATGAGTGGAAAACAAAGCCTTGCCGTCCAGTTCCAATCCGGTGATCAACCAGTTCTCATCTAGTATAAAATCGTGGATTTTGCCGATTTCCTTACCGTTCTCCACGTCGAATACAGCCAGTCCAATCATTTCTTGAAGTTTCATAATACGGTGGACACCTCCTCATCCTCCATGGGTTTAAAATCAACCGCCGGTCAAAACGACATCCGACTAACGGCCAATCTCAAAGGATGAAATGGACGAACGCATACCCCCTTTTCCTTAGAAGGAGAAATCCCTTAACATCTATTTACGTAACCGATTAAGGATGGTTCCAATTTTTTGGGCAGTGTACTCCATTTCTTGAGTAGTATTACCCAAACCGAAACTAAAACGAATCGCAGAGCGCAAAACAGGGTCAGAAAGTTTCATGGATTGGAGTACATGGGATACTTCCAGAGATCCCGACGTGCAGGCTGAGCCGCTTGCTGCCGCAATCCCTTCCATATCGAGGTTCATCAGCATAGACTCCGTGTTGGAACCAGGAAAGCTGATATTTAGGATGTGAGGTAGGTAATGATCCAGGTTTCCGTTGATCACAAAAGAATCCTCGCCAATCTCCTGACGAAGACCCTGAAGCAGGGTTGATCTCAGCCCGCTGTAATGCTGAATACGCTGCTCCATGTTTCTCACGGCCAATTCCACAGCCGCTGCAAAACCGGCTATTCCAGCCATATTCTCGGTTCCGGCACGACGTTTCTTCTCCTGCAGCCCTCCGAACAGGCGTGGGGATACACTGAGTCCTCTGCGGACAACCAAAGCCCCAACGCCCTGCGGCCCGTTGATTTTGTGAGCGGAGAAGCTCCACATATCCACCGGCAGGTCGCGGCATGAGATTGCCTCTGAGCCCAGAGCTTGCACAGCATCACTGTGGAACACAATTCCCCGGCTGCGGCATACCTCGCCGATCTCAGCAATCGGTTGAACAGTGCCTACTTCATTATTACCGTACATAATCGTCACAAGCACCGTGTTGTCTTTGATCGCGCCGACAATGTCCTCCACGGACACACGCCCTGTACTGTCTACAGGGACATAGGTCACCTCACAGCCCTGCCGTTCCAGCTCATGGCATGTATGAAGCACTGCATGGTGCTCGATCGCTGATGTAATGACGTGTTTGCCCTTCGTTCCGAGCGATTCCAGCATTCCCAAAATAGCCAGATTATCGCTTTCGGTTCCGCCTGCGGTAAACACCAGCTCGTCCGACTGGCATCCTAAAAGGGCCGCGATTTGATCACGCGCCCCGCTTATAATCTTCTTCGCTTCTCGTCCAAAGGCATGGACGCTTGAAGCGTTGCCGTATTGGCCTGTCATCACATTCATCATCCGCTGGGCAACTTCCGGGTGCACCGGAGTTGATGCGGCATGATCCAGATATATCGATTTCATAATAGGTCACCCTTAAATGTACAACATATATCTGACAGGATCTACAAGACTAAAGTTCATTCTACAACAACCCTTTCAGATTCAAGATTTTAGTGTCTTCTATAATAGTACAATCTATAAAGACAAACAACAACCTACAAGCTTTTTGTGGTTGAGGTGTGGGTACTAATATTTATTGAAGTGCAATGAAAAAGGACTCCGCCGCTAAGAACTGGAGTCCTTTTTTTTCGATTTCTTTTTGATCAATTTGCCGAAACAATCTCGTCGATCTTAATCCAATGCCATTCTCCCTCAGGCATGGACAACTTGATTTCTCGACTAAACGTGTGGATCAGTACGACAATACCTGTTAACTTGGTGAATAATTGAATTTCCAGTTATTTGGAGTTATTCAAAGTCTAATCTAGTTATTCAGCGGATATAAGAGCTTATTTCTCTTCATCCTCTTTGATGAGTATAAGGAATATTTAGTAAAGTTTATGCAACTTATAGATAAGGAGGAATTACATTGAAGAAAAAGAAGTCAATTATCACTACCCTTGCCATGGTAATGTGTCTCTCGTTCCCAATAGCCACCTCCGCATCAACTACGTATCCAGATTCAACAGTTTCAATTATCTACAATAGCTCTACTGATGTGTACAGAGCAAGTGGCTCGGGAGGCGATGCTACAACACAATTTTTGTTATCCCCCACTGTTGGTTTAAGCAATGGAAAAACTATTTCAACACTTTTCACAATGGAGAACACAAGTCGTGGAGGGATTGTCCCTAGTCACTGGATAGGACTTCCAAACACTCATTTGCAGTTTAAAAACATGTACGCTTCTAGCGGAAATGATTCAGATGCATCAACATGGAGTGTAAATATTTCTGTTAGTGGAACTACCAGTACTTACCGGTATACTTTTGGAGATAATAACACCGGTGATTTCATAAACCCTGGTCAAAGTGTAAACGCTTGGGTAGATTATAACTGGACGGGGACATCAAATACTTCAATCAGCAATCTAATGCTTGCTCATGGAAATGAGAATTGGACATTTCTAAATGGATGGACGGCCTCAGGCTTGTTTGCAATGGACGCACAAATCGGGAGCAAATCAAGTATGTATCTGGAAACTGGTAGCAGACTCTCAGCAGAAAAAAACAATGCTAACGATCTTCCAGATGCTGAATTATTGAACATTAAAGAAGAACGAAAACAATTAGATTTAGCGATTGAATCAGGACAAGCCAAACCGATCAATCCAAAAGTAACAGTAAACGATGAGTCAGGTAGAGAAATCTGGTCGGGTAAAGCTGATGAATGGAATAAAGTCCAAGATGAGGTATTTAAGCAAAATAAGTTAGGAATATATTCAACCAACTAAGATATCAACCTTCATGAACTCTTTTCCTCGGAAATCATACAATGATTTCCGAGGTGCTTTTTTATTTCATTCGTAAGGAGGGGTTAAATAAAATTGAGGAAAATCATCACATTCCTTGTTGTCGGAGTAGTAATGTTTTTTATTTTACTCGCTATTGATCATTCCTACGTATCCATGAACAAATATATTAATGAGCTGTCCCCTGCAGCAAATATGGAGCGTTTGAAAATTATTTTGCTCAGTCTTTGTCTAGGTATTGTTTTCGATTGGTCAAATGTCATTAAGCTTGTAAAAAAGAAAATAAGCATACACTATTCATTAATATTTCCTTTTCTAGTCTCATTATTTTTAGCAATGCTCCCCGCATTCTTTATAGATATTGAACCCTCATTTTTCACAAACATCTTTATGAAATTACACGTTAATATAATATTCGGAATACTGAGTGGTATAATACTTACTAGAATTTTCGTGAAAAATGAATCATAAAAAATAAAGACCCAACATAGGGTCTTTATTTTTTATGTGCTTATGTGGTATTCGATATCCTGCAATACAAAGGGCAGGACCTGAGGAAGATACCGCTACTCCTGCGTAAAGGGATTCTTAACACTTATCTATCTACATGTCACCCAAAATCGTCAGTTAAAAATTGCAGATGATTTTGAATGGGCCTTAAAAACTAAGTGTTGTGGGTAACTTGTGGGTAACGCTTTTCCTCAATAACTCTCAATCCCTTTGAATAGTCGGGATTTCAAATCCCTGTCAAATGTAAAACATGTAATTGTCTGCAGCAGACTGTTCATGATAGTTGATCAGGTAATCCAGAGTTGTGGAATCCAGAACTTCAGCAATGCTGTCGCGGATGCGCAGCCATAGATCCCGCTTCGCCGGATCGTCCTCTTCCGTAAAATCCACAGGGGATATCGGGCCTTCCAGCACGCGAATCACATCACCCGCCGTGATGGTAGCCGGGTCGCGAGAAAGGATATATCCTCCGTACGCGCCGCGAATGCTTTTGACCAAACCCGCATTCCGAAGCGGTGCAATCAATTGCTCCAGGTAATGCTCTGATAGCTGGTTCTTCTCGGCAATGCTCTTCAGTGAGGTTGGGCCTTCGCCAAACTTGGCAGCCAGCTCCATCATAATCGTTAATCCGTATCTTCCTTTAGTTGATATCTTCAAGGGGGTGACACCTCTTTCGGTAATTTGTATATTGTGTTCATCCTGTACATAAATTGTAGGTGGTTGGGTGAAGCGATCATACGGCTCGCACAGCGAAGGATACACCGAATTCTGTGTTTTTCTCCGTATTCCGATCATTACCCTCAGCTTATGGTAACATATCCTGAACCTCAATGGGTAATATTCCAGCTGGAAAACCAAAAAATGTTCACCCTGAGTGGACAAAATGAAGCGTGTGAACCTTGTTCCAATATGTTAAAATACGTCCATGGGCATAATTCAATATGAAAATGGTGATAACGATGGCAAATGAAAATCATAACACTCGTATCGTTGTCGGCATGTCAGGAGGAGTCGACTCCTCCGTAACAGCGCTCCTGCTCAAGCAGCAGGGCTATGAAGTGATCGGCATCTTTATGAAAAACTGGGATGACACCGATGAGCTTGGCTACTGCACAGCCGAAGCGGACGCTGAAGACGTGCGCCGCGTGTGCGAGCAGCTCGACATTCCCTACTATACCGTCAATTTCGAGAAGGAATACTTTGATAAAGTATTTTCCTATTTTCTTGATGAATATAAAGCCGGGAGAACACCGAACCCCGATGTCATGTGCAACCGTGAAATCAAATTCGGTGAATTTCTGAACAAGGCAATGGATCTGGGAGCCGATTATGTGGCCACCGGCCATTATGCCCGTGTCATCGAAGCAAACGGACAATACCGTTTGCTGCGTGGTGTCGACAGCAACAAGGATCAAACCTATTTCCTCAATGCACTGAGCCAGGAGCAGCTCTCCAGAGCGATGTTCCCCATCGGGCATCTGCCTAAGCCGGAAGTTCGCCGTCTCGCAGAGGAAGCAGGACTGTATACCGCCAAGAAAAAAGACAGCACCGGCGTCTGCTTCATCGGAGAACGGAATTTCAAAGAGTTTCTTGGACAATACCTCCCCGCTCAGTCCGGGGATATGGTAGACATTGTAACCGGCGAAGTGAAGGGCCGTCATGACGGTTTGATGTATTACACGCTGGGACAACGCCAGGGTCTGGGAATCGGCGGTTCCGGCAACGGAGAGCCATGGTTTGTTGCCGATAAGGATTTGACTAACAATATTCTTTACGTAGTTCAAGGCGATCATCCGAGTTTGTATTCAACCGGACTCGCTGCCTCCGGAATCAACTGGATTGCAGGTCAAGACGCTATGCCCAAAGACGCCTACACCTGCACAGCCAAATTCCGTTACCGTCAGCCCGATCAGGAAGTAACCATAACCCCGCGCGAAGACGGAACCGTTCATGTTGCTTTTGCCAAGCCGCAAAAGGCAATCACGCCTGGACAAGCCGTCGTCTTCTATCAAGGGGATGAGTGCATCGGCGGTGGAACGATCGAAACGGCGGATAAAGTGCCTTATTGATCGGCTGGTTTAAACTTGAAGAGCACACACTTCACCCGGAAGGTTTCCGTTCCGAGAAGTGTGTGCTCTTTTTATATAAGAAGAAATATTATCGGAGAACCCATTCCACAACGTCTCCATGCTCCACGCTGGCCGCTACATCAATTAATCGCTGATTCGAGCTGCCTCTGAAAGGAAGGGAGACATCTCTCAGCTCCATTTGAAATTTGCCATCCACGATCACGTCGCACAGCAAAGCCAATTCACGCCGCTTCGGCTGCCTCATCAATGCTTCAAAGGTGAATCCCGTATAAGCCCATACATTTTTCCCGGGACACAGCTTCCTGAAGCTGTGCAGAAATGCACTGCATTCCTCCGGAGAGAAGAACGGATCCCCGCCACATAAGGTCAAGCCATCCAGCAATGGATTATCCAACACTTCTTGGAGTATTCTCATGGACATCGCTTCTGTAAACGGTTCCCCTGCTTCAAAATCCCAGGAAGCCGCATTAAAACATCCTTCGCAGGCATGACGGCACCCGCTGACAAAAAGAACGGCCCGAAGCCCGGCTCCTTCATTGATGCTCTCAGGCAAATATCCGCACACATTCACAGATGTTTCACCCGGTCCCTGACCTCAGCCTGCTTGGCGGAATTGAAGCGCTCGGTATAATTGCCGGTTAAATACCCCGTCACCCTGCGCAGCCGCTGGAAGTTCCCATCTGCTTCCGAAGCACCACACCCGGGGCAAGCACTCCCGATAATCCCCTCATAATTGCATGCGGGGCACCGATCGACAGGGTGATTAACAGAGAAATACCCGATATTCTGCTGCAAGGCAAACTGCACGACCTCCCGAAAAGCAGCCGTATTCTGTCTCGCATTCCCATCCAGCTCTACATACGAAATGGCTCCTGCATTACACAGCTCGTGAAAGGGTGCTTCCGAGCGGATTTTTCGATAGGCTGCCATCGGATGGTAAACCGGAATATGAAAGGAATTGGTGTAATACTCGCGATCGGTTACCCCCTTGATCACGCCGAAGGTATGGCGATCCAGCTTCGTGAATTTTCCGGATAACCCCTCTGCCGGTGTTGCAAACAAGGAGATGTTCAGATTGTATCTTTCACTGGCCTCATCGCAAAACTGCCGCATATGCCTTATGATCTCAAACCCCAGCCGGTGGCTGGTCTCATCCTCCCCGTGATGCTGTCCGGTTAACGCCTTCAGGCATTCAGCCAGCCCGATAAATCCAAGCGCAAGGGTGCCGTGTTTGATCAAATCCCGCACCTTGTCCTCCGGTGACAACACTTCGCCGCCTTCCCACACGCCTTCCCGCATCATAAAATCAGATGCTTTAGCCGGTTGATCCGCTTGCAGCTCATAACGATGAATCAGCCCCTCCACCGCAATGGCCATATAATGATCCAGCTGCTTGAAGAAGTGGGTCAGATCCGGTAAGTCCCGCTTCCCTTCGAGTATTCCATGCTCAATGCCAAGCCTGACCAGATTAATGGTGTTGAAGGACAAATTGCCTTTTCCACTCAGGCGATTTCGCCCAAAACGGTCTGCAATCGTCCTTGTTCGGCACCCCATGGTGGCAATGATTGTATCCGGATCGTCCGGGCTGTAGTAGGCAAGGTTAAACGATGCGTCCACATTGACAAAATTCGGGTACAGCCTGCGGCTGGAGCATTCTACAGCTTTCAGGAACAGGTCATAATTGGGATCTCCTTCCCTTTGATTGACCCCTTGCTTGCACTGAAATATATGCTGTGGAAAAATCGGCGTCTCTCCCCCGCCAAGTCCCCTCATCGTGGCGTCAAGCAGGGCATGGGACACCAGACGCCCTTCGGTGGACGTACACATGCCGTAGTTCAGCGAAGTGAAGGGAATCTGACCGCCTGCCCGGCTGCTCATCGTATTCAAATTATGGATCAAGGATTCCGCAGCCTGCTTCACTTCATTCACCGTCTCATTGTAGGCGTATCGGTAAGTTCGAGGGTATGTTTCCTTCAGCTGCTCATTGTCTATGTATAATTCATTGTCCGGAAGAATACCTGCCATCGATGTTCTCTGTGCTGCCTCCTCCAGATAGGCCAAACCCTTGCGAAAATGCCGACGAAAGGATTTACCGACATACGGTGCCAGATCCCAATCGATTTTACTGCCCGAAACACCGCCGAACTGACTGTTTTGCTGGGATTGAAAAATAATGGCTACCAGCGCCATTGCCGTCATAATACTCTGCGGCGGCCGGACGGATCCGTTTCCGGTATTAAAGCCCCGCTCCAAAAGACGATTGAATGGGATGAATATACAGTTCGTCGTTCCGAGCGCATACTGATCCAGATCATGCACATATACATAACCGTCCTTGACAGCTCTCATAAGCTCCGCCGGGAGAACGAAATGACTTGCCATCCACTTGGCATATTCGGAGCCGATACGGCTCATTTTTCCGCTGAAGGAATCCCCGTTCAGATTTGCATTCTCCCGCAGCAGATCGAGATTGGCTACCCCAATCACATCCCTGCTGATTTTGTACAGCTCCCCCCGGCGAACCCGCTCCAGGTCACGGATTTCCCTGTATTGCTGATAGGCCGCGGCTACCTCTGTATAACCGCTGCTCTGCAAATGTTCAACCACGATGTCCTGAATCTCCTCCACCGTCACCTGATCCATTCCCGCCGCTATATGGGCTGCCCGAACGCCAATCTCTAACGCAGCTTGCTCCCGGGAAGCACCCTCTACCGCTATAAATGCTTTATCCACCGCCTTCACAATCCGGCTCATCTCAAAATTCACCAGGCATCCGTCTCTCTTCATGACTTTCATGAATTCGGTCAACTCCTTATAGATAGATCAAGATCACTATCACACTATATATAGTTTCGTTAAACAAATTTACATCTATATATAGTTTGGCGCTGTGATATAGATCACGGTTCAGGAGAGAGTCATGTAGGGAAAATGACAAATGAGAAAGAAGACCGCCCAAGCAGCCAGCTTGCCGAAGTAAATCCGGCGAACGAAAAAGATGCCACCTACGATTCATGAATCGCAAGCGGCATCTTCTGAATTTTCATTCCTTTCATTCCAGTAACCGATCAGCTTGCAGCTGGCGGCATTGGAGTTGGCGTCGGTTTGGCATAACCGGTGCTGTATTTCTCGTCGATGGCAGTCCGGATATCCGTCAAACTCATGCCCTCGCTGCTCATTTTTGCAGATTCTACGGCGATGTCCAGGCACACTCCACAGCGGGTACCATGATCATCCCATACCACGGTCCCATCCTCTTGAATCTCATCGATAAAACAGTTCAGGTTACTCTCATGACCGGCACTTTCCCCGCACCCGCAATAGCAAGGAATATATTTCAGCACATCACTCACTTGTGCAGACAGCGCATAAATCGTTTGAAGTTCGCTGGTCTGATTCTTCAAAAAATCAGGCAGCTCGTCAATGGAAGCCGTCGCCTCCTGAATATCCCCGTTCGTCAGCTGAATCTGGTGCCCATGCTCATGCGCCGCTTCC
Source organism: Paenibacillus sp. LBL (assembly GCF_029893715.1). Lineage (NCBI taxonomy): Bacteria > Bacillati > Bacillota > Bacilli > Caryophanales > Paenibacillaceae > Paenibacillus > Paenibacillus sp. LBL. Next base: position 34,170 of record NZ_JARXYU010000013.1, on the reverse strand, counting down.
GCAGCCTGCCCATTTGTGACCTGCTCCTGGACGCTTTTTCCCGAACAGCCGCTTAGCAATACACCAACAGACAGCAGCAGGATGACAAACCGTTGTTTCCCTGTTCTCATTACTCTTATCCTCCAATTAATTAGCGGTCGCAGGGCTGTTGCTCAGCCGTTCCGCTATTCTTCGCGTCGTAGTCTCTGATTGTGGGCGATCTTCGATTCGTTCCCCTGCTCGGTTGCCTGATAAAACACCCTGCGGGAGAGCTCCTTCGGTAAATAATCCTGCTTCACGTAATGGCCTGGATAATCATGCGGGTATTTGTAGCCGATATGTCCCAATTTCACGGCTCCCTGATAATGTGTATCACGCAGATGAAGCGGAACCTCTGCTGATTTCACCTCATCCATGGCCGACATGGCACGGGAGATGGCGGATACAACGCTGTCCGATTTCGGGCTCTCCACTGCAAACAGAATCGCCTGGGCGATATTCAGTTTCGCTTCCGGCCAACCGTTATTCCGGTACGCATCCAGCGCACTTACCGCCTGCACCATCGCTTGCGGGTTGGCTAAGCCGATATCCTCACTGCTGGCGGCAATCAAACGCCGAATGAAAACCATCGGATCCATCCCGAGCTTTTCAACCGCGTACAAAAACCAGAACAGAGCCGCATCACTGGACCCCCGAATGCTCTTATGAAAGGCTGACAGCACATCATACTGTGTCGACTCATCGGCACGCACGATGGGCCTGCGAATCGATTCCTCCGCAACATCCAGCGTAATATGGATCGTACCGTTGGCATCCGGAGGCGTAGTCATGGCTGCCAGCTCCAGCGCATTCAGCGCGCGCCGGATATCGCCGTTCGCCATGGTTGCAATGTGATCCAGCGCTTCCTCTTCCGCTCTGAGATCCATAAATCCGAGGCCTTTGTCTTGATCTGCCAGAGCACGCTGCATTGCAATCATGGAATGCTCCTTGGTCAGCGGCTGCAGCTGGAATAAGGTCGATCGGCTCATCAAGGCCCCATTCACATAATGGAAGGGGTTCTCGGTCGTAGCACCGATAAATATAATCGTGCCGTTCTCAACGGCGGGCAGCAGCGCATCCTGCCTGGAACTGTTAAAGCGATGAACCTCATCCAGGAACAGTATCGTTTTGGTCCCATACAGACTGCGGTTGCTCTGAGCCTGCTCAATGACTTCCCTAACGTCCTTAACGGACGCCTCCACCGCATTAAGGCGAACGAAATGTCCCTTGGTTTGCTGGGATATGATATGGGCGAGGGTTGTTTTGCCGCAACCCGGCGGGCCATACAGCAATATGGAAGAAACCTGATCCGCCTCAATGGCCCGCCTAAGCAGCTTGCCCGGTCCAATAATATGTTCTTGTCCTATATATTCATCAAGCGACGAAGGGCGCATGCGATCGGCCAGCAGCCGGGAATCCCGGTCCCCTTCACGCCCGATACTGAATAAATCCATTGCTACACTTCCTTGTCTGATATCAATGCAATCCTAAGCCGGTTTCAATAAAATCCGTCACTCTCTATCATATCATATTCGATTTAACTGTGCCTGTGGAAGGCAATGACTTCATAATTTGTTGATCTGATAACACTGATGAATAACTGCTTGCTTTGACAAAAAGTCAAACTTTTATCTTTCTAAAAGCGTTTAAGATTAAGCAACGTATGATTAGAATCAACCACGACCGGAGGATATGAAATGAACCGTAAACCTGTACGAAAGAAAATAACTCTGATCATCCTGCTGCTTGCCGCTTTCTCTATTCTCATCGTTTGGACTTTGATTCGATTTATCGATCAGTTGGGTTCCTCCTACCAAATGCTTGGATAAGCGCAGCAAAAAGCCTCGTCGGGATGAGCACATGATGCATGCATGTATCACCCCAAAGAGGCTTTTTTTCTGTTAATTTCGATCACCTTAACATCCGTGATGTTACATCATTACTCCACAGGCCAACCATTGAGAGTAATCTCCGACGTTTCCGTCATGACATAGGAAGGCAGCGGCTCTCCATGCAGCAGCCACAGCTCATGCAATGCCCGGGTGCAGCCCACATACATCAGCTTGGCATCCCAAGCTTTCTCCGCATAATGTGCCGCATCCGCATCCGCCACGACAACGGCATCAAACTCCAGCCCTTTGGACAAATACACAGGGAGAATGGAATAGCCGCCCTGATAGGTTCCTTTGTTGCCATCTATCAGGTTCAGGTCGGGCCAATCGGTACTTAATTGCTCATGTAAATCTTTCGCTTCCCGTAGGGTGCGGGTAAGTATCGCAACGGTCCGGTATTCTTTGGAGATGAGCGTATCCAACGCCCGTGCTAAGTCACCTGTTCTGGAGTCCTTGGAATCATATGGTATAAGACGGACGGCATCGCCGCTTCGGAATACGGGTACAGCCAGCAGGTCACTGCTGACCCCCTTCTCCAGTATGTCGTTAGCAAATTCAATAATCTCCATCGTGGAACGATAGCTGCGCGTCAGAGCAAAGTAAGCCGTCTCCTCTTCCTTGAAGAGGGAGCTCATCTCTTCCCAAGCATGAACGCCACGATACGCATGGATACCTTGCGATAAATCACCTAATATCGTGAAAGAATGTCCTCTCACGAACAGGTCCAGCACGGCTACCTGAAATGGAGAGAAATCCTGCGCTTCATCAATCACGATATGGTCAAACCGCTGATCCCCGGAAATATCATTCAGCAGGCAGTGGAAATACAGCAGTGCCGGGAGATCCTCTTCCCGGATCACGTTTTTCTTCAAATCTTTGCGCGTTGCAGCAAGCACGCCGGAAGGGATAAGGGCCGACAGCTCTTCAAACCACGTACCGGCCGCTTTAGCCGCACCGAACAATTGTTTATATAATGAAACCGGCTCGAACCTCGGCCATCGATTGCCATAAGCCTTTTCGCGTTGAGCCGCCTTTTTCTTCCGTTCTTTCATCACGGCTGCCGAAGGAGACTTCTTCAGCTCCATTTCTACCCAGCGGTGTAATCTTGCCAGCAGCCGTTCCTTGCGCTTCGCTAACGGATAAGGCTTATATTCCTGGTAGAACCATTCGGCTATCGTCTCCTGTTTTAGAACGGCTCCATCCCATGGGGAGAAATCGTCATCAGGGAGCGCCTCGGTTTCCAACGATTCCACACAGCGGCGAATAAGCTCCATCAGCCTTAGTGAACCTTTGTAGCGGCCGCTGACATTGTCATCAATGTCCGGCGTTCCCTGCCCTGGTTCTGTCTCAAACCATTGATTCAGCGTCTGCGCATGATCTTCCGAGGAGAGCTGAATATCCAGTAACTCCGAAGCCCAGTCGCCGAATGTACGCTGCTGAATGTCGCCAACCCCAAGCTCAGGCAGCACATCGGATATGTAATCCAGGAACATCAGGTTTGGCGCAAAAATAATCATTTTCTCCGCAGTAACCTGCTCCTTGTACTGATAGAGCAAATATGCCAGTCGGTGCAGCGCTACCGTTGTCTTGCCGCTTCCCGCAACCCCTTGGATAATGAGGGCGGTGTTTTTCGCTGCCCGGATGATTTTGTCCTGCTCGGCCTGTATCGTGGATACGATATCCCGAAGCCGGTTATCCTTATTTTCCCCGAGACGGTAGACCAGGAACTCATCGGATACAGCGGGTCCGCCGCTATCCCGATTGTACGTGTCGGAGACCCGCTCCAGGATCTGCTTACGGATTACTACGTTGCGTTTCAGATACACAAGACCTTCGATGATTCCTTCGGGTGCTTCGAATGATGCTGGATCGGCACCGCCCGTAAACGAATAAAAAAGACTCGCGACAGGAGCGCGCCAGTCAATCACCATCGGATGATCCCCGGCATCTGCTTTATCGAAGCCTATCTTCCCAATGTAGAGCGGTTTCTTCGCTCCGTTTCCGTTTTCTTGAAAATCCAGCCTTCCGAAGTAAGGCTCCGGCAAACTTTTGGCGAGGGCTTGCCGTTTCTCTTCCCGTCCTGCTTCGAGCACCTGCTCCGTAAAATCATGACCCGTGTATACGGGAATGCCGCGCAAACGCTCAAGTTGACGGTCAATCTCGACTATAACCTCGTTTAGCCTTGACTCTTCTTCTTGATAGGCACTTTGAAAAGATTCTGACACTTTCAGTTACCTCCTAAGAAACATATTATTTTCGCATCGGAATTCTGGCTTTATAACTGACCGCGACACAAAAGGAGTTTCATTGTAGCACAACTTGCCTGGATATACTAGCACAGCTCTGCCGCATGAATTACGCTGTGTTTGTTCAGCTACATAAGCATTCCTTCAATCGCAGCAAAAAACGCAGCATCCCCTGTTCGGATACTGCGTCTTTATATATTTTTAAATTTTTGCGGCTGTTGCTGAAAGCCTCGTTTACAAGGATACGCCGCCTTTTTCGAGCAGCTCTTTCACGGTTACGCTAACCATGATCAGACCGGCTACAGGAGGAACAAACGCATTGCTTGCCGGTGGCTGCTTCGCCTTCCGAATCTCGGGTGCATTCTCGGGCACAATCTTCTCCGTAACGTCCTTACGGGGTTTCATCGGCTCCTCTAGAGAGAATACCACCTTGACCCCTTTTTTGATGCCGTCTTTACGCAGCTTGGTGCGCACAATTCGGGCAATCGGGTCCATGGAAGTTTTGGATATATCAGCTACCTGGAACTTCGTTGGGTCCATTTTGTTGGCTGCACCCATACTGGAGATGATCGGAATGCCGCGCCGCAGGCACTCCTTAATCAGATGCACTTTATAAATAATCGTGTCCGAAGCATCAATCACATAATCCAGCTCATACTTGAACAGCTCTTCATACGTCTCTTCGGTGTAGAACATGTTCAGCGCAATCGCTTCACACTCCGGATTGATCAGTTTAACCCGATCCACCATCAGATCGGCTTTCTTCTGACCCACCGTTGTGGTTAACGCATGGATCTGACGATTGATATTGGTGATGTCCACCACATCTTTATCGATCAGAATGATGCGGCCAACCCCGGTACGGGCAAGGGCTTCCACCGCGATGGAACCCACGCCGCCAATACCGAGCACAGCCACCGTACTGTTCTTCATCACTTCAAGGCCCTCAGGGCCGATGGCTAATTCCGTTCGGGAAAACTGATGCAGCATAATTCAAGCAACCTCCTTTATCGAGAACACCTGGCTTATTTCTCGTCGCCCGGCTTCTTGGCAAGTTTGATATGCAGCTGCTCCAGCTGTCCACCGTCCACTTGGGAAGGAGCATCCATCAACAGATCCGTTGCGCTGGCCGTTTTCGGGAATGCAATCGTTTCACGCAGGTTGGTGCGCCCTGCAAGGAGCATGACCAAACGGTCAAAACCGAAGGCGATTCCGCCATGCGGAGGCGTACCGTATTCAAACGCGTCTAGCAGGAAGCCGAACTTCTCATGAGCCTCTTCCGGCGACAGTCCGAGTGCGGCGAACATTTTTTCCTGAATCTCTCGCTGATAGATCCGCATAGAACCGCCACCGACTTCATACCCGTTCAACACGATATCATAGGCTTCCGCGCGTACGGCAAGCGGGTCCGTGTCCAGCAGCTCCAGATCTTCATGTTTTGGACGGGTGAACGGATGATGCTCGGCTACATAACGCTTCGCGTCTTCGTCATAGCTGAGCAGCGGGAAGTCCAGCACCCAAGCAAATTTGTATTCGTTATCGTCAATCAAACCAAGCTGACGTCCGATTTTGAGACGGAGTGCACCGAGAACATCCGCAACCACTTTTTTGTTGTCAGCGGAGAACAGCAGCAAGTCACCATCTTCGGCTCCCGTACGTTCTCTTACGGCTTCAATCTCCTCTTCGCTGAAGAACTTCACGATAGGCCCTTTGAATTCGCCTTCCTTCACTTGAATCCATGCAAGACCCTTCGCTCCGTAACGGGCGGCATACGGTCCCAGATCGTCAATCTCTTTACGGGTCCAAGTACCGCAGCCCTTAGCGTTCAAACACTTCACTTCGCCGCCCTTTTCGATGACGGAAGAGAATACTTTTACACCGCTGTTTGCTACGATATCGTTCATTTCGATCAATTCCAGACCGAAGCGAAGATCCGGCTTATCCGAGCCGTATTTGCTCATGGCTTCAGCATGACTGATACGCTGGAACGGCGTTGCAAGCTCGACACCTACGGTTTCTTTGAACAGCTTCACCATCAGCTGCTCCATCATGGTCAGCAGATCATCACGTTCCACGAAGGACGTCTCAATGTCGACCTGGGTGAACTCCGGCTGACGGTCAGCCCGCAAGTCTTCGTCACGGAAGCAGCGCGCAATTTGGTAATAGCGCTCAATTCCGCTCACCATGAGGAGCTGCTTGTAAATTTGCGGGGATTGCGGAAGCGCAAAGAATTCGCCTGAATGTACGCGGCTTGGCACAAGATAGTCACGTGCGCCTTCCGGCGTGCTCTTTGTCAGAATAGGTGTTTCCACATCCACGAAGCCTTCCCCGTCAAGGAAGTCACGGAAAATTTTTGACGCTTTCGAGCGCAGCATCAGCGTTTTCTGCATCTCCGGACGACGCAGGTCCAGATAACGGTATTTCAGGCGAAGCTGCTCATCTACCTCCACACCGTCCTCGATAAAGAACGGAGGTGTTTTTGCTGCGTTCAGCACTTCGATGTTAGTCACTTGAACTTCAATCTCGCCTGTTGGCAGATTCGGGTTGAACGTTTCAGGATCACGCTTTACGACTTTACCGGATACAGCCAGTACAAACTCGCTGCGAACTTTGTCGGCAACTGCCAAAGCTTCGCCTGAGAAATCCGGATTGAATACAATCTGCATAATGCCGCTGCGATCACGAAGATCGATGAACAGCACTCCACCCAAGTCACGGCGGGTTTGTACCCAGCCGTTCAGTGTTACATTTTCTCCAATGTGCGCGGTTGTCAGGTGACCGCATTGATGCGTCCTTTTCATCGGTTATCATTCCCCTTTAGTATAATTAAGTCGCTAAATCACGACGATTAAACGAACTCTTGAACCAGACTATCCAATTTCACGATGCGCTGCTCGCCGGTTTCCATCGACTTCAGAGCGATTTCTCCGCGCGCCAGTTCATCATCGCCCAAAATAGCAGCATACCTGGCTTGCAGACGGTCAGCGGATTTCATCTGGGCTTTCATTTTGCGGCCGAGATAATCCCGCTCCGCAGAAACGCCCTTGCTGCGCAGCTCGTAGATCAATTTTGCCACTTCCCGCTCAGCCGCTTCGCCCAGTGCCACCAGGTAGACATCCAGCGGCTTCGCAGCCGACAGGTTGACGCCTTGATGCTCCAGGATCAATAGAATCCGCTCAAGACCAATCCCGAACCCGATACCCGGCTGATCCGGTCCACCGATCTGATCGACCAGTCCATTAAACCGTCCGCCTCCGCCTACCGTGTCAATTGCGCCGATCCCCTGTGCTTTGAATTCAAATGCGGTGTGCGTATAGTAGTCCAATCCCCGAACGAGTCTTGGATTGATCTCATACTCAATGCCCATGGCATCCAGATACCCTTTTACTTTCTCGAAGTGTGTGCTGCACTCCTCATCAAGGCTATCCAGGATCGAAGGAGCATCATCGAACTTCCCTTGATCCTTCTTGCAATCCAGCACACGCAGCGGGTTGCGCTCCATTCGAGATTGGCAGTCCGAGCATAGGCTGTCTTTCATCGGTTCCAGGAAGGCCAGAAGTGTGTTTCGGTAAGCCGCCCGAACCTCTGGCGTACCTACAGAGTTAATCTCCGCTTTAACTCCGTTAAGCCCAAGCTCCTTGTAGAAGCTGTATCCGAGTGCAATAACTTCGGCGTCAATGGCCGGTTCCGCAGTCCCGAACACCTCTACCCCGAACTGATGGAATTGACGGTACCTGCCAGCCTGCGGCCGCTCATAACGAAACATCGGCCCGATGTAGTACAATTTGGATACGTCAGGTTCACCATAGAGCTTGTTTTGCACATAAGCCCGAACGACGCCAGCTGTTCCCTCAGGACGCAGAGTCATGCTGCGATCCCCTTTATCCTTGAATGTGTACATTTCCTTCTCCACGATATCGGTGGTTTCACCTACCCCGCGTTTGAACAGTTCGGTCTGCTCAAACATCGGCGTGCGAATTTCATGGTAATTGTATCTCCGGCACAGATCCCGTGCCTTCTCCTCGATAAACTGCCATTTCTCGACGGCTCCAGGAAGTATGTCCTGCGTGCCAGTCGGCTTTTCAAATTTCTCGTTTGCCATCTTCATCCCTCCACGTCCTTTGACATCTTCACGACTGAACATGTCCATGCCTTGATCTCTGTTATAAAACCAAAAAATCTCCCGCCCCGCTGTCCTAAGACAACAGGGACGAGAGATGTTCATGACGATATCACCCGTGGTACCACCCACATTCCGGATATGACACGCATTAGGGCGTGTTCAAGCATCCGCTTCATCCGTTTAACGCCCGGCCGCGCAGTTCGGCTACTGTCTATCCCACCGGTTACCCGGTGCTTGCTTCGCCGTCTGTTCTCGGGGAGGTCATTCGTCCACTCATCAAGCGAATCCTTACAGCCAGGGGATTCTTCTCTGGTCTTGTGGGGATGGAGTACTTGTTCCCGTCATGAAATCCGTTATTCATAAAATATAGTATACCCAAAACATTATATTTTTAGATTCTAATGAACCGCCGCACTAAAGTCAAGAAACTTTGTAGAATTTACCCGAAAAAAGAAAAAAACCTACAAACCACTGTTGTAGGTCCAAAACATATATTATATAAAAAAGGGGGTCATGCTGTTATTATAAACAGCGAATATTAAAGGAACATTGAACAAACATTACAGTTATATTACAAGCGAGAAAGCGCTTTTATTGAAACGGCTTCAAAGGGGCTGCTCCAATGACGGAACAGCCCCTTTACGTTAATGGGATATGCCTTCTTCGCTTGCTGCAATCATTATCATCCAATAGGATTGCAATGCTAGGCTATCCTTTATTATTTAGTCAAAACGCTCCACGTAAGCGTTATTTGCCCGCAGATCATGCACAATCTGATCATAATCCTCGTCCCTTACTTTAACGGACAATACGTATCTCAGATCATCATAGTCGCGGTCCGTCACATCCGCCTCGCGCCAGCCGTCTCCGTTCATATCATCGCTGTCAGGCCGATCCTCTGCCCGGTCGCGGCTTGCTTCCCGCGAGCCCACAATGACGCCTGGAGCGCCTACTACTCCGCCGGGTGCACCCATCGTCGTGGCACCCGCAGTTGCTCCGCCTGTGCCTGAATTACCCCAAGGCACGAGCGGGACAAGAATATTCCCTCCCCCTCGAACCGAATCCTGCAGCTGTCCTACCTCAAGCTGCTCGGTACCGTAGGTCAACAGTGTCGTCCTTGCGCCCTCGGCGTCGTCTTCCGTTCTGAAATAGGCTTGAATTTGTCTAGACATGTCCATTCCTCCTTTTTATCAACCAACTTGTTTGAAAGAGCGGTATAACATAGACAACCCATACAGCTATTTTTCCGTTACAGTGCCTTTAGCAGCTCACGCACGAAGGCTGGCTCGTCTTTCGGCGTTCGGGAAGTAATGAAGTTTCGATCTACGACCACTTCTTCATCCTTAAAGGTTGCACCAGCGTTCACCATATCGTCCTGAAGCGGAGGATAGGAAGTGATGGTGCGTCCCTTCAGCAGATCGGCACTTGCGAGAATTTGCGGCCCATGGCATATCGAAGCAATCGGTTTGCCTGACTTGTCCGCTGATGTGACGAACTTCAATATATGGGAATCCAGACGTAAATTTTCCGGAGAAGATCCACCTGGAATAACCACCGCATCATAATCGTTTATATTGACGTCGGCAATGGCCTTATCCGTTGTATAGGAAGCCTTGCCCTGTTTGCCCTTTACCTCTTGTCCTTGTTTCAATCCAATGATATCTGCTTGATGTCCCGCTTCCTTCACGGCATCATAAGGAGTCTTCATCTCGGAATCTTCGAATTGGTCAGCTAGTAGAAATGCAATTTTACTCATCTGGCATATCTCCCTTCATGATTGTCCTCGATTTGTTATTACCCTGTAATGTCTTTTTTATAACAGTGGAATTATTGAAGCGGGTAAGGGGGTGCCTTTTTAGAAGGGAACAGAAAAAGCCCGAGTTTATCTCACCCAGGCTCTGCTTATCAATGCAATATCATCCTTATTCACTGCGGCTATATTCTAGGATCTCGGCAGCTGTTTCCGAATATTTCCCTTAATGTTTCTTTCCTGTGCCGGTTCCTCTGAAACAGCAACCATGCGTTCCATGCTGGCTGCTTCCCTTATGTCTCCTGAACCGACCAACACAGGCAAACTGCTCCATATCGAGAATTTGGGGGATTGACGCATAGGCAGCATGACTCCTTTTCCAAAGAGAATAATGGACCTGCGATTACTCACACAGGATGCCCCATCTCTCTGATATCATGCATTTGCATATGCGATTCTAGATTTATGACTTGCTGTCGATAATCAGCGTGACGGGTCCCCAATTGGTCAGCGACACATCCATCATCGCTCCGAACACCCCTGTCTCAACCTGCAATCCCTTCGCCGAGAGCTCACGATTAAAGAACTCGTACAAGGCATTGGCTTCATCCGGCTTTGCCGCAGCCATAAAGTTTGGCCGTTTTCCCTTCCGGGTATCGCCATATAGAGTGAATTGGGAGACAGAGAGAATGGCTCCGCCAACGTCCTGAACACTTAAATTCATCTTTCCGTCCTCATCCTCAAAAATCCGCAGCCCTGCCACCTTGTCGGCAAGATATTTGGCATCCTTCTCTTCATCGCCGTGGGTCACACCCACAAGCACCATCAAGCCCGCTCCAATCTTGCCAACAACTTCATTGTCGACCGTCACTTGTGCATGCTTGCATCGTTGAATAACAACTTTCATATCGGAATATCTCCTTATCTCCATATAATAAAACGGCCTGTCTCCCGCAGGATAACAGACCGCATTCATATAATAATCCGTGCTGTCATGAGGCCCGGGGCCCCTTAACAGAACGACCATGCCAACATTCCAATCACTGCATGATTCGATGAACGGTATATACATCCTTTACCCGCTTGATCCGTTCCACAACGGATTGGAGGTGATCCGTATTGCGTATTAAAATCGTCATGTGGATCATCGCCATCTTATTCTTGTCGGATCGTCCGGTTACGGCAGATATATTCGTCTTGCTCTCTGACACGGCCTGGAGGACCTCGTTCAGCAATCCGTTACGATCGTGACCGGTCACTTCGATATCGACGCTGTAATTAGCCTCAATGGTCGATTCCCATTCAACCTCAATCACACGTGCGGCATCTTCGCCTTCATCCGTAGTTGGCAGGTTCGGACAGTCCGATCGGTGAACCGATACCCCGCGTCCCCGGGTAACATAACCGACAATGTCGTCTCCCGGGACAGGATTACAGCATCTCGCAAATCGCACAAGCAGGTTGTCTATGCCCCTCACCCGTACCCCGTTGGTCGGACGGCTGCGTTTCTCTGCCGGCTTGATCTCCTTCATCTCAGAAGTCAATTCAAGCTGATTCGCTTCCTCCTGCTCCTTGCGGAGCTTCTCGGTCACTTTGGTGCATATCTGCGCGGCGGTGATACCCCCAAAGCCAACGGCCGACAACATATCCTCGATGTCATTAAAAGCAAACTTCTTGGCCGCTTCCATTAATTTATCATCGGTCATCCATTCGGATACCTCAAGACCCAGACGCTTGATCTCGCGCTCCAGCATCTCGCGTCCCTTCTCCACGTTCTCTTCCCGCTTCTCCTTCTTAAACCACTGCTTGATTTTGCTGCGGGCGTGAGAGGATTGGGCAATCTTCAACCAGTCTTGACTCGGGCCGTACGAATGCTTCGAGGTCAAAATTTCCACGATATCGCCGGTCTTAAGCTGATAGTCCAGCGGAACGATCCTTCCGTTAACCTTGGCACCGATGGTGCGGTTACCTACTTCCGTATGAATCCGGTAGGCAAAATCAAGCGGTACGGAGCCTGAAGGCAGCTCGATGACTTCGCCTTTGGGTGTAAATACAAAAACCAAATCAGAGAAAAAGTCCATTTTCAAAGATTCTACAAACTCTGAGGCATCCTTCGTTTCATGCTGCAGCTCCAATATTTCACGGAAGAACGTCATCTTGTTGTCGAAGCTGCCTCCGTTGCCTCCTGAGCCTTCCTTGTAGGCCCAGTGTGCCGCGATACCGAACTCTGCCGTACGATGCATCTCCCAGGTGCGGATTTGAACCTCTGTCGGCTCCCCGTTCGGTCCAACCACGGTCGTGTGGAGGGACTGATACATATTTGTTTTTGGCATGGCGATATAATCTTTGAAGCGGCCAGGCATCGGCTTCCAGAGGGTGTGAATGATGCCGAGCGTAGCATAACAATCCTTGATGTTGTCCACAATAATGCGGATTGCAAGGAGATCGTAGATTTCGTTGAATTGCTTGTTCTTTACGGTCATTTTCTTAAACACGCTGTAGATATGCTTGGGTCTGCCGGACAGATCGGCTTGAATGCCCATTTCATCCAGCTTCTCCCGGATACAGACAATGACGTTGTCGATGTACTGCTCCCGTTCAGCCCGCTTCTTGTGCATTAAATTCGCAATGCGGTAATACTGCTGCGGATTCAAGTAACGAAGCGCGATGTCCTCCATTTCCCACTTGATCGCGGAAATACCGAGACGATGGGCAATCGGGCAGAAGATCTCTAGTGTTTCATAGGAAATGCGACGCTGGCTTTCCTCGGACTGGTACTTAAGAGTGCGCATATTATGAAGACGGTCCGCCAGCTTAATCACGATCACCCGGATATCCCGTGCCATCGCGATAAACATTTTACGATAATTTTCGTTTTGCTGCTCTTCCTTGGACCGGAATTGGATACGTTCTAATTTAGTCAACCCATCCACCAGCATTGCACACGTATCCCCGAAGCGCTCGCGAATCTGCTCAAGTGATACAGTTGTATCCTCAACGACATCATGAAGCAGTGCAGCAATAATAGACAACGTGTCCACCTGCATGTTCACCACGATGTCTGCAACCGCAAGCGGATGAAGAATATAAGGTTCTCCCGATTTCCGCACTTGTCCGTGGTGGGCTTGCTCCGCAAATACATACGCTTCCTCAATGCGGAGAAGATCGGGTTCTTTTATATAGGCGCTGGCCTTTTCGAGTAATCGCTCTATGCCCATTTTGGAGTCCTTCTCTTCCCTTTCTATATAAAATGGAACCCGCCCTTGTCAAAACGTGCAGGTTCCCTCGTGATTGTTTTCCTATCATTATGACGCTTGTGGCGTTATACGTCAACATGTGCAGCATCCTGACACTTATAGTATGCCCGTTTCCGGCGCGGAGACATCAAAACTTGACATGAATTGGATATTTTGACGAACTGTAAAAATTATTGTTGAAAAAACGAACGATTGTATTTAATCTATTAAAGATCGTACGCGAACGGTCCTATATTTAAAGTCCTATAGAGGAGTGAAATGGTTTGCAACGTGAAATTCAAGTAGATGAGAAACTTCCGTTTGGTCCAGGCTTCCTTCTGAGTCTGCAGCATTTGTTTGCCATGTTCGGAAGCACGGTGCTTGTACCGAACATATTCGGCGTGGACCCCGGCATGATCCTGCTGATGAACGGTATTGGTACACTGCTCTACATTTTCTTATGTAAAGGAAAAATCCCGGCCTACCTCGGCTCCAGCTTTGCGTTTATCTCGCCGGTTCTGATCGTACTGGCCGGTGACCCGGAAGCCAACTATGGCAAAGCATTGGGAGCCTTCATCGTCACGGGGATCATCTTCTGTCTTGTGGCTCTCATCGTTAAATATGCAGGAACCAAATGGATCGACTTCGTATTTCCGCCTGCGGTTATGGGTGCCATTATCGCGATGATCGGACTTGAGCTTGTTCCTGTTGCTGCTGGCATGGCCGGCTTTTTGCCGGAAGAGGGACAGGCCATTGATCCTAAAATCATTACCATCTCGCTCGTTACGCTCGGCGTCACGGTATTCGGTTCCATCCTGTTCCGCGGCTTCTCCAAAATCATTCACATCCTGATCGGAATCGTAGTCGGGTATGCACTCTCCTTCGTTCTTGGAGTGGTAGACACAGAGAAAATTGCGAATGCAACCTTCTTGTCAGCACCGCAGCTGACCACACCGGTGTTCGATAACGGAGCGATCTGGACCATCATTCCGGTTGCGATCGTTGTTATCGTTGAGCATATTGGCCACTTGCTTGTAACCAGCAATATTGTGGGCAAAGACCTCTCTAAAGATCCCGGCCTTCATCGTTCACTGCTTGGCAACGGTATATCCACTATCCTGTCCGGGTTTGTAGGCTCAACACCGAATACCACCTACGGTGAAAATATTGGTGTCATGGCGCTTACAAAGGTATACTCAATATTCGTGATTGCCGGAGCAGCCGTTATTGCGATCATACTCTCCTTCTCCGGAACGTTCTCTGCCGTTGTAGCGAACATTCCTACACCCGTAATGGGCGGCGTATCCCTGTTGCTGTTCGGAGTTATTGCAGCTTCCGGTCTTCGAATCTTCGTTGAGCAAAAGGTCGATTTCTCCAAAGCAAGCAACATGATTCTGGCTACACTGGTGTTGGTAACAGGAATTAGCGGCGTAACTTTGAAGATCAATACCGTCGAACTGAAGGGTATGGCATTGGCAACCATCGTAGGTGTCGTTATGGCTCTGCTCTTTAAAGTATTCGAAATTACCGGTCTCTCCAATGAAAAAAATGATGGACCGATCGTGGAGAAAACACCAGATTGATTTCATCATAACTGGATCTCAAATCAAAAAACGCCCTGAGCTTATAGCTCAGGGCGTTAATATTTCCCGGGAAAATCAGGAAGATCTTTGTCGTTTACTCGTATTTCATGAGTGTAAATACATCGATTCCATCCAGCTTCGAACGGCCATTCAAATCGGTAAGTTCGATCATGAAGGCAGCTCCAACCACATTGCCGCCCAATTGACGGATGAGGTTAATTGAAGTTGCAATGGTCCCGCCAGTTGCAAGGAGATCATCCGCAATCAGAACATTTTGCCCCTTCTCGATGGCATCGGTATGCATCGCCAAGCGATCTTTTCCATACTCGAGGTCATATCCCACTTCAATCGTTTCGTATGGAAGCTTTCCGCTTTTGCGAATGGGAGCGAATCCGACTCCAAGGGCATACGCCAGCGGTGCACCCACGACAAATCCGCGAGCTTCGGGACCAGCTATCACATCGATCTTAAGATCGGACACCATGACCTTCAATTCTTCGATGGATTTGCGATATGCCTCACCGTTCTTCAGCAGTGTGGTAATATCTTTGAAGCTGATCCCCGCCTGCGGAAAATCGGGAATGACACGAATATAATCTTTAAAATCCAAAATAATCTCCTCCTGTATGGTTGCGGCTAAGATACACCTTTTGTGCGGGACATCATCCACTGGGTTAATTGTTCGGTACCGGCATGAAGCAGATGCTGCTCCATATCCGCCAAATCGCTTAATTCCCTGAAGTGACGGGAAGCATCCAGCGGTTTTTTCTCCGGCTTCGGTATAAAAGTAATTTGTCCCTCGACACGCTGAATGAACGCCAATTCTTCAAACACGTCCAGCACTTTGACTAACATGCGTGGAGACAAGGAAGCCTGCTGCTGCAGACGCGCAACAACCTCGTTCTCCGGCATGGGACTGGACGTCATTCCAGCGAGTGAAACGTACAGCTTTTTAAACTGTTCCCGGTCCGGAATTAGCAATCGTTCACGCTGACTCCGGGTCGGATGTAACATGAATATATTGGGAACGGAATGGAAGGCTGACATGAACCCATCCAGCTGTTCAGCCGTCTCCGGTACGTCCAGTACGAACAAAACGGAAATGTCTTCTTGATTGTGGTTCTCAGCAATTTCATTATCCGGCAAGACGCCAGCATTCCTATCATATACCCAAAGGCACATATCATACAATTGGGTTTTTATTTCCGGGTGTGAATCTTTTGCATATACCACTGCCGAACGGGCAGCCGGACAACGGAGATGCGGTTCCAGATCCGCTCTCCACCTCTGAATTTCTTTCAAAGGCTCTTGGATTCCCCGATAATCAAATACCTGCTGATAGGAGGCGCGAATGTCCTGAATCATCAGCTGCACCTTGCGGCTGCCGTTCCATTCATTCACGGAGAGCTCTCCCAACACGTCCACGATAGTGCCTACGGGCAAAATATCGGCAAGATGCCCCCATCCAAATGAGATGGCATCCATCACTTCCCGCTTCTGCTGGATACGAAGCTTCAGGTGTTTTCCTTCCTTGCCGATTTTCCGAACATCCTTAATGACAACATCACGAAAGACAATCTTGGGTACAGCATTCGCCATCCCAAATGGTCCTAACTGTTCGATTTGCTCCAAAACAGGCACAGATATCTCCGACATGCTGGCTTCGAGGTCTGCATCACATACGGCAATGAGATGCTCTGCATCAAGTGCTTCTTCTGCATATACATGAAGTCCCCGTTCAAACTCCTCCAAGCGGTCCCGCTGGAGGCTCATGCCGGCAGCAGAATGATGACCGCCAAAATGGTCCATCACGTCCCGACAGGAGTGTAAAGCCGCATAGATATCGAATCCTGGAATCGAACGGGCAGAGCCTTTGCAATTCCCCGTATCGGGGTCAATCCCGAGTATGACAACAGGTCTGTAGAATCGCTCCAATATTTTGGAAGCCACAATTCCAACAACACCAACATTCCAGCCTTCACCGGCCAGCACGATGACGGGAGGAATCTCCCGCCCTCCCCAGCGGGTCTGCACCATTCCAAGGGCTTCCTCAACAATGGTCTCAACCACTTGCTGCCGTTCCTTGTTCAGTCCATCCAGCTCCCAGGCTAAACGCTCCGCTTCTTCCCTGTGCTCTGTTGTAAGGAGCGTAACCGCACGACCTGCATGATCGAGGCGGCCGCTGGCATTAATTCGTGGTGCCATAGAAAAAGCCACGTTTACTGCGGTTACCTGCTCCACGTGAACCCCCGATACCTCGAGCAAACATCGAATGCCTTCATAACGAGTGTTCCGCATCGATTCAATTCCGTGCTTCACCAGCACCCGATTCTCTCCAGTGAGCGGCATCAAATCAGCTATCGTCCCGATGGAAACGATCTGGAGCCATTCCTCAGGCGGCTCCCCCACAAGAGCCTGAGCCAGCTTGTACGCCACGCCTACGCCCGCCAAACCCTTAAAAGGATAAGGACATGTGGGAAGCTTCGGGTTGATCAGTGCATAAGCCTCAGGCAGCGTCTCAGGCGGCTCATGATGGTCTGTGACAATCACGTCGATGCCCAAGCTGTTCGCGTACGCAATTTGCTCGACTGCACTAATTCCCGTATCTACGGTAATCACCAGACTCACCCCTTGTTGATGGGCCCAATCCAGTGCATGATTATGTAAACCATAACCTTCATTGGAACGATGAGGTATATAAATATCATAGGATGCGCCCAAATGACGCATCAGATGAATCATCAACGATGTGCTGGATACTCCATCTGCATCGTAATCGCCATAGATCAGAATATGCTCACGATCCTCCAGCGCTTTGCGTATTCGCGGTACTGCCTCTTGCATTCCCTGCATGAGATAAGGATCATGCGTCAGCTCAAAGGTACCATGTAGAAATCTGTGTCCATCCTCGGCCGATTGTATCCCCCGCGAAGCCATAAGTGAAGCCACAATGGGCGACAACGACAGGTCCTGAGCCAGCCTATCGGTGATTGATGACTCTGCCGGGTGTATTCGCCATTCGTATTTGGAATACAGCACAGGGACTCACCTTCCTTTTCCTGCCTTTTTCCTGCTGTCTTAGCCTGTAACTCATCCGTTACTGCGTCAGTGTCGGCATATCATTGTCCATCAAGTCATAATTCGATTTATACGGATAACCCGGTTCATAGGGAACTACGGCAACCTTGGCATCCGTAACCTGAATGAAGCGATGGGTTAAAAGCTTTCGGATCCGCTCGGCAATTTCCTGTGCCTCCAATACGGAAGTACGCGGATTCACGGTGATTTTCACCTCGATGTTCACATGGCGAAACTGTCCGTATTCCTGAACTTTCAGTTCCGTGACCGTTATGACACCGTGCACACGCTGAATCGTATCCATAAACTCCGCTTCATGCTCATGTCGCTTCTCTTCTAAAAGCGTTCCATAAACGGAATGAACGATCAGTATATACCCTTTTCTCACTACGAGACAAGACACAATAAGAGCTGCAATCGAGTCCATGTATACCAGCGGAGCCAATTCGAAATAAAAGCCTCCCATGGAAAGAGACACCCCGACCAAGACCGTAAGAGAAGAATATAGTGCGAATCGGTGGTCAGCGGACAGCATCGCGTGCCTTGGATCATTGTTTCTTTTGATCTGCCGGTATTGGTACTGAAATACGGCTTCATTTACTGCCAGTGAGACAAGGACTGCAATTATTGCGCCTTTGGTTGGCGGCTGGAGGTTGCCTGATGCCATGTGCTGAATGGCTGAAATAGCAATTTGGATGCCGCCCATAATAAACAATACGGCAAACAAGATCGAAATTACTGGCTCCGCCGTTTCAGGTGCATCCCGTTTGCTCCGAATGGAACTCTTATAGCCAAAGATTCCTGTGCTTGGCATCCGGTTCACCAATAAAGTTACTGCGTTCGCCGCAGAGTGCATAGCATCTCCGATTAGAGCCTTGCTGCCGGATAAATAACCGACAATGCCTTTGCACAATGCCAATGCAAAATCAGTTACAATGCCTGTCCAGACGATAGTTTCGGTATGATTCAATCGTTCATTGTTCACTTGAGGCCCCCCTCAATCGTGTCCAGTCAATCCTGCACATGATCATGCTGTTAACTTTAGAAAGCCGCGTCGCCTACGACGCGGCTTTCACTTGTATAGGATCTCTGCTGTCTAGATTGCAACGCCATCAGCCCATTGGATTAAATTTCAATTTTATCTTTGTTTGGTTTAGGTGCATTCGGTTTATTGCTGACATTACGTTTTTTTAGCACAAGCCACAACGGACTCGCAATAAAGATCGAAGAATACGCACCGAAAGCCAAACCGATACAAATCGCCAGCGAGAACATCTGAATCGACTCACCGCCAAGCAAGAGCATGAAGAACGCAGCGATGAATACGGACAAAGCCGTATAAATCGAACGACCGAGCGTCTGGTGCAAACTTTTGTTTACGAGATCATTTAGATCCGATGATCTTTTAATCTTGGCAAACCTTAAGTTTTCCCGTATCCGGTCAAAGATAACAATCGTATCGTTAATCGAATAACCGATGATCGTCAGAACGGCAATGATGAACGTTAAATCCACTTCCAACCCGAGAATCGAGAAAATACTGATAACCACAAATGCATCATGCAGGAGCGCTACAATCGCTGCAATCGCAAACCGCCATTCAAAGCGAATGCTGACATAGATGATAATCCCGATACATGAGAGAAGTACGGCATATATTGCGTTCCGTCCAAGCTCCTTAGCCATCTCGGGGTCAACCGTATTGATCTCGAATGTTGCCGTGTCATCCAGCTTCTCGATGCCGGATCTCAGCTTCAAATCCTGATCCTCGGTGAGTACCTGGCTGAACCGGATGTTCACACGATCATTACCCGGCGTAACACTTGCATCTTCACCGATCCCTGCTTCTGCTAGCACGGATTCAATCTGCTCCGTTGTCAACGGTTTGGAGAGTGAGATATCCACGTTGGAGCCTGATTGGAAGTCAACCCCATAGTTAAGCCCTCGAGTCAGGAGAAATACCAACCCCAGAATCGTAATAGCTATGGATAGTATATAGAAAAATCTGCTTTTGCTTACGAAATCGTATTTCTTAAAGCTCACGAATGTCACGCTCCTTTACGCCATAATGGCTCGGTTTGCGGGCCCAACCAATATTCACAAGCAGATTGAGCAAGAAACGGGAGAAATAAACGTTCGTGGCAATACTTACGATAATCTCCAAGATCAATACGAGCGCAAAACCTTTAACCGCACCGGTACCAAACCCGAACATTACAGCGGCAACAAGAATCGTTGTCAAGTTAGAGTCCATAATCGCCCGCAGGGACGACTTACCGCCCGATTTCACTGCGGATGGCACACTCTTACCTGTCTTGATCTCTTCCCTAATACGTTCATAGGTAATGATGTTGGCATCA
The DNA here is from genome assembly GCF_029893715.1 of Paenibacillus sp. LBL. Lineage (NCBI taxonomy): Bacteria > Bacillati > Bacillota > Bacilli > Caryophanales > Paenibacillaceae > Paenibacillus > Paenibacillus sp. LBL. The sequence continues at coordinate 13,884 of NZ_JARXYU010000013.1, read as the reverse complement.
ACGGCCATACCAATACCAAGTATGAATGCCGCGATACCTGGAAGCGTCAAGGTAAAGTCAGCCCATACGAAAATAAGAATCAGCAGCCATGTATGCAAAATGAGTGCAAAACTTGCAAGCAAACCTGGTACACGGTATCTAATGATCATGAATAACAGAATCGCAGCAGACGCTATAAGACCTGCTTGCAGCGTTTTAGTAAGAGACTGCATACCGAGTGTTGCCCCTACGCTCTGGGAGTATTTCTCTACCAGTTTCAGTGGCAAAGCACCGAGATTAATCGTATCCCGGATCTGTTTTGCTTCATCTAGGGAGTAATTCCCTGTAATTTGCGCAGTGCCGTCTGTCAATACAGCTCGTACCGTCGGAGCCGACAGAAGTTGGTCATCCATGAAGATAGCGAGCTCTTGACCAAGAAGACGTTCTGTAATTTCAGCGAACTTCCCTTTGTCCTTCACTTTAATATCTATCATAGGCTGATTAAGCGTGTCATAGGCAACCGATGCGCCATTCTCGACAAAATCGTCGCCGCGGAGCTCTATTTTACAAAACTCCTCGCCTTCTTTACAGCCGTCATTGCTTCGGAATGTGAGGTTTGCAGGTTCTTTCATTGTTTTTCGAACTTCGGCCTCATCCGTTACGCCCGCCACTTTCAGGCGAATCCGGTTTGTCCCTTCCGGCGTAACCTCCGGCTCTGACGTTCCCATCGCATCAGCGCGCTTTTGCAAGCTCTTCGCTGTTTCCTGCAGTGCTTCTTTTGTGACTTGCTGACCTTCCATTAATGGCTCGGCTTCATAAAGGATTTCAAATCCACCCTTTAGATCCAAACCAAGACGGACCTCTTTCAACAAGCCTGGAGTTGTAACGGCCATTAAAATAGTGATCACGAGCACGGTTCCAACGAAACTGATAATTCTCTTCATGCCGTCCCTTGTTCCCCCTTTTTACTCAATATTCCTATTATAGCGATGTCATAAAACCCAGTCAATTTATCAAAATTTGTCGGGCTTATGGATGAACCCTTATTCCGCAAGGCAAAAGGGACCTCTCCGATTAATCGAAAGAAGATCCCTTATATGCTGATATTGTCATATAGTTCATTAATGCTGTTGCCTTCAAGGACAGAATGTCGTTGACCAGTTTGTGGAGGGATGGGACGCCTTCCTTCTCATACTTGCTGCTGACACAGTTCCAAATATCATCGCTGGTCACATATTCGTACCCGATCAGATGCATTTCTTCAACTTTGCTCAAGCATACCATCTCAATGGTGCTCATCAATTCTTCCTCGCTCATTTGCTCGAGTTCCATGCATATGGCCTCCTCACTGACTCCCTGTTGTCCCTAAAATACATTCGACATCCTACTTTGCTTTCCTTCTATTCCTACCATGTCCTGAAAAAAAAGTAAAGTCATCAGATGGGACAGGTAGGGCATATCCATAAGAATAGCCATGTTGTGTCATCGTATTCAGTCTTAACCAGGGAGTGGGATGGACAGTGAACAAGCAATCATTTATTAAAGGAACGCTGATCTTACTTGCAGCCGGCATATTAAACCGCCTACTCGGGTTTATTCCCCGTATCGCCCTCCCCCGGATCATTGGACCCGAGGGTGTCGGCATTTACCAGTTGGGGTATCCCTTCTTTATCGTGCTCGTAACTATCATTACGGGCGGAATTCCGCTGGCCATTGCCAAAATGGTTGCTGAAGCCGAAGGAGCCGGGAAGCAGGATGCCTCCAAGCAGATTCTTCATGTAAGCCTTATGCTGACCCTGATAGCAGGTACCCTCTTTACAGGACTCAGTCTGCTGCTTGCTCCTTGGGTAACCGGTGTTCTTTTGCCGGACGAGCGTGTATATCAAACCTTCATCAGCATGACACCCATGCTGATCATCATTGCCGTTTCGTCCGTGTATCGAGGATACTTCCAAGGAAAACAAAACATGATTCCCTCCGCAAGCTCCTCTGTGATCGAGACGATTGTCCGAATTATTTGCATGCTTTGGTTTGCCCATCTGTTGATGCCCAAAGGTATCGCATACGGCGCGGCAGGAGCCATGCTCGGCACAGCTGTCGGAGAGCTGATCGGGATGATTGCACTGCTGCTGCAATATTCTGGTGAGGGACGCAGAACCAACAAACTGATGCCGAGATCACCACAAGAGGCAATCACGGCACCGATTGTGAAGGAAACGCCCCCCACCAATAAAGGCATCCTGAAACGTTTATTCGGTATCGCTTTACCTGTCACCGGCGGTAAAATGGTTGGCTCCTTCTCTTACTTGCTGGAGACCATTCTGACGAATCGCAGTCTGGCCATGGCAGGTATTGCGACATCCGTAGCTACCGCCCAGTATGGAGCTCTCCAGGGCATGATTATCCCGCTTCTGCTATTGCCCGGTGCCCTGACCGTCTCTCTCGCCATTTCCCTTGTTCCTTCACTCTCAGAAGCAGCCGCGCGTAATGATCGGGCTACCATACACAAACGGATGAACCAATCCCTTCGGCTTGCCCTTGTCTCAGGCGCTCCCTTTGCTATCCTCATGTTTGTTTTGGCCGAGCCGCTATGTCTGCTGTTATACGACAATAGCGAGATTAGCGATATGCTCAAAATCATGGCACCCTTCGCTCTGTTTTTGTACGTGCAGTCCCCCCTGCAAGCTGCACTGCAGGCACTCGACCGACCAGGTCGTGCTCTATTGAATACTCTGGTCGGAGCTATCATCAAAATGAGCCTCATCGTTTATTTGGCATCCAATCCGGCCTTCGGCATCAAGGGTGCCGTGATCGCCATCATCGTAAACAGCATCGCTGTCACTTTGCTGCATGGATTTAGCCTGTCGAGACTGATCGGCTTTCGGTTCCGCCTGCTTGATTATGTGAAAATCGGAGCCGTTATGATCATTATGGGCGCCTGTGTTCTGTATGGCTATAAACATCTTCCGTTTGCATCCTTACCGTGGCTGCAATTCCTGGCCTCTGCAACGGTTGGAGTCATGGTCTATTTGATCGTGATTTTTATGACCAGGCTGGTCACTCCTCGTGACCTGGAGCGTGTTCCCGTCGTTGGTTCCTGGTTCAGCCGATTGAGCCGCCGTTAATCCCGATCCTTGCGGTCAATGTAAATACGTCCTTTATGGTCAATCGAGCACAAAAATATATCTTTAAAATCTTTGGCACCATGATTTTGAATCTCGTTTTTAAGCCAGAATCGTGTCTTTTCAATTAATTCCAGATTTTCGTCCTGTACCTTTCCATCCAGTATAAGCGGAATGGGAAGCCCTTCGTACGTAATTTTGTGGTATGGAATATCGACGACGGTTGGATCTACTTCCTTGGATGTGGATTTGGATGAAGAAGAACCGGAAGAATTTGCGGAACTCGGGGTCTCTGATGAACTTGAAGAGTGGCTGCTGCTGTTGGAGCTATTCGAACTGCTGTCAGCATCCTTTGGAATGACGGTGAGCTGGCCGGAAGTTTCGAGAATCGCAAACTCCACATCCGCCAGGCTGTCGATGTCTTTGCCTCTTAGCTGCTGCATCAAATCATCCAGATTATAGCGCAATTTTGTCATCTCTTTGCGGTGCAGCTTGCCACGGGACACCAATACGCTTGGCCTTCCGTCTGCAAACAGGCGTATCTTTCGATTCTTCAAGCCAATGTAAGCAAGCCCTACCTGAATGCCCACCAGAACGGCGATAGGAGCAAGCCCTTCCCAAATCGGTTTATTGACATCTTCCAGTACAAAAACGGCAATTTCAGCGATCATGATGGATATGACCAAATCGAAGATGGACAGCTTTCCGATTTCCCTTTTGCCCATGATTCGCATGGTGACAAAAATGACCACATACATCAGAATGGTCCGCAGAATCAGAATAGTCATATGAGACATAAACAATCCCTCCCTAGCTTGTCGAACATTCTCATGTACAGCTATTCTGGCCTGCTGCACCTCTTCCCATTCGATTACAATTGCTTAATTAATGGTAATCATGCAAAACCGGTTGCAAAATGTTCAGTTTGTACTATATGTACAGGCTTGGCCATACAATGTTTAATAATCAAGATTAGTTAAGGGGGACGATTCATGGAACCAATCCGGCGAGTATTTACCTTTAGGATCTCCAATCCGATTCTTTCAGGTCTTTTGTATTCTTTTTTCTGGATGTTTCTCGGTGCACTGGCTTTATCACTGCTTCTATGGAGCAGCGGGCTGGCTGAAGACGACTTATCCTTTTATACGTTTCTCGTACATGCTATCGCAGCGTTTATCGGTGGATGTGTAAGCGGGAAGCGAGCAGGAAACAAAGGCTGGTATTACGGCTGCCTCACAGGGCTGTTATACGGCGTTACACTGCTCGTCATTGGCTTTCTTGCCCTGGATAGCTCCTTGTCTCTTGGAGACTTGACACTGATTGCCATGGTTTTTGCTGCTGGCGCAATCGGGGGAATGTTCGGGGTCAATTTGAAGAAATAACACACTTCCTAAATCTTCCATGAACAGTCCATTGCTACACTTTTACTCACAAAAAAAACAAAGGCCGATTCCATCAGGAACCGGCCTTTGTTATGGCTGTCATATCTTCACGATTACATCCCGTATGTAAGTGAGACGTGATTATGCATCCGTGCTTACACTGTGGCTGATCGAGTTGCGGTCGAACGTCAACTTCGTTACATCGTTCACTTTCAAGACCACAATATTGTCGGTAATCTCCACGATCGTGCCGTGAAGTCCTCCAATTGTTACCACTTTATCGCCTTTGGACAAGGCGCTAAGCATTGCGTTTCTAGTCTTCTGTTTCTTCTGCTGTGGACGAATAAGCAGGAAATAGAAGATAACAAACATCAATACGAATGGCAAGATCAGACCTAATATGCCGCCACTGCCGCCATTCGCCGCTGCTGCTAAATCAAAAGTTTCTATCATATCTTTCCCCCCTTTCATAAAACTTATCATGATGGCCATGATTTTGCTTTAAAACCCTTTTTTATTATCATGTAGGCCGTACTTATCAAAAAACTCATCGCGGAAATCAAGCAGACGGTCTTCCATAATACTCTGGCGTACGCCCCGCATCAAATTGAGCAGGAAATGCAGATTATGATACGTCGTCAATCTCATTCCGAACGTTTCATCGCTCTTGATCAGATGACGCAAATAAGCACGCGAGTAGTTACGGCAAGTGTAGCAGTCGCATTCCGGATCCAGCGGTCCGTAATCCCTGGCATATTGAGCATTTCGAACGACAAGACGGCCTTGACTTGTCATCGTTGTCCCGTTGCGGGCAATCCGAGTCGGAAGCACGCAATCGAACATATCCACACCACGAATCGAGCCCTCAATCAACGCATCGGGTGATCCGACTCCCATCAAATAGCGAGGCTTATTGTTCGGCAGCAGGGGTACCGTGTGATCCAGCACTTCATACATCAGCTGCTTCGATTCTCCCACACTAAGTCCACCAATAGCATAACCCGGGAAATCCATGGAAGTCAAATCCCGGGCGCTCTGGCGGCGCAGATCCTCATGCATGCCTCCCTGGACGATCGCGAACAGGGCTTGATCTTCCGGTCTGGCATGACTCTTAAGGCAGCGTTCAGCCCAGCGGGAAGTACGCTCAGTGGATTGTTTCACATATTCGTACTCCGCAGGATAAGGCGGGCATTCATCAAAGGCCATCATAATATCAGATCCCAGCGCGTTCTGAATCTCCATGGCAACCTCGGGAGAGATGAACAGTTTATCTCCGTTCAGATGGGAACGGAAATGTACGCCTTCCTCCGTTATTTTCCTCATTTCTGCCAAGCTGAATACCTGAAAGCCGCCGCTGTCGGTCAAGATCGGCCGGTCCCAGTTCATGAATTTGTGCAGTCCGCCTGCTTCCTTGACGATGTCATGCCCGGGACGAAGAAAGAGATGATAGGTATTACTCAAAATAATGTGAGCATCCATGGCTTTGAGTTCTTCCGGGCTCATGGTTTTTACGGTTGCCAATGTTCCGACCGGCATAAAAGTCGGTGTATCGATCACACCGTGAGGAGTGTGCACCCTGCCAAGCCTAGCGCCTGATTGTTTGCACGTTTTAATATGTTCATACGTAACAGCTGCTGCCATTGTGATTACCAACCTCCGAAGTTAATAGATAAACATAGCGTCGCCAAAGCTGAAGAAGCGGTACTTGTCTTCAACTGCTTCCTTGTACGCTTTCATAATGTGTTCACGTCCAGCCAGCGCACTGACCAGCATAACCAGCGTGGATTTGGGAAGATGGAAATTCGTGATCAGTGCATCCACGACCGTAAACGAATACCCGGGATAGATAAAAATACTTGTCCAGCCGCTGCTCTCCCGGAGAGGCTCGCCGTTCATCTGTGAGCCTACCGTTTCCAGCGTTCGGCATGAGGTCGTTCCAACAGCTATGACCCGGCCGCCGCGCCGCTTCGTTTCATTAAGCAGATCTGCCGTCTCCTGAGAGAGAGAATAATACTCTTCATGCATGACATGATCCTCGACCACATCCACGGACATCGGACGGAATGTTCCCAGTCCCACATGCAGGGTGATGAAGGCGATGTCCACCCCCTTGGCACGGATCTGTTCCAGGAGTGCCTCTGTGAAGTGAAGGCCTGCTGTCGGTGCAGCTGCGGATCCTTCGTGCTTCGCGTATACGGTCTGATAACGATCCCGGTCATCCAGCTTCTCTTTAATATAAGGCGGGAGCGGCATTTGACCCAGCTCATCCAGAATCTCCTGAAAAATCCCTTTATAAGAGAAGGAAAGGGTGCGAGCACCCATCTCTCCTTCCTCCTCAATAACCGCTTTTAATTTGCCATCACCAAAAGAAATCACATTTCCCTTTTTCAACTTCTTGCCGGGTTTCACCAGTGCTTCCCATCGGTCTTGCCCCATACTCTTCAGCAGAAGGACCTCTGCCTTGGCACCGGTATCTTCCTTTTCGCCGAACAATCGTGCAGGAATCACCTTCGTATCATTTAATACAAGCGTGTCTCCCGCATTCAGGCTGTCTATGATATCTGCGAACGTTTGATGACTGATTTGCCCGCTCTCTTTGTTAAGGGTGAGAAGTCTTGACGAACTTCGATCAAGCAGCGGTGTCTGCGCAATCAATTGTTCGGGTAATTCAAAATCATACAAATCTACATTCATGTCGGTCAGTCCTTCGTAATAATCGTGTTGCGGTAATAGTGTTGGAGTATCTGCTTATAATCATACCCTTCATCGGCCATTCCTTTGGCACCCCACTGCGACATGCCGAGTCCATGACCGAAGCCTTTGCCGGTAAATTTGAAGCCGGAAGAGTTCTCGATTACACGTGCTTTCCCTGTTCCATTCATCACAACGGTCCCGGAGCCTCTAACATTTCCGTTTCCGCTTCCAGAGATGACCGATACCGTTTGACCGCTTGAAACCGTTGATACCGCACCATTCGCGCTCAATACAGTATAACTTCCGGTTGATTCAATATCAAACAGTGTGCTTGGCAGACCGTTGAAAACAGAGCGGAACATATCCGGATATTTGACGTCCAGCACTTGTCCATTAGCTTTAACCGTAAGGGCACGCCCGGATGGGCCTCGCTCCGTTACATCCAATGAAGAAATAGAGGCAGGCAGGCTGTTAGTTGTTTTTCCTTTTAGAGAGGCCAGCAATTCGTCTGAAGTATAAGGACCGCGAACCCAATCATAACTGTTGGACTCCGCCACCTTTTCAAGAATAACGGCAGTGTCTCCCGGATTCATCTTGCCCACAGGCTCAACGTTCGATTGGATTAACGGCAATTGCCGCACATTCGTATCCTTGGAAGTGACGGTCATGTACAGAAGCCCTGCCGAGGTTTTATTGCCGGTTTCTTTTGCATTGTCCTCACGGACATAACCGGTAACCCCGCTCGGAAGGAGCACATGATACCATGACTTGAGCGCAGCTTGGGACGAAGAATCCCCGGGGCTTTCCACTGCTGTAAACAGATCGTTCCGGTTTCCCCATACCTCAGTGGAGTCCGCCGTCATCCCCCCGCTGTTGGAGGAAAATACGGTTTCCACGAGCTTGCCGTCCTTCAAAACAACTTCGCCTTCAGTGGCATCTACAGCCTGAATAATGCTGGCATACTCATAGGCTGTTCCATAATAGGCTTGGCTTAATGTTGTATCCACCACATGTGCTACTTCAAACTTGCTGCCTTGGAATAGAGCATAACTGCGCGCTGCAACGGCTTGAGCTTTCAGAGCCTCTGCTCCCCAGGAAGACGGCACTTCGGCGCCGACAACGGAATACAGGTACTGCTGGAACGGCAATTCATTCACAAGATAGAGTTGGCCGTTCTTTTGCCCGATCTCAAATGTCCCTCGATAAGAACGATCCGTGCGCTCTTTCACATTTGTTGCGGCCCCTGTCTTCCCTTCCAGGCGCAGTGTGGACTGAGCGCCCGCCAACATGTAATGCTGTGTTTCTTGAGGGGTTGCCAGGTTCAGGCTGACATCGCGTCTCAGAATCAGTCCTGAAGTATTAGCACCCTGTTCGACAAGTGCAGCAGAAACTTTTCCCGCTTCCTGTTTGATTGCTGCCAAATCCGATGTGTTCGCGGCTTCCCCTACCCATACCTCATAAGTAGAAGCTCCTCCCGCCGGCACCAGCACGTTGAATGCATCAATGCCTGCATCCGCAAACGATTTACGAACCGTCTCCGCCTGGGCTTCTGAGCCATACGATCCAGCCGACAGATGCAATCCGCCTTTGACGGAAGGGGTCTGTCCGTTCAGATGAGCAGCCGCAGTCTTTGCTGTTCTCGCTGCTGCTTCAATAGCTGATTTCTCGGTTCCATACATACCGGCATACAGTTTATATACCTTGCCATCAATAAACAGCATCGGTTTGTCGCTCGTGCCCTGCAGCTTCTTCGCTGCTTCTGAAGCTGTTTTCCAATCCGTTGTCTCAAGCACCTTGACGCGGTATGTATCCACACTCATCCGAACCTGCTGATTGGCAGGAATATTTACGAGTGTTTCCAGAGTGCCAGCAGCAAGCATTGAAGCCGTTAAAGCTTCCATGGATTGCAGAGTAACTGCATTCGTTGTTGACTTATACTGACTTCCCAGATCCAAAAACATCGCGACTCGTATCGTATCCAATGAAGGAGCAGCCGCATGCACGGCTGGTGCGCTCCATACACTTCCTGCAATTGTCAGTGCCAAGAATCCTTTTGCGGACCAGCGGAATAATGATTTCGTCCAGTTCCTATCCATTTGCGTCTTTCCTCCTGTAGCTATTAGGATGTAGTATGAATTTCATGACTCTATAAACTAACGGCGGTCCTCCGGAAAAGGAATGCCTAAATGTTGATATGCTGTGGGAGTAACGACCCTGCCTCGCGGTGTCCGCTGCAAAAAGCCAATCTGCAAGAGATACGGTTCATACACATCTTCAATCGTTTGACTCTCTTCTCCGATCGTTGCCGCAATCGTATCCAGACCCACTGGCCCGCCTCGGAAACTTCGAATCATAGCATTAAGCATTTTATGATCGATAAAATCCAGACCCATCGGGTCAATCTGGAGCATCTTCAAAGCCTCTTGAGCAATGGCTGGCGTTATCATCCCATCGCCGCGAACCTGGGCGTAATCACGTACACGCTTCAAGAGCCGGTTAGCGATACGAGGCGTCCCCCTCGATCTCAGGGCAATCTCGTCAGCGGCATCACCTAGTATCTCGATCCCCAAGAGATCCGCATTGCGTGACACGATGTAACTTAGCTCGTCCACCGTATAGAATTCCAACCGGCTAACCACTCCAAAACGGTCCCTAAGCGGCGCAGAGAGCAGCCCAGCCCTGGTTGTGGCGCCTATTAACGTGAACGGCGGCAGATCCAGACGCACCGAGCGTGCGCTTGGCCCTTTGCCAATCATAATATCCAGCGCAAAATCCTCCATGGCCGGATACATCACTTCCTCTACCGTCCGGTGCAGGCGATGGATCTCATCAATAAACAAGACATCCCCTTCCTGCAGATTGGTAAGAAGTGCAGCCAAATCTCCCGGTCGTTCGATTGCCGGACCGGACGTCGTCCGTAGATTAACACCAAGCTCATTGGCAATAATATTAGCCAGGGTCGTTTTGCCAAGCCCCGGTGGACCGTACAATAACACGTGATCAAGCGCTTCGTTGCGCATTTTTGCAGCTTCGATATATACCTTGAGATTTTCCTTAACCTGATTCTGTCCTATATATTCAGCCAAATAACGCGGACGCAAACTAAGCTCGACAGCCTGTTCGTCCATCATCAGATTGGCGGAAATAATTCGATCGTCCATCTACAAAACTCCTTTCCTGCAGCGATTTCTCTATCTAACCGGCAAATAGCTGCTGCAGCGCCCGTTTCATCAGCACATCGACGGATTCACCGCTGGCCCCAGAATCCTTAATCTTGAGCCAGACCTTGTCCAGTTCACTATCCGTGTAACCCAGAGCCTTCAATCCCTCGCGAGCCTCTGACCATGCCGAACCATCATTCTCCGCTTCCGGTTCCTGTATTGCAAAAAGTCCTGTCATCATCGTCGCATTGCCGAATCCTTCGAGTTTATCCTTAAGATCCAGAATCATGCGCTGCGCTGTTTTCTTACCGATTCCTGGCAGTTTGACGAGAAAGGATACGTTCTCCTGATAGATCGCTGAAACAACATGGTCCGGAGACCCCCCACCCAAAATGCCAAGGGCCACGCGCGGTCCGATCCCCGAAACCTCAATGAGTTTACGGAATAATTTTTGCTCCTCCCTTGACGGGAAGCCAAACAATAGGATCGCATCATCACGCACATGATGGTGTGTATACACCGTCACTGTCCCTTCGGTTTTCGCAAAAGCATACGGATTCGGGCAGAACACGCGGTATCCGACTCCCTGAACATCCAGTACAATATATTCACTTTCTAAGTGGACAACCTGTCCCCGTAAAAAATCGATCATTTTCGCAATACCTCATTTAACATGGAATTAAGTGTATATGAATGCGCATGACAAATCGCTACCGCCAATGCATCTGCCACATCGTCAGGTTTAGGGATGCTCTGCAGCTTCAGGAACATCCTGACCATCTCCTGAACTTGTTTCTTCTCTGCCTTGCCATAACCGACGATCGCCTGCTTCACCTGCATCGGTGTATACTCTGCAATCGGAAGTCCCCGCTGGATGGCAGCAAGAATGAGAACACCTCTGGCTTGGGATACCGACATGGCCGTCGTTACATTGCGGTTAAAGAACAATTTCTCAAATGCCACAGCCTCAGGCTCGTATTTATCAATAAGCTGCTGCATGCCTTCATATACATGAAGCAGCCTCTCCTCATCCGGTGTATGGGCTTCCGTCTGGATGCAGCCATACTGCACCGGAGTCACCTTGCTCCCAACCTTATCTACAAACCCGAAACCCACAATCGCAATCCCCGGGTCGATCCCTAAAATACGCAAAACCAATCTCTCCTCTGATGAAGCGAACATATGTATCGTTCTCTCATTATAACAAAAGATCGACTTCAGTTGAGGAAAAACTTTAAACCTTTGATTAGCCGTAATATAACTTTCATATTTGCTCTCTCCGGCTGTCCCGGAAACGCAAAAAACTGCCCGAATGATTCGGGCAGTTTTTTATCTTAATTCGGCAAATACGAAAACAGAAACTACTTAAGGGCTTGGCTTCATGACATTCTCGGCCATATCCCGAGCGTAGTCGCTAAAGGTTGACAGTACACTGTTATACTCTTCAATGTCCTGAATACGAATACCGTCTTCTAATTGCTTAATGACATCCTTAGGCAAAGAAGACTCCATCGAACCGACATCGAGCTGAAAAAAGGTTCGCATGACCTTCTCCTCTTCCGGCGGACCATCAAACAGCGTTAAATTGCCTTTGGAATCGACGCTAATATATGCTTGTCTCTTACAAGCTGGCGAAAGATCTGAAATGGTTTGCTCCAGCCAGACTTCGCCTTTGTCATCCAACCGTCCCTGCCATAAAGGATTTTTATTCATCAATTCATAAATACCGTCTGGCGTGAGCCGTCCCAAATCTTGTTCTTCGGTGCCACACACATACGTTATGCGAACGTGAACCTGTTTCTTACCCTTTGACGTATTCAACTTCTGCATGAATTCCCTTTGATCCTCTATGCGCTCTTCCTGCTTGTCGTCTTCAATCTTCAGGTAGTGCATCGTTTCCACAGCCAGTGGTGTTTCATCTGATGTAGCCGTGAGCAGCTTCTTCATCTGATCTTTTATATTCTGGCCGGACCATATCACGACACCTGCGATCAGAACGATCGCACAAGACCAAATGGCGCGTCTCCAGCGTCTCCAGCGTTTTCTGAACAGTTTCTTGAAAAAATGAAAAACACTCAAGGTAATCCCCTTCTATTCAATGTTTTTCATATTGTGACCGGGACGCTGCCAAATTATTCAGCAGAGCATTTATAATTAGAATTATTTTCTACCTACAACAAAGAAAGACTGCATTCAGATCATCTGAAAGCAGTCTTTCTATTTGAATCGGGATGACACGATTTGAACATGCGACCCCCTGGTCCCAAACCAGGTGCTCTACCAAGCTGAGCTACATCCCGTTAATAAATGCCGGTGAAGGGACTCGAACCCCCACGGTTTCCCTCACGATTTTGAGTCGCGCGCGTCTGCCAATTCCGCCACACCGGCATAATGAAATTTCGTATGAATCAAATATTTTAATAGTTTTTTAAGAAAAATGGCACGCCCTGAGAGATTCGAACTCCCGACCTTTTGATTCGTAGTCAAACGCTCTATCCAGCTGAGCTAAGGGCGCATAATGGAGCGGACGACGGGAATCGAACCCGCGACCCTCGCCTTGGCAAGGCGATGCTCTACCGCTGAGCCACGTCCGCAATGTAATATGTACTCCATCCTGTACTCACATTGGTAAAAATGGTGAGCCATGAAGGACTCGAACCTTCGACACCCTGATTAAAAGTCAGGTGCTCTACCAACTGAGCTAATGGCTCTTATTACTAAGAGTAAAGAATGGCGGAACTGACGGGATACTCTCTCTTCGTTCGAGACTGCGAAGTCTATGCTAACGAAGATGATGCTTCGACGAACCCAAGTATATGAGTTCTCATCCCTGAAGCTTGTAAGAATGGCGGAACTGACGGGATTCGAACCCGCGATCTCCTGCGTGACAGGCAGGCATGTTAGGCCTCTACACCACAGTTCCATGAGGCTTAATCACTTATTCTAGTGATAAAATTGGTTGCGGGGGCAGGATTTGAACCTACGACCTTCGGGTTATGAGCCCGACGAGCTACCGAACTGCTCCACCCCGCGTCATTAAAAGGTGTATATATGGTGGAGGCTGAGGGGTTCGAACCCCCGACCCTCTGCTTGTAAGGCAGATGCTCTCCCAGCTGAGCTAAGCCTCCAACTGTATTTCATAATGATAGGATTCTCATCCCCAGAAGCAATATAGATAATGGTGACCCGTAGGGGATTCGAACCCCTGTTACCTCCGTGAAAGGGAGGTGTCTTAACCCCTTGACCAACGGGCCATATATGAAGTCCTTGCTGGCGGAGAGAGAGGGATTCGAACCCTCGAGACGCTTTTGGCGCCTACACGATTTCCAATCGTGCTCCTTCGACCAACTCGGACACCTCTCCGTATGGCTCCCCGAACAGGACTCGAACCTGTGACAACTCGATTAACAGTCGAGTGCTCTACCAACTGAGCTATCAGGGAATATGTATTCGCTTGGCGACGTCCTACTCTCCCGGGACCCTGCGGTCCAAGTACCATCGGCGCTGGAAGGCTTAACGGTCGTGTTCGGTATGGGTACGCGTGGA